>CP081940.1:668204-1336408 GCA_019823025.1 Methylophilales bacterium | reverse complement strand
CGGATAATTATTACGCAGGTGGTACTTTTAAGGATGCAGGTCTTGCAGCACCTGACCGTGGTTACCTAGATGGTGATGAAGTGGGTTCATCGGCTTATAAAAACCAAAACCATCAACTCTCATTATCGAAAGCTATTGATAACGAAATCTATCAAGTCATTGCGGCCTATCATGACAGCCCTTATGAGAATTTTGATAACCAGAGAATGGATTCGGTTGGCAATAAAAATTACCAGCTCAACTTAAGCCAGAAGGGTGAATACGATTGGGGGAAATTAACCTCGCGTGTTTATGTTGATGACACTAATCATAAGCATAATTTTGGTCCAGACAAGCAATACACTTATACCAAAATGGGAAATACGAGCTTTGGCATGCCGATGGAGGCCGATGGATTCACTGCAGGTTTAGCGGTGGATAGCGAGATTTTTTTGAATGATCAAGATACCTTAAAAGTGGGTTCCGAGGTTCAATACTACCAACTCGATGACACCTGGGATTCAAATTCAGGCACCGGCATGATGACGGGTAATGATTTTTTAAATATAAACAACGGTAAGCGTAACCGATTTGATGTTTATGGACAGTTGGATAGTTTGTGGGCAGAAAATTGGATTACCTCTATTGGGGCACGTTTAGGTATTGTGCAAACAGATGCTGATGATGTGCATGGCTATAACCAAACCAATAATATGATGTCAAATCAAAAGAGAGATTCAGACGCCTTTAATGCATCCAAGAAGAAACAAACGGATGAGAATATCGACATCAGCTTGCTAACGAGATACAACATGGAGGAAGACAGCTCAGTTGAACTGGGTTACTCCATGAAAACAAGAAGCCCGAATTTATATCAGCGCTATACCTGGTCAACATGGACGATGGCAGCCAATATGAATAACCTCTATGGTGATGGAAATGGTTATGTGGGTAATATTGATCTAAAACCAGAAACAGCGCATAAGGTCGGGTTGGTGATAAACCACGAAGACTCAAACAAAAATTGGCGAGTAAAAGTAAACCCTTACTACACATACATCAATGATTATATTGATGCGAATGTGATTGCTGATCGAACTGATGGTTATCGAAACTTAAAATTTGATAATCAAACAGCCACTATCTATGGTTTGGATGTGGGTGCTGATATGCATCTATTTAAAACACTAAACTTTGGTAACTTTAATTTACTTAGTAAATTTAATTACCAAAAGGGACGCAATACGGATGCAGATACCGATCTTTATAATATGATGCCACCCAACTTAACGGTAGCAATTAACCAAAATGTCGGCAGCTGGAGTAATAACCTATCTATGATCCTAGTAGATGAGAAGGATGACGTGAACAGCACTAGACAGGAAAGAGAGACAGCAGGTTTCGCTAAGTTTGATTTCATCAGCTCTTACCAATGGAAATCAGTATCTATTATTGGTGAGGTAGAAAATATCTTAGATAAGAGTTATGCCGACCCACTGGGTGGTGAATACTTGGGTCAAGGTGCCACTATGTCAACAGGTATCAATCGGTCTAACGGCACCCAAGTCTATGCGATGGGACGCTCCTTTAATGTTGCGTTAAGTTATTCTTTTTAAATAAAATTTTCTTTACATAAGAAAACACTTACTTCAATATTGGTGTCGGATTAGATTACCAACTCACTAATGGGATAAAAGCTTATGTGGCGGGTAACTTCATGGACAGCTCAGATGAGATTCATTCCGTATCCGGATCCTTTGGGGTGATGGGGAGTTTTTAGATTCCTTAAAGAATAATCAAGCTATAATCAAAAAATGGCTTCAACTAATAAAAAAACTATTGCTTCAGCTCTGATTGGGAATGTTCTCGAATGGTATGACTTTGCTATATATGGCTATTTTGCATCAGCCATCGGTTTGGCGTTCTTTCCAAAATCTGATCCTACCGCACAATTATTAATGGCTTTTAGTATCTTTGCTGTTGGGTATCTTATGCGCCCTATCGGTGCCATTATTTTTGGTCACGTAGGAGACAAGTACGGAAAAAAAGTTGCCCTCAATTTATCGGTCACGGCCATGGCAATTCCGACTTTTTTTGTCAGCATCTTGCCTGACTATAATGCCTGGGGTGTTTGGGCAGCTTACACACTCGTATTATTAAGAATGATTCAGGGCCTGTCTGTTGGAGGTGAGTTCACAACTTCCATTATTTACTTGGTTTCACATGCACCTAAAAATAGGCAATCGCTCATGGGGGCAACCATTACCTGTGGTGCTATTGGTGGCATTTTGTTGGGTTCCTTTACGGGTGACTTAATGAATCATCTGATGTCAGAAGAAACAATTAATGCCTGGGGTTGGCGTGTACCTTTTTTATTTGGCCTTGTGATTGGAATCGTTGGTCTATTTTTAAGACGACATCTCGTTGATGAGGTCCCGGCTCCAACACTCAAACCACCGGTGCTTGTGGTTTTTCAAAACCACCTGCCCCTATTATTTAATATCAGTGGCTTGGTCTTTCTCAACGCGGTCGGTTTTTATTTAATCTTTGTCTACCTGGTCACCTGGTTTGAGGTGGCAGAAAAATTTACACCCTCACTTGCTTTAAATATCAATTCTATTTCTATGGTCATCCTAATTGGCGTCGTACTTTTATCAGGTTACTTTACAGACAAAGTTGGGAAAAAATTAATGCTTCAAATTACTTCCATGCTTATGCTTTTATTTGTTGTGCCTTTGTTCTATCTTATGAATCATCATGATGTCAATTTAGCCTTCCTTGGTCAGTTGGGACTCACAATTATCTTAGGGTCTTACCTTGCACCCTTAAATGCCTTCATGGTCTTATCAATCCCCGAAGCGGTTCGGTGCACAACTATTGGGCTTGGTTATAATTTAACATTAGGGGTTGCAGGAGGACTCACGCCTTTGGCAGCGACATGGGTTTTTGAAAAAACAGGAAACCCTATCAGTCCGTCTTACTTAATTTTAGCAGCCTCAATCATTACTATTTTTGCTCTATACAAAAATAAATCAAATATAAGTTAAGAAAACTATTTTTTACGATTACTACCAGCGACCATTTTAATCTCGAATAAACGGCAATCTAGTGCACCATTATATAAAGGTGTTTTCTTTGATGGAGATAGACGCATCAGCTTGGGTAATCTAAAATCGCTCGTTAGAAAATAAGTCCGCCATCCTGAAAACTTATTCTTAAGGCAACTTGCCCATAGAGGATAAGCTTCAGCAAGCTCTTCATCCTCTCCTATTCGGATACCGTAAGGTGGGTTAGTAATCATCACGCCCTCATTAAATGGAGGTATAATCTCTGTAATTTTCTTACAGACTAATTGCACAGCCTCCTCCAGTCCTGCTTCTACTAAATTTCGTTTAGCGACACGGATAGCTCGAAGGTCTTTATCAGATCCATATATTCGTGAAAAAGTAAGTGGTTTTTTCTCTGATTCGTAATCTGACTTAATTTGCTTTAAAAGCTTTGCATCAACATTCTTCCAATTTTCAAAACCAAAATTTCTTCTCAATCCTGGCATTTGATTCAGTGCCATCATGGAAGCTTCAATTAAAAATGTACCACTACCACACATCGGATCGAGCATCGCTTGACCGAGCTCCCAACCGCTTAATAAAATAATACCCGCAGCAAGATTTTCCTTGATCGGTGCTTCTACACTCGATTTTCTAAAACCTCTTTGATAGAGAGGATCACCTGAGGTATCTAGATAAATAAAGTATTCATTTTTTTCTAAATAAAGATGGATGCGTATATCAGGATGCCTAATATCCACATCGGGTCGCTTATTCATTTTTTTTCTGAAGCTATCGCAAACCGCATCCTTAATTCTGAGCGTCATGAAATCTAAACTTTTTAAAGGGCATTTCACGCCGGTTGTACTGACCTTAATAGAATTTGTAAGGTCGAAATAATCAAACCAGTTAATCTCTAATGCGGCTTGATAAAGGTCATCCTCAGTTTCATAAGTCCCTTTCTTAATTCTCATCATGATGCGGGTGGCTACTCGACTGGTGATGTTCGCACGGTACATCTGCTCCATTGAGCATGAGAACTCAACACCCCCATCGACTTGATTAGGTGACTCGATTTTGAGTGCTTCTAATTCTTTAACTAATAACGCCTCAAGTGCTCGTGGGCAGGATGCAAAATAATTTGATTTCAAGTTAGGTTCCTAAGTGTTAAAGAAAAAGGTGATTCGTTTTATTCTTTTGGTTTTTTAAAATTTTGTTGAAATATACCATCAAATCAAAGTCAATTTGTTTTTCCATGGTTAATATTTTTCTTTTTAAATGATCAATTCGTGACTCACTGGGTTGTGAATTAAAAGCAAACACAATAATGTTGCCTGACGTTGATGATTTTAAATGAAGCACGCGGTAATCAAAGGTCAGTTTTATCCGATCAATATAGGCTTTTGTTCTGGGGTCTGATCCCCATAAGTTGATCATAAAAATACCCTTTTCAGTCAGCCTCGCCCGACAACTTTCAAAATAAGGAATTTCACAAAATACTTCGGGTAAACCATATTCCTCAAATGCATCAGACAGGATGAGGTCATACTCATCTTCCAAATTTTTAATATAATCAATGCCGTCATCTTGAATAATTTTAAAACGCTTCGATCTTTGAGGGATTTTAAAAAACTGCTTCGCCACATTGATAGCACTCGGATTAATTTCTACGGTGAGGCAGTTGGCTTTAGGAAACCATTTGTAAAAAAATTTTTGTATGGCCGCACCTCCGAGGCCTACAAATAATAAATCCTTTGGTTTATCTAGAAAAATAGCGGCCAATGCCATAATTTGCGTGTAGCCTAATTCTAGGTGGTAAGGATCACTAATCCTCATTGAGCTTTGGATCGTCGGTGAACCAATGTGCATCGATCTCACATCATTTGATTCACTCATATCCACCGTCATTTCATCAAAACTACCCTCTCGTTGAGGTTTTTTTTCACTGACCAAGCCGATCAATTTTTTTATTTTATTTATCATTTCAACATCATCTCATGCCATTGCTTCTCAACTCTTTTCAGTGAGATGGGATATAAGGTTTTTAATTCTTGTGCGAATAAGGAGACTCTTAATTCTTGCAGTGCATATTGAAATTCCACATACATATCGGGCACTTCCTCGTCATTTTCAACAAAGTCAACCACCTTCTCAATCCATTTGTCTTGTAAACGCCTGAGTCCTTTGAGTGATTCGGCATCTTTTTCTTGACGTTGTGTGTATTTTTCAATACGAATCCTTAATGCTGCCAAGTATCTTGGGAAATGTTTTATCTGACTATAAACAAATAAAGGAGGCTCATAAGCGGGTAATAAAAGTTCTAACTGCTCGTCGATATCCTCCCTTACTATCGCAGTTAAATGTTTTTGTTTTTTTAAGGCAAGCGTGATGGCATGGTAACATTCAGCAATCGATGTCAAAGAATTTGAAAGTTCAATAATCACCTCCCCAATTCTTTTCTTAGCAAAGGTAACCAGTTTTTCAAAGTTAACCTTTGTCCTCGGCACGTGCTCACCCCAGTTCATTGATTCGTTCAAAACAATTTCAATAAAGTTTTCTTTCAAAGTGTCGGTTTCAATATAGGTTTTCAAAGACAGCCCGTAGCGATCAAATTGAGGAGGTGTTTTTTTTAATATTTTTATGCGATCTTTTAATTGAAGTGTGAGTAACATTCTCACACCTAATTGATGCAGAGACTTTGCCTCGATTTCATTGTCCAAAACCTTAAGGTCAACATTATTTTCATTGGGGATAAGTGCCGGGTAACCCACAATCTCCTCACCGTGTCTTTCAGCGCTGACTTTTTCAGGCATATCATGCTCTGGCCAAAAGGTAAGGGCCTCTTTTTCAATATCGAATGCGACCTCCTCAATAACCTCCGTCACCCTTTCCTTATGTTCGACTTGTAACTCAGATAATTCTTTTGATGAATCAATTTCAACTCCCTCGTCATCTGTGATCATAAAATTTACTTTCAGGTGCATAGGTAAATTTTTAACCAAATTGGCATCGACTCTCAACGTTGATTTGGTTTTTTCCCTAATAAATTGTGTGAGCTCACTATTAAAATTTTTGGTTGTGTCGGCCTGCACTAAGAATTCTGTGATGGTTTTAGGGAGTGGCGTAAGTTGATTTCTGACCGGTTTGGGAAGTAATTTAAATACATTGAGTACCTTCTCTCGAATCATCCCCGGCACTAGCCAATCAAATGATTCTTGCTTAACCTGACTTAAACCATGATAAGGAAAGCTAGCAGTCAAACCGTCCATGGGGTGGTTGGGCTCGAAGTGGTAGTTTAAATTCACGTCAACATTATTTCGTTTCACTTGATCTGGGAATTGAACGTCATCAATCTGGTCAGCATTCTTCTGCATCAAGTAATCTTTGGATAGGAATAAAAATTTTGGCTCATCTTGCTCAATACCCTTTCGCCAAAATTCAAAACCGGTCCCGTTCATGATTTCATTGGAGATTTTGCTGTCATAAAAATCAAACAGGATGTCATCATTAATTAAAATATCTTGCCTTCGAGACTTATGCTCAAGCTGCTTAATTTCATCAATGAGCTTTTGATTATGCGTCCAAAAGGGAGCCGGTGATTCATATTGATTTTCAACTAACCCCTGCCTTATAAAAATAGCCCTCGACTCCTCTGTATTGATCGAACCATAATGAATCGTTTTGTTAGCATTGATGACAAGGCCATAAAGTAATGTTTTTTGGCTGGCATCCACCCTATTCAGTTTTGGGTTCCATCTCGGGTTGCTATATTCATACTCCACTAGATGCTTGGATAATCTCTCAATCCAATCCACCTCAATTTTGGCAATGCATTGGGCATACAATTTACCTGTATCAATTATCTCAGCAGCCATCACCCACTTATAATTTTTCTTTCTAAACAAGGTAGGCCCAATTAAAAACTTAATTCCCCTTGTGCCTGAGTATTCATAGCTATCAATAATTTTAGTCCCAATATTCCCTAACAAGCCTGTGAGGAGAGATATATGAATTCTTTCATAAGTGACTTTTTTTTGACTCATCTTAAAATCAAGCTCCTTTGTCATCTCGGCAAGCTGTTTATAGAGCTCTTGCCACTCCCTGATCCTTGTATAGGAAACAAAATATTGCTGACAAAAAGCCCTCAAACCCTTCCCACTCTTAATACTTATTTTTTCATCCAATAATTTCCATAGCTTAATAAAGCTCATGAATCCTGAATCGGGGTCGTGAAATAAAAGATGCGCTTGATCTGCTTTTTCAGCCTTGTCTAAGGGTCGCTCCCTGGGATCTGAAATACTCAGTGCACTGATGATAATTAAAATTTCATTCAGGCAGGCTTGTTTGTTAGATTCAATTAAGATTCTCCCCAAAGAAGGATCAAGTGGAAGCTTGGCCAACTGATGGCCCATAGGTAAGATTTTAAAGTCTCGATCAACCGCATCAAGTTCGTAAAGCAATTGATAACCATCCTGAATAAATTTATTGATGGGAGGTTGAAGGAAAGGAAACTCCTGTACCGGGCCTAAATCAAGTGAAGCCATTTTTAAGATGACAGAGGCAAGCGAGGTCCGCATGATTTCTGGATCAGTAAAGGTGGGTCTTAGATCAAAATCTTCTTCATCATAGAGCCTAATACAAACTCCCGGAGCTATTCGGCCGCAACGCCCTGACCTTTGATTGGCGGAGGCTTGAGATATTTTTTCGATGAGGAGCTGTTCTATTTTGAGTCTTGGGTTATAGCGCACAATTCTAGCAAGACCGGCATCGATGACATATTTAATGCCTGGGACGGTGAGTGATGTTTCTGCAATATTGGTCGTTAGAATAATTCTTCTCGAGGTCCCCTGCTTGAATATTTTTTGTTGTTCCTTGACGGGCAACCTTGAAAAAAGTGGCAAAATTTCAAATTTATTTTTTAACTGATCGTTTAAGAATTTTTTGATGTCGTGGATATCTCGCTCGCCCGGAAGAAAAATTAAAATGTCCCCTTTGTTACCTGAAGATAAATCATTAATGCTGGACAAAACCGCATCCTCAATATTTTCAACTACATCTTGGGTGAGCTGTTTTAATGGTCTGTAAATTATATCGACTGGAAACGTTCGGCCCGAAACTTGAATGATGGGGGCTTTATTAAAATGCGCTGAAAATTTTTCGACATCAATCGTCGCACTCGTAATAATAATTTTTAAATCAGGTCGCTTGGGTAGTAAATTTTTTATGTAGCCTAATAAAAAATCGATATTTAAACTTCGTTCATGGGCCTCATCAATAATGATCGTGTCGTACTGAACAAGCTTTGGGTCTTTTTGCGTCTCAGCTAATAAAATACCGTCGGTCATCACCTTAATCGATGTCCCTTTAGAGGTTTTATCCGCAAACCTAACCTTAAAACCTACCTCCGTACCGAGGTCGACATCTAATTCGCTAGCAATTCTTGTTGCTACTGACCTTGCTGCGATCCTTCTAGGCTGGGTGTGGCCAATTAATCTATCCTGGCCTCTGCCCATCGAAAGGCAGATTTTAGGCAGTTGAGTTGTTTTTCCCGAGCCTGTTTCACCGCAAAGAATGGTGACTTGATTATTCGCAATCGTCTTTTTTATTTTTTCAACCTGTTGGCTGACGGGCAGCGTTGCTGGGTAATGAATATTCATTTACTTACAAAATCCCTGGTTGATTTTAAATAACAACTTAATTGTTATTTTGTATTTAAGAATTTGATGATTCATAACCATATGAATGAGAAAATTTAAATGATAAATTTTGATTCTAATTCTTGCAAATTAAACAACTTCAAAATCTCTAAACTACGCTCACGTGCATTGCCTTTTTTAACCCCCACATATTCAGCAATAATCAACTCGTTTTTCATGGAGTGCTCCCAACCAACCAACTCAGTCACAGTCAGTTTGTAGCCTTGAGACTCAAGTAGCAAGCATCGTAAAACATTTGTTAAATGGCTTCCAACTTCCCTTGTGTGGATTGGATGCCGCCACAATTCAGCGATAGGCTGAGTAAGAGAGGTGGATTTATTTTTTCTCATCAACTTAGCCAACTCTGCCTGGCAGCATGGTACCAGAAATAAATATTTCACTTTTCGTTTGAGGCCAAAAAAAATTGCATCATCGGTTGCGGTGTCGCAAGCATGCAGGGCTGTGACCATATCCACATCATTCGGTACTAAATTTTCAGCATCCGCTATAGCGGTATTAATAAAATGCATGCGATCAAATTTTAATTTCTTTGCTAATTCTTTAGATTTTTCTACAAGCTCAGATCGAGTTTCGATACCAATCACCTGTCCTAAATTTGATTTGATGAAAAGGTCGTATAAGATAAAACCAAGGTAAGACTTACCGCAACCATGATCGACAATAGAATAATGCTCATTTTCCTGATTAATCTTTTCTAAAATCGGCTCTATAAAATTGTAAAGGTGATAGACCTGCTTTAACTTTCTTCTTGAATCCTGATTAATTTTTCCATCTCGGGTTAAAATATGTAAAGATTTGAGAAGTTCGGGTGACTGTTGAGGTTTCATTTCATCAAGTGTTTGCATAGACGTTAGTTTACCTCAATCTCAATTCACTCATTAGCATTAAAAGATTGGCTAGTAAGAAAAATTTAAAGGGCAGGGTTATGAGTATTCAGTGGTTTCCAGGTCATATGACCGCAGCAAAAAATAATGCAGAAAAGGCGATGGAAATTAATGATGTCATCATTGAGGTACTTGATGCCAGAATCCCTGGCAGCTCGGTTAATCCGGTTATTAAGAATATACGTGCAGGAAGGCAAAGACCTCACCTTAAAATCTTGAATAAATCCGACTTAGCTGATCCTAATGCGACTGAGCATTGGCTTGAATATTTTAATGCGCAACCAAAAACGCAAGCAATACCCATATCTGCAAAGAATAAAGGCGATGTAAAAAAAATATTACCCCTATGTCAAAAATTAGCGCCGCACCGTGATTCTTCGATTAAACCATTAAGGATCATGATCATGGGTGTGCCTAACGTGGGTAAATCAACCATCATCAATGCACTGCATCACAAAAAAATTGCCAAGGTAGGTGATATTCCGGCAGTGACAAAAAGCCAACAAAGAATAGAAATTAATAAGCAAACTATCCTCACAGATACGCCTGGCATGATGTGGCCAAAAATTGGTTATGACCTTGATGGATTTTTTTTAGCTGCCTCAAATAATATTGGGTCAAACGCTTATGATGAAATTGAAACAGCTTTGGAATTAGCTGACGTGATTAAGTTGAGGTATCCAGAATCTATAACCAAAAAATATAAGCTTGAAGCCCCCTTCCCCGAGGATGAATTTTTTTTAGATGATATTGCAAGACAAAGAGGGTTTGTACTTAAAAAAGGGAAGCCAAACCTTGAAAAAGCTGCGATTAGTTTTATTAACGATTATAGGCAAGGGCTTTTGGGGAGAATTAGCTTGGAAACTCCTACTTCAAGAGAAAAAATGATTGAAGCAAATACCTAATTAATCAAAACCCAGGTTTCTTTTGAGACTAGCCTTTTAGATGGAACACACCCGTACTTTGTGAACACCTGTTTTAATAATTTACTATCTTTTAAATCAAACCAAGTCTCAACATAGATCTCTCCCGTTGAGGTTGAAAAGTTCTGGCCGGGTTGAGTCATCTTGCAGTTGGTTGTACTGGTAGGTCGAGAGCCCCATAATTTAGTATGAACTGATTTACGCATCTGGCCATTTATTTCAATACTTTCAATATTTTCTACTTTGAATTTGAATATCCAGTCAAAGTCACTAAAATCAGGATGCCTATCTTCATCTTTGATAATTTTTTTTGTTTCAAAGCCAACGGGATAATTTTTGACTTTGATGTGTCTTGCAAAAACACTGTAGCCTTTTTTTTGATCACCCTCGACAATGTCGTATAGAACTAAACCGTTTTTTATTTCCTTTTTTTGTATAAAGTCATCAGTTATGCTTGATTTAAAAAACCCGCCTTTCCACTTTATATTCACGTGGGCATACTCATACATAACCCCATTGTCTTGATGGGTACGAAAAGTAACATCCCCCTCTGCATCATCCCTGTCACCAATACTGTCGTGTATATAGCTGTATTTTAAGTCCTCTGTCGTATGTCCTATGAGAGGTATAAGTATAAGAAAAATGATTATTCGTAATGTATTCATGTAAGCCATAATTATTCCTTAATAAATTGAGTGATACCTAGGCAACCTTCGGGGTCCATACAGGGCCAATCTGATTGTACGCCACATGAATTTAGCGGAATCAACGATTCTTTGACACAATATTTTTTCCCTTCAATCACTTCATAGGATTGACATGCTTGATTCGTCGCAAAATAATTTTCAGATGTCAGTTTTAGCACTTTATCTTCAGATGCAAAAGCTATATTCAAAACAAAAATAGCTGAGAGAGGAGTGATTGTTTTCAACATTTTGTTGTATTTCAAATGGTTCATACATGAAATACTAGATGAAAAATTACCTCTTGGGAATAAAGCTTAGTAGCGTTTTTTTCTCAACCAAATCCAAATACCAGAGATTGATATTAGCAATAAAAAGATAGCGATAATATCTAATAACCACTTTCCGAAACCTTTAATAATATTTCCATTATGGAGGTCAAGAAAAAATTGTTCTAATGAGACGCCCTTGCCTAAAAAATAAGATTCTACCTGTTGTATCTTTTCATTAGGCATCACAACCTCGTTACTCCATTCATTAAAATTTGAGTCTGTCCCTCTCCACTCTTGACCTTCATCATCTGATTCCCATGATTGATTGCTGGCTTTAAGGAATAATATACTGTCAGATCCCCCGAACTTTTGAATATTTTCAGGGACGCCAGTTGCAGTTGTCAGCTTTTCAATCAACTCACCCTCTTCAGTTAATAAAACAAGTTCATTTTTGAAGGCTAAAACTAACATTTGATTGAAGATTACTACGCCAATGATTGGATTCTCGCTCTTAAAAACAGGTTGATTATCTAAAAATACCTGATTGCCAAACCTTGATATGAAATGATTATCTACTGAAAATGATTCTTCCTTATCTGGAATAGAGATATTGTATAAACCTAAAATCAGTGGTGAAGCAGTATATTTTTCGTCTAGCCCTAACTCCTCTGTGTGGTTTAGAAATATACCTGTGATTGATAGGTGAATTAAGAAAACACAAACCGCAATGCCAGTAAACTTATGTACCTGATTAATTGCTTTAAGGGTAATTCTTATTTTTTTCATTTATTTTTCACATACCCATCAAGGAAGAGGGAAAGTTCAGCAATGGACGTCATTGCCCATACCGACAGCGTAGCTCCTGATATGCCATCTACCTCTCGATCTAGCTTCATTCCAACTAGCCTCGCTCCTTCGAACTGCTTTCTAAAGGCAGGATATCTAACTTCCCAACCTCTAATCTCCCTAAATTCTAACACTCTAATGTCTTGAATTTCATTATCTTTGATTTCAACACCAAAAGTGATGGGTTCTACTTTTCCAATTTCCTCTAATATCCAAGCTGTTGTTTCATCTTTTTTCCAATATCTAATACGCAACGAGCCATAGGGGTGTTCTAGAATTTTCTCAACTGATTTTCTTATTTTACCCACCAACATAATCTTCTTGCTTTTGGGCGGAGCATTATCAAAAACCTCATCCAGAAAATCTTTATCAGTTTGGTATACGCCTCGCGCATGCAAAGATGATGCTAACAAAATTATCATTAGCATCATCCATATAAAGGAAAACAAAAAATTTTTATTTAAATTATCTATAAATGGGTTTCTTTCTTCTGTTGGATTAATTTTACAGCATAACCCAATTCATCCTTCCATAGACTATCGCTTTTTTGAATCTCTTTTAAAAGCCACAGCAAATAATTTTCATCCAAACTTGTCATTTTCTCCTCGATATAATTTAATAAAACTTAGAATTGATACCCAATTCCTAAATTAAGACCATCAAGCGTTTTTGAAACAGCAGAACCATTATCTTGTATTTGATAATCCATCTTTACAACGACGTCTTTATCAATCCACCAGTTAACTCCAGCATTATATTGAGAATATTCATTTTCTGATCCCCCTCCACTGCCGTCTTGATTATTCCATACGGCATAACGCCCAAAGATTCCGATATCTTGATTCATAGTGAAAGCATTATTAAACCGATATGAAGGCTCTACATAATAACCATACTGCTGATCTGCGCTAACAGCTTTTACTGCAGATCCATCAATATCCCACCAAGCGTATAATGCTCTTAAGCCAAAATTAGCTCTGTTATAGACTGCATGAGCTTCATAAAGTGTGGCTGAACCACAATTGTCAATTTCATCTTGACAGAAGTTATCCTGATAATTAATTGTTCCGGCTAATTCCAAGCCCGGTACCGCTGTATATTTAAGATTTCCTGTGTATGCCAACGTACTCGCATCAGCTTCAGCCACTTTTTGGCGAGCCTTTCTAACAGCATAATTAGAACTACCTGTAGATTTTAAGCCTGAAGTTATTGCTAATTTTGTAGAAAGTCCATCCATAAACTCATGCTCTACCATGGCACCCCCTTCCCACCAGGTGGTTGGGATGATATTTTTTTCTACATCATTTCTTTCAACACCATAAAAAGTCGGTGGCTCATGCGTTTCGTTCATGATTCCCACTGGGATAAGGAATAATCCACCTACTAAGCTAGTTTTTTGCGTTAAATCATATTGGATATAGGCTTGTTCTAGTTCAACCTCACCCGGCTGTCCTTCACCTGAGAGACTGTGTTCTAGTTCAAGCTCTGAGACAAATCGCATCTTGTCATTAAATTCATGGTTGATGAATAACACAAAACGATGGAAATCTATTTGGCTTTTATGGTTATCACTATTATCGTCATCTCTATGAGCGTTATAGTGCAGTTCGCCATAACCACCTATGGTTGTTTTATTAGATAGCTTAACTTGCGCTTTGATTGCTTCGTCTGTCGCATCCGCAACCGCATCCACTGATCCAGCAACATCTTCTACCTCCCCTTTCAGAGATTCGTTTTCTTTCTTAAGCTCTGCCATCTCTTCCTTCATTTCTTGCATCATTTGGTAAATCTCTTCGTTGGTAGGTGTATTGGCCATCGCAGAAACACTCAATGTTGAAAGAACGGCTAAAGCTAAAACACTTTTTTTAATATTCATTACTATTAAAACTCCTTTAAAAATTTTATTTAATCTAAATCTTAATGAGAACTGTTTACAATTGTAAATGAGAATCATTCTCATTACAACAATTATATTTAATATTTATTGTGATAAAAAGGAAAATTGTTGTTTAAAAACAACAAAAAGTGAGTGAATGTTTGAAATTTAATAGGTAAAATGGGGTTAGAGGTATAAAATTAATTGTAATGAATTTTAATAACCCAAAATTCTTCCTACTCACACCCCTTGTTCTTGCGACCACAGTGGCCTTTGCTAACTGGGGTTCTGACTCTCAAGAAATGAGTGCAAATAATGCAACCACCAATGATGAAGATCGTGCTGCTTTTATCGATCTCTCTAAAATGGTTGCCGCAGGTGATATTGAGGGTGCACAGAGCCAAGTGATTGAAGCCGCGACTGACCAAGGCGTGGGTTTTACTAAATCCTTTTTAGAGAAATACTTCCCGACAGTCGAAGTGAGTTTTGAAACTAAAGAAGGCGGTAAACCCACCACCGGGATTTTAGTGGTGGCACCACTCTCTGATCAAAAAGATATTGAGAATACGATATTTACGCAAGTCAGTGCATTCTATACCGATAATAGAACCACATTGAACGCGGGTTTAGGTTACCGCCGGTTAGTTTCAGACAATACACTCATGCTCGGTGTGAATGCGTTTTATGATCACGAGTTTCCTTATGACCATGGCCGATACAGTATCGGTTTAGAAGCCAGATCTACCGTCGGTGAAATCAATGCCAATATTTATCAAGCCACCACTAAGTGGAAAACAGGTAAGAATGGTAATCAAGAACGTGCACTCGATGGTTGGGATATCGAAGCCGGTTTACCGCTGCCTTATATGAACTGGGCCACCGTATTTGTGAAACGTTATCAGTGGGACGGTGTTGATGGCGGTAAAGATGCGAAAGGAAATGATGCCCAACTGAGAGCTTATGTGCCCATACTTCCAGGTCTTGAGATTCAAGCCGGAAGAACCTTCAAAGATGATGAGAAGGATTCAAACTATTTCACAGCAATATTCAATGTCACTGAAGCCTTCAGCAACAAACCTAAACAACAAGTGCAATGGTTCAACGATACCGCTTATAAGTTAGAGAGCATGGAGGACAGAAGATACGAAAAAGTCAGACGTGAGAATATTATTGTGAAGCAGGTTAATAGTGGCGGTAAACTTTCAGTGAAGGGTTTTTAATATGATGATTAATCGACAAAATTTAGTTTTATTCATTAGTTTATTGCTTAGCCTATTTTTTATAACAAAAGCAAATGCAACCTGTGAGATGACTGGAGATGCTCTTAACACGAGCAATGGTGTCACTACACCAGTAAATGATGTAGGTGATGCAGGTATTGGTGATGCTTGTAACTATGTACCTGATACCTACCATATTGAATTTTATCGTATGTCTTTATGCACCAGTAATCCAGATGTTGCAGGAGCAGCACAACCTGATTTTTCTACCTGTTCTGACATGCTCTCCGAAACAGGAAGTGTTACAGAGGTTGATATACAAGGTACCAGTGAATCAACACTGTCAGTACCTGATTTTACTATTCCAGCTGGAACATATGGTTATATGGTTGCAAGGCTATCAGCAAAGTTAGGTATTAAGCATGCATTTGAGGCAACAACTGCAGTTGCTTATGGTGATAGTGATGGTAATGTTCAATCTCCTGGAACATATTGCTGGACCGTGAATAATGTCTTAACAGGCATAGACAATGCAAATGGTCTGTCTACTCCATTTGGAACGACAGTTGATGCTGGATCAACTGATAAATCTAATATGCAATGCTCAAATACGGAAGGAGATATGAGTAATGCTGAATTTTCATATGAAGTGGTTTACGTAAATAATGATAGTGGTTGTGGAAGTTTTGATTCTGACGATGGTGATCGGGAAAGTGCAGGTGATGTTGGTAATGGGACAGCAAGCAGTAGAATGATGCAAAGTGCCACGGCCTCTGCGACAGGATGTGCAAATACGAATAGTATTTTGTGGACGATTGATTTAACAACACCTCTGGTTGTGACAGATACCTCAAATTTTGTGATGAATTTTAGAACGACGGATGCGGTATCAATCGACTTTAATGGAGGTGCATCAACCAACCCAAGAATAGTTAAAGTCGGTGCAGATCCAATCCAAGCCTACTTGACATTAAATTAAAATCTTAGTCATAGTTTTTTCTCTGCTTCGCGTAAGCACAGTTTTCACAACTGAGATGACTATCAGGAAGCTTCTCTGAATTTAGGCAATCAATCATGTTATTCACTTCACGATCAATCCATGAAAAATCATGCTCATAAGGTATCAGTGTTTCAAAAAACTTCATCTCACCGTAAAAACCTTCAGCATGGCGATCAGCATTCACGACTAAAAAGTAGGAAATTAATCCCGTTTTAAATCCCATTAAATTAAGCAGGTAATTATAAAAGTCCATCTGTATTTTGTAGGCCTCGTGGTAGGGGGAGTTTAGGTAGGAACTTGGGTTAACCTCATAATTACTCGCCTGAGATTTATAATCCACGACAATCAGCTCTTCTGTTTGCGTATCAAACCATATGTCATCCACACCGCCAGAGAGAATAATATTAGAGTCATCGTATCTCACCATCAACCCCTTCCTCAATGAATCTCGCCAATCATCCATGGCTTCATGCTTAAATGGCACGACGTGATCTAATCCATACTTAGCAAAAAGGCGGTGGGGGATTTGTTGGTCACGACAGACGTCAAATTCTTTTTTTAAAAGCAAGTCGGTTGTTTCATTCAACGTCCAACCAGGCATTCCCGGCTCTGCTAACCCTACTACCCTATCTAAATAAAAACATCTTGGGCAGGTAATAAACGTACTGAATTTACCTCGACTGACTTTAAAGTCGTCTAATTGCCCTGGCGTATAAATTGAAGAAGCCCTGGTCCTCTTCCCCTTCGCTTCCACCAGCTCTAATTTGCTATTTCTTTTTAGACTGACCACTTTTTATTAATCTCCAATATCTGAATATACAAATACTATTTTAATATTAACAATAAAAGAACTGGGTATGTTAAAACTGAACTTTTAAAAAGTATGGCTTGTCATAAAAAAGTATTGATAGGGTAAGACGTAAACCTCCTGTTGATTAAACAACGCTCCTATCAGTACCTGCGTTAATTTAATTTTTTAATTAGGCGAGATATGAGTTCAAAAAATCCAATCCGTCCCTCTGAAATTACCCCTGAACATATTTACAACGATCGTAGAAAATTTCTTAAATCAATTGGGATTGGACTGGGTGCGACTGCATTATCCTCACTCGCCTTTGGCAAAGTTCAATCACTTAATAATATTATCGGCAGTAATTTATCAGTCAATGATGAAAAAACCTCCTTCAAAGACATCACAACCTACAACAACTACTATGAATTTGGTACTAAAAAAACGGATCCGAGTGAGTATGCGGATAAGCTCACCACCGATCCTTGGTCTGTCAGTATTGAAGGTGCTGTAAAGAAAAATAAGGTGTTATCGGTTGAGGAAATTATTAAACTCAGCGCATTAGAAGAGAGAGTTTATCGACTTCGCTGCGTTGAAGGTTGGTCCATGGTAATTCCTTGGGTGGGAATCCCTTTGAAATCATTACTTGAACTTGTCTCACCAACCAATAATGCCAAATTTATTAAATTTACTACACTCAATCGTCCTAGTGAGATGATTGGCCAGCGCTATAAAGTGCTTGATTGGCCTTATATTGAAGGCTTAAGGATGGATGAAGCGATGCATCCCCTTACTATTTTAGTAGTTGGGTTATATGGCAAAGTACTGCCCAACCAAAATGGGGCCCCTATCAGGCTCGTTGTCCCATGGAAATATGGATTCAAGAGTACCAAAGCCATTACAAAAATTTCATTAGTCGAAAAAATGCCTGAAACAAGTTGGATGAAAGCAGGACCTTCTGAATATGGTTTTTACGCTAATGTTAATCCAAACGTAGACCATCCAAGGTGGACACAGGCAACAGAAAGACAAATTGGTAAGGGATTATTTGCGCCCAGAGTGAAAACCAAAATGTTTAATGGCTATGAAGATGAAGTAGGTCACATGTATAAAAATATGGATTTAAAAAAATATTTTTAAATGACAAAGTTACTTCGCCCTTCACTCAAGCCAATTATTTTTCTTATTTGTTTGTGGCCACTATTTTCTATTGGTTATACGATTTATATTGACAATTTGGGGGCCAACCCTATTGAGTACATCGAAAAACACTTTGGGCTTTGGGCACTTATTTTTTTATGCCTCACACTCAGCCTAACGCCATTAAAGGAAATCACCCAAATTGGTAAATGGATTTTATACCGACGCATGCTTGGATTGTTCGTCTTTTTTTATGCCTCCATACACCTGCTGATGTATTTAGGGTTAGATTATCAATTTGCATGGTCTGATATTAAAGACGACATTGTGAAGCATAAGTACGTATTAGTGGGATTCCTTGCCTGGTTGTTGCTTATCCCACTCGCTGTCACCTCATCAAATAAAATGATTAAACGATTAAAGAGGCGATGGAAGTCCTTGCATCAACTCATTTATGTAATTGCCATTCTCGTCGTATTGCATTTTGTATGGCTAGTTAAAAAAGATATGACTCAGCCCATTATCTATGGGTCGGTATTAGGGGGTCTATTATTAATTCGTGTCTATTACTATTATAAGAAACGAAATCAATCAAGGACTAAAGAGAATAAATGAACATCAAACAAGTCCTATTCGATGGCAAGTGCGGTCTTTGCAACAAAGAAATACGTTACTACCAGTCGATCGCTCCCAAAGGAAAATTTAAGTGGGTCGATATCACCATTCCTAAAAATTTAGCTAGATATCCATCAATCAATCTTCGAGATGCGTTGATGAACCTTCACGTAGTAGAGGGTAAAAATATAAAATCAGGCGTAGATGCCTTCACATGCATTTGGTCTGAACTTGGTTATTTTAAATTACTAGGCTTTATTATCAGGCTCCCTATCATTTATCAATTGGCATGTATTCTCTATAGACTATTTGCAAACTATCGCTTTAAAAAATTGTCACATTGCCAAGTTGTTGATAAACAAAAATAATATTTAAATTTAAAACTTTAAACCCCTCATGAAACCAAAAACCAATATCGTCTGGCTAAAAAGAGATTTGCGGTTAACAGACCACGCTCCTATGTATGAGGCAACTTGTAGGGATGAGCAATTTTTGGTGTTATATATATTTGAGCCTTCACTTATGAATGACAGTCACACTGATGAGCGACATTGGCGGTTCATCCAACAGTCCCTTTCAGATATAGAAAAAATATTAGCCAAGATGAATAAGCAAATTTCAATCGCTTATGGGGAGGCTGACCAAATTTTTCACGAAATTATAAATCAGTATGAGATTAAAAATATTTTCAGCCACGAAGAAACTGGACTTAAACTCACCTTTGAACGAGATAAAAAATTAAAAAAAAATTTTAATGCTGAAAAAATTCAATGGCATGAATATCAAACTAACGCTGTCATACGTGGATTAAATAATCGGAAAACATGGGAAAAGCAATGGGATAAAGTGATGCGTGACAAAATTAAGCCCATCAATCTAGCGAATGCCAATATTGTTTTTCATCGCTTCCCCATTTCGGGAATTCCTAAATTTGGAAATGATGTACATCATCAAGTCGGTGGCTGCTTTGCTGCACAAAATGAAATGAATGATTTTTTTGAAACTCGTGGGCATGATTACTTTAAATTTATTTCAAAGCCGGATAAAAGCAGAACAAGCTGTAGTCGACTTTCTCCCTATATTGCCTATGGAAATTTGAGTATGAGGGAAGTATATCAGACGCTTCTAAAGGCATGGAATAAGCCTGGATGGAGAAGATCAAT
Source organism: Methylophilales bacterium (assembly GCA_019823025.1). Classification (NCBI taxonomy): domain Bacteria; kingdom Pseudomonadati; phylum Pseudomonadota; class Betaproteobacteria; order Nitrosomonadales; species Methylophilales bacterium. The sequence goes on along the minus strand of CP081940.1, from coordinate 1,316,253 downwards.
GGCAGCTCTGTCCTCAAGGCTTCATTGGCACTGTCATTTTATTCAAAAGTATGAGAGTGAAATAGAAATTGAAGATTTACCCATCAATAGAGGTTATAAGAACTTTCCTTACAAAGTAATTAATTGTGAACACCAAGATTTTTTAGCTTGGGCCAACGGAGAAACAGGTTATCCCTTGATTGATGCCTCAATGCGTGCGTTAAAAAAAACGGGGTATATCAATTTTAGGATGCGAGCGATGGTGGTGAGCTTTGCATGCCATTACTACATGATTCATTGGAAATTGGTAGCAAGGCATTTAGCCACCCTATTTTTGGACTTTGAGCCTGGTATTCATTACCCACAAATTCAAATGCAGGCAGGAGTGACAGGAATTAACACCATCAGAATTTATAATCCCTCAAAACAGTTACAGGATCATGATTCTGACACAAAATTTATTAGAGATTGGGTTGACGAACTATCGAATCAGGATAAGGATTATATATTAGGGTTACCAGATAATAATTTTGATTTATTCTCTAACGACCAAAACTCATACCCAACACCAACTTATGATTTTTTTGAGAGAACTAAGTATGCCAAAAATCTTTTATGGCAATGGAAGAAAAGCGCTCAAGTCAAATCTTATAATTCAAAAATACTCTCGAGGCATGTGAAGGTTAGTCAGAGATAAATTTTCTGATGGAACTTATTTCTCAACCACCAGACTAATTTTTTTACAACAGGAAGTGAGTTACAAAATGAAAAAAACATTATTAGTACTATCTATAATTGCAGCTACAACCGCTCAGGCCGAACATCATAAAAAAGTGGAGTTAACCGACATAGACAAATGCTACATGAATGCAGTAGAAAAATATCCAGGGCATGTCCTTTCAATGGAATCTGAAATTGAAAAAGATCGCCTTATCTATGAATTCGATATCATGACAAAAGATGGAAAAGAGGTTGAGATTGAGTGTGATGCGAAAAACCATACACTGCATGACTTTGAGGTTGAATATAAAAAAGGAGATGAAGCGTTTACTAACGTTGCAAAAATCTCTGAAAGTGAAGCTGAAAAAATTGCCCTTGAGAAGTATAACGGCAAGATAGTTGACCGTGAATACTCAATAGAGGATGGAAATCCTGCCTATGAGTTTGATATTTATGTTGCTAAAAAAGGTCACGAATATGAGGTAGAAGTTGATGCAGTTACGGGTGAAATATTAGAAGTAGAAATGGAATTATATGATATTGGATCTGAAGATTAATTTGTTATAGATTTAAAAAAAAGGGAGTTAACTCCCTTTTTTTTTATTTCTAATCAATAATACAATCAAGTATTATAAAGAGATGACTAGAAATTCACCCCTCACCTCACCCCAAAGTTTCCTTGGTTTGTATTCAGGTTTGGGCTTGCTATTTTTAATCATAGGTTTTCTTCCTTTATTAGATGTTGCGCAACAAAAAAACTTGCTCACAGAAGGAGGTTTATTTGAAAGCCTAACGGTTTATTTGTATATTTTCTGCATTATTCTTATTTGTCTCAGATGGCCCTTGCAAAAAATACTTTCAAGTTGGTATCTATCTGCCCTAATTATTCTTTTTGCACTCCGTGAGCTTGACTATGATAAAGCGCACTTCACTCATGGCGTTCTTAAATCGAGACAGTATTTTTCAGATCTTGTTGGCCTACCAGAATTTTTAATATCGATCGTAATGCTCATATTTATCTTAACTGTATTGACCTTAATTGTTCTGAGAGAGAGACATAATTTCATTAAGGGGGTAGTTGATTTAAAGCAAAGTCAGCTTGCTGTTCTAGCCAGCATCATTCTCGTCATTGTTACAAAGACTATTGATGGGATGGAGAGAAAGTTTGGAATTGATTTATCGCCAGCTGGAGAAAGGTTTGCTCTTATTATTGAAGAGGTTGGAGAGATGGGTATCCCTATTATGTTTGCTATTGCAATATTTTCATGGCGGAACAAAACCCAGACTTGAGAGTCACTTATAGTACTTCAAACATTTTATATTATGTAATTTGAGTTCAGTTAAAATACATAATCTATTCTTATCTTTGATATAAATAAAGGCTTACATGTTTCAATGGTTTGAAAATTTAATTAACCCCTTCCCAAAGGACTTAATAGAGACCCCCCCTAAATCTTTATTAAAATTTGCTTGGTTATGCATTAAAGATATAAAAGTTTACGTTGGTTTGATGGCGATTTTAACTGCTGTTATAGCAAGTTTTGAGGCTATTCTTTATGCTATTTTAGGCAAACTAATTGACCTTATGGTAACAAGTGGTCCTGGTGAATTTTTTAATAATCACATGTCTTTTCTTTTTTTAATTGGGGCAATCATAATTGGTAGCACTTTTTTTGTTGCGCTAAGAACGATGGTAAAGCATCAAACGCTAGCGGGCACTTTTCCAATGAGGCTGAGATGGAACTTTCATCGACTGCTTTTAAATCAAAGTATTAATTTTTACAATAATGAGTTTTCTGGGAGAATCTCTGCCAAGGTAATGCAGACGACCATTGCCTTGAGGGACATGTGGTTTATATTATCCGATATTTTAGTTTTTGTAATTGTTTACATCGCTACCATGATTATCTTGGTTGGCAGCTTAAATACCTTGTTATATGCACCTTTTCTAATTTGGTTGACTGCGTACATCATCAGTCTTTTTTATTTTATTCCAAAGCTCGCAAAGCTATCAAAAAATCAAGCAGATGCTCGATCCATGATGACTGGCCGTATAACAGATGCCTATACTAATATAAGCACGGTTAAGCTTTTCTCTCATGCAGGTCGCGAGTCAAGTTATGCTAAAGATTCAATGAAAGATTTCCTTCATACCGTCACAATGCAAATGCGTAAGATAACAGCTATTCAGATTATAAATCATTTTCTGAGTATGTTTTTAATATTAGCAACGACTGGGACTGCTATTTATTTGTGGTCCAACAATGAAATAGCTATTGGTGTTGTAGCTGCTGCCTCTGCCATGTCACTGAGATTGAATGGCATATCACATTGGGTGATGTGGGAAATGACATCACTTTATGAACAGATAGGTATTGGTCAAGATGGCCTCAATATGCTTTCAAAAAAACAAATTGTGAACGATAAACCCAATGCGTCCACTATTGATATTAAAAAAGCATCTATTTCATACAAAGATGTTTATTTTTCATATCACGAGAATGATAGCTTTTTTTCTAAGTTTAATTTAAATATAAAGAATGGGGAGCGGGTTGGTATCGTTGGTAGATCTGGTGCTGGAAAGTCTTCCTTAGTAAATTTATTACTTAGATTCTATGAATTAAATTCAGGTGAGATCTTAATAAACAATAAAAATATCACTTCAATGACCCAAGACAGCTTGAGATCTAATATTGCAATGGTGACACAAGACACATCCTTACTGCATCGGTCCATCGAAGATAATATTGCCTACAGCAAACCAAGCTCTTCAGATAAAGAAATTGTTATGGCTGCTAAGAAAGCACAAGCGCATGAATTTATTATGGGCCTCAAAGATCAATACGGAAATATTGGCTATAAATCATTAGTTGGGGAAAGAGGTGTAAAGCTTTCGGGTGGTCAGAAACAAAGAATTGCCATAGCTAGAGTGATTCTTAAGAACGCCCCTATATTATTGCTCGATGAAGCGACAAGCGCATTGGATTCAGGAGTAGAAGCAATTATTCAAGAAAGCTTAGATATCCTTATGAAGGGGAAGACCGTCATTGCCATAGCGCATCGATTATCAACTATTGCAGCAATGGATCGACTGATTGTTATGGATAATGGCAAAATTATTGAAGATGGTAATCATAAGGCGCTCTTGAAGAAAAATGGTCTTTATTACGATTTGTGGCAACACCAGAGTGGAGGATTTATTGGTGATTAAATTAAAATTGGGAAAAATTCACAATCTAGAGTTCTCCAAATTTAATGATTATCCTTACTTGGCAAACTTGTTTAATTGTGTATATTATTTATTAAGTCTTAAGAAATTTTTTTTGAGATTGTATTTTTTTAGTTTTGTATTTTTTATTAATTTTGTTAGGTGATTGCAATTGAAATATTTTAGTATTACTAGTTTTTTTGGCATTTTATTTTATTTATTAAGTTTCCAGGTTTTAGCAGGCAATATAGAGGCTGGTAAAATTCGATATGATAAAACATGTATTAATTGTCATGGTCCTGCAGGTAAAGGCGCTGCTAGTTATCCAAAAATTTCCGGTAAAGAAATCCCATACATAACTGATAAGCTTGAGACTTATCGATCTGGAACTAAGATCGGTCCGAATTCAGGGTTAATGATTATGATGGCAAAACCTCTTACGGATGAAGAAATTGCTGATTTAGCAGCATATTTAAAGGATGCAAAATATGAAGTTAACAACTAGGAGAAAAGTAACATGAAATTATTAAGTAAATTTGGCTTAGTATTTTCTGCATTAATTTCTGCTGCAACATTCACGTCAACAGCAGTTTATGCAGATGATCACGGCTCTAAGGGAATGAATGTTCCTAAGATCGGATCTATGGTAGTAATGTCTGGGTTGGAAAATCCATGGGATATGGCTTTTACTGCAGATGGTTCTATGTTTTACACTGAAAAATGTAAAGGTCTTTCAGTAAAAACAGCATCAGGAAAAGTAAACGCACTTTATGGAATGAAAGATTCTAAAGGTTATAAAAGTGCTGGAAATGATCTATTTTGTAGTGGTCAAGCGGGTATGTTAGGTGTTGTTTTAGACCCTAATTTCAAGAAGAACAATACAATTTATGTGTATTCAACTTCATCAAAGTATCATGGATCTGGCTGTAAAACTAACTTTGAAAAATGTGACGGAAATATCGTCATGAAATTTAAAGTGAATAAAGATCTAACAAAAGTATCTGGTCGTACTGACATTGTGAAAGACATTCAATATAAACCATTTGAATCTAACCAACCTTTTGGTGGTCCAGGTGCTCACAATGGTGGAAGAATGGCCTTTGGCCCAGAAGGATATCTTTGGGTAGGTACAGGCGATCGTCATAGAGGTGTATGTCCTCAAGATAACTCTTTAGTATGTGGTGTCGTTCTAAGAATTGATGCTGATGGTAAAGGTCATCCTAAAAACAAAATCAAAGCGGATAAACGTTTTTATACATATGGTCATAGAAATGTTCAAGGTATTGATTTCCGTCCTACAGATGGTCAAGCATTTACTGCTGAACATGGCCCATGGCATAACGACGAAATTACTGCGCTAGTAAATGGTGGTAATGGTGGTTGGGATCCTGCAGAAAAAAGAGCGGGTAGAGGTGCTTGTCCAGATAAATACTGTGGTTATGAGCCAAATCAAATGGAAGGTATGACACCTGCTGTTCGTGCTGCATACACACCAATGAGTGATACTCGTTTTGATGACCTCATGTTCCCTGCTTGGCAAAACAATGGTTATTCACAAGGAACTGGTTCTGCTGCTTTCTTAACAGGTAATAACTGGGGTATTTATGAAAACCGTCTAGCAACTGGCATCATGGGTATTGGTTTTGGTGGTACACCAGGTGGCATGCGTATCGATATTGTTGATATTGCACCTGATGGATTATCAGTTAAGAGTGTTATCCATATGCCTGTTGGCGTTTCAAAGAGATTTCGTGGTCTAGAAATGGGTCCTGATAACGCTCTTTATGCGACAACTGACGAAGGTGAAATTTATAAAATTTCAGCTATGTAGTTTTAGAATATTTATGTAGTCTTTACACTACTGGAATATATGAAAAAACCCTCATTGAATTTTAATGAGGGTTTTTTTACATCTGACTATTTACAAAGCATTTAAAAGTGCCATCTAATACATTATTTTTGGACCCCTCTTTATTTATATAATCTGTTTTGATGTTTATTATTTCGAAACGAGTTCCGCAAACCTCATTCACTTTATTTTGAAAAACTTCCCTTAATTTTTTTTCAGAAGTCTTGGCATCACCTTTGATTAGAAAATTATATTTATCAGAACCTTGAGGTGATAATTTTGTTTCTAAGCTTCTCGCCTTGCTTGTTACAACTAGTGATAGTGCTAATAAAAAAATCAGGCTTATTTTTTTCATATGATTAATTAGGTGCAAGCAAATAGAGGTGGTTCAAAAAAATTTAGCGGTCTTTTTACGCTTACTTGTTACTTGCACTTACCTTTAAATTTTGTTGAAGTTGTAAAACTGCTCCCGTCACAAGCCCCAATTCTTTTAGCTGTGGATTCAATCATGCCATTAGAGCGATTCAGTTTTACGTTTAATAAAGAAGTGTCACATTCATTGCTAACTTGAGTGGTTTCTAAAATAACCTGGGCGTCTTCTTTGACATATTTCGACTCACCTTTAATAGCGCCATAATCAAATGTCTTACTTTTATAAGTCATTGAATCTATAATGATAGAATCATTTTTGACTTGAAGCGTGAGCGAAGTTTTAGATGTATTTTCTAACACATCATTTCTATAGTTACTCTCCTCACCTTCACAAACTAATTTAAAGTCATCAGCTAGAACAAAGTTGGGAATCGTTAATGCGATAAGCAGTAGTTTTTTCATGCTTTCATTCTACCTGATATTCAGGGTTTGCCTCCAACCATTCTTTCTCAGTGACGCCTGCCTCACAAGCTAAACATTTTGGGACGAGACCACGGCAACAGGCTCTAGGCGCTTTCTTGCTTAATGCTGACCAATGTAGACTACACTTATAATCGCAGATCACCATTGATTGATGACTTTGTTGTTTACATTTTGTTTGCGCTGTATCTATCCCTGTATAGGGCTCGCAAAGCATAATCATTTTATCTATAGGGTAATCTTCTTTACTAGAGTCATATATTAATCTTCCTTGGTAGGCATTTGACTCACTTGGGATATAGAACTCTGAACTTTTGTCATGAGCCATCGCACAAGTAGTGATTGCAATAATAAAGCAGAGGAGTATTAAATATTTCATTCGAATATTAAGTCATTTTTTATTTAATTATATCTAACTCAATGAGTCATACCAAACCGCGAGGGCGTTCCAATCAATTAATGACCAAATTCCAAATAGGACGCCAAAGACGATAAACAGACTGATTAAGTAACCCTTCACTTTGTTATCGGGCTTCCTTTGCTTTTTTTTCTAATTGCTTGATCATGTTTTGATCACTACAAATATAATTTTCATATTTTGTTTGGGCACAGGTTTCATAATTAGGCAACATTAAGCAGGTATTCAAATAGCCCTCGTAGGCTTCTTTATCATAGAAACATGAAACAGATGGCTTAACATATTCGATCTTTAAACCTTGGTCATTAGTAAAAACTTCTTTACTCTGTCCCAGTATTGGGATTATTAATGTAAGTAGAAATAATTTTTTCATTTAATCACCTAGAATACATCTTCCTTGCTCAGGCACATTTTCAAATGTCTTTAGGGTCACTGAGTACTTTATTCGTACATTTGGATTGCTTGATTCCCATAAACAACCCATACCTTCATCCCTGTAAACTAAATAATAGTACATAGAAAGCCATTTATTATTTGACATAAAATGACAGCCGTAAGGCTTTGTATGCAAAATTGAAATTCGTTTTTTATTTGGATCGTCTTCGCCCTCAAGCTGCCAAGACATATCTGCTATACATTCTTCTCTAGTCTTGTAAGATGTAAACCAAAATTCTTGTTTTTGAGTCTCTTTATTCGTTGCATAACTCCCCCAACTATTATTTGCTTGATGATCAGAACAAGAGATCAGTGGCAATAATAAAAATAATAAAAAAAGTTTTTTCATTTAATTTGTTTTTACATTACAAGCATTATTTATTGCTACTATAAGATTATTTTCAGCTGTATCTACTATTTTTTCCAAGACTCTTACGTTCTTATCAATGATGTTTAGATTTTCTTGCATTCTGTCAATCTTAACATTACTTTTATTTAGCTCTACTACGACATCCCAGTCATTGGCATAAGCTCTATCTATAACTACATTACTTGCGTTTAAGAACAAACCTGCTGCAATTGCACCAAGTAGTATCTTTGTTGTTTTATCTACTTTTAATTTCATATTATTTCTCCTTGTAAAGGTGTATGCACTATCACCTTATAGCTAGCCTAACCTATTGTTTTATTTACATTTTAATCAATAGATAATGTGTATAGCATAGTGTATTTTAGGGTGCAAATTTAGTCAAATGTATTTGATGTGCGCTCAAGTTTTATATAATTAATACCACCCAAACATAACGGAGTAGTAATTAAAAATTTAAAGTAAGCAACTATTTTAGGCTCACACGCAGTTATGGGAGTTCTTTGAGATAAGAACAGCTGGTGCACGCACACCGTAGTGTTTTTCACCTTAATTATAAAAAAACTATAAGTGTTCAGGCGGTATTACATTTTTAATATACGCCCGTTATTTTACAATTGCTAGTTTGAGCCTAAAATTAAGTGGGAATTATCCAAGGAATTAAACCCAAAATTATTAAAACAAGAGCCAGCACTAAAAGTAATTTGTTTAGTTTAATATCAGTCCTTTAGTTTTCTCTTATCTGATTGTTTATTAAAATAAGCGATGAGACATATCAGGATAAATAAAGCAATCAACATAACAAAGACTGCGATATATAGCATTGATGATTCCATACTAGTCTTTATCAGCCTCTTCGGTTTTTTTAATGTCTGAGTTTGCTGGAAGCATTTTTTCACCATCCCATCTTTGTCCACACCAACAAACACCTTCAGCGTTGATTATACAAGTACCACTTCCACAACAACGTTTATCTTCCATCATGTAATTCCTCAGCAAATAATCTTAAGTATTAAATACTAATATAGGTTATAGTATTTTGAAATTTATGGGAGATAATAAGATGAATAAAAATACTAAGCTTCTATTACTCGTTATATCAGCTTTAGTATTAATTGTAATATTTAGAGAAGAAATTAAGCTTGTCTTAACAATCATTGGAGTCTTTGTGGTAGCGGGATTGATATTACAATGGCTTGACAAAAATAAGGATTAAAAGCTCATAAACAACAAAATCCTGATTCACCTATTGGAGCACATAAAATAGACTTCTCTACCTCCTGTTTAATGTTTATGTGCTCTGGCTCAGCCATAACCTCAGTTCCACAGCTAACGGATATCATCGTTATAGAAAGTAATATGAATTTCATTAGTTATCTGTACTAATAACAATAGATTTTAATATTTTCTCGCATTTGAATCTTCAGTTTTGTCATAATCTTTATTTGATTCTTTTGCATAGCATCCTGTAACAAGAACAGCTAATGCCAACATAGCTAAAAACTTTTTCATCTACCTTTCCTTTTTTTAATTTAAAAATTTGAACATCACTTAACTCGACAAATATTTGTAATTGAAGTTCGAGAAGAAAGATAAAATAGAGAATAAATCTCCCCTTAGGAGGGGGATGCTTTATCCCCTGATAATTACCCTAACCTATTGTTTTAGTTACATTTTAATCAATGATTAATGTGTACTGACAAGTGTATTTTAGGGTGGGAATTTAGTCAAGTGTGATGGTTATGTGTCTAAATAAACTACCGGCTTTATTCCATCAACGTAGATATAAAATTAACCATTTTTATTTACCTATCGACTTAATAATGAGTTAAGTAATACAAGTAACTTTCTTCTAAAATGAAGACCAACTGTAAACATGCTTTGTCATAAATAGGTTGTCCTATCCTCTTAATTAATTTTTATATAATTAAAATAGTTTGCATACTAACTATTAGTGTGCTAATAATATTATAAGTCTGGAAATAAAAGGCTACGTTTAATTTTTTTTAGGGAGAAAAAAATGCAAAAAAAATTTCTAGGATCTATTTTATCTATTTTAATCATTTGTTGTTTTTCATTGGTTGCCAAAAGCGATCATCATGAAGAAGAATCTATTTATACTCAATTGGGTGGTACTTATAATATCGCTCTAACAGTGGATTGGTTGGTAGATAATATTTATGTAAACAGGGCATTAAATAAAAATCCTGCATTAAAAGCAGTTCATGATGCAGCTTATACCAAACCTGGATTTAAGGTGATGCTTACTAACTGGGTCGTAGCAAGAACCGGCGGGCCTAAAATTTATCAACCTGATGAATTTGGGCGTGGTAAAAATATGAAAGACTCTCACCCTCATCTTAATATTACGGACCGTGAATTTGATATTATTATGATTGAATGTCTGGAAACATTTTATCAATTTGATGTACCAGATCATTTAATTAAACTTATTATGGCTGATCTTCAAAGTTTTAGAAATGTCATTGTTACCAAGCCGACTAAAGGATATAAAAGCCCTTACAATAGCCCATACAATGGTCTCAAGTAAGAAGTTTTACAAAACAAAAAGGCTATCAATGATAGCCTTTTTTTTATTTCAAATATTTTTTTATTTACATTTGTTGAGTTTTAAATCTTCTTTATCCGCATCATTAATTGTCATTGCATCTGTTAAATCATTCAAACTATTTTTTAATAAATTAAATTCTTCTGGATTAAGATGCGTCTGACAGGCAACCTTATGTTGTATTTTGGCAACCTCATCTTCTAAATCTATCCCCTTTTTTGTTAATTTGATTAAAATAATTCTTTCATCCTGTTTTGATCGTGATTTTTTTATAAGCTTCTTAGTTTCTAGTTTTTTTAAAATAGGTGTGATTGTAGGGAGATCTAACTTCAATATTTTCGCAATATCTGTGATATTTTTACAGTCGCCTTCCCATAGCGTAATAAGGACCAAATATTGCGAATAAGTAATATCTAATTCTTTAAAGTAAAAACGATAAAAGCGTGTAACTGCATTAGTTGCTGAATAAAGAGCAAAACACAATTGATTATCAAGAAGTAAGTTTGGGTATTTATGCATAGGTTTAAGTATAAAAGTTTTTTAAATAAGCTTTGAAAGCTGGTTAATTAATGTTTTATTTTAGCATCTAGGAGTATAAGTAAAAAAACCTTCATTAGGAATTAAATAGTAGTGGTGCCCTCGGCACGATTCGAACGTGCGACCCTCCCCTTAGGAGGGGGATGCTCTATCCCCTGATAACTACCTTAACCTATTGTTTTAATTACACTTTAATCAATAGTTAATGTGTATTTTTAGTATATAAGATTAAATTAGATTTGTGTTTATATTCTTTAAATTTTTTCGAAATAAATCTAACTCCCCACCTAATATTTTTTTTACCTGTTCTTGAGCTTTACTCCAATGCGGAAATACATTACTTAAAACCTTATTACCTTCTGCAGTTAGATCAATATATGAAAATCTACCATCCGAACCCGTATTTGATTTTACCCATCCTGCTTTTTTGAGGACATTAAGGTTTCTAGATAATGTGGTTCTCTCCATTTTTAATAGATTTGATATCTTGTTAATTGATCCATCATCAACTTGAGATATTGTGACTAAGATGGATACTTGATTTGCATTGATTTTTTCACCAGATGCTTTGAGGTGCTTGTTATATATTTGTGAAATATTTCTCGATGATTGTCTCATGCTAGCGCATAAGCAATTTGTGAGCTCTAACCTTTTTTTATTTTCTATATCCATATAACTTGTTTACAAACTTTATTTTTTATTATACATTATAACATTATGTGTATATACACTTATTAAGAGGATAAAAAAATTGCAATCAATAAAAAAATTTAATTTAAATGATGCGACATTCATTAGATATACCGAACAAGGATCTGGTCAGCCTTTACTTTTGCTGCATACCATTAGAAATCGATTAGAGTACTCAGATCTACTATTACCTTATCTAACTAAAAAATTTAAAGTCTATGTTATCGACCTACCTGGTCACGGAGACTCTCCCATCAATAAAAAAACAAACTATGACCAAACCTTCTTGACTGACTCTATTGTGTCATTTATTGAAAAATTAAACTTAAGAAATCTAACTATTGCGGGTGAGTCAATTGGAGCTGTTTTAGCGGCAACTATTGCAAAAAAAATACCTAGTCGAATTAAAAAAATATTTTCTTTCAATGCCTATGACTATGACAAGAGATTTGCACAAGGTGTGATGAGAGGAAATTTTGCAGCAACCTTTTTACTATTTCATGTCAGCCTCCCCCTTGGGTTGGGTGTATTTTTTGCCAAATTAGAATCCTTTCCTACGTTATGGATGATCTTCCGAGGAGGAGTTCATAAAAAATCTGCGATTACAAGTAAATATATAAAACTTTTATGTACATCAACAAAGAAACCTGGGTTTATTTATCATGAGAGGAATGTCTTTCAGAACCACAAATCTTGGTTAAACGATGAATCTTTATATCAAGGTCTGAAGACACCCGTGAATCTAATTTATGGGGAAAGCGATTGGTCTAAACAAGATGAAAAATTAAATACGATGAAGGCATTAGGACTCAATTCTTTCCATACAATGAAAGAAACAGGTCATTTTTCCTTTTTGGAATCACCTAAAGAAGTATCTGAAATTATTTTAAATTAACTATCAATAAGGAAAAGTCATGGAAAAAATTGCATTTATAAGTGGAGCAAACCGAGGGATTGGTTTTGAGACATCAAAAAAATTAGCTGAAAAAGGTATAAAAGTTATATTAGGTTCAAGGGATATGGATAAGGGTAAAAAGGCTTTAGAAGCATTAGCAGCCCAGGGAATTGAGGCTGACTTAATTCAATATGATGCCGCAGATCTTGAAGCGCCTCAAAAGATTTATGATTATATTTCAGAGAAATATAACAAGTTAGATATTTTAGTAAATAATGCAGGTGTGCTTTTAACAGGAAATTTATTTGTTACTAACAGTACGACTGTTTCAGATAAAGACATAAAAGAAACATTTCAAACAAATCTTTTTTCTGTCATCTCTCTTACACAAGCATTACTTCCGCTCATAAAAAAATCTGATGCGGGAAGAATAGTAAATGTTTCAACTATTTTAAGTTCATTAACCCTTCATACAACTGAAAACTCACCCATCGCACCAGCAAAAGAGTTTGCTTATAACGCCTCAAAAACAGCACTTAATGCATTTACAATTCATCTTGCATTAGAATTAAAAGATACAAATATAAAAGTTAATTCGGGGCATCCAGGATGGGTAAAAACAGAATTGGGTGGTCCAAATGCTCCTATGGAAGTAAAAGATAGTTATGAAACTTCATTGTATTTGGCCACACTAGACAAGGATGGTCCAAGCGGAGGTTTGTTTCACAAAGAAGAGACTTTACCTTGGTAAATAAATAACTTTTATTACTTTTTTTTATAAAAGTACGTGTATATACATATAATTATTCAGGAATAATATGATCAAAGAAACAGATAACAAAGCAACACGATTTTTTGAAATCGTTACCAAGATGCCAAAAACAATAATCCTTATTGGGTTAATATTCATTTGTCTAGCAACGGCTTTTGTACCTCAACTATACAAAGATACTACAGCGGATGCTTTCATCGCAAAGGACAACGTTGCACTCATTTACAAGGAAAAGGTCAAAGAGATTTTTGGCCTAGCAGACCCGATGGTCATCGCTATTATTAATGAGGACGGCATTTTCAATCCTGGAACATTACAGCTTATTTATGACTTAAATTCCCAAATTGAAAAACTTCCCAATGTAGATATAGATCGTGTCACAAGCCTAGCTACTGCAAGCAATATTTATGGTGATGAAGAAGGTATGATCGTAGAGGATTTCTTTAACCCCTACCCGCCTGAAACCCAAAGGGAAGCTGATAAGATCAAGGAAAGTATCGATAATTTCCCGCTTTATCAAGGAAGCCTTGTGGCACGTGACGGTACCGCAACCCTAATCGTTGCAGAGTTGATTGACGCAACACAGGCAGAGCAAACCTATAAAAACTTTATGGATCTGGCCGCCAATGCAAAGCTAAAAGCTGGTGAAGAAATCCATGTAGCTGGTGAAGGCGCCATCACAGGTTACCTTGGTGCCTATATTGATGCAGACGCCCAACGTCTGAACCCAATGGCAGGGATAATTATCACCCTGATCTTATTTGTGGCTTACCGCACACTTCGCAGTACAATTTTACCTAACGTGATTGTCGCAGCTACAATCGCAAGTGCTGTTGGCTTAATGGCAGCATTTGGTATTGCCTTCTTCGTGGTAACCAACGCACTAATCGTAATTTTGATCGGTATTTCTGTCGCAGACTCCATTCATGTTTTTAGTCAGTATTATCAAGAATATGCCAAACGCCCGGAAGCAAATGCCCGTGAAATTGTAATCCGGGCAATGGGGGAAATTTGGCGCCCCATTACTCTGACTACTTTAACTACCGTTGCTGGTTTCCTAGGCTTATATCTGGCATCTGAAATGCCCCCTTTTAGATATTTAGGCCTTTTCTCTGCCATCGGTGTGGTCGTGGCTTGGGTCTATTCCCTCACCTTACTCCCTGCAGCGCTTACTTTGTTAAAAGTGAAGTCAAGCAAAGCCTATAAAGTAAGTGCTCAAGGTGTTGTAGAAGTAGATGGCTTTGGTCGATTGATGGATAGATTAGGTAAAAAAGTGATCAATCATTCCAAACTGGTTGTTTTTTTAGGCATAAGCCTAATATTATTGGGAGCCTATGGAGCGACCAAGGTACAAGTGAATGAGGATCGTATTGATACCTTCTATGAGCAAGAGCCAATCCATATTGCAGACAAAATTATTAATAGCACCATGGACGGCACTAACAATCTGGACATTGTGATTGAAACTCCAAATCCAGAAGACCTGTTTGAGCCAGCAAATTTGCGTAAAATCGAAGCACTACAGGAATATGTGGAAACTTTACCAACAGTAGGTGGCTCAACTTCCGTAGCTGACTTTATTAAGCAAATGTATAAATCCCTAAATAACAGCGATGAAGCTTATTACATCATCCCAGAGAATAAGGAATTGATTGCACAACTCTTCCTTCTTTATAGCGCCAGTGGGGAGCCAACCGATTTTGAAGAAGAAATTGACTATGACTATCAACTCGCAAATATCCGGGTGAATATAGATACAGGTCTTTATTCGGAAAACAAAAGAGTAATTGATACCGTTCAGGTTTATATTGATGAGAATTTCAATGAAGCAGGCGTGATCAAGGCGACATTAAGTGGTCGCGTGAACTTAAACTATAACTGGGTTGGCAATATTGGAGAAAGCCACTTCTTAAGCGTCGGTATCGCTCTAGGATTAGTGCTGATCATGTCAGCCTTGTTATTTCGTTCTTTAATAGCAGGTGTTTTCTCCCTAATTCCGGTGATGGCATCAATCCTAATTATATACGCAGTGATGGGTCTGTTTGATATCTGGCTTGGTATCGGCACAAGTATGTTTGCAAGTGTTGCGATCGGCTTGGGGGTGGACTTTGCCATTCATACTATTGATCGTATCAAACTTCTCTTTGCAGAACGCTCATCTGAAAGCTTTGATGAAACAATCGCAAAGTTATTCCCATCAACAGGCCGTGCCTTGTTATTCAATTTCCTTGCGATTGGTTTGGGCTTTGGCGTGTTAATGTTCTCTGACGTGGTACCTTTATTCCGCTTCGGTGCCATCGTGCTATTCGCAATTTCGACAAGCTTTATTGCCAGCATGACCTTGCTGCCAGCCTTGATAAAAGTCACGCGTCCATCATTCATTAAGAATATGCCCCTAAAAAAATAAAACCCAAACTTAAAAATTAAGGATAAAAACTCATGAAAAATTTAACCAAAGTATTCGTTCTGACACTTGTATCTTCTGTATTATTTTTAAGCCCTGCTTCAGCCAACACGTTACCAGACGGTAAGGAATTGGTGAAACGTGTAAATGCCCTTGATGAAGGAGAGTTCGTTACTCGTAAAATTCATATGAAGATGATAGATAGACGCAATAAGGAGCGGGAACGTTTTACTGTCTCATTACGCAAGTATTTCGGTAAAGATAAGAAGTCGATTATCTTTTATGAAAAACCATCAAATGTGAAAGACACAGCCTTTCTTACCTTTGACTATAAAGATGTAATAAAAGACGATGATCAATGGCTATATCTTCCTGCTATGCGTAAGGTAAGACGTATTTCAGCCTCTGATCGTGGGGATTACTTCCTTGGCACAGACTTCACCTATGAGGACATCAAGAAAGAAGGCAAAATTGCTATCGAAGATTATTCCTTTGTCACCAAAGGTGAAGAAGTAGTCAATGGTATCAATACCTATGTAGTTGAGGCCACTGTTGAGGATCGTGAAGATGCCAAGGATCTGGGTCATTCCAAGGTTGTTATCTGGATTGACGGTGAAATCAACCTGATTCGTAAGTCTCTTTTTTTTGATCTGAAAGGGAATGAATTAAAGACCGTGACTACGTCCGATATACGTAAAGTGGATAATATCTGGACCCGCCATATTCTCAATGTGCAGAACCATAAAACAGGCCACAAAACGATCTTCACTTTTTCAGACGTAAATTACACCTCACCAGTGCCTGATCGCATCTTTACCAAGCAAGCCTTAAAGAAAGGTTTATAACGTAACGGTGCACCTTGGTATTAAATCAAACATATTGGTTTCGTTATTACTGGCTATGATTTGCGGGGTTGAAAGTGTTAGCTTCGCAGAGGAAGTCAGTTGGACAGATAATGCAGCTCTTACTGGTACGTTGGAAACTGAATGGGCAGGAATGCTAGATGATGGCAGCACACAAAAGCTTGAGACGATTCTACAACCGGAACTGAATGTCAGTCTGACCGGTGACAGCTCCTTAACAGGTATTTTACGTATTCGTGGAGATGCCGAGGATAAACTGGAACCGGGTAGCCCTTATCAGGACAACCGTTCAACTGCATCTAGTTCTTTGTATTTGGGCGACAATGTAGATGTAGAACTCCGAGAGCTTTACATCGACAGTTATTTTGACGATACATTACTACGGGTTGGTAAACAACAAGTGGTGTGGGGTCAAGCGGATGGCTTAAAAGTTCTGGATGTGGTGAATCCTCAGTCCTATAGAGAGTTTATTCTAGATGATTTTGATAATTCTCGCATTCCACTTTGGACAATAAATATAGAGTTTCCTGTGGCGGATGAGTCACTTGTTCAACTGATCTGGCTTCCGGATACCACTTATAACGATTTACAGGAACCGGGGAGTCCTTATGCCTTTAGTAGTCCTCGAATAGTTCCTCAGACTGTACCTGGATTTAGTACAGTCATTCTAGACGCAACCAAGCCACATAAACCTTTATCAGATTCTGATTTTGGCGCCAGATTCTCCACCTTTTTAGATGGGTGGGATATTACTCTTAATTACCTCTATCACTATAAAGATAATCCAGTTTTCTACCGTCAAATTTTAGGAACACAAGTTACAATCACACCAGAATATAAACGAACCCATTTGATCGGTGGTACATTCAGCAATGCCTTTGGGGATTACATTTTTAGATCAGAAATTGGATATTCAACCAATAGTTATCATGTGACACATGACGCAATGGATTCGGACGGGATCGAAGAAACAGGAGAAGCCTCCTATGTATTAGGCGTCGATTACAGCGGAATCACTGATGTGTTTCTGAGTGCCCAGTTCTTCCAAACTGTTCTGACAGAAGATCCCCCAGGAATATCCCGTGATCAGGTGGAAAACACAATCACATTTTTAGTGGAACATAATTTTGCCAACGAAACATGGAAAGCTGAAATCTTATTAATCCAATCAATAAACGATGGTGATGGTATGGTGCTTCCCAAAATCTCACACGAATTTTCAAGCAATATAAGCATCTGGGCAGGTACTGATATTTTCTATGGTGATTCCGATGGCCTTTACGGGCAGTTTGATGATCAGGATCGCATCACCGTTGGATTTGAATGGGGCTTTTAAGTTGAATTGGACATCATGACTACAGCCAAAACTCACCGTTACCTCGGGCTCATTAGTCGATTCTAGATGATTTTGCCTACCCCCTTAGGAGGGGGATGCTCTATCCCCTGATAACTACCCTAACCTATTGTTTTAGTTACACTTTAATCAATGGTTAATGTGTATAGAACAGTGTATTTTAGCTTGGGAATTTAGTCAAGTATGTAAGGTTTTTTAAAGTCTTAATTAGCAAAACTTTAGAAAAATTATCAATCAAATAAATCGCGGAAATAACCTTTTATATTTTCCAGCATACTTGGTTCAGGAAGTTCGGAGTTTGATTCAGGTGTTTCAGATGTGCTTTGCTCATTAAGTTCAGAACTCCTTGGTTCTGTCATACCCTCTGCTTGCACAACCCAGCCGCCGCCCATTGACTTATAGATATCCACCATCGAAGTATAAAACGTACCTTGAACTTGGGCATAATTAAGCTCTGCGTTGAACAAACTAGTTTGTGCGTCCAGTACCTCGAGATAGCTACTATAGCCATTATCGTAACTCAGTATGGCCAAGCGCGCATAAGTTCTTAAGGCTTCAAGTTCTTTTTCTAGAGCTGCCAATTGTTCTTTAGTTTTTTGATGTTGTATAAGGGCATTTGAAACTTCACTAAAAGCATTCTGGATTGATTGTTGATATTGCAATAGCGCTTGTTGCTGTATGGCTTCACTTTGTTTAACCTGTCCAGCAATACCACCAGCAGTGAATATTGGAACAGAGGCGTCTCCAGCAAAGGTCCAAATACCCGAGGAACTTGAAAATAGATTCGATAGCTGCGTGCTTGATACACCTAATAAACCTGTTAATGAAATAGTCGGATAGTAGAGAGCTTTCGCTGCCCCTATTTGTGCGTTAGCTGCGATTAGATTTTGCTCAGCCTGAACTATATCTGGACGGCGCTCTAACAAATCTGATGGCAAACCTTCTGGAATTACTGGTAAATCAAGCTTACTAATGCTGTGGCCTCGTGGAATAGGTCCAGGATTTCTCCCCAGTAATAATGAAAGTGCATTTTCCTGTTGAGCAATTTGCATTTCTATCGGTGGGATACTGGCTACAGCAAATTCGTACTCAGACCGATTTTGTGCGAGTACCATTTCTGAAATCACACTAGCCTCATATCTTAATTCAAATATTTTAAGTGAAGCTCTTCGACTTTCTTCAGTGGCTCTAGCAATTTCTAGCTGCAAATCAAGATCTCGTAAATTAATGTAGGATGCTGCGACTGTCGAAACCAATGTTAGCACGACGGCGCGGCGCCCCTCTTCACTTGCCAAAACCTCTGCTCTTGCAGCTTCGCTCTGACGACGTAATTTCCCCCAGATATCTAACTCCCAACTAGCTGATATTGTGCCTTGGTATGAAGAGTAATTTCTATCTGCAGAAGGAGATAATGGTTCAGGGCCGCTATTCTCTGTGACACGCTGCCTTGCTGCGTTAGCATCCGCCCCCACTTGTGGAAATAGCTGAGAACGAGTGGTGCCATAACGCCCTATGTATTCCTCTATTCGAGCAGCAGCAATCTTAACATCGCGGTTGTCTTTCAATGCTGTTGCAATTAATTCATCTAACACCGGATCTTCAAATTGTTGCCACCATTTGGTATTGGCTAAATTGTTTGAAGTATTTTCATCAAGAAAACGAAATGTCTGTGGCGTATCTATTTGTGGTCTTTCGTAATCAGGGCCAACGGCCTTACAACCACTGAGTAAGAATATAGCAACAAAATATAATAAGTTTAGTTTATATATATCAACGCCCCTTTTTATGAATAGGACTTTTAGCAATCGTTTGCGAAGTTTGATTTGCTGTTTTATTTTTACTTAACTTACTAGATATAATCTCAAACAGATAATAGAACATGGGGATAAAGAACACTGCAATAGCAGTGGCAGCAACCATCCCGCCAATCACACCCGTACCGATAGAGTGACGACTATTTGCCGATGCCCCAACAGCTATTGCTAAAGGGACACAACCCAAAATAAAAGCTAAAGATGTCATGATAATCGGCCGTAAACGCTCTTTAGCTGCTGAAAGTGTGGCATCAATTATTGATTGTCCCGATTCTCGATTGAGTACCGCGAATTCAAAAATTAAAATTGCATTTTTGGCCGCCAGTGCAATTAACATGGTAAGACCAATCTGGAAGTAGATGTCATTATTTAGCCCACGTAATAAAATTGCCAGCAGAGCGCCAAATAACGCAAAAGGGACTGCCATCAAAACACCAATAGGTAATGACCACCTTTCATATTTTGCCGATAAGATTAGGAATACCATCAACAAGCCAAAAGCAAAAACCATCCCTGAAGTAGAGCCTGACTGAAGTTGCTCAAAAGCCTGTCCACTCCAAGCAATTTGATAGTCTTTTGCCGATAATTCCTCTTTAGCAAGCTCTTCCAAGGCAGTAATAGCTTGCCCAGAACTATAACCTTTTGCAGCATTCACTGTGAGCTTAACAGCAGGGAAATTATTAAACCTTGTAATTAAATCAGGTCCGGTCACAAACTTGCTGGTCACCATAGATTTGAGCGGCACCATGGCTCCTTTATTGCTACGCACATAAATATCATTTAAGTCTTCAGGTTTGAGGCGATCACCTGGTTCTGCTTGAATAATTACCTGCCAAAGACGGCTGTCCTTATTAAACTGGGAAACATACAACGAGCCAAACATTGTCTGCATTGTGCTATACACGTCTTGAACAGGCACTCCCAATGACTCAGATTTAGTTCGATCAACCTCAACCAGTAATTGTTGTGAAGTCGCATTAAACGTTGAAGTAACACCACTTAATTCAGGTCGCTGCTTGGCTTTCGCAATATATTTTTCCACCGTCGCAGACAATTGATTCATTGTATTGTTACCGGTACTCTGAATCCACATCTCCATACCACCAGTAGTCCCTAGCCCTGGAATTGATGGTGGATTGATTGGCAGAAC
This sequence comes from Methylophilales bacterium, assembly GCA_019823025.1. Lineage (NCBI taxonomy): Bacteria > Pseudomonadati > Pseudomonadota > Betaproteobacteria > Nitrosomonadales > Methylophilales bacterium. The sequence continues at coordinate 1,295,377 of CP081940.1, read as the reverse complement.
AATTCCCTCCTGAATTTGCGATAATTCTTTATAGGCAGCTTGGGCAACTGCTTTTGCATTTTGGGTACGAATATTATCCATCTTATAGCGCTCATCAAAGCCTTTGAACCCAATAAAGAATGTACCTGCATTATTTTTATTCTGACTATCTAGCAAGCTAAAGCCACTCACCATCGCAATGCCTTCAACGGCATCTTGCTTCATAAAATAATCCGTCACTCGCTTACCGACCGCCCCTGTTCGATCAAGACTTGCAGAATCAGGCATAATCACAGCGCCAAGCAAATAACCTTGATCCTCCACCGGAAGAAAGGCTTTTGGAATATTATCCATCATCGATACACTCAAACCAATCATGCCACCAAATAATAACAAGGCAATTAAAAAGCGTTTTATGATGAAGGCAACAGCTTTGGTATAACCCTCCGTCATACGAGTAAAGGTATTATCAAACCATTTGAAAAAACCTCGCTTTTCGCGTTGGCCTGGTTTTAGCAAAAGTGCTGCTAGTGCAGGTGAAAGTGTAAGTGCAACAAAACCTGAAAGTACCACTGATATTGCAATCGTAATAGCAAACTGCTTGTAAAGTTCTCCCGTAATACCAGCCAAAAATGCTACCGGTATAAATACTGAACACATCACCAATACAATTGCCACTACTGGTCCAGAAACTTCATCCATAGCTCGCTTGGCTGCATCCTTCGGACTTAACTTGTATTCTTGCATATTCCGCTCAACATTCTCTATAACCACAATCGCGTCATCCACCACAATACCAATTGCTAATACCATGCCAAATAATGTCAACATGTTGATGGAAAAGCCTAATGCCAAAAGGCCCACAAAAGCACCAATGATTGAAACCGGTACAGCAATCACAGGAATAAGCGTGGCACGAACGCTTTGAAGGAAGATAAACACCACTAGCACCACCAGCACCAAAGCTATGAAGAAAGTATTAATCACATCCTTGATGGAAGCACGTGTAAATTCGGTAGTATCCATCACAATTTTGTACTCGATGCCTTCGGGGAATGAACCTTTCATCTTAGCTAGCGTAGCTTTTACTTGTGCAGAGACATCAAGAGCGTTAGCGCCTGGCTGCTGATAAACCGCAAGCAATGTTGCTGGTTTACCTTGAAATGTACTACGTAATGAATAATCTTTTTGACCAAATTCAGCACGACCCACATCCTTCAGACGTACTATTGCAACACCATTACTATCTGCGCGAAGAATGATGTTTTCAAATTCAGAAGGTTGAGTCAATCTACCCTTTGTAGTCACAGCAAAAGATTGTTCTACAGCTGCCCCCGTGGGTGATTGTCCGATCTGACCAACTGCAAACTGTTGGTTTTGATTCGCTACCGCATTTTGTACATCACTTGCGGTAATACCAAGCTGCGCCATACGATCTGTTTTTAGCCAAATACGCATTGCATAGTCCGGCGTGCCGAAGATGGCAGACTGATTTGCACCTGGGACACGCTTTAACGCATCAAGCACGTAAATATTTGCATAATTGGCGATGTAGGTTTCATCGTAACGATCTTCAGGTGAATAAACTGCAATCACCATCATAAAAGCAGAGGATTTTTTCTGTATTGAAACCCCTTCATCTTGAACGGATTGCGGTAACTGGGGCAAAGCCAAGTTAACCCTATTTTGAACATCAACTTGAGCCAGTTCAGGGTCTTTCCCAATATCAAAAAATACGTTTAGCGTCATGTCACCTGTTGATGAACTCGACGAGTACATGTAGATCATGTCATCAGCACCATTAACCTGTTGCTCGATCGGCGCTGCTACATTATTAGCAACAACATCTGCGCTAGCCCCCGGGTAAGTTGCCGCTACCGTGATTTGTGGTGGAGTAATTTCTGGGTATTGTGCAATCGGCAAATTTAACATTGCTAATGCACCTGCCAAGGTGATCACAATAGAAATAACCGCTGCAAAAATTGGTCTGTCGATACAGAAGTGAGAAAGGTTCATGCGTGACTCCTAAATCACTCTTTGTATTGGCCGTTGGAATTGGGCGATTTTTCTGGATTTAGTCTTAATTTTTCACTTGGAAGTATGGGTACAGCAATATTCGATGGCGCTTTCGGCTCATCCTCTAACAGCTTCGTTTTTACCTCAGTAATTTTAAGTGGTTTCTTTGCCTTCACACGAATTGCACCTTCAACCACTACGCGCTCACCTGCTTTTAAACCACCATTGATAAGCCAATCATTACCAATCCAATCACCTACTTCAACCATGCGCTGTTCTGCCTGATTATCCTTGTTGATAACCCATACAAAATGGCTCTTGGCTCCCTGCAAGACTGCAGTCTGTGGCACAATAATTGCGTTCTTACGACTGGCACCAGACACCTTTGCTCGCACGAACTGTCCTGGTCGCAATTGTCCATCAGGATTCTTAAATACAGCACGTACTAGAAAAGTGCCAGTTTCCTTGCTAAATGATGGATTGGCAAAACTGATGTAGCCCATATTTGGAAAAATAGACCCATCTGCAAGAGTTAGCTGCACTTGAAACTTGCTATCTTTTGGACCTAACAGCAGTCCTTTTGCCACATTATCACGATAACTAAAGAGCTCATTTTCAGAAACACTAAAATTAACATTCATAGGGTCGATGCCTGAAACACTTGTAAGCACACTACCTACAATAAGATAGGCACCCTCATTTGGCTTAGCATTTCTTGATAGGCCCGATATTGGCGATACAATAGTTGTGTAGCTAAGGTTAAGTTCAGCAACTCTCACTTGCCCCAAAGCAGAAATTACAGCAGCCTGCGCCTCTTTTTCATCACCGGTAACGGTATCCAGTGTTTGTTGACTGACTGCATTTTGTTCTGCCAGTGGGATAACTCTAGCTAATGTTGCTTTAGCAACTTCTAACCTTGCCTGCTGTTGAGCAAGTTCACCTTTCGCTGTTAATAATTCAGCTTCAAATGGTTTGGGGTCCATCTGAAACATAATTTTCCCGGCAGTGACAAACTCACCATCGTTATAAAGTTGTTGGTCAAGAAAACCGGCAACACGTGCTCGAAGTTCAACCTCGTTCGGACTTAATGTTTGTCCTACATATTCAAAATCAATTGGAGTATCTTGCGTTATTATTTTCATCACCGATACTTCAATCGGCGGTTTTGGTGGTGGTGGTGATTTTTTATCACATGCAGTCAATAACAATGTAGTTATCAAGAATGTAAAAAAAATGAGTGTTTTTTTCATAATTACTTCCATAAACATTAAAAATAATAGTTAAGAAGTAGACTAAAAAAAGGATTTATTAATTGCTTTTTAAAAATACAACTTTCATGAATCATAGCATATTGCTCCTAAAATATTTAAAACTCATACATGTGATTATATTGATATGATGTTTAAATATTTTAAGTTTATAAAAAAGGAAAGTAGATGAAAAAGTTATTAGCTTTGTTGGTATTAGCTGTACTTCTTACAGGTTGTTTTTATGCTGCAAAAGAAGAGGCAGAGAAAGAGTGTGATAAAGCTGGAGAAAAATGCGAGTCAGTGAGTGAAAGTGATTTAAATTCTTAAGATAAAGTAATTGAATTTCCCCTTAGGAGGGGGATGCTCTATCCCCTGATAACTACCCTAACCTATTGTTTTAGTTACATTTTAATCAATGGTTAATGTGTATAGAACAGTGTATTTAAGCTTGGGAATTTAGTCAAGTGTGACATTATTATGCCCAGTATTTAGAGAAGTTTTATTACTTTTAGATTACTGGTAGTGAAGTGTTTTGGTTATAAATATTTTAATATACTTATCAGCTAATCATTAATTAATGCAAAAGTCTTTAACACATATGGCTAAACTTATTAGCTCGTTATTAATTAATTCAAAGGTCTCCACCCAATCAGGTTGTGGCTTATCTCCGAATCGCTTATAAGATAATTCAACAACGTATATATCTCCACTTTTATAAAGTTTAATATCTCCGGCCTCAGTACCTTTTAAAAACCCAACTTTTTTAAATGGTGAGCTAGTCCTGTAAATATAATAAGTATTATTAACAGAACTGTTACCTAAACGATAAGTATTTATGATTGTGTATGGAAAATATTTAGGACCTTCAATAATTTTAATCGGTCGTGCAGCATGGCTATCATCAACATTCTTGTGTTCTATCAATTGATTATCTGAATCTATGATCATAAACTCTGTCTTTTTTCTTGGAGCATCCTCAAAAATATCTTTACTATTATCATAGTCATAAGGGTCACAAGACTCATGTTCTTTTGCCATTCTTGTTTCAGTTGTTTTAATTAGAAAAGTTATATCATCTATCTTTTTTGAAGACGTTATGATGGTTTCAGAAGTGCAAGGATAGTTATATCTATTTTTTCTGGGTGAATATTCAACCCCGTCAACAGGAACAACTTTAGCCACTTTTCCTCTTAGGGAATCTTCAGTTATTAAAGGTTTAAATGCAACTAATAGTTTTTTTTCTGCGATTACCAGATTAGGTATTAAGAATAAAAGTAGTAGTAGTTTATTCATATCAGTCCTTTAATAATCATCCAGCATTTGCCTCATGGAAGTATTGGCATCCTCAACACTAAGCCCGCCAGAAACTGGATATATCACCTTATGCCAATTAGGCCATGGTGATGAAAATGCACTTAAGCATTTATTATATTTATCACTCTCTTTAAAAAAGTACCTACAACTTTTTTCTATTTCATTTTTAGATTCCTTGCTCATAGCCTCTACTTCAAATAAGAATGGACTTGTTGTGTTATTCCATTTACTTGTATCTTTAAATTCTCCAGTCACTAAAACTTCGTTGCCTATATTCTTTTTATAATATGCCATTCCTTTTTTATCAAAGATTAATTCAACATGAGTCATATTATTCTCTTGTTCAAAATGGAGTCCAAAATATGGCTTAACTATTGGTGCTTTATAACCCGGTCCACCGTCATAGCGACTGGGCATAAAAGTTCCGTAAATACATTTTGCTTTATTAAAAGTAAGTATGGGAGAGTCGAAATTTCTCCCTAAATGATCAATTACATTTTTAGAAGATAGGATACCTTTGACTCTTATTGTTTTTGACAGGGGTACATCAAAATTACCTATAGGATTTTTAATAGGATTGCCATCTTTGTCGTTCCATATATAAGTTGCATTAATGCAATCTATCTCCGAACAATTACAAGTATGACTCTCGCCAATCACTAGATTAGGTATTAAGAATAAGAGTAGGAGTAGTTTTTTCATAAGACCTCATTATTGAATTTTATAAGCATGTCAGCTAATTCATCAGCTCTTTTTTTCGTTAATTCTCTCATTGTTATCTGGTGGGACAATTCACCTATTTTTCCCTCTGCTTGACTCATTTCCCACCAAGATGAATAATAAATTTTATCTTTTACCTCACCAGTTTCAGGGTTCCTAAATGTCATTGATAATGCTTCTTTGTCACGATACTTAATCCATTCCCGTTGTTTGTTTCTTAATAAAATCTTTTTTTCATCACTCAATAAACTCATTAATTTTTTGTAATTAACATTGAGACGTTGGTCTTCGTAAGTGAGATCAACTGTTTCACAATCTTTGACATCGTTTGTATATCCGATGACGGATGTCTCTTTCTCATAAGCCTTGTCACGGCACTCTTGCAGTCTTTCTGATATTATGTCTTTATCCCCCGTCCAATCTTCAGTACAAGAAATTAGTGGTATTAGCAATAAGAGTAATAGTAGTTTTTTCATTTTTCTATTTACAGTATTTAAGGTTTAAACAACTGTTATCTATTTCAGGTTTGCTCATTCCTCTTCGCAAATAATTCCATTCAGTACTTCTAACTTGAACACTGCCATTATGAGTATTTACACTGTACATCGTGGTAGTACTATATGAAGCTGTTGGTGATGATGTTGCTATAAAGAACATAATGTTTCCATCATAAAAATTTGGATTATCACCAACAACCTCTTCTATATTATCAATAGTAAGTACCTTTAGATCATCAGAGGAATGAACGCTTCCATCAGACATTTTATAACTCGGATCTTCTTTAGTAGTGGTGAATAATTCACAAAACATATAAGGACGGCAATCATAGCTAAACATATGCACTTTATCTTTATAAACCTCTACTTTGTATTCTCCGGTAACAGCAATATTTAGGTTTTTAATAGTTTTGGATCTACTAATTTCAGCAGTCACCCCAAAAGAGGAAAGCAACAATATAAGTGAGAGTAATTTTTTCATTTGAAAGTCCTTTTATTCTTTTTAAATTTCTATATTTAAAAGGTAGTTTAAAAGGATAAAAGGTTACTTTTTTTTGATTATAAGAAATATTGAAGATGAAGGTAAGTAAAATTTTGTTAATTGAATTCCCCTTAGGAGGGGGATGCTCTATCCCCTGATAACTACCCTAACCTATTGTTTTAGTTACACTTTAATCAATGGTTAATGTTTACTGACAAGTGTATTTTAGCGTGAGAAATTAGTCAAGTGTGACTTTATTGTGCCCAAATTTTTTAAGTAGTTTTTTTTAGTTGACTATCGATACAAGCTGATAAAAGGAAATACAACTCCACTCCATCCTAACTCTTTAATTTTCAAATCATTTCTTTAGCATAGACATGATCACTTAAATTTTTTGGTAAGTTACCCATTGTCATAGCTTTTATAGTCATCAAATGACTTATAATAATATGAAATAAATAAGTAATTTTTTTGCTTAAAAATAAACAAGGCTTGCTGTGAATAATAAAAATATACTAGATTTATTCTCTGGTTGCGGAGGACTTTCCTTTGGGTTCGAGCAAGTAGGGTTTAATGTTTTGGCTGGAATTGATTCATGCAAAGATGCATTAAAAACCTTTAAGTTTAATCATAAAGACTCTCTGGTGTTCAAACAAGATCTTTCAGATCCCAATTTTAAGATTATTAAAAATCAGCTTAATAGAAAAGTAGATTTAATTATTGGAGGCCCTCCGTGTCAAGGTTTTTCAATATCAGGTAAAAGGAATCCAAACGATCCGAGAAATAAGTTATATATTGCTTTTGTAGAAGCTGTTAAATACTTTAAACCTGAAGCCTTTGTCATGGAAAATGTACCCAATTTAGCCTCAATGCAAAAAGGATTAATTTTAAATTCTATTCTCAAAGAATTTGACGATTTGGGATATAAAACTTTTCATAAAATTCTTTTAGCATCTGATTACGGGGTTCCTCAAAATAGAAGGCGATTATTTATCGTTGGCTTTAAACATGACGTAAAGTTTTTCTTCCCTATGCCAAATGATAAAAAAATAAATTGTGAAGAAGCAATAAGTGATTTACCAGAGGGTGAGATAGTTGATGGTTTTAGCAACCCATCTGCCTCCAAATCCAAATACCAAGAATTAATGAGGAAGAACACCAATCAATTATTTAATCACCAAATAACTCGACATTCAGAACAAACAGTATCAATAATTTCACATGTTCCTGATGGAGGGAACTTCAAAAACTTACCAGAAGAATTTAGAAATACTAGAAACGTAAATATTGCCTGGACTAGATTTAATAGTAAAAAACCAAGTTCAACAATTGATACTGGGCATAGACACCATTTTCACTATAAATACAATCGTGTGCCAACGGTTAGAGAGTCAGCAAGGCTTCAAAGTTTTCCAGATGAGTTTATCTTTTGTGCATCTAAAACTAGTCAATATAAACAGGTGGGGAATGCAGTTCCCCCTGTACTTGCTGCAGAGTTAGGCAAAAAAATATTGGAAGTATTGAAATGACACAATTAAAATATGAGATTCCAAATCAGCACTTTTTTCGAATTCATCATGTGCGACCACGTTTTAAAAATGATGTAGAAAATGTATTAATATATATAGCATCAGAAATAGCAAAAATCCCAACATTAACAAAAGAAAATTTTTGCTCAAAACTTGAGGCTGCTATACGTTTGTTTCCAGGTAATGGGTCAGTAACAGCAAAGACAATTGCTAATTGGAGGACAGAAATAGCAGCATTATTTGGTTTTATTGAGCACTCAAACGGATTATATAAACCTGGCAACATTGCTGAATTATTAGCAAAGAATCAAGACTTACTTGAGTTCTTTAGATATTTTTTGAATAAATTTCAATATCCGGGTGGTCATTTAAAATCAAAAAGTTCACTTGAAATGTTACAGGTAGAGATAAAATTCAAACCAGCTACATATATTTTAAACTTGATAATAGAAGCACAGAAATCATTAAACATTACAAAATTTGGTGTTTCTAAATCAGAAATATGCCATTGTGTATTTAATGATTTAAGATCTACTACAGGTTCCAGAAGTTATCTCGATACTGTTAACTTAATTTTAAATAATAGAAAAAATAAGCTCGTATATGATGAATCAGGTGATGTGGTCAGGTATGCTGGAGACATTTTAGACTATATGGAGTTAGCTGGTCTTTTAAAAAGAGAAATATATAATGGAAGATATTATATTGCTGCTGCTCTTAAAACTGAAGTTTTACTTGCATTTACAAGTGATAAAAGTTTCTTCCCTGAATATAGCTCTTTATATGGTAGAAAAAATTTAACTTTAGCTGATGTTAACTTAACCAACGAAAAATGGTTCTCTTACGTTAATAAAACTTTAAACCCAGGTGTTTTTGAAGGTGATGTTTCTGAGATATTAAATGATATGACAGACGAAGAGGAACAAGAGTCTGGATTATTAAAGGATTTAATAAAAAAAATTAATCAAGATTTATTGAACAAAAGTGAAGTCACTACAAAAAAAATTGGATTTGTTGGTGAGTCAATATCAATAGAGCATGAGAAATCAAGATTACGGTCTATTAATAAAGAAGAGTTTATAAAAAATGTTAAGAAAATACCTGACCATTTGGGTGTCGGATACGATATACAATCGCACCAAGGTAGCTTGCCTATGAAAAAATATATTGAGGTAAAAACTACTATTTCTAAAGGTAAAATTAATCACTTTTCATTTCATATGACACCTAACGAATGGGATGCAGCGCAAACATTGAAAGATTCATATTATGTTTATAGGCTTCTTATCTCATCAGATGGAATTAGGTTATTTCAGATTCATGACCCTGTTTCTAAGTATAAAAATGATTTATTAGATATGTCTCCAAGAGGAGGTGCTGATATAAAATATACTGAAAAATCTGGCACTTGGGAAAAATTGTTAGTTTAAAAAGATGAAATATAAGTTAGCTTCTTTATTTAGTGGTTGTGGTGGAATGGATTTAGGTGCGGAAGGCGGATTTACTTTTCTAAAATCGAATTATAGAAAACACCCTATTAAAACTGTTTATGCAATGGATTTTGATGAAAAAGTAACCTCTATTTACAACCAAAATTTTAAACAAGAAGCACAAGTTATAGATATCAGAGATTTAGTTTTGGATGATATTCCCACACATGATATTTTGACTGGTGGATTTCCATGCCAATCATTTTCAATTTTAGCTCAAAATCCAAAAAGGTTAGGCTGTAACGATCCAAGAGGGATGTTGTATTCTGAGATGTGCAGAATTCTTCGAAAAAAAAAGCCTAGTGTGTTTATTGCAGAAAATGTAAAAGGGATCTTGTCAGCGAACCAAAAAGAATCTTTTCCTTTGATATTAAAAAAATTTGAGAGGTGTGGTTACCATGTTAAGTATTCACTTCTAAATTCAGCTCACTTTGGTGTCCCCCAGAAGAGAGAAAGGGTTTTTATAATTGGCTTTAGAAGTAAAGCAGTATATAACAGATTTTTATTTCCTCTCCCCACCCATACAAATAATTTTGAGCCATTATCAAAAGTCTTGTTTTCGTCGGAAAAAATAGAAGATAAATACTATTTCAGCCAAAAAGCAGTTGATGGAATGTTGAATTCTAGAAATTCTAAAATCATGAATAAAGGAAGGGCCCAAAAAATAGATTTACCTTGCAATACAGTCACCTCTCATCTTGCAAAAGTAAGTCTAAATAGCACGGATCCAGTACTATATGAAGATGGAAGATATAGGATGTTTACTCCTAGGGAAGTAGCGCGGATACAATCTTTCCCAGACAGTTTTAAGTTAGTAGATTCAAAAACTATAAATTATCGAGGGTTAGGTAATGCTGTAGCTCCAGTAATGATGTGGCATATAACTGATGCTGTAATAAAATCCTTAGAGTAGAATTTAGATAAGATTTCATAAAATCTTTTTTTTGTATTTGTGGATTACTACTTAATAGACTTTAACATTTCATTCTGAAGCTAAATTAATTTTATTTATATATTTGCAATAATCACAATCTGCATTTGCATCAGGGATTGTTTGAGATTTTAAACATTTTATGAGCTTTTCAAGTGTTGACTCAATCCATGCATCGTTTCCCTTATAAGGAATCATCTTAATATCAAAAGTTAGGCTGCTATTAAAGTGATTATCAAATACCTTTCCATTACAGTAAACAAACCATCCTTCATTATCTACCTCGAATCCATTTGATCTCATTAACCACTGATAAAATTCCATTTGACGCTTATATGCAATTTGCCAATCCGCATCGAGATTTACTTCCGTTTTTTTTGATGTGGCCTTATAGTCTGCAATAATCAACTTTTTAGTTTGATTATGAATCCATACATCATCAATAGCACCAAACCATAAAAAACCACGCTTTTTATCCTCAAATTGCACTCCTTTAAAATTGAATCTCCATTGATCCAAAAGCTCATGCTGAAATGGGATTGCATCTATATTAGCTTCAGACATTAATGGATGCGGCTCACCTTTTCTTCTGTATTCGTCAAATTCATTTTTTAGAAGAGAATCAATAGCAATATTTAGATTAAATGGTGGACCTGATACCCTAGAGACACCTTTTTTATATCTCAAATAAAAGCATCTTTCGCAGTTAAGAAATAAGTCAACTCCAGTTCTGCTTATCTTAAATAAGTCTTTTGATGCTGGATCGTATAGTTTATTTTTTGGCATAATTTATTAAGCTTTATAAGTATTATTATTTTAAATTCTTCTCAAAAATCCCCTTATCCTGCACATATCCTTCTCTAAAGGGATTGGTATCTTGAATATAACCTTCCCCATATGGGTTCGTATCTTGCACATACCCTTCTGCAAATGGGTTACTATCTTGCACATACCCTTCTGCAAATGGGTTATCGTTTTGGATATACCCATCGCTAAATGGATTCGTATCCTGATGATATCCATCCCCGAAAGGATTATCTCCTGCAAGACCAAAGTTCATGAAAACAATCGTCAGAGTACTTACGAATAACTTGATAATAATTTTTTTCAAAATTTTAAACCTCAGTTTTAACTGGGAATGGTAAAGCGCCCCAGTCCTCGTCAGGATTGTTAAGCATAATTTCAGCAAATAAAGGAACTAAGACTTTCATTAAAGAATTACAATCATTAACCTGTTTTCTATTTACCGCACTATTCCATGTTGCACCACCATGCATAACTTGGTTACGCAATACATAAAAGCGTTTAAATAGAATTATTAGGATCTGACCAATACAATCTTCGTAGTCCATCAGATTCTCAACATCACGTTTCTCTTTTGTGCGGATGTATTTCCAAAAATCTTCACCCTTTTTATTGTCCCAAAAAGGACTAATGATGTATTCATTCTCTAAGATTTGAATAATCACTTCACGATGACCATTAGTAATTAATTCATGGATTTCTTTCTTCCCATGTTTCACCAACTTTTGGAAATAGCTTGTCATTAAGCTTTTATCAAAAACTCCTTCTTCAGATGATCTTTCAGATGTATAAGCCGCATTGAATGCGATCCATAGAAAGATAAAGCTCGCATCACTGTCTTCAGTCTCCATTTCAGCTCTTTTGATCCAACTTAAAGATCTATGGATACGTGTTGAGAATTCTTCTTTAAAATTCTCACGGTTATCTCTATGTATAGTTTTTAAATCATCAAATTTCATCATTCTTTCCTCCAATATGAGGCCTTATTTATCCTCTTATTTGAAAGGTAGGATGAATTGAGAAAAGGTTACTTATTTATCCTAAGAACTCTTTATTTTCTTCTATGAAATCTGATTCTTGAATTTTTGGGAATTTTCCTTCACCTTCTTTGATAGGATATGAGGCTATCGTTCCATCAAAACCTTTTACAGCCTCGTTATGAAAGCTAGTTATATCGAACCAGAACTGCGTGTTGTAAAAGAATTTTCTTTTATCATTTTCCTCATTATGTTTCTTCAGGCCTTCTGGATCTTTATCAAATCCATTATTCTCTCTCCGGTCATTTCTTAAATACTCCCAATCTTCATCTAGAAATGCAGTAACCTCAAAATCAAGAACATCATATGTTCGTCCATTAACTGCCTCAACTGTATGTAAAAGTGATTGCCAACGGATACCACTGGACAGTGAATCTCGATCTTTAAAAATAATCAATTCTGCATAAATTCTTTTTTCAACAAATTGATACTCAATGGGAACTCCTTTGAAGGGTTTTGAGGGATCAACAGATGAATCTTCCTTGTCGATAATAACGCAGTCATCAATTGAATATCCCCAACCTCCTTTGATTGGTAAAACTAAATTGCTTGTCTTCTGTATGAAATTCCTAGGTGAATTTTCATAACCAGTTTCAACACCCTCCCATTCACTTGGAAGCTTTGGAGCATCTATTTCAATCATATTTATCCCTCAACAATAATAATTACGAACATCCGCTGAGCTTCAGCATAATTTAATTTCCCATCTTGGTTTAAATCAAGTTGATTGAATTGTTGATAATCCATATAAGCAATATCCTGGTCTACTTCCTCAAAAGAATGGAGCCCATCCCCATCTTCATCAAGTGCAATAAACTGACCTTGAGATATCCCATTGACTGCTTTTCTTGATTCTTCAAAACTCAGCTTTGCGTCCTGATTCTTATCAGCATATTCAAACTGTTGGATAGCTAAGGCTAATTTTGCTTGCTGTGCCTCTGCTAGAGTCCACTCGCCATCTCCATCACTATCAAAGGTATTAAAATCATAGATATCAGGAGAGACAGCAGCTGTTTGTAAAACTGCTTCGGTAGGTATCGTGAGCCTTGCAATGATAAAACCAATTGTAAAGAATCCTGCCATCAAGGCTGCAAAAGCTTTCCAAACATCCTTAATACGATATAAAAAAGGTGTCGGGGCTGCCTTTAATTTTTCATTAAAAGATTTCATCTGGGCAGGTGGTGTTTTAGCAGCGATGCCTAGATCTTTATTGACCTTCTTAAATACTTGTTTAATTAATGCATCTTCATTTATTTTTTGAGTAGCCATTATTTCACCCTCTCCAAACAAGGTTGAATAAGTTCCTTGAGCATCGTATTAAATTCAGACACGATCTTTTTTAAATTTGAAACCGTTTTTCCAGAAATATTTGTCAGCTCACTGTAAGCGTGACCCTCTACCTTTACTTTACTGAAAAGTTCTGCACCTTCAGGATCATCCTTACCACACTCTTTAATGACCTCTTCCATACATTTTTTAATCATCATAGAGTCTCCAGGATTTGTAGGATTCTCACCTTCCCCCCTCCCAGGATCATCCGGAAGCACCTCAAAGCCACCTTTTTTCATGCGATCTCTTGTCACATTAAATACATAGCTTTTTAACCAGGCACTGATTGCAAATGCTGAGGAGGGTTTGGTTTGTTTTGAAAGTAAACTTAAAAAGACATCCTGCAGAACTTCTTCAGCCATTGCATCGTCATATTTGTTGTACATGAAATCACGCTTAATCACTATTAAGTAGTGGCGACTAAAACCCTCATATAACATTGAGACTGCTGTCTTTCTGGACTCAAAATCACCCGCATCAAACAAGCGCATAATCTCTTTAAATTGATCAGATGTAATTGTCATAGCGAATAAGTTTAGCATTATTATTAAAATTTTCTTAAAGACCTTGAGCGGCAGCCTTATCGGTTAAGGATTTAATATATTTATCGTTTAGTCCTTTAAAAGATGCTTTTGCTTTATTTAATACAAGAAGGGTTTTCCATAGAACTTTTGCATCAGATTGCAAACTTTCACTTCTTTCTGGAAACTCATTTGACCATTCATTCATTTGATTTGAAAGGTATTCAATAAGCAATGTGCTCATTTTGTGGCATTTTGGTCTCTCTGCCAGATCAAGCCAATTTGCTTTGGGTTTAGAGAGTACTTTCATAGTTTTATTATCTGGATTTTCAAAATAGCCCTCATATTTATTAAGGATAACAAGTGTTTTCCAGAGTGCCTCTATTTCCATCTCTACACTTTTAAGTTGATTACCTGTTTGCGTTTTGGCATATTCCGCAACAATATCTGTTGTAATTTGAACCGTGGATTGAGTTACCAAGAGTTTATCTCTTGGCTCAAGATGATCTTGCATATAGACTTTATCTTTTGATACTATTTTTTTATTATTCATACTTATTCCTTTGAATTTTAGGTTTATATATAAAAGGTGGGGCTTAAGGCGGATAGGTTACTTTTTAGTTATTTTTTTACTAAGTGTATTTTTAAAAAAATGATAAAAAGTAAACAATAAGGCAATTACGAATAAATGTTTCATTTGAACCTCCAGTTAAAAAAGTTATTTTTCTTGCTTATTTAAAAGGTGGGGCTTGAGGTAAAAAGGTTACTTATTTTATTCTGAATCTAAAAATAAATAACCAAATTATTATGTGGCTCATATTTCCGGGACTTTACTTACATGCCCTTAGAAAATCTCATTTGACGATGATTTTCAAACCACTCTTTGAGTTTATCCACATGCCATTCATACAAACCATACATCACTGAATCAACTCCATGTTCTTTCAAGAGTCTTTTTAATATTATTATGGATTCAAGGTAAGGCAGATCTTGATTCTTTTCTCCATCATCGAGGATATTATTCACGGTACCTCGGTAAGGAAGAGCCTTTATCATTCTTTCTATTCCATCTTTATTGGGCTCTTCAGGGCCAATGAAATACTCTCGTAATTCCATTATGGTTTTAAGTGGGAGTGCCTCTAGCAGACTTTCTGCACCGTAGGCTTCTATGGTCCACTCTACACTAGTGATATCTCTGATGAAATCACCATCTTCAAACATTTTTTTATGTTGGTGAGGATGCCAGGTGATGTTATCGATCACATTGGTAGGTTCAGGTTCTTTATAAGGCTCTACATTTCTGAATAGTTGGAGCAATGCATTGCAACCATAGCCTTGATACTCATCATCTTCAGTCTTTCCAAAATTACCTTTTATGAGCTTACCCATTATTCAATCTCCTTTATCTTAGTAACAACCATTGCTATCGCAAACTGTTAAACCTTCATCATAAATAAAGGTTTTGCTTCCATCATCTTTAGGAATTACATAGTATTCAGTCTCAGTTCCTTCATCAGTGCCTCTAACAATAAGACCGGAATCCTTAGCGCCTCTTATGATTACTAAGCTGCCATCATCTTTATAAAAGCTGTTATCACCAGAATTTGTGTTTGAATCAGCAAAATTAAAAGAACCAGAGTCATCAAAAAGAGATGGTGAATCTAAGAAACTCTCTGCATTAGCTAAGCCTAAAAATGAAAAGCTCAAAGTCATTGTGATTAAACTGGCATAAAATCTATTTGTATTTTTCATATTGTCTCCTTATAGAGTTATTGATTCTTTTTTAATAAATGCTTCTGCTGTTTCTAGTTCATATGTTGCTATTGAATTTCCGGTGTACCATGTTTCTTTTTTGTCTTCTGCTACTTCTTTTTTTAAGTCATCTAGGTATTTTTTAGACAATACTTTCCAGCCAAAGCACAGGTGAGGTACTTTATGATCACCTTCTTTTGCTCTTTTGTATTTAACATTGTTACCTTCTCTGTAGAATGCTTCCCAGCCGTATTTATCGAAGTAACTTAATGTTACTTCACAGTCATTTAATAAGAAGATATCTCCGTTTTCGTGTGTTACGAACCATGATCCTTTGAATAATTCGTATGATTTTGCTTTTACTTTGTAGCATTTTTCATCTTCAACCATATCTTTTTCAGCTATCCAGTTGTTAGGTGTTGCATTATTGTTTGTCCATATATATGTATCTGGACCTTCAACTTTAAAGCCAAAGCTTTTTCTGTGAAGAGCGTATAACGCTATGTAGTTATCACGACCTTTTCTTATTGCTAATTTTTTTTCTCTTATGTTCAATTATTTCCCCTTGTTTATTTCTGCTTCTTTTAATCCTTCCTTTGCATTCGCTTCTTCTCTTAATTTTCCTGAAGTGAATAAAGCCCATGAAGATCTAGAGTTGCCCATGTTCCATGTAAAGTATCTATTTCTTCTTGCTTTAGTTTTTCTGTGTTTCATATTGCCTCTTATAAAAAAATTGGTGGAGGTGGCGAGAATCGAACTCGCGTCTTAAAGAGTCCCCATAGAGGATTTATCTTTAATCAAAACCCTGCACCCCCTTTACATTTAAAGAGTAGATTGAAAGTTAGAAAAGTTATTTTTTAATTAAGATTGAAGATAAGCCACTTATGCAGCTAAATCCTCAACCTTTTGCTCCGGCTCTTTGAAAAGAAAATCACATTTATTAAAGAGCCAAAGCGTTCTCCAAAGCACTTCAATATCAGCCTGATAATTTTCACGTTCTTCTGGATACTCCTCAGCCCATTTACCAATTTGTGTAGCCAGGCTTTTAATAGCAGTCTCAGCAACAATCTTACAACCCATGGGTGTAAGCATCATGTCTTGTACTGTTATCTCCTCTAGTTTCTTATTTTCTAGTTTTTTATTCTTCATAGATTTCTCCTTAGTTAAATAGCCCGACCTGGTAATATCCAGGCCGCTGGCATCCGGACTTGCAGCGTCCTTTGACTGTTCTTGCTTTGCATCACATAGTGATTAGATTGTGTTACGGTTAGTTACTGATGGTCTCATCAGTCAGGTAAAAAACCTGAGACACTCTCCCGAGTGTTTCGACCTAAGCATTACTTGGCTGTTATAATTACTTCGCCATCCTTTGTGCGTTCAGCAGGCCAAGTACCCGTTGGTTTAGTTTTTTGTCGTGCTCTGTTTCTTTAGAGTTTCGGTTGACTCCTCTAACCTTTATCATTGATACGGTAGGTCGGTTCGACCTTTTTTTAGCTTAACTAAATAAAGTAGATTGAAAATTAAAAAGGTTATTTTTTATTCGCTTTAATGTCGTCTTAGATCAAATTTACCAAAACGACACTTTCATCCCTGACTGTCTAAGGCTGGATAGTCCTATTTCATAACAAGTAATATATTGCGATTAAAATGATTACAATTACCACATGAGCTGCAATTGCTTTGAGTAGTTTTTTCGTTTTTTTAGCTTTTCTCTTTCTTACTTTCTCTGCTTCTTTCCATTGCTTTACTCTTTCTTGTTCTCTTTTGTATTCCCTGAAAGCTTTATTTTTATATCCTAAGTACGCCATTTTATTTCTCCTATTTAGCTACTTTGGCAAATGCCTAGGTGTAGCAAGTTGGTTTAAATCCACCTATTTTTTTATGTAATTACCTATCTTTTAGAAACTCACGCAAATATCCCACCTTCCATGCGATATATTTTTTTTGGGCCTCTTTTAATTGCTCTGGTTTAAGTTGGGTTGGTATTTTGTTTCTTTTGATTTCTTTTTCTTCTTGTTTAGATCGCACCCATCTAATTTGATGGTATAGATTTTTCCATACTTCTTTTGGTGACATGTCTCTCTCCTATTTAGCTACTTTGACAATTGTCTAGGTGTAGCAAGTTGGTTTAAATCCACCTAATATTTCTGTCTAGCTAAACTCTCCTTTGGCTGCCCTGACTGCTCTCCACATAATTACTAGAGCAATGACAACCCAGAAAAAAGCACTACCTGAATCTTTTCTCATACTCATAGCTTCTCCTTTTAAGCTATTACAACATCTATATTATTTAATTATTAATTTGTGTAAATCAGGAATTTCATGAGTTGAGCCACTGTAAATTTCTAAGTTTTTTATTTCCTATTTTTTTTAAAACGCTTTAGTATTTCTTCATCAGATATTGTATTCAGATCACTTGACTCGAAACACTTTCTAAATTCATCTTCAGTTTTATAGGCTCCGTAAACCCAATTAACTGTATCACTCCCTTGCCCGTTACATTGAGCTGTGCCGCCTATCAATGCAACTTCATTATTCTCATTTTTAATTTTGATAGAGAACACATAGTGTTGTTCTTGCTCAGCCAATGCGTCAATATAATCTCTAAAAAATTGGATTCTTAATGCATCATTAATTTCTTCAGGTTCACAAAACCCTTCACTTATCATTCCTTTATCAGAGAAGTCATCTGGATGCTGATAACTTGCATCAATTGTAAGATCGTAATATTGCTCTTGCTCTGACTCAAATAAGTAGGCATCACTTGATTCAAGCCACTCATAAAAATCCCACAATTTATCACTTTTTGGAAAAGCTACTTTTCTTCCATAAGCCACATCAATTAACTGATCTCTTATTTTTGCTAACTTTGTTGGGAGTTTATTTATTTCATTCATAATATTATTCTTGTTGAATGCTGAAATTGTATAACGAACGTAGAACAAAATAATCTAGCCATTTACCTATCTCTTTTTCTGAAGTTGGTATAGTTTGAGGTTTAAAACAGTTATGAAAAATATACTCTAATTGTCTATGGGCCCCAATGATAGGATCCACTGTCCCCAAAGCTATCTCGAGATAACGTTTGCTATAACCCTCAAATAAAAGCGAGGCAGCTTTTTTTATATCATTTGTATCCTCTGAATTCAATAAACGAAGAACTTCCTTAGCATCAATTTTTTCAAGATTAAAAGGCTGCCGATTAATTTTCATACTAGCGAAAGCAATAAACCTTACATCTTGTGGAGGTTCATGCCAATAACAGTGCAAATTATGATTAAAACTCATTTTGTCATTTGCATAATTTTTAACGGCATTATCGAGCCATGCACCTATGTCTTTTTCTGAAGTCGGTTTAGTTTCATCATTTTCTATGTTCCAGAAAATATCTCTTAAAGCTTCATTTTTTTCAGTTTCATTTTGAGCTTCTTCTTCATCCTCTGTCTTTAAAGATTGTGAATCTCCTTTAACTTCTGAATACCATTCCCATATGAACGCATGTGGATTGCTAGGTTTACTATCAGCAACACTCTGAGCTATCTCGAAGTAACGTTTGCTATAAGCTTCAAATAAAAGTGAGACAGCTTTTTTTCTATTCTCCCTATCCCCTGAATTTAATGAGCCTAGAACTTCTTTAGCGTCAATTTTTTTTAGATTAAATTTTGGCAGCTTGACATCAAGACCAGAAACATAGCGATACATATCGATATCTATTTTTTCTTTTTTTACGTCCATTTTATCTACCATTTTTTATCCTCGGCACATTTTAAAAATTGTCATATCCAAATTTTTTCATATCAAATGCAATATTAACTTTAGACTTAGCCCAATAAATTCTTCTACCTAGTGATTCCTGATAATTCTGCAATGGAATAACTTTTGTGCTTAAAGTGTAACCAAGCTCGCCTAATTCATCATTAGTCCATTTAGGCGTGTTTTGTTTCTCTTTACATAAATATTTATAGACTTCTTTCTTTCGTTCCTTGATAGTCATAAGCTCTTTATTTCTTAAGATTTTTTGATTGCATTGATTGCAGCAAGGAACTTTTAAGAATTCAGCTCCATAATTTGTTTCCATAAAGTTTTTACCAAAAGCGTAAGCCTGTTCAACCGGAGGAACGTAGTCAATATCATTCGAAGGTGATCCGCAATAAACGCATTTATCTTTTTTAAAATAATTTGCGTTCATATAATGCTTATCCATGATCGAACTTAATTGTTTATTTCTTTGTTTATTATTCATTTAAAAAATCTCCTTTTCATTAGGAACGTTATCCTTTTGATTAAAAGGTAGCTTGAAAATTTAAAAGGTTATTTTTTCCAAATAATAGGTATTTCATATTAATCTTGAGGTTTTAAAAGCTTGAATCCTTTATGTTCTATCAGAAGTAGATAGGCCTAAATATCTTATATATTCCTGATAAAAGGCTTATTAAAGGGTGAATCTATAATAGAAAAATCTATGCTTAGGAACTTCATATAGAGAACTTAATGCTATGACTCTACCATCTCCGATTTAACCATTAACAATAAGAGGGGGATAAATTTTTTTATAATTTATTTAGAGCTTTTGATATAAATTCATCATGAGTAATTTTGAAGGATAATTCACCATCAGTTCCAGATACTTTATATTGCTCTCTTTTTCTTCGTTCGACTTTTACCCACTCTATATCCTCATGATTAGAATCTAAAATTAACTTAAGTTCGTCAAAACTTAGTCCAACCACACCATCGTCTCCACATACCAACAAAATAACAATGTCATCAAAAATATTTTTTAATTCACTTATGAAGTCCTGATGTTGCTTATAAAAAGAAAATTTCCATGGAGTTAATCGTTTTTTTGAGTGCTTTATGTAAAGGGCAACTGAATCGTTTATAGCGTAAGCGCTGTTGTCATAATGTTTATCAAGAACTTCAACGGTAACTGGGGATTCAGACCCTTCACAAATAGCCCTTAATGCTGCGCCATGGTAATATTCAAACTCGTTAATCATACTTTATGGTGTTTTAAATTTCTTATTACAGTATATTTACCATCATATACATAAAATAATCTAGCTTTATTCTGCTGTATCGGTGAGTAATAAATCCAAATATGATGAATTGCAGCAGGGTTATCATCTTTAATTCTTCTTATATCGGCTCCACCGATAAAACCTCTCGGTCTTTCAATATTTGATATATCAGTATATTTTGGATTAAAGGTATCAATTGATGTTGGTCCGTTAATTGAAATTGATTTTTCTTGTTGTGGCATATTATGCTCAATAAATAACAAAATATATGATGGGACATGATCATCACCAAGTAAATTTTGCAATTCTTTTAACTTTTCATAATTATTAAGTTGTGAGGATTTCATTATCTTTTCAACAGAGCTATCAAACTTAAAAAGTTTAAACCCCATTTCACCTTTTTGATGATTAACAAACCCAAGGTCAATACTATTTTTTGCTGCTGGCGTATGCCGAGAACTTCCAAGCCATGTCGGAACCGTTTTATTCGATTTTATTGATGCAAGAGAAAAGTTATGCATCATGAAACATTTATGCCAATCATTGTAGAGAGAATCAGGTATGGTTAATTCAAATTCCTTAAGATATTCATTTCTTGACCCAAACATCCTAGCTCTTTGAATATAAGTATCTTGTTGAATTTTTATGGCATTTCGAGCAAAAAACATACTTAAAAGATTATTAAAAGTTAAGCCTCTAGAGGCAATATTACCACCTACGCAAACTGTAAAAGGAACTATTGGATTAGTGCCATGATCGAAATCGGAACCTTCATCTCTCTTGGCTATAAAATTCATTTTTAGAACTTTATTTTTTGAAATATTATTTACAATATAGGTAAAAATTATTTCAACATCGTTAGGGTACTTTTTTTCAATCGCTGCCTTTACCTTAGTCCATCTTAATTCGTATTTAGAATCTTCTTGGCTAATTAATGACCTTATAAATTTACTAACAATTCCATAATCAATAGCATGCATATCAGTCTTATGACTTGTATGTACAAGCATACAAAAATTTTTGATTTCATCTCTATTTCTTGTATTTAAGTAACCAACTGTAGCAATAAAAATAGAAAGTGCGTCTTCAAGATATTTAGGGTTATCATCAATAGGAGGTAATAATTTTAAATTAAACCCTAATTCATGATCTCGGTTGGATGGAAAAAACGTTTGTGCTCCATTATAATTTTCATGTGCTTTGAAATCTACCCAATTTTCAGCAATATTATCAAAAGTATTATTCAGATCGAGCCTAGCCGGAGTTGCAGTTACTCCTATATATACCCCATCTTTTTTTAGAAGATTACCTACTAGTTCATTTATTTTTGTTTGCTCATCTACTTTATTAATTTTCCCATCTGGACTTGCATAATCAGCCTCATCATCAATAATAACCTTGCCCTTAAATTTATCTATTTTATCCAGTAGTTTTTGAAGGTCTTTTGAGTTCTTTTTACAAAAAATAACCATTTGAGTTTCATGATCTATTTTATAGGTTGGGGTAATTATTTCTTGGTAATCTACTGGAATAGGAGTTACGTGTGCTCTCACAAACCTATCAATATTTTGATCTCTAAGATGTAAATTATCGTTTATTAAAATAATTACAATTTTATTTCCTTCGTCAATTAATTTTGATGCAAGACATATCATCATCTCCGTTTTACCACTTTGAGGTTCACCGTATATTACAAAGGAATTTTTATTATTTCTAAGATTGTCTATTGCTTGTTGGACTGTATCGTTTATACGTTCCGTATTTTTTCCCTCATTAAGTACCCTATTGAGCTGAAACTCATATGATTTTTTTAAAACTTTTACTTTATTAATATCATCTCTTATTGACATATATTTAATTCCAATTTATTTATTTTATTTTATCATCAAGTGATTGGGTAATAACAATCTCTCAATATTTAAAAAGTAGATTAAACGATCAAAAGGTTATTTAATAATTAATTTATGTATGAAATATTTTAACTTGATCTTTTTGCTACTATTCTTTTAAAAGGAAAACCATTTCTTGGGCCCCAGTCAAAGCATACTGCCTTAATACCTGTTAAGCCTAAGGGATAATCATTTGATATTCGCTTATAACTTTCGCCATCATATCTTCTTAAACAAATTTCTTGCCTCTCATCATCAGAAATTTTAGAGGGTCCAGAATTTTCTCCTTTATAGACTCCTAACTCGATATTTTTTTTATGGGCTGCTCTTTTTTCAAGACGTATGCGCACATTGCGTTTTTTCGTTTCAGCTTTTTGGGGAGCCATAATTCTAATTCTTGTTTCAGACAATTTATCTCTAGTTTCTTGACTTACTATCTTTCCCTTATGTGCATTTGCTATTTTCTCTTTTGTCTCTTTTGTGTGTTTATTACCATATGCCGGGTGATCAGCACCATACTTTCCATATTGAGGATTATTCTTTCCAGCAAATAAACCTTCCCTACTCTCTCTATATCCATCTTGATCCCAAATATCTTTTGCTCGTTTAGATCTTGCCTCGGTTGAATCTTTTTCAGCGATAGCTTTTTTTGTAGCATTCGATGTTTGCTCTTGATGCTTTATTTTGTTTGTCTCATCTTCATACCAATCAGACTTAACACCTAAGTCTCCGCCCTTAATTGAATTCCAACCTATACTTACATTTGGCCTAAATGTATATTCAAGCTCAAGCGCATGTTCTTCTGATATGTTCTCATTTATCACATCCCAAATAATCTCATCTTTATATTTTTTTATAACTCGCGCAAAGTGGTGATCAGCTCGCCTTGATGCTTTTATATGTGATCTTCTTCTCTCGTCAAGAGTATTTGAAGTAATACCAACATAACCATCCTTTTTGATGTCTTTATGTCTTTTAAGATGTGCCCAATAGACTATGAATTTTTTCGTCATATTAAGAAAGTAGATTGGTTATTAGAGAGGTTATTTTATTTTCCATTCTTGTTGAAATACCGCTTTAGTATTTCTTCATCAGATAACCTATTTAGTTCATCAGATAAGCTATTTAGGTCGTATGGCTCAAAACACTTTTTAAATTCATCTATGGTTTTATAAGCTCCAATAACCCAATTAACTTCATCCTGGCCTACGCTATCTTTTTGAGCTGTGCCGCCTATATATGCTACTTCATTATTCTTATTTTCTATTTTGATTGAAAATATATAATTTTGCTGAACCTTATTTACTTCATTTATAAAATCTCTGGTATATTTGGCTCTTAATGCATCATTAATTACCTCAGGTTTACAGAACTCCTCATTTATCATAGATTTATCATCGGGTTTTAAGAACATATCATTTATCCTAGTTTTATCAGATAAGCCATCCGGTCTTAAACTTGTGTCAATTGCTATGTCAATTGCTATGCCGTCATATTGCTTTTTATCTTTTTCAATCTTGAAGCCATCACTATATTGAACCCACATATAAAATTTCCATAAATCATTTAGAAAAAATTTTGCTACTTTTCTCCCATAAGCCTCATCAATTAATTCATCTTTTACTATTTCTAAAAATGGGGGAAGTTCATCTTCCCAATAAGGTTCGGGGATTGGTATTGACGTCATCTTATTTTCTCCTTTGAGTATTTTTCTAAATAAAATAGCTAAAAACTTAATAAATGTTGTTTTAGCTACCTCTTCATATATATGTAAAATTTGAGTAAAGCACCTGATACCATGGGATTTGCTACCCCCATTTTTTTATAAAATTTATAAATCAAAATCAGCAATGATTGGGTTGTGGTCGCTTAGCTCTTTTGTATTTTGTACCCTTATTCGTTTCAGACAATCATATAAATCTTTAGTACAGAACATGTGGTCAAGCTCCCATGGGAAATCACTCTTATTATGATAATGAGTTTGAATAGGCTCTGAATTATACTTTCTAACACAATCATAAAATCCCATATCTAAGATTGCATTAAAAAAATCATTTGTCGGATATGTACCCTTTTTTGCAAATCTGGGATTGTAATCCATTCTTCGGTCCATATTAAAATCTCCTGCAATTATTATATTTTTTGCATCATGGTGGTGTCTTAGATGACTCACAAATTTACTAATAAATCCTAAAAGGGGTGGATTTACAGGTTTAAAATCTAAATTTGCATAGACATTTATAAAATAAATATCTTTATAGCTCGTAACCAACAAACCCATACCTCTATCATCTTCCATTTTAATTTCTTGGTAATTTTTGTCTCTAGAATAAAAAACAGTTCGATTTGTTTTTTTAATGCATCTCTCGATTGCATTAATGCCATTTATTAATGGGCTTGCTTCTTGAGCCATTACAAAGTCTGAATTTAGATTATTTATTGCAAATTCCCAACAGTTTTCTTTACTACGCTTATTCATATTCCATGAAATAACTCTCATTTTTTTCTCCTTTATTTGACAATATTAATTTGAGTAATTTATAAAAAGTAGATTGGAAGATAAAAGGGTTATTTTTTATGTAAACCTGACAATTAGAGATATTTACGTCTACCTATTACATTACAAAATTGGAGGCACTCAATTGAAAAAACTACTACTACTTATTTTATTCTCTTCACAGATAGCATGGGCTAAAGACACTAGAGAACTTCTAACAAAACTACCGCCTTTGGTTATTGAGATGATTCAAGAACACCCTCACACCCTTTATGCAACACTTTCCTGCTTTAATTATCCCAAAATAAATGTGCAAGCTTGTGAGCAATTAACGAAAGTTGATCATCCAGGTTCAGCTTATTCAAAACATAACTTAGGATATGCAAATGAATTTGGTGAAATGGGATTAAAACAAAATTATTCTAATGCTTTCTACTGGTACTTGAGAGCTGCAAATCAAGGGCTACCAGACTCACAATATAATTTAGCAAGAATGTACGAATATGGCCTTGGGATTCAAGTCAGTCATGTCATGGCCAAAAAACTTTATCAAAAAGCTGCTAATCAAGGCGATAAAAAAGCAGAGGAAAGACTTGAAATACTGATGTTACTAGCCATAAATCAAGCCGTTGAAAAAGGTCAATTTCCTTATCAAGGAAAACTAGATTATATGACTAGATTGGAGCCTTGGCAGATTAAAGAGGCTAATAATTATTTTAAATAAATACTCTCAAACAGCGATTATTTTTCTCCAGCGTAGGGTAGCCTACCCGAAATCAACACAGAGCCTTAAATCGCCTTAGAGCCCTAAAATGGTAAAAATAAACCTATATAAATCAATAACTTACAAAATACATATTTTTTACCCAATTTAGCCAAAACGAGCTATTTTTTAATAATTAATTAAAAAAAAAGGAGTGACTTTTTTATTTTTTAATTTGTTTATTGACTAGCCTCATATTGTTTAAATTAAGTCCTTTAACATTAACCATATTACTAAAGATAGTGGCAAATAAGCGTATGGAATAATTTTCAACTTCATCTAACAAAAAACTATATTCAGGATGAAGTTCAAAAAATAAAAAACTATCAAATTCGTCCATAGCAACTCTTGTTGATTTGTCATTTACTCTGTTTCCAAAGCTATTTGCTTTGCCTACATAAATTTGAGATTCGTTCTTATTATTTAGTATGTAGACTACATTTGATCTTGAGGCATATTTTTTTAGTTCAGATTTATCAAGCCATCTGTCTGAATAGGAAATGAAAAGCTTATCTTTAGGTTTTTTGTTTTTACTATCCTCCCAAAATGCAAATAGATTCTTATCTTCTAAAAAATAAAACATCTCATCAAAGTCTGTTTCCTGCTTTGAAAGAGTTTTAAGTCTAAAAATATTGCCATCTTTATGATCAAATTCTAGAAGCTCTTTTAATTTTGGCTTTGCCTTATTTCTTGTTGAAGCATAGCTATATATCATTAATTTTCTCAAAGCCTTTAGAGTATCCAATTCATCATTCCAAAAAATATGTAGCACCACTCTTTCTGGATATTTTACTAAAGACCTTTTTTTTGACTTCCCTGAATTATCCTGGCTTACTAATCTTATTTTTGCATCATATACTTTATTTTTTATCTGGAGTTTTATAGGTTTTGTTCTATCAGAAACAGATAAGCCAAAATGCTTAATATATTCTTGATAAAAGGCTTTTTGAAGCGTGAAGCCATAATAAAAGAATGTATAACCAGGAACTACATACAAAGAGCTTAATGCCATGTCTCTGCCATCACCAAATTTGGTATTAACGACAAGATCAGTATTAGTTTTTTCATAATTTCCTTAAGTTCTATTAGTGGGAAAGCATTAAATTCATAAAATATTATAAATAATATAAACAAGTATAACTCCAGAAGTAAACCCAGATAAAGCAGCTAATTTAAGCTCATCATTATTTTTTAGTTCTCGAGATTTTTTATATATATGGTTAAGAAATTTTTTCATTTTTTTATTAATCTGAAAACCTATTACCTTTAGCAATATTTTCACCGCCCCACATTGGTTTCAAGTTTTCTAAGCCCCAACATTTTTTAAATTCTAAATTGCCTGTTGTTTTAAAATTAAACCAAGACTTAGGTGTTCTATGGTCAATATGCCATTTTCCATAATTATCCCAAGTCATACCTTCCTCAAATAAAGCCTCAAGATGCTTCATTAATTCATCAACTGTGAAACCCACTAAAATTTCCCAGTGTTGACCTTTTTTTCCATTTTTTAAAGATTGACGTATTTGAGAAGAGATATTGGTATGCACTCTAGTTTTTGGGTCATCATGATACTTAATGAGAAAATTTTTTGCCCTTTGCTTATTTAATTTTTCTTTAAATTTGGGATCTGAATGATACTGCTTCAGCTGATTTGCAGCCCTTTGCTTATTTAATTTTTCTTTAAATTTGGGATCTGAATGATACTGCTTCAGCTTATTTGCAGCCCTTTGTTTATTTAATTTTTCTTTATATTCAGGATCTGAGTGGTATTTTTCTCTTTTATTTTTTTTTGCTCTTTCACGGTAAGCAGCATCATTCTCATAACGTTTTTTAGCAGTAAATCTTCTTTTTTCAGCACATTCTTTACAGCAAAATTGGAGGCCATCATTTGTTCGATTACTTGGTTTAAACCATGAAAAATCAAGGTACCTATTACACCTGTTACAATTTTTTTTCATAATTATCCTTAAATAGAGATGAGATAGCTTTTCTTCTATTACTAAAGTGCCTTACCTGATCCTATTAGCCAATGAATCAACTCCTCAATTAAAAAATATATGACAACAAAAGAATAAAAGGGGAAGCCACTAAAAGCCAAAACATACCCCAAAAAATCAACCAAGAAAGTCCGGCAAACAAGACCCATGCTAAACCTACTATCATTCCAATAACTGATTTAATAGTTTCCATAATTACTCCCCTACTTTCTTGCTGAATTTTTTAACATTGATTTGTAAAAACTAAAGTTTTGCTTATCTCCACAAATCATAAAATCATCACCAAGCATTCCGTGAAAAAAATCATTGTATTTAATTGCATTTTCCTCTGCCATCAACTTGTAAGTATCCATCCAGTACTTATATAGTTTTGTATAGCCATCAGTTGAATAATCTATTTTTTGAGCCAGAGGGGCAGTAGAATACAAATACACATCACCAAAACCTTTATATTGGTCTGCTAGTGATTTAATATCACTCCTATTATCTGCTGATAGCCTCCAGACAGCTGCGTCCATGACAGCTGCACACCTTGTACCCACATGAACAATATTTGATGAATCTTGTTTCCAATCATAATTTTTTACCATAAATTCATGTAACGATTGATTCTCGCCAGCATGAACGCTCATTGAAGTAAATGCAGCTAGTGCTATTAGAAATTTTTTCATAATATAAACTCCTTTATTCTTAAGAATTATTGCTCCCTAACCCAAAAGTAGATTAATTACTAAAAAGGTTACTATTTAATATTGTCGTAAACAGTTTTTTTCCTAGGTTTAGAGCTTTTATAATCTTTCCTATCAGATTTTGATCCGATAGGATTATTTCTATGCCAGCCATAAGATCGAGATTCAATAAATTCACTATGATTCACTTGATTAATAAATCTTTGTTCCTCTAAAAATTTAAGATTATTTTTTAACTCATCTTCAT
Organism: Methylophilales bacterium; assembly: GCA_019823025.1. Lineage (NCBI taxonomy): Bacteria > Pseudomonadati > Pseudomonadota > Betaproteobacteria > Nitrosomonadales > Methylophilales bacterium. The sequence continues at coordinate 1,266,624 of CP081940.1, read as the reverse complement.
CCAAAAGACCTCTAAATTGAAAGATCAATTCTTCAAAAAGAAGGTAGCCATCATCCTGTGATGCATGACACATTAGCAACATTAAAAATTTAAATATGTCTGGCTCTAGCATCACAAATCGTCGTTGTTGTAAAAGCTCTCTTGCATAGAATTTAAACCAAGGCATTTGCCTTACATACCGAAAAGATGTTTTATCATATTGTTGATATTTATCCCATTCAGTAACTCGATAGATTGGATGATTTGTATTCGTTATACTTAAATCAACGGTCAAATTTTTTTTCATAATCGTCTCCATATAATTAAAATAATCTGCTACATTTAAAAAGTAGATTTAAAATTTAGAAGGTTACTAACGCGTACATAATGCATGCATAATGCTTGCGTCATGTCAGAACAGAAATAGAAATAGAAAGAGAAAAAGAAAGAGAAAGAAGGAAAAAATACTTATTAGAACTAAAAACATTCGTTAGGAAGTATATATATAAAAAACAGTTACTTATAGTTATAAACAAAAGTAATTTATAGGTTTATATTTTCTAATTTACGAGCTAAATGACTAACTTTGATGTGTGTATAAGCCTTTAAAACCTGTAGTGTCTGGTGTCCTGAAATGGCTGCCACTTCCATCGGATTGAGTCCCTTTTCAAACAATCTAGAGATAGCTTCATGACGTAAATCATGGAACCTTAAATCTTGAATTTGTGTGCTTTTGATCATTCTTTGCCAAGTACTTTTAAAACTCGATGGTGAATTCCAACTCCAAAATATTTGGTTTTTTGAGATATGTTTAGGCAGATTTTCAATAGATTTTATTGCGATTTTAGATAGAGGAATTTGTCTTGATATTCCATTTTTTGTCTGTCTAATTGTGGCCACATTTTTATCAATATCGATCCAACTTAAATTAATAATTTCACCTAATCTGAGCCCTGTTTCAATCGCAAAAATAATGATATTTTTTAACATTACACTCTGACTTTTTTCAGCAGAATCTAGAAGAATCTTTTCCTCACATTCACTCAATCTTCGAATACGATTTCGATTCACTTTCGGTTTTCTAATAAATTTTGTGGGGTTCTCAATCGCGCCATATCCCCATTCTTTTTTTGCTATCTCACAGAGATGAGAAAGTGTATTGATGTCTTTGACGACAGTGGCACCTGATTTTCCTTCACTCAATCTTTTATCCCGATATTGAGAGACCACCTGAGGCGTTAAATTAATTAATGCATATTCGCCTAATGAGGTATTGATGATACTTAACCGACTCAATTCTCGGGTATAGGACCTTTTTTGAGGGCTAATTTCCTTGCCATAACGTTCAATCAGGTCAGATAACAAGGTTTTACTCACCAATGAATAGTTGAATTGATAACCTTGGTCAAAACTCACCTCCACTGACCTCACCCACTTCAAGGTATCTGATTTGAGCTTGAATACCCGTGACTGATGCGGAAATCCTTTCCTGCGGATAATGCCCTGCCAAGATTTGTTTTTGCGCTGCCTGATGGTTGCCATAGTCGTCCTTGTGAGACCAAAATGTGACCAAAAAATGAGTTAAGCTAGCCTTCGTAGGATACCGCGTTGTAGGTGAAAACCTTCTGAAACCCTTACAGCTACAACCGGTAGCCAGTCAGAGAGAATGGTGCCCTCGGCACGATTCGAACGTGCGACCCTCCCCTTAGGAGGGGGATGCTCTATCCCCTGAGCTACGAAGGCAAATGATTTATGAAATTATAGAACTTCGTTGATAAGATTACATCATATAATTTAATAAAATTAATATGGTCATCAATTATGTTAAAAGTTTTTCTCGTTTTAGCTATTGTTCTTTCTCTCGTTTTTATTTTTAAAAAATCAGCTTTTGGATCTGAAGATAAATTACTAGGAAAATCTGCTCCTGAATTTAAGCTTAAAAATTCTTATGGAGAATTAGTATCTCTTAAAGAATTCAAAGGTGAATGGTTACTAGTTTTTTTCTACCCTAAAGATGACACACCTGGATGTACGAAAGAGGCTTGTTCACTGAGGGACAACTTTACAGAAATTAAGAAATTAAATGCCAATGTTGTAGGAATAAGTATTGACTCAAGTGAGTCGCATAAAGAATTTAAAGAAAAGTATAACCTCCCCTTTATGTTGCTTTCTGACCCTGATGGAGAAACTGCAAAAAAATATGGTGCTTTAAATAATTTCTTTATTTTTAAATTAGCAAAAAGACAGAGCTTTATAATTGATCCTGATGGGGTTGTAAGAAGAGTTTATAGGGATGTATCTCCATCGAATCATGCACAAGAAATTAAAAATGACTTAGAGGCTTTTGAGAGAAATTCATAGAATTGAACGCTCTAATAGGAAATTTTCGATGTTAGCTATGATTAATTATAAGTTCAACAATTGAAAAGTCATCATCAAGAGGTCCATCATCTTTCTTTAAATTTTTTATTTCCTCATAAATTAAATCTGATTGAAGTTCATCAGTGTTGTTAAATTGTTTTTTAACAAGATTCGTGAAGTCTTCCAACGTCATTTCATTATTATTTTTATCAGTTATTTCGTAAACTCCATCACTAAATACATATAGTTTATTTTCTTTAGTTAATATAACTTTGCTCTCCTCATAATCTATATCTTCAAAACATCCAACTGCAACACCTTTAGTTGCCAGTTTTTTAATATTTGTTTGGTTTTTTGAGCTTTCATTATGAATCAAAATAGCATGAGGATGGCCGGCTGATGCATACTTTAATGTCTGTGTTGATGGGGAATACACTCCATACCATACTGTAAAAAATTTTAAATTTTGTTGCTCCATTGGGAAGGCTGCATTAAGCCCATTTAGAACTGAGGCAGGACTACGAAAATCAGTATCAACAAGAGATTGAGAGCGAATAGAATTAATTGCAGAAATACAGAGCATTGCCGATCCCACACCATGACCACAAACATCAATCAAAAAAATTGCCAAGTGATCATCGTCAATCCAATGATAACCAAATGCATCTCCCCCAAGAGCCGATGAAGGAATATGTTTCCATGAGGATTTAACTAAATTATCATCTAACGGTTTTGGTAAAAGGCTATGAATATAATTTGCCGCCTCGTTAATTTCATCGGATAAAGCTTTTTGACTTTTAATCACACTTTGGGCAGCTTCCTCTGCAATTTCTTTAGCTCGATGAGCTGCAGTAATATCATAAAACCATGCTAATACAACATCTTGATCTAGATAACGAAGGTGATGAAATGAACCCATCACTTGCAATGGTATGTCTGAGAGTGTTTTCATAGCTAGAACTTCATCAATAATATTTTCTTGTTTTTCTAATCTTTTACTTAATACTTCAAAGTCTTTTGTATGTCGATAAACCCTCATCGGAGTCAGGGTTTGAAGATCTTTATCTTTAACTTCAAACATATCCATGTAGCGTGGATTAGCAAATATAATATGTTTATCCGTTGTCCTCATTATCCTCAAAGCTACCGGACTATTTTTAAGAATATTTAAAGTGTCATCCTCAAAATCTTTAAGGATTTCAAAAATTATTTTTTGTGCTTGTTCGATACTAGGCATATAAGTTAGTTAATTTCTTTTTCTAAGATTAGTTGATTGATTTCATTAATACGTTGATAGCTCTGGTTGTCAGTCATATTTTTTATAAAATGAACACCCAGACCGCCAATAGCATGAACCTCTAAATCACTTTCAAGATCAGGTTGCTTTGCTTCGGTAAGAGGATTAAAGGCAATACCATTATCTTCATACTTTATCTTAAGTGTGTGCTCTTTCATTTCTAAAGTTACTTTAACCTCTAAATTTTTAGCCTTACCATAGTTAATAGAATTAGAATAAAGCTCTTCAATTATTAAATTGATCGGATTAACCAAAGCCATATGGCCTTTAAAGAAATCATTTAATTGTTCAGTGAGATAAGTTAAATCTTCAATTTTTTTGGAAAGTAAAATAACACTTACTTGATTTTCATTATCCATAACTAAAATCACATACTTTCTATGGCCTGAGCTTCGGTTTCGTAAACTCCTAGCATCTGGCCGAACCCACTAATATCTAAAACCTCCTTCACACCATCTCTTGGAGCACATAAAACTAACTTACCTCCAAGTGATTTAGTTTTTTTAGCGATAGTTAATATAGATCTAAGTCCTTCTGAGCTTATATAATCAAGTTTTTCAAGATTAAGTATAGCTTGATTGCTATCCTTTAAAATTTGCTTTTCGATATCCTCTAGAAACTGTTTTGATGACAAACCATCAAGGCGACCTATGGGTTCAATGACTAAAATTCCAGATTTATTTTCAATTTTTACTTCAAGCATATAATCGTCTCTCTTTTATTCAATTAAAATTTAAGTAATATCTTTATTATTACCGTTTAGTCTAAACTAAAGGTTTAATTCAATAAATACCTTTATATATTAAATTTTTTTAGGATTACATTGTTATGAGTAATGAAGAAATTGTTCGATTCGAACCTGACGACAAACCATCCCATATTTTATCTGCGGGTCTTGGTTTGCAAGTTACTGTAATGATTATTACCGGTATTATGCTTACTCCTCTGATTGTTGGCCGGGAGGCAGGTCTTCCTTTAGGTCAGATTAATTGGCTAGTATTTGCAGCATTATTGGCGTGTGGTATTTCTACTTGGTTACAAATTAATCGCATTGGAATTATTGGGGGTCGGTATTTATTATTTGTTGGCTCTAATGTTGCCTTTATAACAGTTGCTATTGCTGCCCTTGACAAAGGTGGACCTTCTTTATTGCTTACCTTGGTGTGTGCAGGTTCGCTAGCAACATTTATATTTACCTCAAGAATGGGTGCCTTACGTAAAATTCTCACTCCCGCAATCGGTGGAGTTGTGTTAATGCTAATGGCACTTAATGTTGCCCCGGTAATATGGTCAATGCTAAAGGATGTGCCTGAGAACTTTAAAAACCAACCCAGCATAGCCTTTGTTTTTTTATCTACCCTCTTACCAATTATTTTAACTACGATTTATGGGAAAAAAGTTCATCGACTTTGGGCACCATTAATAGGAATTTTTTGTGGATATTCTTACGCCTATTATATTGGTCTAGTCGATACTTCCCAATTTCAAAATAGCCCTTTACTTGGATTTCCAGAAATATATTGGCCTGGATTAAACTTCACAATAAATGCGGATTTTTGGGCTTTACTACCAGCATTTATTTTAATCACCTTTGTCGGTTGTATTGAAACATATGCAGATGGTATTGCTGTGCAAAAAAAATCATATAAAAAATCACGTTCCATCAATTTTAAATCTATACAAGGAGCCATAAATGCAGATGGAGTTGGTAGCTTCGTGGCGGGAATTTTGGGATCTGTCCCCAACACAGTTTATTCAATGAGTATTGGCGTAATGGAGATTACTCGAGTTGCTGCACTAAGGGTAGGTATTTGGGGAGGTCTATTTATAATTCTTTTTGGTTTATCTCCCAAATTAATTGCCTTGGTTTCGAGTATTCCTAATCCAGTTGCAGCTGCATATATATTAGTCATTATTGTAATGCTTTTTGGTCATGGACTTGAAATGGTTAATGAAACAAAGCTAGCATCGGAAGCAATGCTGGCTGTTTGTCTTGGTTTTTTTGCTGGGGTTGGGTTTCAGGGAGGTTTTTTATTTAATGATTTATTTCCTGAAAGTGTTCAGGTTTTCTTATCGAATGGAACAACTTCTGGGGGGCTGACAGCAGTACTAGTTATGCTATTGTTAATGATAAAAAAACGATCTAAATTTAATTTATCAATTCCATTGAGCATTGAAAGCTTAAAAAAAATTAATCAGTCTATTGAAAATTTTTCAAAGAAAAATAAGCTAAATGTTTCGACTCAAAATCGAGTTGTATTGGTAGCAGAGGAGGCTTTGACCTTTCTAATTGAACATCAAAGTAAAAGTAATAAAAAAAGTAAAAAAAATATTGTTTTTAAACTTTATCATCAAGCAGATATTACTGAGTTAGAATTTATTTCTAAGCCTATTGATGTAAATGCAGAGTCGGCAGCGATAGCACTCAAGGGCATAGGTGAAGTTGATTTTGAAAAGAAGCTTTCTCTAAAATTATTATATGGATTAACGCAAGAATTAAAACATTTGCAATACCAAGGCATTGATTATCTATATTTAAAAGTAGGCATGATCAAATAAAAAAATGAAAGATTAGGATATGAAAAATAAGTCAACAGAAAAAGTTTTATATATTACAGCTCCTGTTAATGCATTAGTTGAGGGGCTTTATAGAGAAAATACCTCTATTTCAGAAATCATTAAAAAAGGAAATTTTGGTTTAGGCACCTTTGATGATCTAGATGGCGAAATGGTAATTTTGGAAGGGAAGGCATATCAATTAAAATCTGATGGGCAAGCATATAAGGTTAGTCCATCTCAAATGACTCCTTTCGCTTGCATAACACAGTTTGAGCCCTACAGTTTTGAAGAAGTAGATACATCAATAAATTTAAAAGAATTATATGGATTTTTGGATAAAACTTTACCATCAAAAAATATGATTTATGCAATAAAAATTGAAGGCGAATTTAGTTACATTAAAACTCGATCAGTACCCAAACAAGAATCCTACAAACCCTTAGTTGAAGTTGCCCGGAATCAACCAGAATTTTCATATAAAAATATATCTGGCTCTATGGTGGGTTTTTGGACGCCCGATTTTATGGATAAAATAACAGTGCCCGGCTATCACCTACATTTTTTATCAAAAAATTTAGAACTTGGTGGGCATCTGCTAGATTGTCAAACTAAAAAAATAAAAATTAGTATCCAGCATGTTGCAAGAGTTGAACTTTCGCTCCCAATTACACTTGATTTTATGACAACTGACTTGAGTAGAGATATAACAAAAGATCTCAATGAAGCTGAAAATTAGATAAAGAAAATTAAATATGACCGTTCCAAAAAATCAAACTGCAAAAAAAGCAATTACTACCTTTGCTCTAAGATGGATATTCTTATTAATATTTATTGAAATTTTTTCATTGTTCTCCCTATGGTCAATAAACAAAATTGTAACTATAGAGAATCAAAAAACACAACAACTATCCTATCTATCTGAATCAATATGGAATGCAAACTCTTCCTTTAAGTCTCAAATTCAGTCATGGAAAAATATTTTAATTCGAGGAAAAAATAAAGATGATTTTAAAAAATATAATTTAGCTTTCAATAAAAACTACAAAGATGTGCAATCTATATTACAAACTGCAATTACAAATTGTAACTATGAGAAAGATTTATTTGATTGCTCCACTTTAGTTAACTTAAAAGATGAGCACTTTAAACTAAAGGATAAGTATTTAAATGCTTTAGCGACTGTCAAAAATTATAAAATAAATAATTTCATTGAGTTAGATAGGAAAGTTCGTGGTATTGACCGAGTGCTGCAAGAAAATTTTTTAAATACGGCTACAGAATTAAGAACTATTTTCCAAACTCAACAAAGTGTCTTCAATCTTTCAGTGTCTGAAAGATATTCAAATATAAAATTTTTTTTACTAACTTTATTACTTATAGCTTTATCTTATATTTTAATTAGTTTATATAAAATTTTAAAAATAGATTTAAACCCTCAAAAATAAATGAAAGAAATTATTTTTTCATTAGCTGGGCTTGGTTTATTTTTGTCTGGCCTTAATCTTCTTTCTAGTTCAATTAAGATTTTTACTGGGAAAAGATTTCATAAGCTTATAACATCGATTACCAATTCTACTGTTATGAAGGGTGCTGTTGGGTCATTAATTGGCTTGATTACACAAAGCACCAATGCAGGGACTTTTCTTATAATAGGTCTTGTTCAAGCAAATTTAATTCCTTTAAAGACTGCCTTAATTTTAATTGCTTGGACTGGAGTAGGTACTTCCTTTTTAGTTTTTGTAGCATCGATTGATATTCAATTTTTGGGCTACATTTTACTTAGTATCGTTAGTATTTTTTATCTTTTTAATTTAAAAAATAATGAAAATTTATTTAATGTATCTCCATTAATTTTTGCAATCGGACTAATTTTTTTAGGGTTAGGTATCATTAAATTAGGCACTAATAATATGCAAAGCTTTTTTTGGATAAATGAATTTTTTGTTTTTGCTTCAGAAACTATAGTAATCTCCATAATATTAGGATTGTTTTTTACACTAATTTCTCAATCTGCCTCTGTCATTACAATTTTAGTAATCACACTTGTTTCCAGTCAAGTAATTCCAATGGATTCAGCAATTTTTATGATAATTGGTAGCAACATTGGCTCAGGTTTAAGCCTTTTACTTTTTCACCCTCACCTTGAAGGTCAGCAAAAAAAAATAATTTTGTTCCAATTGAGTACAAAAATATTAGGCTCTTTTTTTATATTAGTAATTATATTAATTACGCCTCATATTTTCTTTGATTTCACACTATATAAGAATATAAATTTTTTAACCATCCAGTTGTCACTTTTATATTTATATCTTCAATTATCAGGTGCGCTGATAGCAACTATTTTAAATGGCAAAATTAATGCTTTATTAAATTATCGCATCCCAGATCAAGAGATAGATTTGATTTCTAAACCTAAATTTATCTATCAGGAAATACTTAATGATGAAGGAATTGCAATTAATTTAATAAATCAAGAACAACAACGTTTGCTTAGTTTTCTACCACAATATATGGATTATGTTCGACATGATAATAAAAGTGATTTATTGCTTCAGGAAAGGCATAAAGGCTATTCGTTACTTTATTTAGCAATTAAGGATTTTACTGATCAGGTAATTTCTAATAACCCCCAAAAAGGTATATCCGAATTGTTAATTTTGCAAAGTAAAAATGAATCGATCAAGTCACTTATGAACTCACTCAAAAGTTTTGCTTCGATAGCAAAAGAAAATAATTTAAAAAAATCAGACTTAAGCATTTCAATGGCTGAAAGTCTTCACATGCTTTTGACATTATTAAGCGAATGTGAAAAATCACAAGAGGACATTGGAATATTAATTAATTTAACTGCTGAACAAGGTAGCCTCATGGATGAAATACGCACCAAAGTTTCAAAATCAAATGGCACATCAGGTCATGAACAAAAGGCTTTATTCTTATTAACTAGATTGTTTGAAAGACTTGTTTGGCAAATACGTAAACACAATTCAATACAATAAAAAATTAAAGGGTATTTTTTTTCATCAACTTCTCAATCATGTTAATACCAAAACTCACGCCAAAACCGTTAACTTCACTTGCCACTGCACCTAAACCCCCTTTGCGATTGCTTGATGATAAGTCTACATGAAGCCATGGAACTTTATTTTCAACAAATCTACCCAAGAAGCGAGTCGCATGGATATGGTCTGGCCCACCCTCAAGAGTGCACTGCTTAATATCTGCAATTTGGCTCTTTAAATCTTCTTCATAATCTTCATCAGATGGAAAAGCCGTAACTCTCTCCCCTACATCAGAGCCTACGCCCACCGCCATGCAGCCTAGAGCTGAATGATTACTTAACACACCACTATATCGATCTCCCATAGCAACATGCATACAACCTGTTAGTGTGGCAAAATCTATAATTGCTTTTGGTTTCTTTCTAGAAGCCATAGTTAGCGTGTCAGCTAATACCATTCTTCCTTCTGCGTCAGTGTGAACAATTTCAATTGTCATTCCATTAAGCGCTTTAACTACATCATTTTGTTTATAAGCTTTTGGTCCAATATGATTTTGTGCGATTGCTAACCAACAATCTAATTTAACCTTAGTTTTCGCATCACTTATAGCTTTTAATATACCTAAAACAACTGCCGAGCCATTCATATCCTCGTGCATACCACTCATAAATTTTGCTGGCTTTAGATTGTGTCCACCTGTATCAAAACAAATACCTTTTCCAACCAAACTAATAGTCTCTTTTGCACCCTTTGGTGAGTAAGTAAGATGAACAATCGCCGCATCTTGTGGCTCAGAACCTTGTGCCACTGCATAAAAAGCGCCTGCACCTAATTTTTTTAATTTTGGCATAGCAAATTCTTCTAACTTCCAACCATTTTCTTTTGACAACTTCTTAATTTTTTGACGATAAATTGTTGGTGTTAATTGGTTGGGTGGTGTGATTGTCAACTCTCTTGTAAGGGTGTTTCCAGCAACTAAAGCCTCAATATCTTTAAAGTTAGTTTTTACCGAACCTCCAAAAGTATTAATTGATTTAAGATTTTTTTTCTTTGCACCTGATTTTAAATTTGGAAGGTCTTGAGAATTTACTGAAGCAACATAGACTGCTTGATTTAGCCACTTGTCATTATTTTTTGATTCATTGACAATTGCCAAAATTTTTGGATTTTCCGAGAGTATTTTATCAAGGGCTTTTCTCAATAATGTTTGTATTTGGAATGTATTTTTTTTCTCGGAAACCATTAACCAGGTCACTAAACTCCCATTATCTAATTCAGCTGATAAAGCTGTTTTTTTTAAGTCCGTAATTTTAATGCCTTGTCTTTTAATATTTGCATTAAGAGCACCGGCAAACAAAGGATTAGAATGTTTTTCATCGAATAAAATAAACGTATGCAAATTTTTCTTTAAATTTGATTCAGTAGGTAACTTATTATTATTTGTAACTTTAATATTCATTCAAAAATCCTTAAAATAATTAAAAATCAATCACTTAGAAAAAAAATACTATCTTAGTGAGGTCAAAAAAAGCTTGACCATTTAACCCAAAACCTTGAAAATCACATTAACAACATGCCACTAGACACTTATAATTTTATTTAATTCTATCTTATTAAATAATTTATTACGGTCAAAATATTAAAATTGAACAAATTTCATAGGATAAGTTAAGTATATGGATCTGAGTCTTGATAACGATGAATTAGAAACGCAAGAATGGAGACAAGCGCTCAACTCTGTAATTGATGCAGAAGGTTCTGAACGTGCCCATTTTTTAATTGAAATGATGATTGATCAAGCGCGTCGCTCAGGCTCGAACCTTCCCTATAACGCGACAACAGCCTATGTAAATACAATTCCCACACATCTTCAACAGAGGCACCCAGGTGATCCTGGTATGGAGAGAAGAATTCGTGCATTGATCCGATGGAATGCGATCATGGCCGTATTGAGAGCGAATACTAAATCGCCAGGTATTGGTGGACATATTGCAAGCTTTCAATCCGCAGCCACGCTTTATGACGTTGGATTTAATCACTTCTTTAGAGCTGAAAATGAATCATTTGGTGGAGACTTAGTTTATTTCCAAGGTCACTCCTCGCCTGGTATTTATGCACGCGCCTTCCTTGAAGGAAGGATGACTGAGGAACAATTAGATAATTTCAGGATGGAAACCAAGGGTAATGGCTTATCCAGCTATCCTCACCCATGGTTAATGCCAGAATTTTGGCAATTCCCAACAGTATCTATGGGCTTAGGTCCATTAATGGGAATTTATCAAGCGCGTTATTTAAAATACTTACATGATAGAGGTATTGCTGATACTTCAGATAGAAAGGTTTGGGTATTTTGTGGTGATGGAGAAATGGATGAGCCTGAATCACAAGGTGCCATTTCTCTTGCAGCTAGAGAAAAATTAGATAATTTAGTCTTTGTAGTGAACTGTAATTTGCAGCGATTGGATGGTCCCGTTAGAGGTAATGGTAAAATTATTCAGGAGTTAGAATCAAACTTTAGAGGCTCTGGATGGAATGTCCTTAAAGTTATTTGGGGTTCTTATTGGGATCCACTATTTGCCATGGACAAAGATGGCCTAATGAAAAAAAGAATGGAAGAGTGTGTTGACGGTGAATTTCAAAACTTCAAAGCCAAAGGTGGGGCCTTTACTCGTGAAGAATTCTTCGGCAAGTATCCAGAATTAAAAGAAAGAGTGGCCGCAATGTCCGATCAGGATATATGGAGGTTAAATAGAGGGGGTCATGATCCTCACAAAGTTTACGCTGCTTATGCAGCTGCCGTTGCTCATAAAGGTCAACCTTCTATCGTCCTTGCTAAAACAGTCAAAGGTTATGGTATGGGTGATGCTGGTGAAGGGCAAAATATAACCCATCAACAAAAGAGTATGGATATAGAGTCACTTAAAACATTTAGAACAAGATTCGATTTACCTATAAGTGATGAGGAAGTTGAAAATCTTGCTTACTATAAACCAGGTAAAGATTCACCTGAATTGAAATATATGATGGAGAGAAGAAATGCTTTGGGAGGTTTTTTACCGATTAGAAAAAAACAAGGGAATAAACTAAATGTTCCATCTATTGATGCTTTTTCAAAACAATTAGAGAGCTCGGGTGATAGAGAAATTTCTACCACAATGGCTTTTGTTCGAATCTTAACAACCCTGGTCAAAGATAAAGATATTGGGAAATTTATCGTACCGATTGTTCCTGATGAAGCAAGAACTTTTGGAATGGAGGGAATGTTTAGACAGTTAGGTATTTACTCATCTGTAGGTCAGCTATACGAGCCACAAGATTCCGATCAAGTGATGTTTTATAAAGAAAAAAAGGATGGTCAAATTTTAGAGGAAGGTATTAACGAAGCTGGCTCTTTCTCATCGTGGATTGCCGCCGCAACTTCGTATAGTAATTCAGGAATTCAAACCATTCCGTTTTATATTTTCTATTCTATGTTTGGCTTTCAAAGAATAGGCGATCTAGCTTGGGCAGCGGGTGACTCTCGATCTAGAGGATTTTTATTGGGTGCGACAGCCGGTAGAACCACTCTGAATGGAGAAGGTCTTCAACATGAAGATGGTCATAGCCATTTACTTTCTGCAACTATCCCAAATTGTATATCTTACGACCCATGCTTTTCTTATGAATTAGCCATAATTATTCAGAATGGTTTAGAACGAATGATCAAAAATCAGGAAGATGTATTCTATTACATCACCATAATGAATGAAAATTACACTCATCCAGAAATGCCAAAAAATATTAATGAAAACATAATTAAGGGAATTTATAAATATTCAGAAAATAAAGCTAAGGGGCCAAAAGTTCAACTAATGGGAAGTGGCGTAATATTAAGAGAGGTTATTGAAGCTGCAAGTATTTTAGAAAAAGACTTTAATGTTAGTTCAACTATCTTCAGTGTCACCAGCTTTACAGAAGTAAGGAGAAATGCACTTGATATCCAAAGATGGAATATGCTAAACCCTGATAAAACTGAAAAAAAATCTACCTTAGATGAAATAATTATAGATTTAGAATCTCCTATTATTACTGCCACGGATTATATGAAATCATTTGCTGAACAAATTTCTACATTTTTACCTAATAAATTTATCTCTTTAGGTACCGATGGATTTGGACGATCTGACAGTCGTGAAGCGCTTAGAGACTTTTTCGAGGTTGACCGCAATCATATTGTTATTGCAGCCTTAAAAGCGTTAACTGAAAAACAAGTAATAGAAAAATCAGTTTTATTAAGTGCGATCAAAAAATATAAAATAATGAACGACAAACCTAATCCGGTATCTTTATAAATATGAGTTCAGAACAAATTCTTATTCCAGATATAGGTGATTTTGATAGCGTCGATGTGATCGAAGTATTAGTAAATATCGGCGATAATATTGAGTATGATATGCCTCTGATCACCGTAGAATCTGATAAAGCCTCTATGGACATCCCAGCGCCTAAAGATGGGATCATAAAAGACATTAAAATTAAGGTAGGTGACAAAGTTAAAGAAGGTAGTCTGATTGGTATGATTGAGGTTACAGAGACTAAATCCGAAGTTAAATCTGAAATAAAATCCCCTGCAAAAAATGATAAAAAAGAAGATATAAAAAAAGTTACAAACACCCCGTCACGCCCTGCTCCTGAGCCACCACAGAAAAAAGTAGCTAAAGAAACTCCTGTTCCTATTGGTGAAAGTGTACATAATGATGAAAATAAAAAAGCACATGCAAGCCCATCAGTTAGAAAATTCGCGCGTAATTTAGGTGTAAATCTCTCCTTTGTAAATGGGAGTGGCAATAAAAATAGAATACTCATCGAGGATGTTGAAAGATTTGTTAAAGATGAATTAACAAAACCGAGAAGTGAAAATATGGGTGCAAGCTTTGCCCCGATTCCAATGCCAAATATTGATTTTTCTGAGTTTGGTAAGGTTGAAACAAAAGCACTATCCAAAATTAAAAAATTATCAGGTGCAAATCTTCATAGAAATTGGGTGACAGCACCACATGTTACGCAGTTTGATAATGCCGATATTACCGATTTAGAAATTTTTAGAAAATCTATGCAAAAAGAAGCTGAGAAACGTGGAGCAAAATTAACACTACTCGCCTTTTTAATAAAAGCGAGTGTCAATGCATTAAAGGCTTATCCAATGTTTAATAGTTCACTATCCCCCGATGGAGACAATTTAATCATAAAAAGTTATTACAATGTTGGCTTTGCCTGCGATACGCCCGATGGACTTGTTGTACCTGTAGTTAAGGACGTTCAAAAAAAGGATGTGATCGATATTGCTGAAGACCTTGGTAACCTCTCAGAGAAAGCAAGAGCAAGAAAATTAAAAATGGATGAAATGCAAGGCGGTTGTTTTACCATTTCAAGTTTAGGTGGAATTGGTGGTACAAAATTTACACCCATCATTAATTGTCCTGAGGTTGCAATACTTGGTGTATCTCGTGCTTCTATGCAACCTGTCTATAATAAGAGTAGTGAAGATTTTGAAGCTAGGCTCATGTTGCCGTTATCACTTTCGTATGACCATAGGGTGGTAGACGGTGCAGATGGTGCCCGGTTTACGAGTCATCTTTGTATGATGCTATCTGATGTAAGGCGGCTCTTACTCTAGATCATATGGCAGAATTAAAAAAAATACACATCCCAAATATTGGTGACTTTGACAGCGTTGAAGTGATTGAGATTATGGTTAAAGTGGGTGATAAAATTAATATCGAGGATTCATTAATTACCGTAGAGTCTGACAAGGCTTCCATGGATATCCCTTCACCAGCATCTGGATTAATTAAATCCTTAAACATTAAGGTAGGTGATGAAGTCAAAGAAGGTTCATTGATTCTGTCTATTGATTCAGAAATTGAAGACTCTTCTGAGGAAAAAGCGCCAGCAGAAGAAAAACAGGCTTCACAAGAGAAAGAAACTCAGCCCTCACCTCAAAATGAAAAAAGTGATGAAGAATATGATGTTGCTGTTTTAGGCTCTGGGCCAGGGGGCTATACTGCTGCCTTTAGGGCTGCTGACCTTGGTTTGAAGGTTGTTCTAATTGAAAGGTACACGACCATAGGCGGGGTATGTCTTAATGTGGGCTGTATTCCTTCAAAAGCACTTCTTCATACCGCTAAAGTAATCACTGATGCAGAGGACACAGCCAGCCATGGCGTTTCTTTTAGTCAACCTAAGATTGATCTAGACCAACTTAGAAATTGGAAATCCAACAAAGTAGTTAAAAAATTAACTATGGGCCTATCTCAAATGGCGAAACAAAGAGACGTTAAGGTAATCGAAGGAGAAGGTAAATTTGCCTCCCCAAATCAAATTACCGTTAATCATAATGATGGTGCTAAGAAAATAATTGGATTTAAATCAGCTATTATTGCAGCTGGATCACAATCATCAAAGATTCCAAACACACCAGATGATGAAAGAATAATGGATTCAACAGGTGCATTAGAATTAAAAGATATCCCAAAAAAATTACTCATTATTGGCGGTGGGATCATTGGTCTTGAGATGGGAACAGTCTATGAAGCCCTTGGAAGTGAAGTGTCAGTTGTAGAATTAAGCGATGGATTAATTCAGGGCTGTGATAGAGACATCGTGAAGCCTCTTCACCGAAGAATGGAAAAACGTTTTAAAAATATTTGGTTAAAAACAAAAGTAACAAATATTGAGACAATAAAGGAAGGCGTTGTTGTTTATTTTGAAGGAGATGATGTACCTGAAAAATTAACCTTTGATCGAGTTCTTGTTGCCGTCGGAAGGAAGCCTAATGGACATAAAATTGACGCGGAAAAAGCAGGTGTTAAAGTTGATGAACATGGCTTTATTGATGTTGATAAACAAATGAAAACTAATGTTGATCATATTTATGCTATTGGAGATATTGTTGGCCAACCCATGCTCGCTCATAAAGCGACTCATGAAGGCAAGGTAGCGGCTGAAGTCATTGCAGGCGAGAAAGTAGAGTTCCAGGCAATGACAATCCCTTCGGTTGCCTACACTGACCCTGAAATAGCATGGGCAGGAATAACTGAGGATGAAGCCAAATTAAAAGAGATTGAAATTGAAAAAGCAGTTTTTCCATGGGCCGCTAGTGGTCGTGCTATCTCAACTAATAGAACAGAGGGTATGACCAAGCTTATATTTGATAAAAAAACAAATAGAATTATCGGTGCAGGTATTGTAGGAACGAATGCAGGGGAGCTTATTGCTGAGACTGTGTTATCAATTGAAATGGGTGCTGATGCTCATGATATTGGATTATCAATTCATCCACACCCAACGCTTTCTGAGTCAGTCGCAATGGCATCTGAAATAAAAGAAGGTTCAATAACAGACTTGTATATAAAAAAAAGATAATTCTTTATACGTAGGACATCAGTCCCTCAAAAATTAAATCACTTTCTATCTTAATTCTTGATTTCCAATCATCTTCTGATTGAGAAAAAATTAGATCAGCATCACCCCCGGATAATAATATAGGTAAGTCTGAAGGTAACTTTTTACAAACCAAATTGACAGCACCTTGAATACTCGTCAATATCCCTGTTGTCACAGCATCTTTTGTATTTAAGCTAGGATATTGGCTCTGCCCTATTTCTGTATCGATTAAGTTAGTGCTGTTATTTAATATGCCCAAGCTAATAGCAATGCCAGGCAAAATCATTCCTCCTCTAAAATGCGCTTTTCTTTTTTGATCAATTTGAATTAGATCAATAGTGATCGCTGTTCCAGCATTTATTACAATTATATCTTCACCATATATTTTCCAGGCACCCATGGCTGCCAACCATCGATCAACACCAAGGGTTGATTGATCAGTGTAATCGTTAATTAACTCTTCATTCGATTCTGAACTTACTTCGATAATTGGACAATGAAAATGTATTAAATTTTCTTTCAATTTATCAAGAACTATAGAGTGATTTACATTAGAAACTATGACTTTTTTTAAGGACTTAATTTGTATTAAATCAATATCCATAAAATTTTCAACCAATACAGAGTCTGATGAAATAATATTTTTTTCATCACGTTGTTGCCATTTAACACGAGTGTTTCCAATATCTATTAGAAGGTACATTACGCTGCACTCCGAATAGATACCTCGCCAGATGCGAATGACTTAGCACCTTCATCTGTTCTCACAATCAATGCACCCGTATCACTGATGTCGATTGCTTTTCCAGTAATAGTTTGTGAGTTCCCTAGCATAATATCGATTAACTTATCTTGGAAAGCATGATAGCTCAACCATTCATCTTTAAATGGCTTAAACTGATCCGACTCAAAAGAAGCGAGTACCTGTGCAAGCTCTTTAATGATAATCGCCATAAAAAAATTACTATCAATATTTTCTGATACTAAATTATTAATATCAGTTGCAGGTTGATCAATTTTTTCTAGTTGTGTTTTTGAAAGATTCAAATTTAAACCAATTCCAATTATGGCAGCACTTTGTCCATCAGTATCGCCTTGTAACTCTATTAAAATTCCTGCTAGTTTTTTATAAACACCCTCTTCAAAGATTAAAATATCATTTGGCCATTTCAAAAGCGCCGTTGAGATATTAATTTTTTTTAATGCCCTAATTAATGCAACACCGACAGCCAGACTCAAGCCAGATAAACCTGCCGCGCCCTGCGTAAAGCGCCATAGAAAGGAAAAAGTTAAACTCTCCCCAAGGGCAGATTGCCATTGACGCCCTCTTCTTCCCTTTCCTTGTGTTTGAATATTTGCAGCAACTACTGAAGCGTGAGGGTGGCCAATAGCCGCAATCTTTGATAAATAATTATTTGTTGAGTCAATAGAATCAAGTACTTTGATATCAAACCAACTGCCTTCCTCACCCATGGCATTTTTTATTATTTTTTCATTTAATAAACTGATGGGGTGTTGTAACTTATAACCCTTTCCTCTTACAGAAAAAATTTTAATCCCTACATCTTCAGCTTTAGCAATCGCATTCCAAATTGAAACACGAGAAACATTAAAATGTTTAGCCATCATCTCACCCGAATGGAATTTTCCATCTGCAAGAAATGCAATAATTTCAAATAAAAGGTTTGCCAAAAGAATTACCTTACTTAAATAATTTTAAAATCATAACACGCCTTGATACGCCAGAATTCAACTAAAATTAATCACATTCAGTGTAAAATATACTAATGGCAACAAACTCACAGAATAAAATAGCAAGCTCGTCAAACTTCATTAGAGCAAAGATTGAAAAAGATATTTCCAATAATCTCTATAAAAATAAATTGTGGAATAAATCACCTGGAAATAGCAATCATCAACTAAAAGGTGAGTTAGATAAGGCTAAAATCAGAACTCGTTTTCCACCTGAGCCCAATGGTTATCTTCATATAGGTCATGCAAAAAGTATCTTTTTGAATTTTGGGTTAGCTCAAGATTTCTCTGGTGCCTGTCATCTAAGGTTCGATGATACAAATCCTGAAAAAGAGGATCAAGAATATGTTGATAGTATTATTGAAAATGTAAAGTGGTTAGGATTTGATTGGAATTTTAATAATGACGCTAACCTCTATTACGCTAGTAATTATTTTGATTTTATGTATGAGGCGGCTAGTCTTCTAATAAAATCAGGATTTGCTTATGTCGACCAACAAAATGCTGATGAAATAAGAGAAAACAGAGGAACTCTCACTTCTCCTGGCAAAGATTCACCATGGCGAAATCATCCCATTGAAGAACATCTTAAATTGTTTGAAGAGATGCGTAATGGTAAGCATACAGATGGCTC
This sequence comes from Methylophilales bacterium, assembly GCA_019823025.1. Classification (NCBI taxonomy): domain Bacteria; kingdom Pseudomonadati; phylum Pseudomonadota; class Betaproteobacteria; order Nitrosomonadales; species Methylophilales bacterium. Next base: position 1,247,615 of record CP081940.1, on the reverse strand, counting down.
TATGGTACTCAGGGCAAAAATCAATATGGCCTCGCCAAATATCAACCTTCGTGACCCAGCTATCTACCGAATTAAAAATGTCTCTCACCATAAAACTGGTGATAAGTGGTCTATTTATCCGATGTATACCTTTGCTCATCCTATCGAGGATGCGCTTGAAGGCATTACTCACTCTATATGTACGCTTGAGTTTGAAGACCAAAGACCTTTTTATGATTGGTTATTAAAACGCCTAAAAGAAAATAATTTCTTTTCAGATCCACTCCCAAAACAATATGAATTTGCCAGGCTGAATTTAACTTACGTTGTCTTATCCAAAAGAAGATTGATTGAGCTAGTAGAAAATGAATATGTATCGGGTTGGGATGATCCAAGAATGCCGACACTTGTTGGATCAAAAAGAAGGGGATACACACCCAGTGGATTTAAATTATTTACTGACAGGATTGGTGTCTCTAAGGCAGATTCATGGATTGACTACACTATTTTAGAGGATTGTATGCGCGAGGTATTAAATCAATCTGCACATCGTCGAGTAGCTGTATTAGACCCTGTTAAACTAATTATTAATAATTTCGCTGATGATCAAGAAGAAGATTGTTTAGCACCAAATCATCCAAAAAATAAAGACCTAGGTAAGCGGACAATCAAACTTACAAAAGAATTATGGATTGATAGAGATGATTTTATGGAGGTCCCAGTTGCAAAATACTTCAGATTATCACCTGGTGCACAAGTAAGACTCAGGTACGGTTTTGTGATTGAATGTACTGGTTTTGAAAAAGATATAAATGGTAATGTAACCAAAATATTTTGTGATTATTTACCTGATACCAAATCAGGGACACCTGGTGCAGATGCGATTAAGGTTAAAGGTAATATTCATTGGTTATCATGCAAATATGCAGTAAATGCAAAGGTTAATTTGTATGATAGATTGTTTAAAGAAGCTCATCCTGGTGAAAATAATAATTACTTGGACGACCTAAATCCAAATTCCTTAACTTCAAAAGAAATTAAAATTGAAGAAAATTTAAAGACAATTTCACCTGGCGATCAATATCAATTTGAACGCCACGGTTATTTTATTGCTGATGACCTATCAAAATCTGAGGACATTATTTTAAATCGAACTACGACACTACGTGATAATTGGCAATAATTAAATTAGATTAAACGCAATCGGAACAACTACATTCGTCACGCTATTTTTTAATGTATCAGGCGGTACAGGAAAAGGTTTGCTTTTTTCCATCATATTCATCCCCTCTTTATCCAAGACTTTATGACCGCTACTTTTTTGAATATTTTTAGAGATTAAAGAACCGTCGCCGCCAATTTGAATTGCAATTACAACCTCACCTTGCATTTTTCTGCGCTGAGCAATTCTAGGATACTTTTTATGTTTAGCAATATGTGCTCTTAAAAGATTACTATAATTATTTACTACTTGCGGGCTTGGTGATGTTGGAACTTGCTCACTTATTTGAGTTACTTCATTGGTCTCAACTGACTCCGATAAAGGTTCAATAATGGGTTCAATTATTGGTTCAACGATAGGTTCTAATACTTGCTCTTCGACAGGTTCAGATATCGGTTCTGCAATTGGTTCAGGTATAGGTTTGGGTGTTGGTTTAGGTTTTTCTATGAGCTTTGGCTTGATAATGGGTTTGGGTTTAATTATAGGTTTTGGTATTGGTATTGGTTCAGGGACGACTTTGGGAGCTACTTGTTTAACTATTTCAGTATTAAAAATTATATCCACAACAGGTTTTGGTGTTAAATTGAAATTTGATATTTGCAATTTCATAACAAAAAGTGCATGAATGATTAGAGACAATATAATCGCATGCGTTAAATTTAACTCGTTAAAAAAATTGTTGCCTTTAGTCATATTTAATATTTTTTTTTAGAGTCCAATAGTATAAAGAATAACTCTATATAATTTATATGAACTTAATTTTCAGGAATTTTTCCCAACAGATTAAGCGGGTTGATATAAGTTAGCAGTATCGAACGTTCGCCGATCCAGAAAGCTATAATTTATTTCAGCATAGTTGTTAAAAAACTTGATCCCGCATTCATGCAATCAAAAGCATGAAGCCCAAGTTCTTGAGATAGTTTTTTGTAGGTTGAAATGCCACGACAACTATTACCTTTTTTATCTAACATAGGTGAATATGAAGCAATTCCCATTTGACGATTTACAACACCGACAATACCTCCAGAGACACCACTTTTAGAAGGGATACCAATCTCATTCATCCAGCGGCCTGTATTATCGTACATACCACAAATATTCATTACTGACATAATACTTCTCACCGCTTCAATATTAAAAACTTCTTTTTTAGTAATTGGATTTTCTCCCAAATTCGCAATTGTTGCAGCAATACAAGCTAAATCATGGCAATTAACAAGAATGGCGCATTGCGCAAAATAAATCTCTAAAATTTGGTCAATATAATCACTTATCATATTAAAATTAAGTAATAAGTATGCAATCGCACGATTTCGATTACCCGTCTCCAACTCTGACCAATAAACTTCTTTATCAATTTCAAGGGTTCGTCCTGCTGCTAAGCTAAATTTCTCAAGAATAAAGTCAATTGCATCTTTGCCATACTTGTCAAATAGCATGCCAGTTGCAGAAATTGCACCAGCATTAACCATTGGGTTATATGGCCTACTTGTTTCGGGCTGTAATTCAATCGAATTAAATGCCTCACCACTTGGCTCAACATCAATTTTCTTTTCCACCTCTGAAGCACCATAAATCTCTAGCGACATACCATAAGTTAATGGTTTAGATATTGATTGGATAGTAAATAGCTTATCAGTATCACCATATTCAAAGAATTGCCCATTTGTGCTTAGTATTGAGATTCCAAAGTGATTTGGATTGGCCTTAGTTAATTGCGGGATATAACTTGCTATCTCACCGTCCTGTTGATTAGCAAACTCCTTATGAGTTTCTTCTACTAATCTCTGTATTTCATGTTTTTCTGCCATATAACCACTTTTTTTTAATTTCAATGAAATGCATTTGAAAATAATGCTTTCAAAATCAAAGATTATATTATCAAGACCACACTTTTTTACAAAGCCATTTTTTTATAAAAAAAAACCCCACCCTAAGGTGAGGTTTTTTAAATTAGAAGCCTGGCAGTGTCCTACGTTCGCGTAGAAAAGACTACACTATCATCGGCGCAGAATCGTTTCACTGTCCTGTTCGGAATGGAAAGGAGTGGGTCCAATTCGCTATGTCCGCCAAGCAAACTTTTTTGAGTTATAAATAACTCATGTCTTTTTCAATATGTTAAGAAGTAAATTAATGTGTTTTGATTGCGTTTTGCTTTAGTGTCAACATAACCTTAATAAGTTTTAAGGTTATAGGATCAAGCCTCACGAGCAATTAGTATCAGTTAGCTTCATGCATTACTGCACTTCCACACCTGACCTATCAACGTCCTGGTCTTGAACGACTCTTTAGTGCACTTAAAGTGCAAGGGAAGTCTCATCTTAGGGCAAGTTTCACGCTTAGATGCTTTCAGCGTTTATCTTTTCCAGATTTAGCTACCCGGCTATGCTACTGGCGTAACAACCGGTCCACCAGAGATCTGTCCATTCCGGTCCTCTCGTACTAGGAACAGCCCCCTTCAAACTTCCAACGCCCACGGCAGATAGGGACCAAACTGTCTCACGACGTTTTAAACCCAGCTCACGTACCACTTTAAATGGCGAACAGCCATACCCTTGGGACCGACTACAGCCCCAGGATGTGATGAGCCGACATCGAGGTGCCAAACTCCCCCGTCGATATGAACTCTTGGGAGGAATCAGCCTGTTATCCCCAGAGTACCTTTTATCCGTTGAGCGATGGCCCTTCCATACAGAACCACCGGATCACTATGACCTACTTTCGTACCTGCTTGACATGTCCGTCTCGCAGTCAAGCAACCTTATGCCATTGCACTAACAGCACGATTTCCGACCGTGCCTAGGTTACCTTCGCACTCCTCCGTTACTCTTTGGGAGGAGACCGCCCCAGTCAAACTACCCACCATACACGGTCCCCGATCCCGATAAGGGACCTGGGTTAGAACCTCAACAACATCAGGGTGGTATTTCAAGGGTGACTCCACAAGATCTAGCGATCCTGCTTCAAAGTCTCCCACCTATCCTACACAGATGTTATCAAAGTCCAATGTAAAGCTATAGTAAAGGTTCATGGGGTCTTTCCGTCTAACCGCGGGTAGATTGCATCTTCACAACCATTTCAACTTCGCTGAGTCTCTAGAGGAGACAGTGTGGCCATCGTTACTCCATTCGTGCAGGTCGGAACTTACCCGACAAGGAATTTCGCTACCTTAGGACCGTTATAGTTACGGCCGCCGTTTACCGGGGCTTCTATCAAGAGCTTGCACCCCATCAATTAACCTTCCGGCACCGGGCAGGAGTCACACCGTATACGTCCACTTTCGTGTTTGCACAGTGCTGTGTTTTTAATAAACAGTCGCAGCCACCATTTCACTGCAACCCCATCGGCCTTCGCATGTAAAATGCTACAACCTACTGGGGCGTACCTTATCCCGAAGTTACGGTACAAATTTGCCGAGTTCCTTCTCCAGAGTTCTCTCAAGCGCCTTAGAATTCTCATCCTGCCCACCTGTGTCGGTTTGCGGTACGGTCTCAATCTAACTGAAGCTTAGTGGCTTTTCTTGGAAGCGTGGTGTCAATCACTTCATGAACAAAAGTTCACTCGTTAACACATCTTGATATTAACTCCCCGGATTTACCTAAGGAATCTATCTACATGCTTGAACCAGGATATCCAACACCTGGCTGACCTAACCTTCTCCGTCCCCACATCGCATTAAATTGAGGTACAGGAATATTAACCTGTTTCCCATCGGCTACGCATTTCTGCCTCACCTTAGGGGCCGACTCACCCTGCGCCGATGAACGTTGCGCAGGAAACCTTGGGCTTTCGGCGAGGGAGCCTTTCACTCCCTTTATCGCTACTCATGTCAGCATTCGCACTTCTGATATCTCCAGCATTCCTCACAGAACACCTTCACAGACTTACAGAACGCTCTCCTACCATGCATATAAATATGCATCCGCAGCTTCGGTTATATGCTTAGCCCCGTTACATCTTCCGCGCGAGACGACTCGACCAGTGAGCTATTACGCTTTCTTTAAAGGGTGGCTGCTTCTAAGCCAACCTCCTGGCTGTCTGGGCCTTCTCACTTCGTTTACCACTTAGCATATATTTGGGACCTTAGCTGGCGGTCTGGGTTGTTTCCCTCTTGACAACGGACGTTAGCACCCGCTGTCTGTCTCCCGTAATTGTACTTCTCGGTATTCGGAGTTTGCAATGGTTTGGTAAGTCCTTAAGGACCCCCTAGCCATAACAGTGCTCTACCCCCGAGAGTAAGATACGAGGTACTACCTAAATAGTTTTCGGAGAGAACCAGCTATCTCCAAGTTTGTTTAGCCTTTCACCCCTATCCACAGCTCATCCCCAAATTTTTCAACATTTGTGGGTTCGGACCTCCAGTACCTGTTACGGCACCTTCATCCTGGCCATGGATAGATCACTTGGTTTCGGGTCTACACCCAGTAACTAAGACGCCCTATTAGGACTCGCTTTCGCTACGCCTTCCCTATCGGTTAAGCTTGCTACTGAATGTAAGTCGCTGACCCATTATACAAAAGGTACGCAGTCACCCCGAAGGGCTCCTACTGTTTGTATGCATACGGTTTCAGAATCTATTTCACTCCCCTCCCGGGGTTCTTTTCACCTTTCCCTCACGGTACTAGTTCACTATCGGTCGATTACGAGTATTTAGCCTTGGAGGATGGTCCCCCCATATTCAGACAAGATTTCACGTGTCCCGTCCTACTTATCGTTACCCTAGTTCCACACACGGGCTTTCATATACGGGACTATCACCCTCTACGGCCGGACTTTCCATTCCGTTCTATTAACGCGTGTGCTAAAAATAACAGGCTGCTCCGGTTTCGCTCGCCACTACTGCCGGAATCTCGGTTGATTTCTTTTCCTCGAGTTACTAAGATGTTTCAGTTCACTCGGTTTGCTTCACATCTCCTATGAATTCAGAGATGGATACCCTTGCGGGTGGGTTTCCCCATTCGGACACTTCCGGATCAAAGCTTGTTTGCCAGCTCCCCGAAAAATTTCGCAGACTACCACGTCCTTCATCGCCTGTAATCGCCAAGGCATTCACCATATGCACTTATTCACTTGATCCTATAACTTTAAAACCTAAGCCCTTTTTTACTTACGTTTTCCCGCATGAGACGGTCATTATAGTTTCTTCTAAAGCTTACTTTAAAAACTCTTTTTATCTAAATATAAAATTTAGATGCAAAGTGTTGATTTAGTATTTGATTTTGCAATCATTACCCATTTGAAATCATAATCTCATCACAATCTTATGATTTCTAATTTACTTCTTCCATATTGTTAAAGAACATACTAGCTAAAAAGCTAGCCTTAAACATTTAATTTAATAAACGCTTAAGGCTTACCTTTTTTATACAAAGAATTGGTGGAGGATAACGGGATCGAACCGATGACCCCCTGCTTGCAAAGCAGGTGCTCTCCCAGCTGAGCTAATCCCCCATTTTAAGTTGAATATCAATAAAACTGGTGGGTCTGGTTGGGCTCGAACCAACGACCCCCGCGTTATCAACACGGTGCTCTAACCAGCTGAGCTACAGACCCTAAAACAGGGCCAATTTCTAAAATTCTTTGTGCTACCAACAACTGATAAGTGTGAATGCTTATAGAGAGATTTATTCTCTAGAAAGGAGGTGATCCAGCCGCACCTTCCGATACGGCTACCTTGTTACGACTTCACCCCAGTTGTAAATCCTACCGTGGTAATCGTCCCCCTTGCGGATAGACTAACTACTTCTGGTAAAACCCACTCCCATGGTGTGACGGGCGGTGTGTACAAGGCCCGGGAACGTATTCACCGCGACATGCTGATCCGCGATTACTAGCGATTCCGACTTCATGCTGTCGAGTTGCAGACAACAATCCGGACTACGACCGGCTTTCTGAGATTGGCTCCCCCTCGCGGGTTGGCTTCCCTCTGTACCGACCATTGTATTACGTGTGAAGCCCTGGCCATAAGGGCCATGAGGACTTGACGTCATCCCCACCTTCCTCCGGTTTGTCACCGGCAGTCCCATTAAAGTGCCCAACTAAATGATGGCAATTAATGGCAAGGGTTGCGCTCGTTGCGGGACTTAACCCAACATCTCACGACACGAGCTGACGACAGCCATGCAGCACCTGTGTTACCGTTCTCTTTCGAGCACTAAAGCATCTCTGCTAAATTCGGTACATGTCAAGGCCAGGTAAGGTTTTTCGCGTTGCATCGAATTAATCCACATAATCCACCGCTTGTGCGGGCCCCCGTCAATTCATTTGAGTTTTAATCTTGCGACCGTACTCCCCAGGCGGTCTACTTCACGCGTTAGCTGCGTTACTCATGGATTTTACTCCACCAACAACTAGTAGACATCGTTTAGGGCGTGGACTACCAGGGTATCTAATCCTGTTTGCTCCCCACGCTTTCGTGCATGAGCGTCAGTGTTATCCCAGGGGGCTGCCTTCGCCATTGGTATTCCTCCAAATCTCTACGCATTTCACTGCTACACTTGGAATTCTACCCCCCTCTGACACACTCTAGTCTTACAGTTTCAAACGCAGTTCCCAAGTTGAGCTCGGGGATTTCACATCTGACTTATAAAACTGCCTGCGCACGCTTTACGCCCAGTAATTCCGATTAACGCTTGCACCCTACGTATTACCGCGGCTGCTGGCACGTAGTTAGCCGGTGCTTCTTGTCAAGATACCGTCATGCTTACTATTTATTAGATAGCAAGTTTTCTTCTCTTGCGAAAGAGCTTTACAACCCGAAGGCCTTCTTCACTCACGCGGAATGGCTGGATCAGGGTTGCCCCCATTGTCCAAAATTCCCCACTGCTGCCTCCCGTAGGAGTCTGGACCGTGTCTCAGTTCCAGTGTGGCTGATCGTCCTCTCAGACCAGCTACTGATCGTCGCCTTGGTAGGCCATTACCCCACCAACAAGCTAATCAGATATCGGCCGCTCTAATAACGCAAGGTCCGAAGATCCCCTGCTTTCACCCGTAGGTCGTATGCGGCATTAGCTAACCTTTCAGCTAGTTATTCCCCATTACTAGGCACGTTCCGATATATTACTCACCCGTTCGCCACTCGCCATCAGAGAGCAAGCTCTCTATGCTGCCGTTCGACTTGCATGTGTAAAGCATTCCGCCAGCGTTCAATCTGAGCCATGATCAAACTCTTCAGTTTAATCTTAACTTATTACTATTGCTTTTCAATAAATTGAAAAACAATTTGTATCGCTTATGCTTTTTTCTCAAATTCATTTTCAAGGTTGACTGGTTATTACTAACCAGTGTGGTCTTGTCACAAATTTAAAGTGTAAGCACTTAATATGAGAATTAAAATTGTTTCTGTAAACAGAAAAATTTTAATTTTAATCTCAACTATAAGCACCCACACTTATCAGTTGTCAAATTGTTAAAGAGCTATTATCGATGTTGGTTGCGGGAACAGGATTTGAACCTGTGACCTTCGGGTTATGAGCCCGACGAGCTGCCAGACTGCTCCACCCCGCGATCGATAAATCAACGAGTCTTTTGTTGAACCCTACGTATATAACGTTAGGGAGCGCGAATTATAGCAGTGTAATTAAATCAATGTCAAACACTATCTGCCCTAAATTCACATTTATTTTACGAGTAATTCATTAATCCTTTTTACGAACCCAACTGGGTCTTCTAATTGCCCACCTTCTGAGATTAAAGCCTGGTCAAATACCACTGATGAATACTCATCAAAGGCCTTACCATCTTTCTCAGCGCTGAGTTTTTTAATTAGGGCATGCTCAGGATTGATTTCCAATACAGGCTTAATATCCGGTGTGTTTTGTCCTGCCGCCTTCAAAATCCTCTCTAAATTGCCTGAGATGTCATTTTCACCAACAACTAAACAAGCCGGTGAATCTGTTAAGCGGTGCGTTACCTTTACTTCCTTAATTTTATCCCCAAGTGATTTAGCTATTTTTTCGACCAAGGTTTTAGATTTTTCCTCAATATCTTTCTTAGCTACCTTCTCTGATTCATCTTCAAGTTTTCCTAAATCAAGATCACCCTTTGCAATAGACTGAAATTTTTTACCACTTACTTCCGGTAAATTAGACATCAACCACTCATCAACCCTATCTCCAAGAAGTAAAACTTCAATTTTTTTCTTTTTAAATATTTCAAGATGAGGGCTATTTTTAGCTGCTAAGAAGGAATCAGCCGTTATATAGTAAATAACCTCTTGTTCAGGCTTCATTCTGCTTATGTAATCTGCCAAGCTAACACTTTGTGCGTCAGATTCGTCAAAAGTACTCGCAAATCTAAGTAATCCCGCAATTTTTTCTCTATTTGCAAAATCTTCAGCAGGTCCCTCTTTTAATACAAGGCCGAATTCTGACCAAAACTTTTTAAAATCATCTGGTTTTTTCTTAGCCATATCCTCAAGCGCGGTGAGTGTTTTTTTAACCGTTCCCGATCGAATACTTTCAAGGGCTTTACTGTCTTGCAGAATTTCTCTTGATACGTTGAGTGGTAAGTCACTGCTATCAATAACGCCCTTCATAAATCTTAAATATTGAGGAATGAGTTTCTCATTTGCTTCCATAATGAAAATACGCTTTGCATAAAGTTTTACGCCTTGCGCTTTATCTCTATCGTAAAGATCAAAAGGTGCTTTACTTGGAATAAATAATAGAGAAATATACTCTTGATTACCTTCAACTCGGTTATGAAATATTGATAATGGCGGTTCTTGGTCATAAGTTAAATTTTTATAAAACTCTTCGTACTCTTTTGGTTTTATATCTTTTTTATTACGCGCCCAAATAGCAGAAGCATCGTTTACAACTTCATCTTCCTCTGTTCGAATTGATTTTCCATCCTTAAACTCAAATTTTTTCATTACAATCGGCAATGTGATGTGATCTGAGTATTTTTTTATAATTTCTTTAAGTCTATATTCGTCTAGAAACTCTTCAGCGTCTTTCTTAAGACTTAAAATCACAGATGTGCCTCTTGATTTTTTATCAATAGATTCTAGGCTAAACTCACCATCTCCTTTTGAAACCCATCTCGATCCAGTTTTAGCACCCGCTTTTCTTGATTCTAAGGTGACTTCCTCAGAAATAATAAAGGCTGAATAAAAACCGACACCAAACTGACCAATCAGATTCGCATCCTTAGCTTGATCGCCTGATAGTTTTTTTAAAAATTCCTTTGTGCCTGATTTAGCAATAGTCCCGATATTTTTTACAATATCGTCACGAGTCATACCGATACCATTATCTGAAATAGTGATCGTTTTTTTATCTTTATCAAAATCTACCCAAATTTTAAGCTCAGAGTCTTTTTCATAAAGATCATTTTTTTCTAATGCTTCAAATCTAAGCTTATCTGCTGCATCACTCGCATTAGAAATTAATTCACGTATTGCAATCTCTTTATTGCTATAAAGAGAGTGAATCATCAGTTGTAAAAGTTGTTTTACCTCAGCCTGGAAACTTAAAGTCTCTTTCTGTTTTGTCATTTTCTTGAAATCCCTAATTGAATTAAATTTAATTTAAATATTGCTATTATTAATGGGGGCAGTTTTATTTATTTCAACTTTTTTAACTGATTATATTTTTGAAAAGATATAAGCGACGACGTAAAATGCCATTGTGGCAGTTATATTTAAGCTTGAGCCATATCCATCACAACTCAAACCCCCTCCTGATTGATCAATTTCACATGCATCAGACTTGATAATAGGCTCATCAGAAAATATGGTAGGTATCTCGTATTTACTTTTTGATAGCTTATTTTTTTTATTAAAATGCTTTCGAATATTGCTTAATAATGGATCTCCGAAGGTTTTAGAAAGATCAGCTATTTTTATTCTCGCAGGATCGACTCTGCCCCCTGCACCACCCACCATTATCAGGGATAAATTCTTTGATTGGCAGTATTCAGCTAAACTTGTTTTTACACTCGATTGATCAATTGCATCAATAATAAAATCAAATTTACTCGATATATGACTTTCAATATTTGATTCTTCTAAAAAATCATCAACACAATCCACCACGCAGGTTGGATTGATATCTATGATTCGATCCTTCATAGCCTTTATTTTTGATTCGCCATCCGTGCTATCGAGAGCATGAATTTGGCGATTAATATTTGATTCAACAATATGATCCATATCTATTAGCGTTATTTTGCCAACACCGTGTCTTACCAAAGACTCGGCTACCCATGAACCTACACCGCCAATGCCTACTACACAAATATGACAATTCTGAATCAATCGAAATTTTTTTTCTCCATAAAGTCGTATAATGCCGCTAAACCTTCTCTCCAAATCGACTTCTACTTCCATCATTCGCTCTCAAGAACAACAAATGCTACTGCTATATTTTTTTCATCTGATATTGATAAATGACAAGATTTGATTTTCTTCTCTTTGAGCAAGCGTGCCACATTTTCATTTAGCTTAATGTCTGGACGCCCAAGTTCATTGTTAATTACAATAATGGATTTAACATTAACATCCCCTCTAAAACCTGTGCCTAATGCTTTTGCAAAGGCTTCTTTGGCAGCAAACCTTTTAGCTAAAAAATTTTCTTTTAAATTATTTTTTTGAAAAACTAAAAACTCTTCAGGGCTTAATATTTTTTTGGCAAAATCATCTCCAAATCTTTCTAAAGCTTTTGCTATCCTTGAAACCTCTACGACATCGGTACCAACCCCATAAATCATGACTGTGCATTCTCTTTAATAATTTTTTTCATTTCAACAACAGCATTCTCCCAACCAATAAATAACGCCCTAGCTACTATGGCATGTCCAATATTTAATTCATGGATACCATCAATTTTTGCAATATTTTGTACATTCTCATAATGAAGGCCATGACCTGCATTAACTAAAAGCCCAGATTTTTTTGCGTATTCTACTGCTTGTTGTATTTTTTTTAGCTCTTTATTTTTTAATTCACCTTTAAAGTCTGCGTAATTACCTGTGTGTAACTCAATGATTGGGACTTTCATCTCAATCGCTTTATCAATTTGATCGATCTCAGGCGCAATGAAAAGAGAAACCCGAACACCCGCTTTTGTTAAGTCATCGCTTATTTCTTTAATGTCATGGAATTTTTTTATCAAATCCAAGCCTCCCTCAGTAGTCCTCTCCTCTCTTCTCTCAGGCACCAAACATACATCCTCTGGGTGAACATCCAACGCAATTTTTAGCATTTCTGGGACGGGTGCTAATTCTAAATTCATTTTAGTTTTTAATAAGGGTTTTAATTCATAGAGATCTTTGTCCTGCATATGACGCCGGTCCTCTCTTAGATGCAACGTAATACTATCTGCACCCGCCTGTTCGGCTAAGGTGGCCGCATCGAGGACTGATGGGTAATTTGTTCCTCTCGCTTGTCTTATCGTTGCTATATGATCAATATTAACGCCTAGATCCATCTCAGTTTTCCTAAATATTTAAAAATAGTTGTTTGGAGTTTAATGGTTTATCTCCCAAATAATAATTGATTAAAAAACGCATTAAATTTTTACTTTGTAGCTCAGTAGTTGCAGAGTCAAAATTGTCATTTCCCATATCAATTAATGTTTGCCCGATGACTTTAATACTTTTTTCTGTTCTAAATTTTTCTAGCGCACCTTGTTCAGCTTCATAATAATACGTTTTATCTGCTTTAATTTCATTAGAGTTTGCATCCGCTTTTAAGACCACTTCATAGCCTAATTCTAAGAGTAGTTTTAATTCAAACCTTCTCAAAGTAACCCCTATGTTTAAGCCTTGAGACAGATTTTCCATGGTGGTGTGATAAAAATTAAACAAAGACTCATAATTGTCTTCCTTAGGTAACAACCTAAGCAATAATTCGTTTAAATAAAAACCACATATTAAAGAATTCCCTTCCATAGGAAGATATTGATCGCACCAGTCGATTCCATGCAGCGTTTTTAATTCTCCAATACCAGACCAAGAAGCTTCCAAGGCTTGAAATGCCTGCAACATCCCTCTTAATGCTGACTTTGGTCGCCTTGCTCCTTTTGCAACTAGCGAGACCCTTCCAAATTCTTTAGAAAAAATTTCAACGATGAGACTGGTTTCTTTAAATGGGTATGTATGTAAAACATAGACCTGTTGATTTTCTTTCAGGGAGGTTACTTTAGCCATTCCATTAGAGCCCTAGTGATTTCAGGGCTCTTACATCATCTGCCCAACCCGTTTTAACCTTAACCCAAGTTTCTAACCAAACCTTTCCACCAAAAAGCTTCTCCATATCTAAGCGCGCACTTTTAGAAATTTCTTTTAATCGCTCACCTTTATTACCAATAATCATTGGCTTTAAAGACTCATGGTCAACGATAATGACAGCAAAAATTCTTCTTAAATTTCCCTCTTGCTCAAATTTTTCTATCTCGACAGCAACTGAATATGGGACCTCTTGACCCGTTAGGCGAAATAATTTTTCCCGAACAATCTCTCCTGCCAAAAATCGCTCGCCTTTATCTGTTAACTCATCTTGATCATAGATAAAAGGTTGCTGAGGAAGGTATTTTTTAACACTCTCTAATAACTCTAATAAATTATTTTTTTTCTTAACGCTTGTCGGAACAATTTCTTCAAATTTATCTAACTTATCTGCCTGACTCATTAAGGCTAATATTTTAGATTTGTCTTTAATTAAATCTATTTTATTAATAATTAATAAAATTGGTGTTGAATTGGGGATCATTTGCAATATTTTTTTATCAGTTACGTCAAGCTCATTAGGCTCAGACAAAAATAAAATTAAATCCACGTCTTTAAGTGCTTGATTCACTGATTTATTCAAGCTCTTATTCATTTGATTTAGATGCTTTAATTGATAACCGGGTGTGTCAACAAAAATATATTGAGTATCTTTGTCTGTAAAGATGCCTACCAGCTGATAACGAGTGGTTTGTGCCTTTCTGGAGGTAATGCTTAATTTCGAACCTACAAAATAATTTAGAAGCGTTGATTTACCGACATTAGGTTGACCAACAATAGCAATAGTACCGCAGCGAGTGTTTTTTTTAGACAATGCCATAAAGGCTCTTCTCTATGGTAGCCATTGCCTCTTTTGCTGCCTCTTGCTCTGCAATTTTTCTACTTCTTCCCCCACCCTCTACCTTGACATCAAATTTAGAAACTACACATGTGACAGTAAATAATTGATTATGGGCTTCGCCTTCTACATTAATGACTTCATAGTTTGGTAAAGGGACTTTTTGTGCTTGTAAAAACTCTTGGAGTATCGTCTTAGGGTCCTTATAAATTTCTTTTGGGTTAATTTTTTCAATTAGCTCGACATATGAATCTTCAATGAATTTATAGGCAGATTTCATTCCACCATCAATAAATATCGCGCCAATTAATGCTTCAAAGGCATCAGCTAGGATAGATGGCCTTCTCCAACCTGAGCTTTTAAGCTCTCCAACCCCTAAATTTAAAAAATCTCCAATCTTCAATTCGTTTCCTAATTTAGAAAGTGGTTCCTCTTTTACTAACTGCGATCTTAAGCGGCTCAAATCACCCTCATCCAAATCATTAAATTTTTTAAATAAAAGATCTGCCACAACAAAATTTAGAATACTGTCTCCCAAAAACTCTAATCGCTCATTATTCTTCCCCGAATGGCTTCTATGCGTCATCGCAAGCGTTAAGAGATTGTCATCTTTAAATTTATATTTAATAGATTTTTCAAGAATTTTAAGTTCTTTTGTTTCCATTTACTTAATCGTATCCCCAATCCTTGATGGTTCTGATAAATTCAACCAAATAATAAAGGCTTTTCCTACCAATAAATCTTCAGAAACAAATCCCCAAACTCGGCTATCAGAGGAGTTATCTCGATTATCACCCATCACAAAATAATTACCTTCAGGGACAACAAAACTTCCTGACTCTCCCTCAACATTATGAATAAGAATCGAATGTTTCACTTCACCTAATGTCTCCGAAAATTCTTTAGCTGGAACCCTATAATTATCATTCATCATATACTCATAATTTTTCTCAAAAATATGAGGAACGAGTTTATCGTTGATAAATAACTGCTTATTTTCATATTTAATATTATCTCCGGGAAGCCCAACTACCCGCTTAATATAATCAATGGAAGTATCTCGTGGGTAATGAAATACCACCACATCTCCTCTCTCAGGCATATCATTAGGAATCAGCACAGTATTAATAACGGGAAAACGAACGCCATAACTAAACTTATTGACCGCAATAAAATCACCAGCAACCAATGTCGGCATCATTGACCCTGAAGGAATTTTAAAGGGCTCTACAATAAAAGATCGAATTACAAATACAGCCAAGAGCACAGGGAAAAAGCTTTTGGAATACTCAATGATGATTGATTCTTTCTGTCCCTTTATTCTTTTTTTTGCAAAATAGAGGACATCTAGAAGATAAATAAGACCTGTAAAGCCTGTGACTGTCATTAATATAAGTGCAAAAATCATTTAATCATCTACCTGTAAAATTGCTAAAAAAGCTTCCTGTGGTATCTCAACATTACCCACCTGCTTCATTCTTTTCTTACCTGCTTTTTGCTTCTCTAAGAGTTTTCTTTTTCTAGAAACATCACCACCATAACATTTTGCAATCACATTTTTTCTTAAGGCTTTAATTGTCTCTCTTGCTATTATGTTCGCTCCAATTGCAGATTGAATAGCTACATCAAACATTTGCCTTGGTATCAAGCTTCTCATTTTACTCGCCAACTCGCGACCTTTAGAAATGCTGTTTGATCGATGTACAATTAATGACAAGGCATCAACCCTATCGCCATTAACCATAATATCTAATTTTATCAGGTCAGCTGCCCGAAATTCCATAAACTCATAGTCCATCGATGCATAACCTCTTGAAACTGACTTTAATCTGTCAAAAAAATCAAGCACCACTTCATTTAAGGGAATTTCATATGTAATCATGACCTGTCGCCCCATATACTGCATGTTTTTTTGAATCCCTCTTTTTTCATTAACTAACTTCATGACCGGTCCTACGTAATCATGAGGCAACAAAATGTTAAGGTTAATAATGGGTTCCCTAATCTCTTCAATTGTTGATAAATCAGGCAGTCTGGATGGATTTTCAACTGAAATAACTTCATCATTTTTTAACAACAACTCATATACCACTGTTGGTGCTGTGGTAATTAGCTCCATTTCATATTCACGCTCTAATCTCTCTTGAATTATATCCATATGCAGTAAACCGAGAAAGCCGCATCTAAAGCCAAAACCAAGTGCCGTTGAATTTTCAGGCTCAAAATTTAAAGAAGCATCATTCAGTTTTAATTTCTCTAGTGCGGTTCTCAAAGCATCAAATTGATTTGATTCAATGGGATATAAACCAGCAAAAACTTGAGGTTGAATTTCTTTAAAACCAGGTAATGCCTCATCGGCTTTATTTTTTGACAAAGTGATGGTATCACCAACTTTTGTGCTCTCTAAATCTTTTATTCCAGCAATTACAAACCCGACTTCACCTGCGCTCAGTGAATCCTGCACGATAGATTTAGGAGTAAAAATGCCCACACTTTCACATGCATATTCATCCTTAGTGGCCATCAAGTGAATTTTATCTTTAGCTTTTATTTCTCCATCAATAATACGAACTAGCATCACGACACCAACATAATTATCAAACCATGCATCAATGATCAACGCTTTCAAAGGTTTTTTGATATCCCCAATAGGGGCAGGAACTTTATGAACGACAGTCTCTAAAACATCCTCAATACCTTGGCCGGTTTTTGCTGAGCATAAAATAGCGTCATCTGCCTCTATGCCAATAACATCTTCAATTTCTTTTTTTACTCGATCAGGCTCAGCTGAAGCCAAATCAATCTTATTTAGAACAGGAAAAACCTCCACATTTTGATCAAGCGCCGTATAACAATTTGCCACGGTTTGTGCCTCAACGCCTTGAGAAGCATCAACAACTAATACACCCCCTTCACATGCTGATAGCGAGCGACTGACCTCATAGGTAAAATCAACATGACCCGGTGTATCAATTAAATTAAAAACGTAGAGTTCACCATCCTTGGCTTTATATGAAAGGGTCACTGTCTGTGCTTTTATAGTAATCCCGCGCTCTCTTTCTAAATCCATTGAATCAAGGACTTGAGCTTCCATTTCTCTATCTGCAAGACCGCCACAATATTGGATAATCCTATCTGCTAATGTAGATTTGCCATGGTCAATGTGAGCAATGATTGAAAAGTTTCTGATATTTTTCATAATTTTTACTTAAAGCATAAAAAAATTAAAGGCGCATAGCGCCTTTAATTTAAGTAATTTTACCTGATTGTAAAACGAATAATAAATTTATTATTTAGTTTAAGACCTTTACCGGAACAAACAATGTATCTCCATTTCGATAAATAAGTAACGCTATCGTTTTACCTTTAGGTGTTTTATTTATTTCTCTATTAAATGCTCTCACTGAAGTTACGGGTGTGTTATTGAGTGCCAAAATAATATCTCCTTCCCTTATCTGTAATGAAACAGCAGGGCCAGAAGCTTTCGTTACAACCAGGCCATTCCTTCCATCAAGCATTTTTTTATCTTTAGCAGAGGCTTCTTTTAACACTAATCCTATTCTATTAGCGCTTTCTTTGATTGTCTTTTTATTTGAGGCCTGCATTCTATCATCAGGCATTTCACCAATCTTAACTCTAAGCGTTTTAATATTTCCTTTTCTCCAAATTTCAACAGGCACAACATTGTTAGGTTTGGTGAGCCTTACATATTTTGGGAGATCAGAGGATGTCTCAATCACCTTATTATTAAATTTAAGAATCACATCACCTGCTTCAATACCTGCTTTTCCTGCAGGAGCCCCTTTATTAACTGCTGCAACAAGTGCACCACTTTTATCTTTTAAGCCTAATGCCTCTGTTAGTTCATCTGTGACTTCTTGAATAGCAATCCCCAACCAACCACGAACTACCTTACCATTATTTTTCAATTGATCTGCGACATCCATTGCCACATCGATGGGAATAGCGAACGATAATCCCATGTAGCCTCCGGTACGACTATAAATTTGTGAGTTTATCCCAATAACTTCACCATTTGTATTGAATAAAGGGCCACCAGAGTTTCCAGGATTGATAGCAACATCAGTTTGTATAAAAGGGACGTAGTTTTCTTGTTGCGGTAGCGCTCTTCCTTTCGCACTCACGACACCAACAGTCATCGTATTTTCTAAACCAAATGGAGACCCAATAGCTGCTACCCATTCACCAACTTTTATATTTTTGGGGTTACCAAGTTTGACCGCCGGTAAATCTTTTGCATCAATTTTAAGTAAAGCAACGTCTGTTCTTCTATCAATCCCTAATAATTTTGCTTGAAACTCTCTTTTGTCAGCTAACTTGACGATAATAGAATCAGCCTCACCTACGACGTGGGCATTGGTAATAATATATCCATCTGATTCTAAAATAAATCCTGAACCCGTAGCACTCATTTGTTTTTGTTGTTGGTCATTTGGACCCATACCTGGTGGCATTGGTATACCAAAACGATTGAAAAATTCTTGCATATGTTCTTCTTGAGGAGATAGCTGCTGGTTTCCTCTGTTTACCGCATTCTTGATCGAGCTGATATTAACTACTTTGCTGCCTTGTTGCTCTGCAAGTACCGTAAAATCAGGCAGAGATACAGCATATGAAAAACTCATAAAAAATAAAAAAGTAGTAACCAGTTTGCTAAAAAAATTTATTTTCAAAATAGAATCCTTTTAATAGTTAATTAAAATTATTGGGTGCCCTTTTTTTTGCAATCACCCTTAGAATTCTAGTGCTCCACTAAAGGTGTTGACTGTTTCGGGGGGGACCACGCCGACCGACATAATTTGGTAACCATCTTGATACCTTGCACTGATATTAGTAGGCCCAATTTCGACTGTACCTTCTTTAGGTTCTGTCCCTCTTGTTATAGGTCTTATGAACAAAGAAACATAAGCTAATCCATCTGAAAATATTATTTGATAGTCAAGCAAATTTAAACCGTTGACTCTTCTAGAAATTAAATCGACTTCTTTGAAGCCTGAAGGTAGCTCCTTTAAATTCCAAAATTTATTCGATACATAATTCTCGACAAATTTATTCTTAGCTACATAAATCTTTGATAGATTGATATTTTTTTCAAAAATATCTTTATCAATGACTTTCCTGAATGCAATGGTTGTGAACGTAGATTGCTCAATCGTTTTATTTTTATTATTAGTCACAATAAGCTTCAACGGCAATAGGTTTTTATCATCAATCCAAATGTGATAATTAAATCTTAAATTATCTTTCGCTTTTAGCTCAATATGTTGCGCCATTCTATCTGCAACTCTTTTCTTTTCTCCAAAAGATAACAGATAGTTCTTTTTGAGGTGTTTAATATCTGATGGTAATACCGAGGGAAAAAGAAATTGATTTTTTCTCTTTTTAATTAACAATCCATCTTGGCTAGTTACATAAACCATATCACCAGAACAAAAAACTTCATTTGGAGCGCCATCAAGCATTTTAAGTAAGCAATATTCTTTATTATCAATATTTGCATGAATCACATGAGTAGAATTTGAATCTGAAGATGATTGACTATGAAATACACCCTCGTAGTTTAATTGTTGTGATGCTTTAGCTGATTTTTCAAGAATCAACCAGGGGTCTTCCATCGCGAAGGACAGAAGAGGGAAAACAAAGAAGAGTAAAGTAAGAAGTTTTTTAAAAAATGTCATCTACTTAGCAGAGTCACCAACTTGAATAAAGTAATTCATGTTGTTAGCTGTTGCTGCATGATGAGCGTTAATAATTTCTTGTGGTATGTCTTCTTTTGCTAGGAATTGATTGGTAGAAGTACTATTTACTTCAATATTAAATGCTGTTGAAGCGATAACAACTAGTACAGCAAGTGATGCTAACACAGGGAAGATTTCAAAGGACATGACTGCCGTACTTGATGAGTTAGCCTTAACTTGACCACCCATCTGAGTAGGTTCTTTATCGATAGCTGTCATAATTTTGTCAGTTAAGTTATTTTTTGGAAGGATTGTTTTTTTCTTTAAAACATCACTGATTAATTGATAATCAGACATCGAAGATCTCACTCCTGCCATTTTACTTTTCTTAGAGAGTAGCGTGTCTACTTCTTTATTATTGATTTCACTGTCAAACAGTGATGAAATTTTTTCGTTCATTTCTATAATTCCTTAGTTTACCAACGCTTGTTGGTTGTTTCGATTAATGGTTTAAGTTTTTCTGCAATTGTCTCACGAGCTCTAAATATTCTTGAACGAACGGTTCCAATTGGGCAGTCCATAAGTTCAGATATTTCTTCATAACATAATCCGTCGATTTCTCTCAAAGATATTGCTTCTCTTAATTCATCAGGTAAATTTTGAATTGCACCATTCACTGTGTCAGCAATTTGGTTTGACATCATCGTAGACTCTGGAGTTTCAGAAACTCTTAACTCAGACATTGACTCATAATTTTCCATTTCTTCAATTTCATTAGCGTCCATCGCCTTAGGTCTTTTACCTAGTGATACTAAATGATTTTTCGCTGTGTTAATTCCAATTCTGTAAAGCCATGTGTAAAAGGCACTGTCACCTCTAAAATTTCCGATTGCTCGGTAGGCCTTGATGAATGAATCTTGGACAATGTCTTCTATCTCAGATTGGTCTCGAACCATTCTTGAAATTAGGCGATATAATTTTAGTTGGTATTTCTCTACCAACAGACTAAAAGCTTGTTTGTCACCTTTTTGAGCCTTTTCAACCAATTTTTGGTCTAATGCTCTATCGGGATTTACAGGTTTGATTTCCATCTTCGAATTATCTAGTTTATTATTCGAGTTATTGTACACTGTAGAATTTTCAGAAACGACTTTTAGTGGTTGCATAATGAACTTCTTTCTTTTTTTTAAGAGACAATAAAATGACTAATAATATTATTAAAAGTTCCTAAATAATCAATAAAAAATGAAGAAAAAGAATTTTGATGTACTTATCATTGGAAGTGGTCTAGCTGGCCTATCCACCGCCTTAAAGTTAGCTGATCATAAGCGCATTGGTATTATTTGTAAAACAGAATTAACTGAAAGTTCAAGTCACTGGGCACAAGGTGGAGTTGCTGCAGCAATATCGCCCGAAGATCCTATTTCGTCACATGTAAATGATACTAAGAATGCTGGTGCTGGGCTATGTGATGAGGTTATCACTGAATTCGTAGCTAACAATAGTGAGAAGGCACTAGATTGGCTGATGAATCTTGGAGTTAATTTTACAAAAAATAAACAAAATAACGATTTACACCTCACTCGCGAGGGGGGGCACTCCCAGATGAGAATTGCACATGTTGCTGACACCACAGGCAAAGCAATTCAGGAACACTTAATTAAAAGGATTTTATCTCATCCTAATATTACTGTTCTAGAGCACCATATCGCCGTCGATATCATCACATCAGAAAAAATGAAGATTGATATGGAGAAAAATACTTGTCTCGGCGCTTATATTCTAAATAATAAAAATAATCATGTTGAAACATTCACATCAAACCATATTGTTTTAGCAACCGGTGGTGCAAGTAAAGTTTATCTCTACACCACGAATCCAGATGTCAGCACAGGTGATGGCATTGCCATGGGTTGGCGGGCAGGATGCAAAGTAGCCAACATGGAATTTGTTCAATTTCATCCTACCTGCTTGTTTGATGAAAAAGATAGATCTTTTCTTATCTCTGAAACCTTGCGGGGGGAGGGAGCTAAACTAGTGCTTCCAAGTGGCGAAACATTCATGGAAAAATATGATGATAGAGGTGATTTAGCCCCTCGAGATATTGTGGCCCAAGCGATTGATTATGAAATGAAACAAAAAGGATTAGTATGTGTGTATCTAGATATTAGTCATAAACCTGCGGACTTTATCAAAAAAAGGTTTCCAATGATTTTTGAACGTTGTCTAGACCGTGGGATTGATATAACAAAAGACCCTATACCAGTGGTGCCGGCGGCTCATTACACGTGTGGTGGACTCATGACTGATCGTGCAAGTAAAACAAATGTTAATCAGCTTTATGCCATCGGAGAAGTCTCTTTTACCGGGCTGCACGGTGCAAATCGTCTAGCAAGTAATTCCTTATTAGAATGTTTGGTGTTTTCTTCGACTGCCGCATCATCTATTTTAAATGATGACTTTACACATGATCATCAACTCCCAAAATGGGATGAGAGTCGAGTGACGGATGCTGATGAAGAAGTTTTGATTACGCACACTTGGAACGAATTGAGAAGGTTTATGTGGAATTATGTTGGGATTGTAAGAACTAATAAACGATTATCTAGAGCACTTCATCGCATTAATATGTTGAGGGATGAAGTTGGTGAGTTTTACAAGAATTTTAAGATCTCCTCAAACCTCATCGAATTAAGAAACTTATTGCAAGTCGCTGAATTAATAGTCCTTTCGTCAATAGAAAGGAAGGAAAGCCGAGGCTTGCACTACAGTAAAGATTTTCCGAAACCTGCTAAAATTGCAAAAAACACCATTCTAAACCCAGAAGATTACAGAAAATCATAGGGCTTATATTAGAGCCTAATAGCTTAAGTTTAAGAACTTTTTGATAGTTTTAAATATAAAAGAAAAGGTACAAGTAATGAAAATTTCTATGAATACAGTTGTTACGATGAACTACGAAATTCGTGATGTTGAAAACAATATACTTGAATCAAGCAAGGAACCCATTACCTATCTTCATGGAGGATATGACCAGATCTTTCCAAAAGTAGAAGAAGCGATTCATAATAAAAGCAAAGGAGATAAAATTGAAATTGCACTCGAACCTGCAGAAGCATTTGGTGAGTATGATCCAGGTTTAGTTCAATTAGAACTAACGAGCGCATTCCCTGAGTCACAACTTAAAGAAGGTATGGCTTTTGAGGGGGAGGATGAGAAGGGAGAAGTGATTATCTACTACGTCAAAAATATTGCTGATGGCAAGGTTGAGGTAGATGGAAACCATCCATGGGCAGGTCAAAAAATTAGCTTTCTTGCCACAATTGAGGATGTAAGATCTGCTAAAGACGAAGAGATCTCCCACAAACATGTTCATGGGCCTGGCGGGCATCAACATTAGAAATATTTATGTACGTCTATGTACGTCTAATTTTTAGATCTTCTGGTATGTGTTGCTGAATTATTTTAATTAATGGATCATAGATTTTTGGATTCGTTGCAACAATATTGCCAGTGAACAACCAATTGTTTTTTTCATCAAAATCACTCACGATTCCACCAGCTTCAGATACGATTAAACCACCTGCAGCCACATCCCATGTTGATAAATCAATTTCCCAAAATCCATCAAACCAGCCTGCAGCGACATAAGCTAAATCTAGTGCAGCAGATCCAGGGCGTCTAATGCCTGCCGTTTTTTTAACAATTTCCTCAAGGATGACAAGATATTGGGGGAGGTAGGTAAAGTCTCTGAAAGGAATGCCAGTTCCAATAATTGAATCTTGCAGTTTTGGGCTCTTAGAAACCCGTATTCTTCTATCATTTAAGTAAGCACCCTGCCCCTTTGATGCTGTAAAAAGATGATTTCTATTGGGGTCATACACAACTGCATGCGTAATTTCTTCCTTTTGCTTTAATGCAATAGATACACAGTATTGGGGTATATTATGCAAGAAATTCGTTGTTCCATCGAGTGGATCAATGATCCACATATTCTCTTTTTTTTCTGATAAACCACTTTCCTCAGCAATGAATCCATGGTCAGGGTAAGCTTGAGAAAGTACCCGTATAATTTCTTTCTCAGATGCTAAATCTACCTCACTTACAAAGTCATTCATATTTTTACTGGTAATGGTTAGCGAGCTAATATCTTCTGACGCACGAGTAATAATAGAGCCAGCTCTTCTGGCAGCTTTGATTGCGGTATTGAGTAACGGGTGCATAAGGACCTTATAAATTAAATGGTAAAATCACGGTTGTATATTTCGCAATCATTTTACAGAGAAATTCGATGTCATCCAAAATAAATTATGATCAGTTTAAGATTGTGCTCTGTCGAACCAGCCACCCCGGCAACATTGGTTCATCTGCACGCGCAATCAAAACCATGGGCTTTAGTCATCTAACACTGGTAAATCCAAAGCAATTTCCACATACTGAGGCCAATGCATTGGCGGCGGGGGCTGAAGATATCATCGCCAATGCAACTATTGTGAGTACGATTGAGGACGCAATAAAAGATAGTCACTTAATCATTGGTTTTACCGCAAGGCAAAGAGAGCTTTCCCAGGACCATAAAAACATAAGGGAGATCGCTAAAAGCCTTAAAAGTGAATCTCACAACAAAAAAATAGCCCTCCTATTTGGCAATGAAACTAATGGGTTATCGAATGATGAGGTTAAACATTGTCATATGCTCGGTTACATCAATTCAAACACAAATTACTCATCCCTTAACCTTGCGCAGGCTGTTCAAATTATCTGCTATGAAATTCGTATGCAATTAAGTGAAGAAACTGAAATAATTCAGCCGCCTAAAGAAAATGAATTGGTCACGCATGAAGTGCAAAATGGCTTTTATCTCCATCTAGAAGAATTACTAACAGAGATAGGTTTTTTAAAAAAAATACAAGGAGAACGTTTGATGCAAAGGCTTCGGTTGCTATTTAATCGAACCACCATGGAAAAAGATGAAGTGAATATATTAAGAGGCATACTGACCGATATACAAAAAAAAATTAAAGATAAAACTTAAATTTTTATGAGACAATATTTGTACTAAATTTTAAATTGAATATCAAAAAACTATTATGTTTAAAAAATTTAAAGAAGACCTCTCTATTGTTTTTGAAAGAGATCCTGCAGCCCGTTCCTACTTAGAAATATTGACCACTTACCCCGGAGTACATGCCATTTTAATTCATCGGCTTTCACATAAATTATGGTCCATTAAGCTTTTTTGGTTAGGTAGATTTTTATCACATATTGGTCGGTTTCTAACAGGAATTGAAATTCATCCAGGTGCACAAATTGGAAGGAGATGTTTTATTGATCATGGTATGGGTGTTGTAGTTGGTGAAACCTCAATTATTGGCGATGATTGCACCCTCTATCATGGTGTCACATTAGGTGGAACCTCATGGAAACAAGGCAAAAGACATCCAACCCTAGAAAATAAAGTGGTGATTGGTGCAGGAGCAAAGGTTTTAGGGCCTATTACGATTAAAGCTGGGGCTAGAATTGGATCAAATGCGGTTGTTGTAAGTGATGTCACAAAAGATGCAACGGTCGTCGGGATCCCTGCTCGCGCTGTCAAGGAAACTAAAAAAGGGACAAGCTTTAGGCCTTATGCCGTGGGTAAAGATGAAGATGATCCAATGGTGAAATCAATCCAAGCGCTTATTAATAAAGTCGCAAAACAAGAAAGAGAGATTGAGGCGCTCACTAAGAAAAAAGATAAGCCCAAAAAGGCATCTCCAAAGAGCACATAAACGAAGCTTTAATCTTGATTAATTTAGTCAAGTATTATAAAATCTAATTTTATTTGATACTTTAGACAATCATGAAATTAACCACTAAAGGTCGTTTTGCTGTTACAGCTATGCTTGATCTGGCTTTAAATGAAAAAGATATGCCCATTAAATTGTCTGAAATCAGTCAGAGGCAATCAATTTCATTGTCATACCTTGAACAACTTTTTGGAAAATTAAGAAAACAGGGTTTAGTTAAAAGCGTTCGCGGACCAGGCGGTGGCTACCTTGTAGCCAAAAATCATGACAATATTAGCATTAAAAATATTATCTCTTCAGTTGATGAGCAAATTGATGCAACCCAATGTGGCGGCAAAGAAAATTGTAACGAGGGGTATCAGTGCATCACCCATAATTTATGGACTACTTTGAATAGTAAGATTCTTGATTATTTAGAGTCAACCACACTAGATGAATTAGTTAAAACACAAAGAAATAAATCTGAGAATCAGTCTATTGAGTTTGCAACTAATAAAAATAATAGTGAGTCAAATAAAATGGGGGCTTTTTAATTTATAAATGATTTACCTAGATAACAATGCAACGACTGCCCTTCATCCTGAGGTCTTAAAGGTGATGTTACCTTTTTTAACTGCTCAACAAGGTAATCCTGCATCTAATCATACGTTTGGCAGAAGTGCCCATACAGCCATAGAAGAAGCGAGGGAAAAAGTTGCCGCTTCGGTGAATGCACATCCATCTCAAGTAATCTTTACTTCAAGTGGAACCGAATCAAACAACACGATTATAAATGGCATTGCAAAAGCTTATCCTGAGTCTCACTTTGGATTTAGCTCTATTGAACATCCTTGTATATCAGAGCCTATTAAATCATTAGCTAATCAGGGCTTCAAGGTTTCAGAAATTCCAGTTGATTCTAATGGCATCTTTAATATCTCTGATATCTCTGATGAAATGAAACAATCTTTAACTTTTCTTTCAGTCATGATGGCCAATAACGAAACAGGCGTCATACAAAATATTGCAGAAATTGCAGATTGGGCAAGAGATAATAAAATTCAGTTTCATACCGATGCAGTTCAAGCGTTGGGGAAAATTAAAGTTGATTTTGAAGCGCTTGATATTGATGCTATGACTATCTCTAGTCATAAAATTTATGGTCCTCAAGGTATTGCTGCGCTCATTATAAATAAAAAAATTGATCTATTTCCATATATGCAAGGAGGCGGTCAAGAAAAAGGTTTACGAAGTGGGACAGAAAATATTGCGGCTATTATTGGATTTGGGAAAGCTTGTGAACGTTCGAGTCAAAATAGAGTCATATTTGAACAAAATATTGACTTATTAAGGTCTACTCTTGAGAAAGCTTTAATAGATTTAGGAGCAATTATTTTTTGTGAAAAAAGTCATAGGTTGAGTAATACGACATTTTTCTCTTTTAAGAATATTGATGGGTCAACATTATTGACAGCCCTCGATAGAAAAGGATTTGCCGTCGCTAGCGGGTCAGCTTGTTCAAGTAAAAGCGATGAACCTAGTCATGTTCTTTTGTCGATGGGTGTTGATTTAGATTTAGCCCAGGGTGCTCTCAGAATTAGCCTGGGTGTGGAAAGTAATGAGAATGAAATTAATGACTTCATAGATACACTTAAAGATGAAGTAAATAGATTAAAACAATTGACTGCTGTGGCAGCCTAACAAAAATGATAAGGATATTATGAAAAACAAGTTATACGACATGCCAATTTATATGGATTACTCTGCAACTACACCGGTAGACCCTCGTGTTGCAGAAAAAATGATTCCCTACATTACGGAAGATTTTGGAAATCCAGCCTCAAGAAGCCATCCATATGGATGGACAGCTGAAAAAGCTGTTGAGGATGCTAGGAAAGAGATTGCACTATTGGTGAATGCCGATCCTAGAGAGATTGTTTGGACATCTGGTGCAACAGAATCCAACAATTTAGCAATTAAAGGAGCGAGTAACTTCTATTCTAAAAAAGGAAAACATATTATTACTCTGGCCACTGAACACAAGGCGGTGATTGATGCTGTGAGAGAATGTGAGCGAATCGGGTATGAGGCAACTTATATGGAGCCAGAACCTAATGGTCTGTTAGATATTGAAAAATTTAAATCAACGATACGACCAGATACCGTTTTAGTTTCAGTGATGTTAGTTAATAATGAAATCGGAGTAATCCAAGACATCACAGCCATTGGAAATATCTGTCGTGAAAATAATATCATTTTTCATGTGGATGCAGCTCAAGCGACCGGTAAAGTTAAGATTGATTTAGAGACACTACCAGTAGATTTGATGAGTTTTTCTGCTCATAAAACCTATGGCCCAAAAGGCGTGGGTGCCCTCTATGTTAGGCGTAAACCACGAATTCGAATAGAGCCACAAATGCACGGTGGTGGTCATGAAAGAGGTATGCGCTCTGGTACGTTAGCAACTCATCAAATTGTAGGTATGGGTGAAGCATTCAAAATTGCCAGAGAAGAAATGGATGAGGAAAATAACCGTATCAAAAACTTACAAGTAAAACTTCTCAAAGGCCTCACTGAAATTGAAGAAACTTATATAAACGGTGACTTGGAAAAAAGAGTACCTCATAATTTAAATATTAGTTTTAATTATGTCGAAGGTGAATCTTTAATCATGGCTATTAAAGGAATTGCAGTATCCAGTGGTTCAGCATGTACTTCAGCAAGTTTGGAACCGAGTTATGTTCTCAGAGCATTAGGTCGTTCGGATGAGCTTGCTCATAGTTCCATCCGTTTTTCTATCGGAAGATTTACCACTGAGTCCGATGTTGAGTTTACAATAGCGTTATTGAAAGAAAAGATCGATAAATTAAGAGAATTATCACCCTTATGGGAAATGTTTAAAGATGGTGTTGATTTAGAAAAAGTAGAATGGGCAGAGCATTAATTAATATTTATTTGGAGAACTAGCATGGCATATAGCGATAAAGTTTTAGATCATTATGAGAACCCAAGAAATGTTGGATCATTTAACAAAGAAGATTCAAATGTAGGTACGGGTATGGTTGGTGCACCTGCGTGTGGTGACGTAATGAAATTACAAATCAAGATGGGCAATGATGGAATTATTGAAGATGCAAAATTTAAAACCTATGGTTGTGGTTCTGCAATCGCTTCGAGTTCGTTAGTAACAGAATGGCTAAAGGGCAAATCATTGGACCAAGCATCAGAGATTAAAAATTCTGCCATCGCAGAAGAATTAGCTCTACCCCCAGTTAAAATTCATTGTTCTGTTTTAGCTGAAGATGCAATTAAAGCTGCCGTTGAAGATTTAAAATCTAAACAAAAATAAGATGTCAATCTCAATGACAGAAAAAGCTGCTAACAGAGCAAAAAGTTACCTAGACTCAAGAGGTAAGGGTGTTGGCTTGAAGCTTGGTGTAAAAACAACAGGCTGCTCTGGTATGGCATATGTATTAGAGTTTGTTGATGAAGTTAGCTCTGAAGACCAAATTTTTGAAAGCCATGGAATAAAAATTTTAGTTGATCCAAAAAGTCTTATTTATATCGATGGTACTGAATTAGATTTTGTAAGAGAAGGATTGAATGAAGGATTTCAATTTAACAATCCAAATGTGAAAGATAGTTGTGGTTGTGGAGAAAGCTTTACAGTTTGACCCAAAATTACTTTGAATTATTTAATCTTCCTGAAAAATTTCAAATAGATTTAGAGATGTTGCAAGAGAATTATCGCGCGATACAAAAAGAAATTCATCCAGATAGGTTTGCAACTTCATCAGAAAATGAGAAGGTTCAGTCGATGATTAAGTCCACACAGGCTAATGATGGTTATCAAACTTTGAAGTCTCCAATTAAAAGGGCAAAATATATTTTGTCGCTACATAAATCTGTTGAAAAAATTACACTTCCTCCTGATTTTTTAATGCAACAGATGGAATGGGAGGAACATTTTGAAGCCATTGAAAAAAATAGTAGTGAACTAACTGAGTTTAAATCGACTATCAATAAAAAATATGAGGAATATTCTTTATTGATTTCAACGCAAATTGATCATGATCATAATTGGAGTGATGCTGCCATCTCAATCGATAAACTTTATTTTATTGAAAAGCTTCTTCATAAAATTAATAATGCTCTTAGTTAAATAAATGGCACTCCTACAAATATCTGAACCTGGGAAAAGCACAATGCCTCATGAGCATAGGAGGGTTATTGGTATTGATCTTGGGACGACTAATTCCCTTGTGGCTTCGGTTGTTAGTGGCAGTCCAACTATTTTAAATATAAATGATAATTCAAACCTTCTACCTTCGATTGTTCATTACTCTAAAGACTCTGTTCTCGTTGGAAATGATGCAAAGAACCTTTTAAGTAAAGATCCAAAAAATACAATTTCATCAGCTAAAAGACTTATTGGTAAAACCATTAGTGATATCAATCAAGATCATTTTTCTCTTAACCTAGCTGATGGTGAAGGCGTTATAAATATAAAAACTTCAATTGGAATGAAAAACCCTATTGAAGTCTCTGCAGAAATTTTAAAGACACTTAAATCTGTTGCTGAAAAGAACTTAGGTGGTGAACTTATGGGTGCCGTCGTTACTGTTCCTGCTTATTTTGATGATGCCCAAAGACAGGCCACAAAGGATGCTTGTGAATTGGCAGGACTAAATGTTTTACGTTTGATTAATGAACCAACTGCTGCTGCAGTTGCTTATGGCTTAGATAAAAAATCGATGGGTCACTTTGTTGTTTTTGACTTAGGTGGTGGTACATTTGATGTTTCTATTTTGAACTTATCTAAAGGTTTATTTGAGGTTTTAGCTACTCATGGAGATGCCAATTTGGGAGGTGACGATTTTGATCAAGCAATTGTCAATTTTTTAAATGATAAATATAAATTAAAAGTAAAAGATATTGAAGTGCAGGCTCTTGTATCAATCCTTGCAAAAGAAATTAAAGAATCACTATCAACTAAAAACGAAGTGGTGATAGAGAAAAAAATTAGTGACATAGAAATTAAAGAAACTTTCACACAAGAACAATTTAAAACCTTAGTTCAAGACTTAATCCAACAAACACTTAAAGCAACTAAAAGTGCTTTAAGTGATGCACAACTAAATAATGACCAAATTGATGGCATTATCATGGTTGGAGGCTCAACACGCATGCCTTGTATTCAAGAGGCTGTGAAAAACTTATTTAAAAAAGAACTCCTTAATGATTTAAATCCAGATGAAGTAGTCGCGTTAGGGGCTGCTACCCAGGCAAATATTTTAGCGGGCAATGGAGAAGAAGATCTTCTGTTGTTAGATGTAACTCCGCTTTCCCTTGGTATTGAGACAATGGGAAGTATTGTGGGAAGAATTATTCCAAGAAATACAACGCTGCCTGTTGCGATGGCGCAAGAATTTACCACCTATAAAGACGGTCAAACTGCCATGATTATTCATGTTGTTCAAGGAGAGAGAGAATTAGTCGATGATTGTCGTTCTTTAGCCAAATTTACCTTAAAAAAAATCCCCCCTATGGTTGCAGGTGCGGCAAAAATTAAAGTTACCTTTCAGGTGGATACCGATGGTTTGTTATCGGTTTCTGCTGAAGAAACAACTACAAATGCGAAAGCATCTATAGAAGTAAAGCCTAGTTATGGTTTATCGGAGGATAAAATCAAAACAATGCTCCAATCTTCATTTGATTTAGCAGAAGAGGATAAGAATTCCAGAGTGCTTGCTGAAACTAAAATAGAGGCAATTCAATTAATTGAGCTAACACAAAAAGCCTTAGATACTGACAATGATTTGCTTTCAGAATCAGAATTCAATTCAATAAAAAAGGATCTGAGTGCCTTAATTGATTCCATCAAGTCATCAAATAACGATAAAATTAAAGAGGCGAATAAAAAATTAAATGCGCAAAGCGAGTCCTTTGCTGCAAAAAGAATGGATCGATCTATTCAAAAAGCCTTAACTGGAAAATCTATTAACAAACTGGAATTTTAAAATGCCCAAAATTATTGTTCTTCCTCATGACCTTTGCCCAGATGGTGATGTTTTAGAAGCTAAAGCTGGTGAATCAATATGTAGTGTTTTGTTGAAAAATCATATTGATATTGAGCATGCTTGTGACCAAGTTTGTGCCTGCACTACTTGCCATGTTGTCATTAAGGAAGGGTTTTCTTCACTTGATGAATCTGAAGAAGAAGAAGATGATATGTTAGATAAAGCATGGGGATTAGAGCCTACTTCAAGACTGTCTTGCCAGGCAAAAGTCAAAGATCAAGACATTACGGTTGAAATACCCAAATATACAATCAATTTAGCTTCAGAATAAAAAAAACCCACCGAAGTGGGTTTTTCTTGCCAAGGAGACGGGTCGTACTAATGACCTACCATTTATAGGTCACATCTAGTTGGAGCAAATCCATAGAGTCTATACACATTTTTGTATCGCCAGCAACACCTGGAGTACAGCCTACAGATTTATCGTTAATTTCACCATGAGCGTAGGCAATATTAAATTTAACATTGTCTTCAATCATGTATTGCCCTTTAAATGCAATTCCTTTTAAGTTAACTTTTGAATCAAAGATATCGGAATCAACATGATTAGGGTCAACTGAATAGGTCCCTACTTCTTGGTACCATAAGTTACCTTTCCAATCACCTTTTTTCTGCTTGCCTTTATCTAAAGCTTTAAAGTCTTTGTAAGAGCCAAAACCGATACCTAGCATATATGCTGAGCTATCATCAGATCCACCATTAATCCCATAAGCATCAATCGCTGCTTTTCTTCGGTCATCGCCATCTATGTTATAAGCGTAGTCACCAAATATCGTCATGCCTAAACCAGGTTTAACCATCATCTTATAATCAGCAGGTATTTCGATTAATGAAAGATCGTTTATAGAAGTTTGTGCGTCATTACCTTCAGCAGATGGATTAAAAACTTGTGCTGTATTACCATCTTTATCATACACGCCACCATCACTATTCGTATACATTGTATAAGTTAGGCCTGTTTTAAATGAGGGACCAGATTTTGCATCAAATTTATGCTTACCAAATACTTGAGCTGAAAGCTGATATTGTGAATTTTTATCAGTACTTTCTCTACTCTGCGTATCATCACCCTGCATTGTATTAACACCACCAGTCGTTGAAATAGTTGTTTGCTTACTCATTTTATATTTAGTTTTCCATGAAACACCATCCCATGTCAGATCCTTATCCCAAATCATTGGTTTTGTATATAAAGGATTTTTAATTCGACCTGCTTGCAATGTCAGCCAATCAGTCGGGTTCCAACCAAGCATCGCACGTTTAACAAATATTTCTTCTTTAGCTTCTGCATAACCACCACCACCTAAAGTTGCATTATCAGATCTACCTTTTGAACCCATCGCAAGGGCAAGATCTGTAAACCAATTTTCAGAAATTTTAGTTTTAAAGCCCAGAGTAACTTTGTAACGTTGCCTACTTCGATCAACAGAATCATTGCCACCATACTCATCCGCACTTCTCCATTCCTGTCTTACCCTAATATCACCGTAAAGTTTTCCTTCATCGAGGTATTTACTAATCGACAACTTACTTTTCACTTTTTGATCACGTGCTTTACTTTCACTTGCATTTTGCTTTGTAAGTAGGGCTGCTTCGTCTTCAGTTAAAATACCCTTAGTGACAAGCGCATTAACCAAATCTTCAGTAGTATCTGAAAATACAGGCACTGAAAAAGCTAATGCTGACATCACTAAACCTTTAATTAAATTTGTCTTCATTTAAATAATTCTCCGTTTCCTTGTTTTTTAATATTTCACAAATAAATATAAATATTTGCGACAAGAGAATTATTAAATTTTTTTATGACACTTCTATGACAAAAATTAAAACACTTAGGACTTTAGAAATTTATTTTTATGAAGGATGATTGATAAGATTATTAAAGAGAAGCATTTTGAAGATCAAATTCAACCTGACCTGAAGCAAAATTATAAACAGCACCAATGATGCCAATTTGTTTTTTATCAAGCAGATCTCTAAGAATATCACTTTGATTAATAATATTTTGTATCTGTTTTTTCACATTCAAAAAACAAACATTAGAAACAAACTCACTATTTTTAGCATTTCTATCTGGATCAGGTGTCGTTGTTTCTTCAGAAACTGCAGGTTGTAACAGCTTAATAATTTCAGTAATGTTACCCTCTTCGAAATTATCACATGCTGCTTTTACCGCGCCACAATTAGAATGACCCATCACCAAAATAATTTTTGAACCCAGATATTTACAGGAATACTCTAAGCTGCCAATTGCTTTTCTACAGGCAACATTTCCAGCTAGGCGCACACTAAATAGATCACCTAAAGTTTGGTCAAAAATAAGTTCAGGTGCAACTCTTGAATCACTACAACCAAGAATAGCTGCAAACGGTTGCTGATTATTTTTAAGTGCTTCACGTATTTCAGATAAATTTTTATCTTGCTGTTCGTTTTTAATAAATCTTTGATTTCCTTGCACAAGAAGATCTAATGCATCTTTGGGCAATAAATTAGTACGATTAATATTCTTTGCAGTACTCATATTTTTATTCCGCTCTCATATGTGGGAACAAAATTACATCTCTTATGCTTGGGCTATCGGTTAATAACATAACTAAACGATCAATACCCACCCCACATCCACCTGTAGGGGGAAGGCCATATTCTAAAGCTCTAATGAAATCAGCGTCATAATACATTGCTTCCTCGTCCCCAGCATCTTTTGCAGCAACTTGCATTTGAAAACGCTTAGCCTGATCTTCCGCATCATTTAACTCTGAAAAACCATTAGCAATCTCTCTACCCGCAATAAATAACTCAAATCTTTCAGTAATAGCATTATTAGTATCTGAAGCTCTTGCAAGTGGCGAAACCTCCGTAGGATAATCAATGATATATGTAGGGTCCCATAATTTTACTTCTGCTTCTAATTCAAACAAAGCTAATTGATATGCACCTAAACCTGAGCTATCTGATAAATTTTCACCATTTTTTGAAAGATGTGATTTAATAAAGTCGATGTCGTTAAGTTGTGTCTCACTAAATTGCGATGAATATTTCATAATCGCTTCAACCAATGTCAGTCTTTCAAATGGTTTTTCAAAATCAATTATTTTATCTTGATATTTTACTTTTAGTGTCCCCAATATTCGCTTTGTCACATCTCGAATACAATCCTCTGTAAAATTCATCAACCATTTGTATTCAGTATAAGCCGCGTAAAATTCCATCATCGTAAATTCAGGGTTGTGTCTTACGCTTAAACCCTCATTCCTAAAATTACGGTTAATTTCAAATACACGATCAAAACCACCCACAACCAATCTCTTAAGATACAACTCTGGCGCTATTCTCAAATACATATCCATATCAAGTGCATTATGATGAGTCTCAAACGGTCTTGCCGTTGCGCCACCTGGTATAGGATGAAGCATAGGTGTTTCAACCTCTAAAAATTCATGCTCTTCCATAAAGGCCCTAATGTTAGAGATAATTTTCGAACGATTTAAGAAAGTTTTTTTTGTGTCATCATTAACAATAAGATCAACATATCTTTGCCTATACTTTGTTTCCTGATCTGATAAACCATGAAATTTTTCCGGTAAGGGACGAATTGACTTGGTAAGCAATACAATTTCAGTTACTTCAATGGTTAATTCATTGGTTCTAGTTTTAAACAATTTTCCTTTAGCACCAACAATATCTCCCAAATCCCATTTTTTAAATTGCGCATAAAGTTCTGGATTGTCATCTGAGTTAATAAAATCTCTCGCCACATAAAGCTGAATTCTTCCATTATTATCTTGGATAGTTGCGAAACTCGCCTTACCCATAACACGCTTGAGCATCATCCTGCCTGAAACAGATACTTCAATGCCTTTTTTTTCGAGTGTTTCTTTATCATCCTCATCAAAGTTTTTATGAAGTTCTGATGATAAATTTTCTGGTTTAAATTGATTTGGAAAAGCAATCCCTAATTTTCTCAATTCATCAAGCTTACTTCTCCTCTCAGAAATAATTGAATTTTCATCCACTACAGGCTCATTATTTTGATTAGGTTCTTTACTCAACTTATACCCCTTGCTTTAAACTTTCACTTATAAATGGGTCTAGATCTCCATCTAATACCCCTTGTGTATTTCCAACTTCCACACCCGTTCTTAAATCTTTAATTCTCGATTGATCAAGAACATAACTTCGAATTTGATGCCCCCATCCAATATCACTTTTAGCATCTTCTACCGCTTGTTTTTCTTCATTTCTTTTATTTAATTCTATTGCATAAAGCTGGGCTTTTAGCATATTCATTGCCTCAGCCTTATTTCTGTGTTGTGAACGATCATTTTGACATTGAACAACTGTATTAGTTGGCACATGTGTAATTCTAACAGCAGAATCTGTTTTGTTAATATGCTGACCTCCTGCACCAGAGGCACGATAAGTATCAATCCGAAGGTCGGCAGGGTTTACATCAATTTCAATTGAATCGTCTATTTCAGGAAAAACATTAACTCCAGCAAATGAGGTATGTCTACGACTTCCTGAATCAAATGGAGATTTTCTAACGAGACGATGAATGCCTGACTCTGTTCTAAAGTATCCGTAAGCAAAATCACCTGAAATTTTAATGGACGCGCCCTTAATACCCGCTACCTCTCCGTCAGATAATTCTAAAACCTCAACCTTGAATGATTTTTGTTCTGCATACCTTATATACATCCTAAGCAACATATTTGCCCAGTCTTGAGCTTCTGTTCCTCCACTTCCTGACTGAAAATCAATAAAGCAATTATTCGGATCCATAGGATTTGAAAACATTCTTTTAAATTCAACATCCTCAACAAGCTTTGAAATTTTTTCTGTATCACTCTGAATGGTCTTTAGAGTTTCTTTGTCGCCCTCTTCCTTTGCTAGGTCAAATAATTCTTGATTATCCTTTATCTGATGCGTGAGTTCATCTGCCTGATTAACAATATTTTCCAAGCTACGTTTCTCCTTACCAATCTTTTCATTTAACGAACGATCGGACCAGGTTTTTGGATCTTGTTGAAGTTCTTCTAACTCAGCAATTCTTTTAGATTTTGCTCCTAGGTCAAAGATACCCCCGTAAGGTTTGGAATTTTGTATCTATTGCTTGAATTTGTTGCGCCAGAATTTGTAACTCGTCTTGTTCCATTATTTTTTATCTTTCTCTTTTTATTGCCATTATAATGACAAGTATTATAACTCTTTTTAACAAAAGTAATTTTGTCATAAAAGTGTCACTTAACTGGTCTAATCTAATCAAAGTTTCAAACCCATTTTAAAATTTAAAAATTAGGAGCTAAATATAAATGAAATCACTTAATCTTAAAAAACTGAGTGCTGCTGCTTTATTGAGTGCAGGCATACTTTCTATGCCAGCAACAGCTGCCGTCGATATTGTAAAAGTTGACGGCTCCAGCACGGTTTATCCAATTACTGAAGCAGTTGCTGAAGAGTTTCAAATTGCGACACGTATCAAGGTTACTGTAGGTGTATCAGGAACGGGTGGTGGTTTTAAAAAGTTTTGTCGAGGAGAGACTGTCGTCTCAAATGCTTCAAGACCAATTAAGGCAAAAGAAATAGAGAAGTGTAAAGAAGCTGGAATTTCATTCATCGAAATACCCGTAGCATACGATGCCTTAAGTGTTGTTATCAACAAAAAAAATGACTGGGCTAAAGATATGACAACTCAAGAATTAAAAAAAATGTGGGAGCCTGCAGCCCAAGGAAAAATAACAAAATGGAGCCAGATAAGAGAGGGTTGGCCTGAAACTCCCTTGAGACTTTATGGTCCAGGCGCAGATTCAGGAACTTTTGATTATTTTACAGAAGCAGTTATCGAAGAATCAAAGGCGATTAGAGGCGACTTTACTGCTTCAGAAGATGATAACGTATTAGTGAAAGGGGTATCTGGAGATAAGGGCGGAATTGCTTACTTTGGCCTAGCTTATTATGAGGAAAATAAAAATTTGCTCAAAGCAGTTGCAATTGCGAATGCAACAGGTGAGTTTGTGCTGCCAAGCCTTAAAACAGTTATGAACGGCTCTTATAACCCCTTATCAAGACCTCTATTCATATACCTAAATGCAACCAAAGCTGCCTTTGATCCGAACGTGAAAAAGTTTGTTGAATTTTATTTAAAGCATGTTGCAGAACTTTCAAAAGAGGTAGGCTATGTACCATTTAATGAGCAAGAATATGCAGCTATTTCTAATCACTATAAAACTCTACAAACAGGAACAGCTTACAAAAAACCTGAGATTGGTTTGTCTGTAAAGCAGATACTAGAATTGTCAGCCGCGAATAATGACTAGTAAATTTTTTGTCATAAAAAGGCAGCATCATGCTGCCTTTTTTATTGTTTAAAAATAATTAAAATTTACGTTAAATTGTTTTCATTTATTTATCAAAATTGAGTATCATTTGAATAAGCAAAAAAATTAGCGTTATCAAATTTCCAACTATGACAAAATTAGAAAAATCAGTGGTTAGCCCTCGTCTAGCTAAAAATTTACGTCGTAATATACTCGAGAGATTTATTGAGTTTGGTCTTCTTTGTTCTGGGATCTTTGCTATCTTTATCACGCTTGCTATTATTTATGTCTTAGTATCTGAAGCCATTCCATTCTTCCAGCATGTGAGTCTTTATGACTTTCTAACCGATACCGTTTGGACACCCAATTACTCCATTAAGCATTACGGAATTATGGCGCTTGTTTCAGGAACGCTAACAACTACTTTTATTGCTTTATTTGTCGCAGTCCCATTAGGCACAATCACGGCCATTTATTTATCCGAGTTCGCAACGCATAAAGTCAGGGAAACGATAAAGCCTGTTTTGGAGTTATTAGTTGGCGTGCCAACCGTTGTATTTGGCTATTTTGCACTCATGTTAGTCACTCCCCTTTTACAAAAAATATACCCCGACCTCACCACATTCAATATGTTGGGACCTGGAATTGTCATGGGAATAATGATCGTGCCTTACATTGCATCGGTTGCAGAAGATGCTATGAGAGCGGTGCCTATGGCCATGAGAGAGGGTGCTTACGCGATGGGAGCAACTAGATTTCAAACGGCTGTTAAGGTCATTACGCCAGCTGCAATTTCAGGCATTATTGCAGCCTATATTCTTGCGATTAGTAGAGCTGTGGGTGAAACAATGATTGTTGCTATTGCGGCGGGTCAACAACCTAACTTTACTTTCAACCCAGTTGAAAGTGCTGCAACCATTACCTCCTACATTGTATCGGTTGCATTGGGAGATTTAGAGCATGGAGGGATTGGTTTTCAAAGCATTTTTGCCGCAGGCCTAACATTACTGATTATGACGTTAATGTTTAACATTATTGGGCACGCCGTTCGTAAGAAATTTGCTGAGAGGTATTAATTAAATGGCTAATAATAAAGTTGAGATAGAAAATAATTTAACCCTGATTAGGTCATTAATTACCAAGCACAAAAGGCATGATCATATTTTTGCCGGTGTGGGTATGTTTATCATTATTTCCTTAACTATCACTTTATTAGTTTTATTTTTAGATCTTGTTTTTGATGGTTACCCTCGATTTAATTTAGATTTTTTAACAAACTTCCCTTCCAGACGCGCAACGGCTGCGGGTATTTTATCTGCTTGGGTAGGTTCGTCACTTGTACTAATTGTTACTTTTTTTGCTGCAGTACCACTTGGTATTGCTGCTGGTGTTTATCTTGAAGAATATGCAAAGAAAAATTGGTTTTCAGATTTAATTGAAATTAATGTCACAAATTTAGCAGGCGTTCCTTCAATTATCTATGGCCTTCTAGCCCTTGGTCTATTTGTCTATAGTTTTGGGTTAGGCCAAACAATTTTAACTGCGGGATTAACGTTAGCATTATTAATGTTACCTATTGTGATCGTAGCAACTCGAGAGGCTATAAGAGCCATTCCAATTCATATCAGAGAAGCCGCTTATGCAGTCGGTGCCACAAAATGGCAAGTCTCACTTCATCATGTTATTCAATATTCTTATGGTGGAATCCTTACCGGTGTCATTATTGGAATGGCGAGAGCTATAGGTGAAACTGCGCCCGTTATAACCATTGGTGCTTTAACTTTTATCGCTTTTCTCCCTCCAAGTCCTGTTGGATTAGAGCCACCATTTATCAATTTTGAATGGCTAGAAGCAGGCTTTACTGTGCTCCCTATTCAAATGTTTAATTGGATCTCAAGACCACAAATGGCATTTCATGTAAATGCTGCTGCGACTGGAGCAATTATAATTTTATTAACATTGTTAATGAATGGATTAGCAATTAAAATTCGATACAACATCAGGAAGAAAATTAAATGGTAGATAAAAAAAGAAAGCATCCCAAGGAAATTATTAAAGCAGAAGCTAATTCTCTTAATTTTTCTTATGCGGATGGAACTCAGGCACTTAAAAAAATAAGTCTGCCCGTTTATGAGAATAAGATAACTGCCTTAATTGGTCCTTCTGGGTGTGGTAAATCAACTTTCTTAAGATGTTTTAATCGTATGCATGATTTATACCCTGGGAATAAATATGATGGTGAAATCATTCTTCATCCAGATAATACAAATATCTTAGATAAGCGCGTAGATCCTATTGAAGTTAGAATGCGAATCAGCATGGTGTTTCAAAAACCAAATCCATTTCCTAAATCAATATATGAAAACGTTGCATACGGATTACGTGTTCGTGGTGAAAAAAATAAACGAGTGCTTGATGATAAAGTTGAAGAGGCTCTTAAAGGCGCTTCTTTATGGGATGAGGTGAAAAAAAGGCTTCACGATCTTGCATTCAACCTTTCAGGAGGGCAACAACAAAGATTGTGTATTGCTAGAGCTTTAGCGACTGATCCTGAAATCATGTTGTTTGATGAGCCAACCTCAGCTCTTGATCCGATAGCAACGATGAATATTGAAGAATTAATGGCTGGTTTAAAAGAAAAATTATCTATTTTAATTGTGACACACAATATGCAACAAGCAGCTAGAATTTCTGACTATACTGCCTATATGTACCTCGGAGAATTAGTAGAACACGATGAAACAGATAAGGTGTTTACCAACCCCAGTAAAAAGGAAACTGAAGATTACATTACCGGTAAGTTTGGATAACGTTTAAATAATTTCTTTAATTTTTTCTGTCAAAAACTTTGCCGCTTTTAAAACTTCTTTACGCAAAGGGCCCTCGGTCATCACTCTCACTAAAGGTTGAGTACCAGATGCGCGAATTAATATTCGGCCCTTACCCTTCATAATAATTTCTGATTCTTTGATAGCATTTTTAACAGTCTTTGATTTTAAATTAACTTTATTTTCAGTAGGTATATTGATTAGTATTTGAGGATAAAGCTGTATTTCAGTAAGTGCACTTTTTAAGCTTTTTTTATTTTTTACTAAATAGGATAAGACTTGTAGGGCTGAAATTATTCCATCTCCAGTTGAATGTAAATTTTTAACTAAGATATGTCCAGAGTTCTCGCCTCCTAAAATCCACTTCCTTCTATCTAACTCCTCAGATACATATCGATCTCCAACATTTGCCCTAGCAAAAGGAATTGATTGCGATTTGCACTTTTCTTCGAAAGCTAAATTAGTCATATGAGTTCCAACAACTCCACCAAATTCATAACCTTCTTTAATATAAAATTGCATTATCAAATAAAGTAACTGATCGCCATCGACTAGCGTTCCCTTTTCATCAACCATAATCACACGGTCACCATCCCCATCAAATGCAATTCCTATATCTGCATTATGTAAAGATACTGCTGCCTGTAAATTTTTTGGATATACAGAACCTGCCTTTTTATTAATGTTCAAACCGTCCGGTTCATCATTAACAGTAATAATATTTGCACCGAGATTAGAAAAAATAACAGGGGCTATATGATAGGTTGCACCATTAGCACAATCTAAAACAATGGTTAGCCCTTTTAAAGATAATTTTTTTGAGAAAGTATTTTCACAGAATTCAATATATTGCTTTACATAATTTTCTGCTCTTTGTGCCTTACCCAATTTGCTAGGTAAAACTTGCTCTATTTTTTGATCAATTAAAGATTCAATTTCACATTCGATTTCATCAGACAACTTTAAACCTTTTGAGGAGAAAAATTTGACTCCATTATCATCATAAGGATTATGAGATGCTGAGATAACAACACCAAAATCAGCTGTACCTGAGCGTGTTAGATACGCTATTGCTGGTGTAGGAATTGGTCCAGTAAGGAGAACGTTGACTCCCGCACTTGAAAATCCAGCCTCAAGTGCAGATTCAAGCATGTAACCTGAAATCCGAGTATCTTTTCCTATGATTACCGTGGGTTTTTTGCTGCGTTTATTTATTCGTGATAATACAATCCCAGCGGCGTATCCTAACTTGACAAAAAACTCTGCCGTAATCGGTGAATTTCCTACTTTTCCCCTAATACCATCGGTACCAAAATATTTTTTTTTCACACAGCTCCCTTATACAGCTTGAAGAACAGATATAGCATTAAATGTTTCTTTTACGTCATGGACGCGCAAAATTTTAGCACCATTTTGAGCTGCCAAACAAGCAAGTAATACACTTGCTTGAATGATATCATTTTCTATATTACCTACCATTTTTTTTACCATCGATTTTCTTGAAACACCAACTAAAAGTGGAAAAGATAATTTTGTAAATTGATTAATTTTTTTAAATAAATCAATATTATGCTCAAAGGCTTTTCCAAAACCAAAGCCAGGGTCAAGCATTATTCTTTCGTTTTTAATACCTGCCTTATTA
This sequence comes from Methylophilales bacterium, assembly GCA_019823025.1. Lineage (NCBI taxonomy): Bacteria > Pseudomonadati > Pseudomonadota > Betaproteobacteria > Nitrosomonadales > Methylophilales bacterium. The sequence goes on along the minus strand of CP081940.1, from coordinate 1,205,011 downwards.
AGCACAGCCGTACGATCTTTAAAGAATGACTCAACCTCTAATATTATATTTTTATAATGAGGTGAGTTTTGCATATTTTTTGGAGAATTTTGCATGTGCATCAAACACACAAGAACATTTGAATTTGATATAACTTCAATTGTTCCAGATTTTTGTAAAGCATAGATATCATTAATCATATCAATACCATAATCAATTGTGAGCTTCATAATTTCTGGTTTATAAGTATCAATTGAAATTGGGACATCAAAAACTTTTTTAATTTCTTTTAAAGTGGGCTCTAATCTTTCTCTCTCATCATCAACAGAAATAATTTCAGCACCTGGGCGTGAGGACTCTGCCCCGATATCAATAATATCTGCGCCAGATTCAATCATATATTCAACACGTTTCAAAGCTAGATCTATCTCATTATATTTTCCTCCATCAGAAAAGGAGTCAGGAGTTAAATTTAACACCCCCATAATCAGTGGTCTTGTATTTGATTTAAGAAGTTGCGAGATTTTATTCATAAAAAAATAAGGAGGCTTTCGCCCCCTTTTTTTTATCTAGATTTAGTTGCGGGTTGTGGCTTGATGCTGCTTGTGGGTGCCTTACCAGAAGGAGGCATTTTTTTATCACTAGATGACTTAGAAGTCTTAGGGGCTCTCACTTTTTTCCCTGCCATCACGTCATCAATTTGATCACTATCAATGGTTTCATATTCAAGTAAAGCTTTTGTCATGGCCTCAATTTTCTTTTTATTTTTTTCAATCAGTTTTCTGGCAATTGAATACTGCTTATCTAAAATAGATTTGATTTCAGCATCGACTAACTGTTGTGTCGCTTGTGATATTGCCTTGGGTGCACCAAAGAATGACTCTTGATTTTCATCTGCATAAACCATCGTTCCGAGCTTATCTGACATGCCATATTTGGTCACCATATCTCTTGCAAGCTTTGTTGCTCTTTCAAAATCATTTCCAGCACCTGTAGACATCTGTTTCATGAATACCTCTTCAGCAATACGACCGCCAAATAGTATGGATATCTCTTCGAGCATCTTTGTTTTAAAGTTGCTAAACCTATCAAATTCTGGAAGCTGCCATGTTAAACCTAATGCATAACCTCTAGGCATAATCGTTACTTTATGAACTGGGTCAGCATTTGGCAATAATTTAGCAACTACCGCATGACCAGATTCATGGTAAGCAGTATTCATGCGCTCTTCTTCACGCATTACCAGTGACTTTCTTTCAGGGCCCATATAGATTTTATCTTTTGCTTGTTCGAAGTCTTCCATATCTACGATGGATTTATTACTTCTTGCTGCAAAAAGAGCCGCTTCGTTAACTAAATTAGCTAAATCAGCACCTGAAAATCCAGGAGTTCCCCTTGCCAAAATATCTGCTTTCACATCATTATCAGTTGGAATTTTTCTCATGTGTACATGAAGAATCTCTTCCCTGCCTTTAATGTCTGGTAATCCAACCATTATTTGTCGATCAAATCTGCCTGGTCTAAGTAAAGCTTTATCTAAAACGTCTGCACGGTTTGTCGCAGCAACTACAATCACACCTGAACTTGGCTCAAAACCATCAAGCTCAACAAGTAACTGGTTTAATGTTTGTTCTCTTTCGTCATTTCCACCACCCGTACCAGCTCCTCTACTTCTTCCCACTGCATCAATCTCATCGATAAAAATAATGCAAGGGGAGCTTTTCTTAGCTTGTTCAAACATATCTCTCACTCTCGCTGCACCTACACCTACAAACATTTCTACAAAATCTGACCCAGATATAGTAAAGAATGGGACTTTCGCTTCACCAGCAACTGCACGTGCAAGCAAAGTCTTACCAGTGCCTGGAGGGCCTACAAGCAGAACACCTCTAGGAATTCTACCGCCTAGTTTATGAAATTTAGCCGGATCTTTTAAGAAGTCGACCATTTCAGTTACCTCTTCCTTAGCTTCATCACAACCAGCAACATCTTTAAAAGTAGTTTTGTTTGAAGTTTGATCTAATTGCCTTGCTTTACTTTTGCCAAAGGAGAATGGACCTCCACCTTTTCCGCCACCCTGCATTTGTTTCATGAAGAAAATCCATACACCAATCAAAAGTATCATTGGGAACCAAGATATGAATATGCTTGCCAAGAATGATTGCTTTTCAGCAGGTTGAGCTTCAACCACCACACCGTTTTTTAATAAATCTGAAACAAGCCATGGGTCTGTAGGGGCGAAAGTTGAGAATTTTTTACCGTTGTTAGTTGTGCCTGTTATGTTTTGACCGTCGATTCTCACCTTTTCTATATTTCCAGATTTCACCTGATCCATGAATTGAGAATAAACAAGTTTGTTTTCAAGTCTTGATGAAGAGGAAAATTGGTTAAATATGGTCATCATTATGATGCCTATTGCAATCCAAATACCGATACTCTTGAGTAAATTTTTATTCAATGTTTAGTCCTTAAAAAATAGATAATTGCTTATTGTCTTAATTATAACTAATAAAAAATTAAAACAGTTAATTTAACTGCTACAAAACTCATAGCCTAATAAAAATATTTCTGCACTTCTGCTTCTCGATGAATCTGGCTTAATTTTATAAACTTTTTTAAAGCAAGATCTCAAATTTTTAACAAACTCTTCAAAATCTTTACCAACAAATGACTTGACCAGAAAATGACCATTTTGTTTCAAATGTTTTGTAGCAAAATCAAAGGCCAATTCATTCAAATAATTAGCTTTTTGTTGGTCAACCATCTTTACACCACTAATATTGGGGGCCATATCTGAAATTACAAGGTCTACGGGCTTATTTTCTAGCTTATCAACCATTTCATTCAATATCTCTTCTTGCATAAAATCACCTTGAATAAAATTTATGCCTTTAATGGGCGATACTTCTAACAAATCTATACCGACGACCTTTCCCTTAAAGCCTATTTTTTTTGATAAAACTTGAGACCACCCTCCGGGAGCAGCCCCTAAATCTACTGCGGTAATACCTGATTTAATAATTTTATACTTTTTATCAATTTCGATTAATTTATATGCGGCCCGCGAGCGATATCCATCTTTTTGTGCCTGAATGACAAACGGGTCTTTTACATGACCTTTTATCCAGTTTTTACTATTGTTGGCTTTACTCATCTGATACACTAGGCCTAAAATTTAAATAACTATCTTCTTATATATGTTAAGTTCAAAACAAGTGGCTCACCTCAAGGCTCTTTCTCATAAGCTTAATCCCGTGGTAAAGATTGGACACAAAGGACTGACTGATTCCGTAATTAATGAAATTATAGTCAGTTTGAAAGCCCACGAACTCATTAAAATAAAGCTCCAAGAAAAAGAAAAAGCTAAAAGAAAACTTTTACTTGATGAGGTTTGTAAAAAAACTAATGGGCAAGCAATCAATCAGATTGGCATGCAAATAGTAATTTTTAAAGCCAATGAGCCATCAAAAATAATACTACCCTAGACTACCTGCTCTTTAATAGTAAAAATATTCCTAAAATACACTGAATTAAATAGGCAATGCTTGCGATCCCATGCCATGCTGAAAACCTATCCGCAAAAACACTTTCCATGACTTCTTTTGGAAAGGCTTCTACTTTTAAAGCCTCTAAAATGGGATTGATTCCGAAAAAACTAATGCAAACGATTACTAAAATAAAAAGTACTAGCCACGCTTGAATTTTTTTAAAAAACCTAATAGATTCGATATGGAATCCATATATCAACGCTAAAACAAGGGTAACCATTCCAAAGATATTAATATAAGTAAATAAATTAGAAACAATCACACCAGCAATATAAGAGCTAGGAATAATGTTAAAAATTACATAAGTCACCATAAGCATTGCCCATAGACCTCCAACCCAAATGCTTGTAAAAATGAAACTTAATTTGTTTAAAAAAGGATTCATGGTTTTTATAAGTATTTTACTTTTAAAATTTCATAGGTCTTCAATCCACCGGGTGACTCAAATTCGACAATATCTTCGTTTTCTTTTCCAATAAGTGCTTTTGCCAATGGCGAGCTGATTGAGATCTTCTTTTCCTTAATATCTGCCTCGTCATCTCCAACAATTTGGTATTCAGCCTCATCCTCAGAATCTAGATCCTGAATAACAACAGTCGTTCCAAATACACATCGCCCATCTTTTTGAAGTTCTGCCGGGTCAATAATGATGCAGTTAGATAACTTTGCTTCAATATCAGCGATTCTTCCCTCAATAAACCCTTGCTTTTCTTTAGCAGCATCGTATTCAGCATTTTCAGAGAGATCTCCTTGAGCTCTGGCTTCAGCAATAGCAGCAATAACTTCAGGCCTTTCCACACTTTTTAAGATCTTTAACTCCTCTTTAAGCTTTTCTGAACCATTGATTGTAATGGGTGTTTTGTCCAAAATTTTTTCCTAATTATTTTATTTTATTGAAAGCGTTATATAGAAATGAGTGTATTTTAAGAGAGGTTTTTATGCAAGTTTTGAAGCGATGAAACCGTAATTTCATCTGAATAGTTCATGCCAACGCAGGCTGCTTTAGCCCCTGCAAAAGTAGTGTAGTAAGTCACCTTATTCTGTAAGGCATTTCTCCTAATTTCATAAGAATCTTTAATTGCCTGTTTATCTTCGGTAATATTCACAATAAAATCAATTTCATCATTTTTTATCATATCAACAATATGTGGTCTCCCCTCAGCAACTTTATTCACATACTGAACTTCGAGATTGTTTTCAGTTAAAACTTTTGCAGTACCTTTTGTTGCAGCTAGAGAAAACCCCAGTTTTTTTAGTGCATGTGCAACTTCAACTATTTTTTTATGATCCTCTTTTCTAACACTTATAAATGCTGTTCCCTTTGTCGGCAGATTCATTGATGCGCCCATTTGTGACTTGATAAATGCCTCAGCAAATGATGACCCCACTCCCATCACCTCTCCTGTAGATTTCATTTCGGGCCCAAGAATTACATCAACACCAGGAAATTTAATAAATGGAAATACAGCCTCTTTCACTGAAAAAAATTTTGGCTTAACTTCAGTGGTCAATTTCTGAGAAGCTAATGATTCACCCGCCATACATCTAGCAGCAATTTTTGCTAGCGGTTTCCCAATTGCTTTCGAAACAAATGGGACTGTTCTAGATGCTCTTGGGTTTACCTCTAATACATAGATGTCGTCTCCCTGAAGAGCAAATTGAACATTCATTAACCCTAAAACATTAAGTTTCGATGCCATTTTCTTCGTTTGAGATATCAATTCATTCTGTTTTTTTTCATCAATACTATACGGGGGAAGTGAGCATGCTGAATCTCCTGAATGTACCCCAGCTTGTTCTATATGCTCCATGATACCGCCGATTACTACAGACTTTCCGTCAGAAATAGCATCAATATCAATTTCAATTGCATCATTTAAAAAGCGATCCAAAAGCACCGGCGAATCATGGGATACTTTTACAGCTTCCCTCATATATCGCTCTAAGTCTTCTTGCTCATGAACAATTTCCATAGCCCTTCCTCCAAGAACATAACTTGGGCGAACGACTAAAGGATATCCAATTTCTTGAGCAAGCTTAATTGCCTCCTCCGGCGTTCTGGCAGTTCTATTGGGTGGTTGTTTTAAATTTAAATCTTTTAAGATTCTTTGGAATCTTTCTCTATCCTCAGCGGCATCGATATCATCAGGCAATGTTCCAATAATAGGTACCCCGGCGTCAGCTAATGCTTTGGAAAGTTTGAGCGGTGTTTGTCCTCCATACTGGACAATCACACCAAAGGGATTTTCCTTATACACAATTTCTAAAACATCTTCTAAGGTGACTGATTCAAAATACAACCTATCAGAAATATCATAATCTGTTGAAACTGTTTCAGGATTGCAATTAACCATGATAGTTTCAAAGCCAGCCTCTTTTAATGCTAGTGAGGCATGTACACAACAGTAATCAAATTCTATGCCTTGTCCAATTCTATTCGGGCCACCACCCAGTATCATTATTTTTTTATTTGATGTTGGGCGTGATTCACATTCTTGCTCATAAGTGGAGTATAAGTAAGCGGTATCTGTATGAAATTCAGCTGCACAAGTATCCACTCTTTTGTAAACTGGGTGAATATGGTTTTTAGCTCTTAAATCTCTTATACTTTTCTCTTTTGCACCCAAAAGATATCCAATACGATGATCTGAGAATCCCTTTTGCTTTAGTTCAAATAAATAAGTCTTATCAATATCATCAAGCTTATAAGCTTTTAGTTTTGTTTCGTTTTTTATTAGGTCTTCAATCTGATATAGAAACCAAGGGTCAATTTTAGTAAAATTAAATATTTCTTCTATCGACAAACCCAACCTCATTGCATCACCTAGATACCTTATTCTATCCGCACCGGGTTCTTTTAACTCCTTAATAATGCGGGTCTTATCTGATGAAATTTCATTTAAACCATCGTATCCAAGTTCAAGACCTCTTAATGCTTTTTGAAAAGATTCTTGGAAATTTCTACCAATTGCCATTACTTCTCCAACTGATTTCATTTGTGTCGTAAGAAGTGCATCTGCATTTGGGAATTTTTCAAAAGCAAAACGTGGAATTTTAGTCACAACGTAATCAATAGTAGGTTCAAATGATGCGGGAGTTAAGCCACCTGTAATCTCATTACTTAATTCATCAAGAGAATATCCAACTGCTAATTTAGCGGCAATCTTTGCAATTGGAAAGCCTGTAGCTTTAGAGGCAAGAGCTGATGATCTTGATACTCTCGGGTTCATTTCAATTACGACCATTCGTCCATCATCCGGGTTTATTGCAAACTGGACGTTTGAGCCACCAGTATCCACGCCTATTTCCCTTAAAACATCTATCGAGGCGTTCCTCATGATTTGATATTCTTTATCCGTTAGTGTTTGCGCTGGTGCGATAGTAATTGAATCTCCAGTATGAACACCCATAGGATCTAGATTTTCTATTGAACATATGATGATGCAATTATCGTTTGAGTCACGAACAACCTCCATCTCAAACTCTTTCCAACCCAATAAGGATTCCTCAATAAGTAACTCTTTCGTTGGAGAAGCATCTAATCCTCTTTCACATATTGTTATAAATTCCTCTTTGTTATAAGCAATTCCACCTCCACTCCCTCCCATGGTAAAAGATGGTCTGATGATTGCTGGATAACCAATACCCGCTTGCACTTGCATCGCCTCTTCAAGGCTATGGGCAATCGCTGATCTTGCTGATGCCAATCCTATCTTACTCATTGCCTGTTTAAATAACTGCCTATCCTCAGCTTTATCAATTGCTTCTTTTGAGGCACCTATTAACTCGACCTTAAAGGTTTTTAAAACACCATATTTATCAAGGTCAAGTGCACAATTAAGTGCGGTTTGACCACCCATAGTAGGAAGGAGTGCATCAGGCTTTTCAATCTCTATTATCTTTTTCACTACCTCCCATTTAATTGGTTCTATGTAGGTAGCATCCGCAATATTTGGATCGGTCATAATTGTTGCCGGATTTGAGTTGACCAATATAACGCGATAACCTTCTTCTTTCAAAGCTTTACATGCCTGGGCACCAGAGTAATCAAATTCACAGGCCTGTCCAATAATAATTGGTCCTGCACCTATAATTAGGATTGATTTAATGTCCGTTCTTTTACTCATTTTTTTGCCCTTGCATTTTTTTGATCATTGCAATAAATTTATCAAATAGATAGGACATTTCTGTCGGCCCTGGGCTAGCTTCTGGATGCCCTTGAAATCCAAATGCTGGAACATCTGATCTTTCAATACCTTGAATACTTTCATCAAATAATGATAGATGCGTAATTTTTAAACTTTTGGATAAAGATTTTGGATCTACGGAAAATCCATGATTTTGGCTTGTGATATAAACCTTTCCAGACTCTATGTCACGAACGGGATGGTTAGCGCCATGATGTCCGAATTTCATTTTCTCTGTTTCTGCCCCGCTTGCTAATGCTAAAAGTTGGTGTCCTAAACAAATACCAAAAATAGGTATCTTTCTTTTTAACAAAGCCTTGATGTTATTAATTGCATATTCACATGGCTCTGGATCGCCTGGACCATTTGATAAAAAAACACCATCTGGTTTAAGAGCTATTACATCATCTGAGGTTGTTTTTGCAGGTATCACGGTAACATTGCAGCCTCTAGATACAAGCATTCTCAATATATTTTTTTTAATTCCGAAATCATAAGCTACAACATTTATGTCTTTGTTGATTTTTTTCTCAAAACCCTTACCCAGAGACCATTCCCCCTCATTGAAATTATAGGAAGTTTTTGTAGTAACTTTTTGGGCCAGATCTAATCCTAACAAACCAGAAAATTCTTGAGCAAATTTAAGCGCTTGAGTTTCATCAATATCTTTGTCAGCAAAAATACATCCAGATTGAGCACCGTGCTCTCTTAAATGCCTTGTTAAACTTCTCGTATCAATGCCTGCAATACCAACAATATTTTTTTTAATTAGAAATTCTGAAAGTGAGCAATTAGATCTAAAGTTTGAATGCTGGAAAGGTAAGTCATGAATAATAATACCTTTTGAATATATTCGTTCTGATTCAAAATCCTCCTCATTGATACCGACATTACCAATATGAGGGTAAGTAAAAGAAATTATTTGTTCAGCATAAGATGGGTCTGAAATTATTTCTTGATAGCCGGTCATTGAAGTATTGAAAACAACTTCACCAACAGTGTGCCCTGAAGCACCAATTGAAAAACCTCGAAACTTTGTTCCGTCCGCAAGCACTAGTATGGCCGGCAACTTAGACGCCAAAAAAACTCCCAAGATTTATAATATTTTTGAAAAAATTGAGCGGCCAAACTTCATTGCTGCCGATCTAGAGTAGTATAATTTAAACTGTGACTTTCATCAATTAATTCTTATTTAAAAAACTTAAATTTCTTATTTTTTTAAATTTAAAACATCAAACATATCAAATAATCCATTAGTTTGATTGTTTATATATTTTGCCGCTTTTGTAGCTCCCTTGGAGAATGTTGTTCTGCTACTCGCTTTGTGGGTCAATTCAATCCTCTCCCCATCGCCTGCATACAAAACTGTATGATCTCCAACAATATCTCCTCCTCGTACAACTGAGAATCCTATCTCTTTCTTTTGACGTTCTTTTTGAATGCCTTCGCGACTAAAAACAGCATTTTCATTGAGACTTCTATTTGATGCCTTTGCTACTTCCTCACCTAGCCTAATAGCAGTCCCAGAAGGTGAATCCACCTTATACTTATGATGTGATTCCATAATTTCAATATCAAAATCATCATGAAGGGATTGGGTAGCTTTCTCTACAAGTGAAATCAGCACATTAACGCCAATACTCATATTTGGTGCAAAGCATATTGGTATTTTTTTAGCTGCTTGCGTTATTAATTTTTTTTCGTTATCTGAAAACCCTGTAGTTCCCAGAACATAACCTAAATTATTTTTTTCACAAAAATCTAAATAATTCATACTCGCTTCTGGTCTGGTAAAGTCTATTAAAATATCAGCCTGCACCTTATCCATAAGCAAGTCAGAACTTATTTTAATATTACTTTCAAACCCAAACAACTCTCCAGCATCCTTACCAATTCTTGGTGAGGTTTTTATATCTATTGCCTTCGCAAGATTTAATTCAGAATCATCAAGAGTCTCTTTAATAATAGCCTGACCCATTTTTCCTGAGGCACCTACAACAATTATATTAATTTTTTTCATTTTTTTTAAAACCCAATATTTTCCAAAAGAAGTTCAAAATACCCCGGATCTTCCTTATCAGGTAAAGAAGTATTTAAATCTTTCTTAACACTTTGAGAAACACTCCCTGATTCTTCAACTGCATTTTTTTTAACTGGTTCATTCGCACTTTGAGAAACACTCCCTGATTCTTCAACTGCTTTCCCTTTAGCAGGCTCTTCAACTGATTGTATTTGTTCATTATCAATAGAACCATTACTTTTTTCAAGTGTTTCTTTTTTATCCTCAATATCACCGAATTTTTTTTGTTCTTCTGCTAATGATTCCTCATCCCACTCTTTTACATTTTGAAATTCCATATTCTTAACATCTTTATTTCGATCAATAAGATCGCCCGTTAGGTTAACAAGTTTATCCTTTTTAAAAGTTAAGATGAGGTGTCTAGATTCAATGAATTTACCCTTCTGTCTGACTACGTAAATATAATCCCAACGATTCTTATGAAATGAGTCTTGAATTAAAGGGGTACCTAAAACAAACCTTACCTGTGATTTATTCATATCTGGCTTTATCTCTAATAACATCTCAGGAGTTATTTCATTACCTTGAGAAATATCTTGTCGATATGTTTCAGGAAGGTATTTGGTTATGATATTTATTAACGGGATGACAGATATATCAGTGTCGTCATCCTCTTGCCCGACTGGAATATTGTCTTCATCAGATGGATTAGAATCCAACCAAGAACACGCCGGCACCATCAAAAAAATGAAGATAATACAAATTAAACGCATTTTATAAGACTTTATTTTCAAAGGTTGATAATATAACATTTTGAATGATGGTTATGTTTTAAATTACATTTGGAGTATGAGCGATGGATGAGCATGACGGCTTAAAAAAAACTGGATTAAAAGTAACGCTTCCAAGATTAAAAGTCTTAAGCATTTTTGAGAATAGTAAAGAAAAACATTTATCAGCTGAGGACATTTACAAAGAAATGATAGGTGGCGGTGAAGAGGTTGGGCTTGCAACAATTTATCGTGTTTTGACCCAATTTGAGCAAGCAGGGTTATTAATTCGACATCACTTTGAAAGTGGTAAAGCTGTTTTTGAGCTAAATGAAAAGAGTCATCACGATCATATCGTATGCCTCCAATGTGGTCATGTTACAGAGTTTGTGAATGAGGATATTGAAAAGTTACAAACACAAGTAGCAAATGAGCATGGATTTAAGATTATTGAACACTCTCTTTACATCTACGGTGATTGCACAAAAAAACCTTGTGAGTACAAAAAGTAATTTAACTTAATATTTCCTTGGCATGATCAATTGCCTTATCAGTCACCTTAATACCCCCCAACATTCTCGCTATTTCATCAATACGCTCAGATTCATTTAAAAGGTGTATTTTGCTTGTTATAGAATCACCTGCTTGATTTTTACTAACTTTATAATGATTATTTGCCTTTGCAGCGACCTGAGGAAGGTGAGTTATTACAAGTGCCTGCGTATTTGTTTTATCTCCTAAATCTTTTAATAAATTACCAACTACTTCTGCAACACCTCCCCCAATACCTACATCCACTTCATCAAATATCATAGTTGGAACATCTATATTCGCGATTGATGCGACCCTAATTGCTAAACTTATTCTTGATAGCTCACCACCTGATAAAACTTTTTGAATTGGTTGGAGATCGCCTCCTTTAAAAGTTGAAACTAAAAATTGTATGCTTTCATTACCATGGATTGTAGGTTCAGATGGTATTAGATCAACCCTAAAAGTCGCATCATTGAAAGATAGTTGATTCAGCTTCTCTGTGATGAGATTACTTAAAGATGTGGCAGCGGTTTTTCTTTGATTAGTGACATTTATAGCAACATTATCATATGACACTTTCGCTTCCTTAACTATGGCGGATATATCCTTCTCACCCAACATACCTTTTAACTCCTCTAATCTTTGAAGCCACGTTTCACTCTCTGATTCCAAATTTTCAGGCTTAACATTATATTTTCTACAAAAATTAAATATAGACTGAATTTTTTCTTCAACCCTTTGCTGTAAATTTTCATCAATATCAACATTTTGTAAGTAATTTGATAATTCACGAGCGAGCTCTAACGATTCTGCCTGAATTGAGCTCATAATATTGTTGGCATTTTCAAGTCTTGTATCAAGTGTATGAAGATTTTTTAACTCTACTTGCGCCTCTCTTGAAAGTGAATTTAATGAAATATCGCCCTCATCAATTATTGAGATACATTTATTAACGCCTCCAATTAACTCCTTACCATTTGCTAAAAATTTTTGGTCAATTTGAAGTTGATTCCATTCTTCATAAGAAAAATTTAATCCTGAAAACTCATTATATTTTTCTTCAGTTTCATTGAGTTCATTTAAGAAACTTTCTTTATTCTTCAAGAATTTATCCTGTTCCACAGATAATCTTTGCCATTCACTGTAAAGTTTTTTTAATTGTTGAATCTCTTCTTTTGAATCTAAAAAGCTGTCCAATATCTCTCTTTGAGCTGTTTTTTTCAATAAAGAATGGTGTGTATTTTGACTATAAATATCAACCAAACTTTCACCGATAGCTTTCAGCTGACTGATGGTTGAAGGAATGCCATTAATAAATGCTTTTGACTTACCGTCTTTGTTGATGACCCTTCTTAATAGTAATTGATTGTCTGATTCTTCAAATTCGTTTAGTGATAACCAGGCTTGCGCTGCATCATTTCCTTTAAGATTAAATGTTGCAGTGATATCCGCCTTCTCATTCCCCTTTTTTACAACACCACTTTCACTTCTGGCGCCAAGGGCTAGTGATAAAGCATCAATGAGGATAGATTTGCCTGCACCGGTTTCTCCTGTGAGTGACGAAAATCCCAACAAAAAATTTAGGTCAAGCTCCTCAACAATGACATAATTTTTTATCAGTAAATTTTCAAGCATAGCCTGCCTAACCCCAATGAAGTTTATTTCTTAACATTTCAAAGTAACAATAATCTTTTGGGTGCAATATTGAGATAGTTTTTTTAGCTTTTGTAATCTGAATCTCATCTCTTTTATCAAGGGGAAATTTAATTTGTCCATCGATACTCAATGAAGCTTCCTCCATTTGCACAATTTTAATATCTATTTCACTTGTTGCATCAATAGCAATCGGGCGATTACTTAAAGTATGTGGGTTAATCGGAACAATCGAGAGTGCTTCTAGTTGTGGATGTAAAATTGGTCCTCCTGCAGATAAAGCATACGCTGTTGTGCCAGTGGGTGTGGAGACAATAATGCCATCAGATCTTTGGGTATGCACAAATTTATCATTAATGGATACTTCTAGCTCAATCAATCTAACACCACTTTTTATAACAACATCGTTTAATGCAAATGATTCATAAATCACCTTCTTGTCACGATATACTTTCGATTCAATTAATAAGCGTTTATCTTCGTCATAATTAGCATTTAAGACTTGATCTATACTGGCAAACATATTTTTTGTATTGAGGTCTGCTAAAAAACCAAAACGACCACTATTCACCCCAATCATTGGTATACCCTCATCTAATAGACTTCTTGCTACGCCTAGCATTGTGCCATCACCACCAATAATAATTGCTATGTCAGCCTCAGCTCCAATGCTCTGCAAGGGTGTTGATTGAAAACCCGTAATTTTTATTTTTTTTTGTGTCTTTTCTTCAATAATTAATTCATAATCTTTTTTTGATAAATATTCAATTAAATCAATAAGTTGTGAATTCATCTCGCTTGATTCTATGACGGCTGGATATTTACCTATGATGGCTATTTTTTTAAATTTCATCTCAATCTCTTTAAGTTCTAGCTATATATTAAATGAGTCAGTAAAATAAATCATATGATTATTTTAAAGCAATAACAAAATTTAATTAATTAATCTTAAATAAAATGGAAATTGATACAAGAACTCAGCATCTCCTAAAAACATTAATAAATCATCACATTGCTGATGGTCAACCAGTCGGTTCAAAAACCTTAACCGCTTCTTCAGGCCTAGATCTAAGTTCTGCATCAATCAGAAATATTATGAAGGATCTAGAAGATGCAGGCTTCATCTCAAGCCCACATACCTCTGCAGGTAGAATACCAACGCATAAAGGGTATCGTTTTTTTGTCGATAGCTTGGTTACGATGAAGTCGCCTAATAAAGCAGATTTAGATATATTGCAGAGCTCTTTACAAACCTCCAACTCAAAAGATTTAGTTAATATCACGGCTGACACATTATCTAGTATGACTAACTTTGCTGGTGTTGTAATGCTACCTAAGGCTAAAAAAATTAGCTTTAAGCATATAGAATTCTTAAACTTATCAAAAAAAAGAATCCTCGTTATTATTGTGACGAGTGATGGAAGCGTTCAAAATCGTGTGCTTGATACTCAAGAGGAATATGATCAAAGTACCTTAATTGAGGCTTCTAATTTCTTTAATGAGCATTATAGGGATTTGGATATAAGCAAAATAAAAGAAAAGATTATCGACGAGCTTTCGACAATGAAAAAAAATATGACAAATCTTATGAGTGCAGCGGTAGATCTTTCGATTAGTCCTAAACTTGACGAAAATTTAATTCTGACTGGACAAGGGAAGTTATTAGATACAGTCGATTTGTCACAAAATGTAAAAAGTATAAAAAAAATTATTGAGCTTTTTGAGAAAAAAACAGCCCTACTTCAACTACTCGAAAAAAGTCACCAATCATCTGGTATGCAAATATTTATTGGTGAAGAATCTGGATACCAAGCTCTTGACGAATGTAGTATCGTCACAGCGCCATACCAATCGGATGGGGAGGTCATAGGGATACTTGGTGTAATAGGACCAACAAGGATGGCGTACGAAAGAGTCATCCCAATTGTAGATATCACTGCTAAAATGCTAAGCAAATCAATTAAATAAAAAGATACTATGAGTTACTTTAATCCTGAACCACCATATAAACATGGTGATCCACCAAAAATTGGCATTATTCTCGCAAACTTAGGCACACCTGATGCAGCCGATGCCCCATCACTAAGGAAATATTTAGGTCAATTTTTAATGGATAGAAGAGTCGTAGAGATTCCAAGATTCATTTGGTGTTGGATTTTACATTTTATTATTTTAGTTTTTCGACCCAATGCTTCTGCAAAAAAATACGCGCAAGTATGGACTTCTAAAGGCTCCCCTCTTCTTGTAAACGCTCGCTCACAAGAAAAATTACTCAAGACTGTTTTGAAAAAAAAATATTCTCAGCCTCTTGAAGTTGCGCTTGGTATGTCTTACGGCAATCCTTCTATGCAATCGGCACTTGATGAATTACGAAAAAAGAATTGTACAAAAATCTTGTTATTTCCACTCTACCCCCAATATGCAGCGTCTTCTTCAGGATCTGCTATGGACGCTCTATGGAAAATTTTAATACGGACGCGTAACGTACCTGAGATTCGAACAATACGTCATTATCATGATAATCCGGCTTATATTAATGCATTAAAAATATCCGTACTAAATTTCTGGAAAAAGAATAAAAAACCAAAAAAATTAATCATGAGTTTTCATGGGGTTCCAAAAAAATCTCTAATACAAGGGGACCCATATCACTGTGAGTGCCATAAAACAGGAAGGCTGCTTGCCGAAGCTTTAAAACTCAAAGATCATGAATATCAAGTCTGCTTCCAATCAAGATTTGGTAAAGCTGAATGGCTTAAACCTTACTTTACTGACGTAATAGCGCAAGAGGCAGAAAAAAAAGATGCCAGTATCCATGTCATTTGCCCTGGCTTTTCAAGTGACTGCCTAGAAACACTCGAAGAAATTAATATGGAAGGAAAATCTTTATTTTTAGAAGGTGGTGGCATAAGTTTTAACTATATCCCAGCTTTAAATAAAGATGACGAGTGGATTAAATCTATGGAGGAAATAATCAGACCTCATCTAGCAGGATGGATAGATCCTAAATGGACACAGAAAAAAGAGAATAGCGCTTCGGACAAAACAAAGATAATGTATGACAAAGTTAAGGCTGCTTCAAAATGATAATTCTCACAGGTGGGGGTGGGATGATTGGAAGTATGATTGCTTGGCATTTAAATACCCAGATGAATTTTGATGACTTTGTGATTGTTGATGACCTAATCAATGAACAACAAGAAAATAATTTCAACAAGCGTAAGTTCATTGCATATATTGCAAAAGACGATTTAAAAAAATATTTAAATGATAAAAAAAATGTTTCCGCAGTAATTCATATGGGAGCTATAAGCGCGACAACAGAATCTAACTTTAATCGGCTGCTTCAATCAAACATAAGATTTAGCCAAGCTCTTTGGCATTGGTGTGCTGAAAATAAAGTGCCTTTCATTTATGCAAGCTCGGCGGCAACCTATGGTGATGGTTCTGTTGGTTATGATGACAATGAATCAGAACTCGATAAACTGAGTCCGTTAAATGCATATGGCTACTCAAAACATTTTTTTGACCGCTGGGTTCAGCTTGAATTATCAAAAAATCAACCAACCCCACCGCAATGGTGCGGTCTAAAGTTTTTTAATGTTTACGGGCCTAACGAATATCATAAAGGAAGAATGGCAAGTGTTGTTTTTCATTCCTTTAATCAATTTAAAGAGTCTAATCAGATTAAGCTATTTAAAAGTGAGCACCCGTCCTATGCAGACGGGATGCAAGTTCGAGACTTTATTTATGTTAAAGATGCCGTAAAGATTATAATTTTTTTCCTCAATAATAATAATTTCTCAGGCCTATATAACGCCGGTACCGGAAATGCTGAGACATTTAAAGCTCTAGCAGAAGCTGTATTGATAAATATAAAAGGGCAACCTGATGATATTAAATATATAGAGATGCCAAATGACTTAAAGGGAAAATATCAGTACTATACTCAAGCAACAATGAATAAATTAAATTCTATCGGCTTTAATGATAATTTTATGAATCTGCAAGAAGGTGTTACGGATTATTTAGAGAATTACCTCCTTACATTAGATAGGTATGCATAACTATGTCAGACCAACTTATTAACATAGTCAAAAATCAATTTCTCGGATCTAAAAAATTGTGCCTTGTTATCGGCGATTTGATGTTAGATCAATATATTTTTGGAGATGTAGACCGTATATCTCCAGAGGCGCCTGTTCCTGTTATAAAAAAGAATAGGCACCATAATCGCATTGGTGGTGCAGGAAATGTAGTGCTCAACCTTCAAGGCTTAGGAATGAAGCCTTTACTGGTTGGTAATATTGGTAATGACGGCAATGGAAAAATACTCTCCAGTCTCGTTAAAGAACATAGTTTATCAATAAAGGGGCTCATTAAGGAAAGTGGTCCTACGACGACAAAGACAAGAATAATGGCCGGTCATCATCAAATTGCGAGGGTTGATGAGGAGCAAGAAAGTCATGGGCCAAGTGCAGCAAATATTAAAAAAGTTATGCAGCATATAAGTTCAGATCTCTCGTGCATTGTCATTTCTGACTATAACAAAGGTTTTCTTTCAGCGCCTTTTTTAAAAAAAATTATTCAACAAGCTAATAGAAAAAAAATACCTGTATTAATTGATCCTAAAGGAAAAGATGTAGCCAAATATGCAGGGGCAACGCTTATTACTCCCAATAAAAAAGAGGCGATGGAGCTTGCTGGCCTTACAAATTTTGATAAGGATTTACTCAATACGACCTTAAGAAAAATAAGCAAAAATTTTAATATTAACTCTATCGTAATGACACAAGGCGAAGATGGGATAAGTCATATTACGTCAAACAAAATTAATACTTACCCAACCTCAATATCAAAGCAAGTTTATGATGTCTCTGGAGCGGGTGATACTGTGATAGCCGCTTTAGCTTGTGGTATTTCAACAAAACTTGATTTGTCAGATAGCTTTAAATTAGCTAACTTGGCTGCAGGCATTGTTATATCAAAATTAGGTACTGTTCCTATCAAGGGTGAGGAATTATTGGAGGAGATAGAAAGTAATTTTAACGGCCAAAAAAATAAAATATTTTCTTTGCGAGAATTATTACCAAAAATTTCTGACTTAAGAGCAAAGGGACAAACGATAGGCTTCACTAATGGTTGCTTTGATATATTACATTCTGGTCATGTCACTTATCTTGAGAAGGCAAAATCTCAGGTTGACTATTTGATATTAGGTCTAAATTCAGACTCCTCAATCAAAACTATTAAAGGAAAAAATAGGCCCATTGTAAGTGAGGCCGATAGGGCTCGAGTTCTATGTGCCCTTGAATCAATTGATGCAGTCATCATTTTTAAAGAATCTACTCCCATAAAACTTATCAAAGAAATTAAGCCTGATGTGCTGATTAAAGGTAATGACTACACACCTAAAAGTGTAGTGGGTGCAAATGAAATAAAAAAATGGAAAGGTAAACTCTATCTCGTACCACTCGTAGAAGGAAAGAGCAGTTCCAAAATAATTAGTAAGATGAAGTGAGTTTGATTAAATAAGATCGTTAATTCGCTCAATAGTCCTGATTTCATTATCAGCACATATATGTTCCCAGCCAGATAAGTCTGTCCAACCAGAAACAAAGATAAAATCTAAATTATATTTTTGAGCAGTTTGAATATCGTATAGAGAATCTCCCAAGAAAAGTGCTGGAGAAAAGTTAATTTTTTTTTGCTTTAATTCTATTATTTCATGCTTTGATGCTGGGCTTCCAAAAATGCCTTCATCAAAAAAGTGGTCTATTTTTTTTTCCTTGAATAAATGATTGAGCTCCTTTTCATCACCACCGGAAGCAACCATCCATTTGCTACTTTTTGTCCTTTCTCGCAATTTAGAGAGTCCTTTTGCTATTTCGCATTCATTTAGTAATTTTAATACTTGTGTATTTAAAGCTCCCAAGAGTTCATTCATTGCTTCTTCAGAAACTTCTCGATGCATTATCTCGGATAAGAAATATTTAAATTTTATGTGTCTCGAAATGCCTGTTAATTCTATATGATGGTCAACTAACGCTTGTGCTTGTTGTACACTTGCACCAAATTCAATAGCTGCATTTCTGTATGCTTCAATTTTTTGAAAATTTGAATTAAGAATGACGCCATCACAATCAAAAATAATAGTCTCGTATTTTTTTAACTCAATCATATCGTTAAAATTTAGATTGATGAGGCCTCTTTAGCAAGCTTTGTAATTTCACCCCATTGTTTGTTTTGAATTAGATCTTTTGGAGTAAGCCATGTCCCGCCGCATACAGGCACATTAGGCAAGGCTAGGAAATCTTTTGCTGTTTTTATAGTAATGCCTCCGGTTGGGCAGAATGAAATATCGGCAAATGGACCTGCAAACCCTTTTAACAAATTAATTCCGCCTACAGCAACAGCTGGGAATAATTTTAGGAAATCAAAACCATCAGCATTCGCTTTCATTACTTCACTACCAGTTGAAACACCTGGTAGCAATGGGAGATCAACATCCTTACATGTTTGGCCAATATCAAAAGTGTACCCCGGACTAACAGCAAACTGGCTTCCAGCTAACTTTGCATTAGTAACGTCTGCTTGCGTCCTAATTGTCCCAGCACCAATAACAGCCTCGGGTACTTTTGTTGCGATCTCTTCAATAACTTGTAATGCACATTGTGATCTTAAAGTAACCTCTAACACTTTTACACCACCTTCAATCAAGCTTGATGCCACTGGAACCGCATCCTCAACACGATCGATGACAATAACTGGAATGACAGGGCCAAATTTAGCTAATTCGATTGTTTTCATTTAATTTTTTCTTCTTTTAATTTATTTAACTTACCCATGTGATGGCACCCTCTTCTGCTGACAATACGTTATTTCGCATACTAGCAAAAAGCTCCCGTCCTATCCCGTGACCATTATTAATTTTTTGAGAGTCGGTCATCTTCTGTATTTCTCTTTCAAGCCACTCTTCCTCATCTACTAAAACATTTAAAGATCCAACAGTCGCGTTAAGTCTTATCATGTCTCCCTCTCTAATTTTGCTTATAGCACCACCTGCTGCACCCTCAGGACTTAAATGAATTGCTGCTGGTATTTTTCCTGATGCGCCACTCATACGACCATCAGTCACTATGCCCACCGTAAATCCCATATTTTGTATTACAGATAAAGGTGGAGTAAGTTTATGCAATTCAGGCATTCCGTTTGCTTTTGGTCCTTGAAAACGAACTACTGCTATAAAATCTTTTTCTAATTTTCCTTCATCAAAGGCTTTGAGTAAATCTTCTTGTCCATTAAACACCATAGCAGGTGCTTCAATTATATGTTTTTCTTCAGGTACCGCAGAAATTTTAATGACGGACCTTCCTAAATTGCCTTTTAGAAGTCTTAGGCCGCCTGATTCATTGAAAGGTTTATCAGCTTTTCTTACTATAGATTCATCAACACTCTTAGATGATAGCTCAGTCCAAACTAATTTATCCTTCTTAATTTCTGGTTGCTTCGCATATTCACCGAGCCCACCCTTAGATATGGTAGCAACATCTGGATACATGCATCCAGCCTCAATTAGTTCTCTAATAATAAATGCTGGTCCACCTGCCGCTTGAAATTCATTTACATCAGCTTTACCATTTGGATAAACACTTGCAAGTAAGGGTACCGATTTCGCTAAATTATGAAAATCTGTCCAATCGATAATAATGCCAGCTGCTCTTGCTATCGCTACCCAGTGGATTAAGTGGTTTGTAGACCCACCTGTAGCCAGTAGGGCCGCCATAGCATTAATAATCACCTTTTCATCGACCAATTCTCCAACAGGAATGGTGTCTTTCTTGATGTTTTGAACAAGGAGTTTAACGGCTTCGTCTGTTAAAAGAGATCTAATACCATCATGAGGATGAACAAATGCTGCACCGGGTACATGAAGGCCCATTGCCTCCATCAACATTTGATTGCTATTTGCAGTGCCATAAAACGTACATGTTCCTTCACCATGATATGCTGCAGACTCTGATGCTAATAACTCCTCTCTCCCTACTAAGCCTTGCGCATATTTCTCTCTGACTTTTGATTTTGTTGTATTGTCTATACCTGTTGACATTGGACCTGCTGGAACAAATACCGTTGGTAAGTGGCCAAAATGTAATGCAGAAATTAAAAGTCCTGGCACAATTTTATCGCAAATTCCAAGCATTAAAACACCATCAAAAACGTCATGAGACAAACCAATCGAGGAGGACATTGCTATCGTATCTCTTGAAAAAAGACTGAGCTCCATTCCAGGTTCACCTTGTGTGACGCCGTCACACATAGCAGGAACTCCGGATGCAACTTGTGCTGTCGCTCCATAATTTGCTGCAACATTCCTTATTATTTTAGGATAGTCTTCATAGGGCTTGTGCGCAGACAACATATCGTTATAAGCAGTCACAATTCCTAAATTAGGTTTTTTTTCTTCAACAATTTTTAATTTATCATTTTTAGGTAAGGCGGCGATGGCATGAGCAACATTTGCACAACCCATTCTGTCGGCCCCCCGAGTTCTGTTTTGCATATCTTTCACACGTTGCAAATAAGAGGATCTAGTCGGTTTACTCTTTTCTATGATTCGCTCTGTGATTTCAATAATTGATTGTTTCATTTTTTAACTTATTAGTTGTTAGCCGACCATTATCAAGTAAACAATATAGTTAAGTCAAATGACATTTAAAAAAAAATAAATTATGTTATTTTCATCTTGAATTTTTAAAAACTGTCCCAATATAAATCTAGTTATTAATTAAATTAAATGAAATCAAAAAATATTTTATGAGTAAATCACAAAAAAAAACTACAACTAAACAAAACAAAGAAGACAAACAAAAAGATATTGAGACACCAGAAGTATCAAATGAAAATGATCAAACAGAATCCCTAGATGATTTAAAAGCAAAAATTACTGAACTTGAAGGGGCTGTTTTATACGCGAAGGCTGAAACTGAAAATTTTCGCAAAAGATCAATTGATGAGATGGATAAGACCAGAAAATACGCCATTGAAAATTTTGCCTCTGAAATTTTACTTGTGAAAGACAGTTTGGATGCTTCGTTAATGGTGGATGAATCATCATTAGAAAATTATAAAGAGGGTATGGAGCTCACTTCAAAACAATTAACTAGCGTTTTTGAAAAACTTAACATCAAAGAGATTGACCCAAAGGGAGAAGTTTTTGATCCAAACTTTCATGAAGCGATGACAATGGTTGAGTCAGATCAAGATGCAAATACTGTTATTTCAGTAATGCAAAAGGGATACACCCTTAACGAGAGAGTACTCAGACCAGCCCTTGTTACGGTCGCAAAAGAAAAGAATTAACTTGGAGAGTTGAAATTAATACAAATGACCCAATATATTAAATTATAAAGCGTCAACTTAAACTAATAAAAAAATAGGAAAAATAAGAATATGGGAAAAATAATTGGAATTGACTTAGGAACAACAAACTCTTGTGTTTCAGTAATGGAGGGTGGAAAACCTAAGGTTATAGAAAACTCAGAAGGAACAAGAACAACGCCTTCAGTTGTTGGTTATCAAGATAATGGTGAATCTCTGGTTGGAGCCCCTGCAAAACGTCAAGCGGTGACCAATCCAAAAGATACAGTCTATGCTGTAAAGAGATTGATTGGAAGAAAGTTCGAGGAAGATGAGGTACAAAAGGATATTAAATTAATGCCCTATACCATTTCAAAAGCAGATAGTGGTGATGCGTGGGTAGAAATTAAAGGCGATAAAAAAGCACCGCCTCAAATATCAGCTGAAATTTTGCGAAAAATGAAACAAACGGCCGAAGATTATCTTGGTGAGACTGTAACTGAAGCAGTCATTACAGTTCCTGCCTACTTTAACGATAGCCAAAGGCAGGCAACAAAAGATGCAGGAAAAATTGCTGGCTTAGATGTAAAACGTATTATTAATGAACCTACAGCAGCAGCACTAGCATTCGGTATGGATAAAAAAGAAGGGGACAGAAAGATAGCTGTTTACGATTTAGGTGGTGGTACTTTTGACGTCTCTATTATTGAAATTTCAAGTGTTGACGGTGAACATCAATTTGAAGTGTTATCTACCAATGGAGATACTTTTCTGGGTGGAGAGGACTTTGATAATCGAATTATCGAGCACTTAGCTGAAATTTTTGAAAAAGAAAATGGCGTAGACTTAACTAAGGATATGCTTGCTAAACAAAGACTAAAGGAAGCTGCTGAAAAATCAAAAATTGAGCTATCAAGTAGCACTCAAACTGAAGTTAATCTTCCATACATAACTGCCGATGCATCAGGGCCTAAGCATTTAGTTGTAAAATTAACTCGCGCAAAACTTGAATCTCTTGTCGCAGATTTGATTGATAGGACAGTTGAGCCTTGCCAAACTGCAATGAAGGATGCAGGAGTAAGTAATGGTGATATTTCGGATGTAATTCTTGTTGGTGGCCAAACAAGAATGCCAAAGGTTCAAGATAAGGTTAAAGAAATCTTCGGAGTAGAAGCTCGAAAAGATGTAAACCCAGATGAGGCTGTTGCGGTGGGTGCATCTATTCAAGCAGGCGTGATGCAAGGTGATGTTAAGGATGTGTTATTACTTGATGTGACTCCGCTTAGCTTAGGAATTGAGACTCTAGGGTCTGTTTCAACTAAACTAATTAAGAAAAACACAACAATCCCAACAAAGGCATCTCAAGTTTTTTCTACAGCTGAAGATAACCAAAGCGCTGTCACCATTCATGTACTTCAAGGTGAGCGTGAAATGGCGTCTGGAAACAAAAGTCTTGGTCAGTTTAATTTAACAGATATACCTTCTGCGCCAAGAGGCACCCCACAAATTGAGGTTACATTTGATATTGACGCAAACGGTATCCTGCATGTGAATGCTAAAGACAAAGCTACTGGCAAAGAAAATAAAATAACGATTAAAGCTAACGGTGGGCTATCTGAAGAAGAAATTAAAAAAATGGAAGAGGATGCTGAAAAGCATGCTGAAGAAGATCAAAAATTACGTGAACTAGTTGATGTAAAAAATGCGGCAGAAGCAATGATTCATTCCGTTCAAAAAACGATGACTGACCATAAAGATAAAGTCACTGATGATGAAAAGTCAAAAATTGAATCTGCTATCAAAGATCTTGAGGAGGCAGTTAAAACAGATAATAAGGAAGAAATTGAAGCGAAAAATAAAGTTTTAGCTGAGGCATCACAAAAACTCGGGGAAAAGGTGTATGCTGACCAACAAGCCCAACAAGGTCAACCGCAAGGAAATGAAGCACAAGGCGGAGCAGAAGAGAAAACCGTCGATGCTGAAGTTGTTGATGCTGAGTTTGAAGAAGTTAAAGCTGAAGACAATAAAGAAGATAAGAAAGAAGAGAAATAAATTAAACTCAAATAGGACAATACTTTAAAAAAGTATTGTCCTTTACTATTTTATGGCTAAAAAAGATTACTACGAAGTTCTTGGGTTAAGTCGTCAAGCATCTGATGAAGAAATAAAAAAATCATTTAAAAAGCTTGCAATGAAATACCATCCAGACCGAAACCCTGATAACCCCAAAGCAGAAGATAGCTTCAAAGAAGCGAAAGAGGCTTATGAGGTCCTATCTGATTCTAATAAAAGATCGGCTTATGACCAATTTGGTCATGCAGGTGTTGACCAGTCTGTTGGTGGAGGTGGTGCTCAAGGCTTTGGTGACTTTGGTGATGCTTTTGGAGATATTTTCGGAGATATTTTTGGGGGCAAACAAAGCCAAAGATCAAACGTATATCGTGGCGCAGATCTTAGATACAACATGGAAATTTCATTAGAAAATGCCGCAAAAGGAACCGAGACAAAAATACGTGTTCCAGTATTATCAACCTGTAAATCATGTAACGGATCAGGCGCTAAAAAAGGAACAGAGCCAACAACATGTCAAAGATGTCAGGGGCATGGACAAGTTCGAATGCAGCAGGGTTTCTTTTCTGTCCAACAGACATGTCAAGATTGTAATGGTACCGGCAAAACAATAAAGGACCCATGTCAAGATTGTAATGGCACTGGTCGTGTAAAAGAATCGAAAACGTTATCTGTCAAAATTCCTGCAGGTGTCGATGAAGGAGATAGAATTCGACTAAGCGGTGAGGGTGAGGCAGGTGTTAATGGTGGCCCATCAGGTGACCTATATGTAGTTATTAGTCTTAAGGAACATACTATTTTCCAACGAGATGGTGGTAATCTTCATTGTGAAATGCCCATTAGTTTCTCAACAGCAGCACTGGGGGGGGAAATAAAAATACCAACCTTGGATGGCACTGCCAAAATTAAAATCTCTCCAGAAACCCAAACAGGCTCTGTCTTTCGTTTACGTGGAAAAGGTATAAAGCCAGTCAGACAAAGTCAATATGGAGATTTACATTGCCACGTCGTAGTAGAAACGCCTGTGAAATTGAATGATGACCAGAAGAAACTACTAGAAGAACTTGAAGCAATAAACCAAAAAGATAGTGATAAACATAGCCCAAGATCAAAAACTTGGCTGGATAAAGTTAAGGATTTTTTCTAGGACTCTAGAATGTTCCTTTTTCTATAAGCTCTATTTTGTAACCATTTGGGTCTTCAATAAATGCTAAAAGTAATCTTGACCCCATCATAGGGCCGGGATCTCTTATTACTTTTACTCCCTTATTCTTTATCTCCTCACAAACTTTATATATATCATCAACCTCAATAGCAATATGGCCAAATGCATTTCCGTGCTCATAATCATTTGTATCCCAATTATAAGTGAGTTCAATAACGGTGTTTTTAGTTTCGTTTCCATAACCTAAAAAAGCTAAGGAAAATTTTGCTTCTGGATATTTTTTTTCTCGAAGAAGTTTCATGCCTAAAACTTCAGTATAAAATTTAATTGATTCTTCTAAATCATTAACGCGAATCATTGAGTGCAAAATTCTCATGAAAAACTCCTTAAAAAACTAAATTTATGTCTCGACATTTTTTGTTAATTTTTTATATTTAATAAAAAGATCTGCTTTTGTTTCCTCATTATTAGGATCTTTTGGTATACAGCTTACAGGGCAAATTTCAACACATTGTGGAACATCAAAATGCCCAACACATTCTGTACATAATTTAGGACGAATATGAAATATTTCTGGCCCCTGATAAATAGCTTCATTAGGACATTCTGACTCACAAACATCACAGTTAATGCAATCATCTGTAATCATTAAAGCCATAGATTATGTTTTTAATGAATTAATATAAGAAATGATGTCAGTCGACATAAAATTACTTACATCGCCAGCAAGCGATAGAATTTGTCTCACATTGGTCGATGAGATTTCTCTGACATTTTTAGATGAAATCAAAAATATGGTTTCTATTGAATTGTCCAAAGTTTTATTCATCAATGCATTTTGAGCTTCGTTATCAAAATCTGATGAATCTCTCAGGCCTCTTAAAATAAAATTTGATGCATTAGCTTTAGCAAAATCTACTGTTAATCCTTTGAATGAGGAAGCTGAAACATTGGTATATTTTTTAGCTACGATTTCTGCCATCTTGAGTCTTTCATTCACAGAAAATATTGACGACTTTGCATTATCCTCGGAGACAGCAATCATCAACTTATCAAAAGACGAAGCTGCTCTTTTTATAATATCTTCGTGACCGAGTGTAAGCGGATCAAAAGAACCTGGATAAATTACAAACATAATAAATTTTAGAATTTAATGCACTAAATGGAAGTATACCTTCCCTACCCTTGAGGTTTTTATTATTTCTAAAAAATTTTCAGGTAGTTTTATATTTGTTTCGAAATAAATTACGCCATTGGGCTTTAAAAATTTTCTAATGAACTCTATTAATTGGATAGAGTTGTCTAATACAAATGGTGGGTCAAAAAATATGATATCAAAAAGCTCTTCATTATTTTTTATAAAAAAATCTGCATGTATTTTTTTTATAATGGCATTATCTGCCTTGAAATTTTCTTTATTTTCAATAAGTTTTTGGAAAGTGCTTGGGTTATTCTCAACAAATATGCATGACTCAGCATTTCTAGATAGCGCTTCAAAACCCAAAGCACCCGTGCCTGCGAACAAGTCTAAACACTTTTTATTATTTAAATCTTGCCCAAGCCAATTGAAAAGTGTTTCTCTAACTCTACCTAAGGTGGGTCTTAATCCCTTCGCTTCATTAAATGAAATATTCTTCCTCTTCCATTTTCCACCAATAATTTTTACATTATTATCTTTCATCAACTCCTACAATGACGGTTGAAAATTCATTTAAGTCTACTCTCTTTTTGAAGGCAGTTTTAATTTGATCAACCGTAACTGCATTAACTTTATCTATATATGTTTTTAGATAGTCTAAGGGATAATTATAAAAAGCCATCATCGAAACATAATTCATTATTTTTTGATTGCTGCCAAATCTGAGTGCAAATCCACCTGTAATATTATCTTTAGAGGCCTGAAGTTCAGATTCGCTTGGTCCATTATCAATGAAATCCTGGATAGTGGTTTCAATTAATCCCATAGCTTCATCAACTTGGTCCTTAGAAGTTTGTAATGCAACTTCGAAAGGACCTTTTTTAGAAAGTGGCATGAAGTAGCTATAGACACTATAAACAAGTCCTTTTTTCTCCCTGATTTCATATGTTAAGCGAGAACCAAAGCCACTCCCCCCTAAAACATGATTACCAACGTATAGAGGGAAAAAATCAGGATCATTTCTTTTCATAATTGGAACACCATAATATAAGTGAGCTTGTTTTGCAGGATGGCTAATTCTTGTTTCTTGTTTCTTAACCTGTTTAACATCCGGGATTGCCTTAATATTATTATTTACAGGCAGTCCACTTGAAATATCTTTTGCAATTGATTCTGCTTCAGCTTGTGTTAAGTCACCGACAATGACAATGTCTGCTTGATTTGCCACATAATACTCTTTATAGAATTTTTTAAGATGCGATACCTTAATTCTGTTTATTGAGTCAATTGTTCCTGAACTTGGGAGTCCGTAGGGGTGTTCACCATAGATTGATTTCATGAATTTTTTAGTGGCAATTGCCTCGGGCATCGTCTGTGCTTGCGCAATGTTGGCAACATATCTCTTCGCCTCTCTATCAAGGATTTCTTTATCGAAGTTTGGTTTTTGCAAAACTATCTTAAACAACTCAATGGCTTTAGACTTTTCCTCAGAAAGTGTTCGCAATGAAAAACTGCTTTGATCTCGATTGAAATTGCTACCAATTTGGGCGCCAATGTCTGCGAAACTATTCATCAACTCTTGTTCACTCATGCCTGCTGATCCAGAAAACATAAGATGGTTTGTCATAGATGCTACGCCATTAGTCTCTTTCGAATCTCTGACGCTTCCCGCACTAAACATAACATTAACGTCAACGACAGGTAGACTATGGTTTTCAACAAAATAAACTTGTGAGCCATTAGGAGTTTTCCAATTTTGTATATTTAAATCTGCATATGCATATGATGAAAAAAATAAAATTAATAAAACTAATCTATTAGTGAACATGTGGCTTCCCTTTTTTTGGTTTACTTGTATCTAATGGCTGAGGATCAATTGTCACAACGGTCAAAGTGTCATCTGTAAAGTATTTGGTTGCTGCATTTTGTATATCGTTTGACGTCACTTTTTTTATATTTTTAATATAGTCGTCCAATATCTCATATGAATAACCTTGCGTTTCAAGTTGACCAATCTGCATTGCCGCATTAAAAACTGAATCTTTTTGATAAACATCGTCTGCAATCACAATAGTCTTTACTCGCTTTAATTCTTCTTCAGTTACACCATCACGCTTTATCTTGTTAAGCTCTTCTTTTAATGCTTCAATTAATTCACTCGAAGAAGTTGTTTCACTTGGTGTCGCGTAAAGCTCAAATGAGCTTTCATTCCCTCTATTGACCATTGAATAACCTGCCCCTACATTTAAGGCTATTCTTGAATCTCTAACTAAATTTTGTGTGAGTCTCGCTGAGCTTGATTGAGAAAGAATTCCTACTAAGACCTCAAGAGCAAATTGATCTTTACTAATTTCTTGCGAATTTTTATTTAGGGTTGGCGCTCTATAACCCATTTGCACATATGATAATTTACTTGGAGCTTTTAGGATTGAAGTTCTTGTCCCATTTTGTTTTGGTTCTTGTTGCGGCTTTCTTTCAGGCAAAACAATTGGTGGTATTTGCCCAAAATATTTTTCTGCCATTTTAAATACTTCGTTAGCTTTAACATCACCAGCAACAACTAGTATGGCATTATTTGGGCCATACCAATTTTTATACCATTCTTCAGCGTCACTGTGTGTCATATTTTCTAGATCATTCATCCATCCAACAATTGGTTTGCCATATGGGTGAGCATGAAACATGAGTGTGTTAAATAGCTCATTTGCTTGTGCTTTTGGGTTGTCATCTGTGCGCCATAACCTTTCTTCCATAACAACCTTAATCTCTTTTGCGAATTCCTCTTCAGATACGACTAAGTTTTGCATTCTATCGGCTTCCATTTTCAAAGAAATTGGTAATTGACTTTTTTCAAGTTGCTGAAAATAGCATGTATAGTCTGCTCCAGTAAAAGCATTCTCTCTTCCACCTGCTGCGGCTATTATTTTAGAAAATTCACCAGGCTTAGTTGTTTTAGTTCCTTTAAACATCATGTGCTCTAACAGATGAGCCACTCCTGTTTTACCATTCACTTCGTCTAAGCTCCCCGCCCGATACCATACTTGTGAAACAACAATAGGTGCTCTATTGTCTTCTTTAACAAATATTTTTAAGCCATTTTCAAGAGAGTGTTTGTAAACAGTGGTGTAACCTGTAATTGGAATAAAAAACAGTAAAAATAAGATTTTAAATAACTTCACATTAAGTCCTTATATAGTTAAACATCGTTGATTATAATTAAGTATAATCGACTAATACTACTCGAATAAGTTCGTATAATTACTTAAGAATAAGAAGATGTTTGATTTTTTAAAAAAAATAATTAAAAAAAAAGATAAACCTCCTCAGAAACCTAAAAAAGTTCAGCCTAAAGAAAAGAAACCTGCTCCTCAGAAACCTAAAAAAGTTCAGCCTAAAGAAAAGAAACCTGCTCCTCAGAAACCTAAAAAAGTTCAGCCTAAAGAAAAGAAACCTGCTCCTCAGAAACCTAAAAAAGTTCAGCCTAAAGAAAAGAAACCTGCTCCTCAGAAATCAAGCTTTTTTGGATTAGGTGAAAAACTTAAGGAGGGTCTCACAAAAACAAGAGAGACTTTGAATGCTCAATTCACTGATTTATTTTCAAGCAACAAAATTGATGATTCGTTTTATGATGAGTTAGAAATGATTCTTCTGACTGCAGATGTTGGTATATCTGCCACTACAATGCTTATTGAAGAAACAAAGGAAAAGGTAAAAAAAGATAAAGTTACTGATCCATTGGAATTAAAAAAAATTCTTAAAGACTGTCTCGTTGAATTATTAAAAAAAATCGAACAGCCATTAAATATAGATAACGCAGGTCCATTCGTTATGATGATTGTCGGCGTTAATGGTGCAGGAAAAACAACTACCATTGGTAAATTAACAAAAATATTTCAATCACAAAATAAGAAGGTTTTAATTGCTGCAGGAGACACTTTTAGAGCAGCTGCAGTTGAGCAATTATCAGTATGGGGGGAGAGAAATAATACTCAGGTAATCGCTCAGCAGAATGGAGATCCAAGTGCTGTAATATTTGATGCTGTAAATTCAGCAAAATCAAAAAATATTGATGTTGTTTTAGCGGATACGGCAGGGAGATTGCCGACTCAAAAAAATCTAATTGATGAGATAACAAAAATAAAAAGAGTCATAACAAAGTGTCATTCTGTTGCGCCTCAAGAAGTAATGTTAGTCATTGATGCAAATACTGGTCAAAATGCGATCAATCAGCTCAAAATATTTAATGACGCTTTGAACGTAACTGGTTTGATTATAACCAAGTTAGATGGCACAGCGAAGGGTGGAATTGTTGCGGCTATTGCAAAAGATCAACCAACACCATTGAGATATGTTGGTGTAGGAGAAAAAATCGATGATTTAAAGGTTTTTAATGCAGAGGACTATGTTGAGGGGATGATTGAATGATAACCTTTGAAAAAGTATGTAAGAGTTATCCAAATAGCCCTGAAATACTACAAAATATTAATTTAGAAATATCTTCAGGTGAGCTTGTATTTGTTACTGGTCCATCAGGCGCAGGGAAAACGACACTTCTTAAACTTATATCGGCCATAGAAAAACCAAGCTCAGGATCAATTATTTTTGAAAGTCAAAATCTTTCAAGCATTAAAGATAAAGAAATACCTATCCTGAGAAGGCGTTTTGGAATGATATTTCAAGACCATAAACTGCTTTACGATAGAAATTGTTTTGAAAACGTTGCCCTGCCATTGGAAATTAATAACATGACAAAAGCAGATATAAATCGAAGGGTAAGAGCTGCACTTGATAAAGTAGATTTGCTCAAAAAAGAAAAAATGATGCCCGTTACACTCTCGGGAGGAGAGCAACAAAGATTGGCAATTGCCAGAGCGATTGTATCAAGACCTTCAATTCTTATTGCAGATGAGCCTACAGCAAATCTTGATAAAGAGTATGCAGAGGAAATAATGAATATTTTTTATAGTTTCCAACAAGTTGGTGTAACTGTCATTATTTCAACACATGAAATACCATCAACTAAAATTAATTTTAAAAGATTCCAACTCAATGGAGGATCAATTCAAAATTTAATAAGCCATGTTCAAATACCTTCATAATCACTATCAGGCTTTTTTAAATGGATTTTCAAGATTCATTAACAATATTGGTGCATCCATTATGATGATCATTGTCATTGGCATAACCCTTTGCTTACCAAGTGCAGGTTTGTTGCTTATTGAAAATGCGAGCCAAATTTCACAAAATATAGAACACGAAGCGGAAATTAGTATTTTTCTTGATAAAACCGTCTCAAAAGACCAAATTGACTTCATTCAATTAAGCCTCAAAAAAAATAGTTTAGTAAAAAAAATTCATTTTGAACCCAAACTGATTGCCTGGGAAAAACTTCAAATTAAACTTGATGTAGCAGTAAGCTCAAGTGTTTCTGCCAACCCACTTCCTGATGCTTTTTTTATATCATTAAATACACTTGATGAAATTAAAATTCAAAAACTCATAGACAGTCTTGATGGGATTGATGGGATTGATAGTGTCATACTAGACGGAAATTGGATTAAAAAGCTTAGAATTGGTCTATCGCTAGGAAAACTAAGTATATTTTTTATAGCTTCACTTTTAATAATTGTCCTTCTGGTTGTAATTGGAAATACAATTCGCCTCCAAACGCTTACATATAAAGATGAAATTGAAGTCAGCAAATTAATTGGTGCAACAAATGCTTTTATTCAAAGACCTTTCATGTATACAGGCATATTATATGGGCTAGGGGGAGGGATTCTTACCATTTCTATATTAAAACTATCCGTCTTTGGTTTAAATGCCACATTAAATAAGTTAGTTTCAATATTTGGTACAGATTTCATTTTTAATGATTTGCCACAAAATTATTACATGTACATTATAGTTCTAGCGATGCTTATTGGCCTAGTTTCATCATATATCTCAGCAAGAAATTCGATCCAAAGACTAAAAATTTATAAATAAAATATTGTTTTAATTGAACTTTATACAGAAAACTAGCACTCATGTATAAAGAGTGCTAAAATATTACTATGACAAATACATTTTCATTATCAAGATATAACGTAACTGACAGTTTTGATTTATATCAAAGAGAAATTAGAGCTTTTCCTTCACTTACCGCTGAAGAAGAGCATGAGCTTGGTACAAAATTAAAACTTAACAATGACCTAGAAGCAGCAAAAAAACTAATTTTGTCGCATTTAAAATTAGTTATCAAAATTGCTAGGTCTTACAGTGGGTATGGCCTTCCAGTATCTGACCTTGTTCAAGAGGGTAATGTTGGCCTAATGAAAGCTGTTAAAAAATTTGATGTAGATAAGGGCGTTCGTTTGGTATCTTATGCCATTTTCTGGATAAAAGCAGAAATACAAGAATATGTTGTCAAAAACTGGCGTTTGGTTAAAAACGCAACTACAAAAGCTCAAAGAAAACTCTTCTTTAATTTAAGAAGCATGAAGAAAACTTTAAAGCCATTAAGTGTTGATGAAATACGATCGATTGCTAATGATTTGAATGTAAAAGAATCTGATGTAAAGGAAATGGAATACAGAATGAACGGTCAAGAATTAACAATAGACTATTCAGATGATGATTCTGATGAAGATTCATTTAGACCTATCTCCTACCTCGAAGATAAATCATTAAACCCACATGACGCACTTCACGAAAGCCAGGCTGAATCAAATAATTTAGAATTACTTAAAAATGCCATGGCAACCTTGGATGAAAGAAGCGAGTCGATTATTAAAGCTCGATGGTTGGGTGAAGATAAAGCAAAAACGTTGAACCATCTTGCAAATAAATTTAATGTCTCAGCAGAGCGTATCAGGCAAATTGAAAAAATTGCTATGGATAAACTGAAAGTAGCAATGAGTAAAGAAAGATTAGATTAATTCTTTCTGATAAAATTAGCCATTTTTAAAGATTAACTATGGCTTCCTCACCGACACCTATTGCAATAAACCTCCAACAAAAGTCAAAGTTACTTCATATTGTTTTTAATGATCAAACAGAATGTAAGTTATCATGCGAATTCTTAAGGGTATACTCCCCTTCTGCAGAAGTTCAAGGTCATCACCCTTCTCAAGCAGTTCTTCAAATAGGTAAGGAAAATGTCAACATTCTTAAAATTTCTCCTGTAGGACAGTATGCAATAAAATTACACTTTTCTGATGGTCATGACACCGGCTTATATAGTTGGGCATATCTTTATAAATTAGCAAAAAATTATGATCAACTTTGGATGGAGTATATTATGAAGTTAGATGAATCAGGCGTTAAAAGAAAGGTTGATGATAGTGAACAATAAAACACATTTCGGATTTGAGTCAGTAAATAAAAATATAAAGGCAAAAAAAGTAAAAGATGTCTTTGAGTCAGTTGCTACTAAATATGATCTTATGAATTCTTTAATGTCAGGGGGGTTGCATAAGACATGGAAAAAATATTTCACCCAGATTTTATCATTAAAAAATAACTCAAAAATCCTTGATTTAGCAAGTGGTACAGGTGATGTCTGTATTGAGCTATCAAACCAAAATAAAAACTTCCAGATCTTTCACACCGATATAAATATCAAAATGCTAGAACAAGGAAAAATAAAATTAATTGATCATGGCAAAATAATCCCAAGCATAGTTTGTGATGCTGAAAAAATCCCCTTTCCATCAAATTATTTTGATTGTATAACAATAGCCTTTGGGTTAAGAAATGTTACAAACAAAGAAGAGGCTTTGTCAGAAATGTATAGAGTTTTATCTCCTGGTGGAAAATTAGTTATCTTAGAATTCTCAAAAATTTGGGGACCACTCTCAAAAATTTACGATGGCTTTTCCTTTAATATACTGCCTAAGCTAGGTAAAATTTTTGCGAAAGATGAAAGTAGCTATCAATATCTCGTTGAATCAATAAGAATGCATCCAGATCAAAAAACATTACAATCAATGATGCAAAATCAAGGATTTGATAATACAAGCTTTCAAAACCTATCTGGGGGTATTGTTGCAATTCATCAGGGATATAAATTTTAGTGGAAAAATTAAGAAAAATTATTCTGAATCATGTTTTATTTCAAAACGATTGGATGAGCACAAGATTAAATAAATTTCATAACAAAACTATCCTCATCAAAATCTCAGAGCTATCTATGTACTTTAGTGTTAACAAAAAGGGTTTGTTAGAATATATTGGTCAGGTAAAAAATCCTGATGCTTCAATTTCTATGCCTATCAAAAGCCTAATTAATCAAATACTTCATAAAGAAAATAAAGATATCACCATCAAAGGTGATATTGATTTGGCAAGGGAAGTATCTGAAATATTGAAAAAAATTAAATGGGATGTAGAGGAAGATTTAAGTAAAATT
The DNA here is from genome assembly GCA_019823025.1 of Methylophilales bacterium. NCBI lineage: Bacteria > Pseudomonadati > Pseudomonadota > Betaproteobacteria > Nitrosomonadales > Methylophilales bacterium. The sequence continues at coordinate 1,170,195 of CP081940.1, read as the reverse complement.
ATTGGTGATGTAGCAGCAAACAGAGTAGGAATTTTGGGAGAAAGAGTCTTCAATGAAAGTAAAAAAATTACAATAAGTATAGCTGAGGCATTCAAAGAATATTGGGAAGAAGAAAAGCCCTTAATTGCAAAAAAAAATAGGGTACATCAATTTTTAGCTGAAATAGACAACATCAGTGAGGATGTAGAGCGTATTGAAGCTAAGATTAATAGCTTAGCGCTAAAAATTTCAAAATGATTATTTTTAGAATAATCTTTATTATTTTCATCGTGCTCAAATTTCGACTTGATGAGTTTTTTAAATTACGTAAAAACTCTCTTTTATCTATTTTGCTCTACCCCCTTAGCCTTATCAAATCCAAAAAAAATAATCGAGCAATTCGGCTCAGGCTTGCTCTCGAAAGTTTAGGCCCAATATTTATAAAATTTGGACAAATGCTTTCTACAAGGAAAGACTTATTACCTAATGATATTGCAATTGAACTCACTAAGCTTCAGGACAAAGTACCACCCTTTGAGTTTAAGAAAGTTAAACAAACAATAGAAAATGCTTATTCAAAAAAAATTTCATCCGTATTTAAAGAATTTAATGAGAAACCTGTAGCAAGTGCATCAGTGGCGCAAGTTCACTTTGCCATACTCCACAACGGAGAGAAAGTAGCTGTCAAAATTCTTCGCCCAAACATAGAAAGTGAAGTTAAAAAAGATATTAAATTACTTCATTTAATTGCAAATATTTTATACAAAATTTGGTCAGACGGTAAGAGATTAAAACCAGATGAAGTCGTCTCTGAATTTGAGAGACATACGCAATCAGAACTAAATCTATTACTTGAGGCTGGTCATTGTAGTCATCTCGGCGAAAACTTTAAAGATAAAAAATTATTAGTTGTTCCAAGTGTTTTTTGGGACTACTGTCACGAAAAAGTTATGGTGATGGAAAGAATGGATGGAATTCCTATAAGTAATATTGATGCCATCAAGAAGAATAAAATTAATTTATCCGAATTAGCAAAGAATGGAGTTGAAATATTTTTTACACAAGTCTTTCGAGATGGTTTTTTCCACGCAGATATGCATCCTGGGAATATTCAGGTTGCAAAAAGTGGAAAATATATTGCAATGGATTTTGGAATAATGGGTACGCTTAATGACCAGGATAAACTTTATTTAGCCAAAAATTTTGCTGCATTTTTCAAAAGAGATTATCGTGAAGTTGCAAGGGTTCATATTGAATCAGGGTGGGTCCCGGCTGAAACCTCTATTGATGAATTTGAAAATGCAATTCGTTCGGTATGTGAACCAATCTTCAATAAACCCCTTAAAGATATTTCATTTGGAAAGCTACTCATTAGGTTATTTCAAACTTCTAAAAAGTTTAATATGGAAATACAACCTCAATTAACCATGTTACAAAAAACGCTTCTTAACGTTGAGGGTTTAGGTCGTGAACTAGATCCAAATTTAGATCTATGGGTAACAGCAAGGCCCTTTTTAGAAAATTGGTTAAAGGAGCAAATTGGCCCCAAGAACTTAATAAATAGAATAAAAAAGGAATTTCCTAATTGGGTGGACATTGCTCCTCAATTACCTACACTTCTTCATGCTTATTTGAATAATCATAATAAAGATTCATACACAATCATTGAAAAAGATATCCGAAAATCAATTGAAGGAATAAAGCTTAGGCAAGATAGAATTATATTGGTAATGATTATTTTATTTATGGTTATAACGTTTGCAGTCCTCACATTTATATAAAATTTAAGTAACTTTAAACTTGACAATTTTTACAATAAAAACTTGACCTCTGCGCAATTCTTAATTGATATATCCTTCCCTCGCACTTATTGCAACTTTCATTTTCTCTTCCATAGACATTGTGCTCATTTTGAAAATACCCGCTTTGCCCATTAACGCTAAAAAAGTCATTAAGTGTACTTCCCCCTCTTTCAATTGCCTTTTGGATAACCATTTTTATAGAATCAACTAATATACCAATTTCCTTTTTTTTGATCTTTTGAGATCGGCGTTGAGGTCTAATGGAAGCAAGAAAAAGGGATTCGCTAGCATAAATATTACCAACGCCGACCACAGAGTGGCTATCCATTATTGTGCTTTTGATTGGCTGTTTTTTTCTTTTAACTATCTCGTATAAGTAGTCAGCATTGAATTCATCCGATAAAGGCTCGGGGCCAAGGGTTGCTATAAGTTTATGATTAGACGGGTTGTCATCTGTCCATATCATCGCCCCAAACCTTCTTGTATCGTTATATCTTAATATTTTTTTATTGCCATTTACATTGAAACATATATCGATATGATCATGTTTTAAGAGACTTTTTTTTTCGTTAACGATTGATATCCTTCCAGACATTCCAAGGTGGATAATTAGGTATCCATTTGAAAATTGAGCAAGAAGATACTTTCCTCTTCGTAAAAGCGAAATTAATTTTTGTGAATTAAGTATTTTTTTTAGATTAGGGTTTACTGGCCACCTTAGCGAATGGTTTCTGACATCAACACTAGAAACTATGCCATTTATGAGAGGTAATAAGCCAAGTCTTGTTACTTCAACCTCAGGTAGTTCAGGCATTATTCTTTTTCTTTTACCTTTACATGGGGATTTAGCATTGTGAATCCTAGATCTCCCGGGAATCGATACATTAGCCCTTCATCTTTTCGATACAAATGAAGTTGAGGGGATTCTTGAATTTTATAAAATGTTACTTTTTTATTATCATTAACTATGACATCAAAGCTTTTATACCCAAGCCTTGAGTCCATCTTAAAACTTTCAACTGAGAGGGCTTGCAAGCCATCCCAAGAAACACTCAGCCATTCAACAATGTCTTCCTGGGTAGTTGAGACATTTATGCCTTTCGTAGACCACCTACCATTTTTTTCAACAAGCTTTAATTGGTTTTTTTGCCATTGCTCTAATCTTGAAAAATTAAAACCTTGAATCATTTCATAGGGCGCAATAGGTCTCTTATCAATGAACTCAATTGGAACATAGGATGCAGTTTCGGAAAATAGGCCATTCACAATAAATACATCATCTTTATATTTTATATACTGATTTTCTGAAATTGGATTATAAGTCCCAAATACAAACTCTTCTTTCAACGACTTTTCATTATTTAGGAATGTTAATTTTAACTGAGGCTGGTCAAGACCATATTTTTCTAAGTCATCACTTTTAAGTTTTTCAGGGCTCCTTGAGGCTAGGATTGATAGAAGTTGATATACATAACGCTCATTTGCTCTACCTTTAACTGGTGATAAAATTTTCCAGTGATCTTCAATTATTTTAAAATGTACTTTTGCTTTTGATGGAAAATTTAACTCTATTTCGTCAAAATCAGAAAGCTTAAGGTTGGTTACTTCAAGACCTTTTATAATTTCAGGTTCTTCCTTTAAAGACTGGAAGGCTACTAAACTTGCACCAATTAATACAACTAGTAATATTAAATTAGTAACCCATTTATTAGTCATATCAGGCTTTTCTTCTTCTGAACCAAACAACAAAACCTAAAATGAACAAACCGATTGGAATAAAATATTGAAATGAATGAAATATGCTCCATGCAATAAATACTGACTTACTATCGTTCGGGATGCTTACATTTATATCTTTAAGTGGCATTGGCTGAATGGTAATTAACTGATCATCACCAGCAAGCCAATTAATAATATTGATACCTAAATCTAAATTACCACCAGAAGTGATGAAGGTATTTGATAAGAATGCCGCATTGCCAACCACGACAACTCTTTGCCCAATTTCTCCAAACTTCCTTTTAAGTGCAATTCCAATGTTAATAGGTCCCTCTTTATCCTCACCCTTTACAAAATTAAATTTATCATCGCCATTTTTTTTGCTTAAGGGGAGCCATCCACCTGTAGCAACTTCTATCAACTCACTCACTTCCCATCCATTCTCATAGGAGTCTTGAGCATTCACTTCGTGGGCATTAGAATATATAGTCCTCAACATAAAATTTCTTGTAATCGGATGATCTCCATAAATAGTTGAAAAAGTTATATTTTCATCACCCCCATATTCTTCAGCAAGTGGATCAATAACTGAAATATCGGATACATTCAAAGCTAAATAATTTGCAAGACTATCAAGCCCTTTAAAATTATTATCATCCAATAGCCATAGAAGATTTCCACCCTGCTCTACATAATTTAATATTTTTTTTGCCTCTACTTTTCCAATATTTACTTGGGGGCTTGCAATAATTAACATTGCCCCTTCCTTAGGGACCTCGCTTAGAGCTGTTAAATCTGGATTTGCAAGCTTGAGTCCTTTGTTTCTTAATTGATCACCAAAGCCACCTAAGTCATTTGTTTTTTTACCGATTAAGTTTTTTTCACCATGACCATCGAGATATAAGATTGGTTTTTGATTTGTTCTGGAAAGCCTAACGAGAAGGTTTGTAAATTCTTGTTCAGCAAATGGTGGTGATATATGTTCTGTTCTTTTATTATATTCAACAACAACTTCTCCATCACTTCTTATGCCTAGCTCCTGTAAAAGCTTTGGTTCTTCAATTGGGTTAATAAATGTTATGTTTATATCTGACTTAGCTCTCTGGTACTTAGCAAAAAAATCTACGATACTTTTCCTAAAGTTTTCGCTACCATCATCATTCGATGCAAAAATTGTAAGCTGTATAGGATCTTTCATACTCTCAACGACCTCAATACTGCCTTTAGTAAGTACGCTCCTATTGGCTTGGGTCATGTCTTTAACATAGACAAACTGTTTGGCCAAAAAGCCAATAACAAATACCAAAGATAAAAATAAAATAAGAAATAAACTATTTTGTAGAGAATATTGTAATTTAAATTTTTTATTCGCTTTCACAGCAGTTATCCCCTGAGCCTATCTGAATCAAGCCTTCTAACAGTTAACGTTAAAAAGGTAACAATAAAAAGCAAATAATAAACAATATCTGCGCTATCAAAAACTCCCCTTGTAAATGATTGATAATGTTTTGTCATTGAGATGTAATTAAACCAGTGGCTTGGATCGCTCGCAAAATAACTTCCTAATCCGACCATCGAAACAAGTGCAATAAATGTTGTGATTGCAGCAATAATCGGCTGGTTCGTTAGGCTAGAGAAAAAAATTCCTAGTGCTGTAAAACTTGCAATTAATAAAATGAATCCAAAAGAGTTACCAATTAGGTATCCAAAATCTATATCAGCCCATATATTAAGTGTTGAAAGCATGGCAAAAATATAGATAACAAGAATGCTTAAGAATATAACCAAACCTAAGAATTTACCTACCACTATTTCGGTGAGTGATATTGGGGCGCTTAACAAAAATGGCATCGTTTGACTCTTTCTTTCTTCACTAATCAACCTCATAGTAAGCATGGGGGTCGTTACAGAAAGCAAAAAAAGTGCGGTACTGTAAATTTGAGACCCAACATAGATTGTGACGCCAACTCTTTCAGCGGGTCGAACGGCCCCAGACATAACTTCAAAATAACTATTAACCCCTTGCAAATATAATGTTCCAAACCCAAACATCAAAATTGACAGTATTATCCACCCCATCGGTGATGCAAATAAACTTTTTAATTCTTTTCTGGCAACGTTAATAATCATAAATTCTCTTTAACTAGTTTGCGTTAAATTGACAAAGGTCTCTTCTAAGCTCGTTACGTCCATATTTATGTGATATAAACCCCAGCCCTCTTTCACCGAAAGATTGACAATTTCTTCAGCGGGTAGGTATTTATCTTTGAAGTGGAATCTAAACATTCCATTTTCAGCATCCTCGACTCTATCAACCCCTTTAATTTTTTTTAATTTGCTTATCGCCGGAGCTTTTGAAAAACCAACTAGCAACTTATTTCCTCTTCTTTGTGCCTTTAGATCATCTATAGAACCGTGAAAAACGAGTTTTCCATTATCAATAATTTGCACACGATCACAAACCATTTCTACTTCGGGAAGAATATGAGTGGATATAATCACACTGTGTTGCTTGCCAATATCTCTAATTAATTTACGTATTTCTCTTATTTGGATTGGGTCTAAACCAACCGTAGGCTCATCAAGAATAACAATTTCAGGATTGTGGATGATAGCTTGCGCTATCCCAACTCTTTGTTGGTAACCATTAGATAAGTTTTCAATTAATCTTTTACTCATATGAGACAAACCACATCTGTCTTTTGCTTCTTCAAGAGCTTTTTTAATTTTTGGTGAAGGTACTTTATGAAATCTAGCGGCAATAGTTAAATACTCATTTACTGTAAATTCTTTGTAAAGTGGTCTCATCTCAGGCAAATAACCTATCAGTGCCTTAGCTTTCTTTGGCTCTGAAATAATATCAATCCCACATATTCTTACATCTCCGTTTGTGGGCGCAAGATTGCCCGTAAGCATCCTCATGGTAGTTGATTTACCTGCTCCATTGGGTCCTAAAAAACCGAGAACTTCGCCTTTTTTAAGCTGAAAAGAAACATCGTTGACCGCAACGTTTTTCCCAAAACTTTTAGTAAGATTTGATGCCTCTATTGTATTTTCAAACGTAGTCACGTAAATCTAATTTCCAAACAATTTATTAATAATTTATTAGGAGTGTATATTAAAAAAAAAGTTTAAAGAAGTAAAAAAAAGTTTAAAGATAAATGAATTATCTTTTAAAATCTAAGTCATTAAGCGAGTTATAATTGATTTAAATAATTCTACTTTACATAAAAGATCTTAGAATGAGAAAAAACATAATATTTAATAAAACACTTTTCGTAATAATTAGCACCTATTTTTTTATCGTAATTTCTTTTAATTCTTCATTCGCTAATCAACAAGATAATTTTAATCCTAATCTTCCACCAAAAATTACTGATGCGAATGCAGAATTTGTTTATAAGTTTCTTCTAGCAGAAATAGCTACTCAAAGAGGTGATTTTAATTCTGCCGGTCATCTTTACCTTGATTTAGCAAAGCAAACTCACAGTATTCCTTTAGCTGAGAGAGCTACAAGGGTTGCGGGAAGTTCAAGAAATGGTCGCGTCGCTCTTGACTCGGCAAAAGTGTGGAGTAGTTTAGATCCCAAATCTGTCCAAGCCCAGCAAATTTTAGCTGAACTATATATTACAAGCGGAAACTTAAGTAAGGCTAAACCGATTGTAAAAAAATTACTTGAGCAAGATACATACCGAGGAGAAGGTTTCTTATATTTAAATTCTATACTTGCGAAGGTAGAGAATAAAAAAAATGCTCTTAGATTTATTGTCGATATTGCTGAACCTTATCCCAATAGTAAGGAGGCACATTTTGCAATTGCACATGCCGCTTATTTCGCCAACAATAAAAAATTGACTAGCTCTGAACTTGCTAAAGTAAAAAAAATTGATCCTAAGTGGCAAACGGCAGTTTTATTTGAGGGTTATATCATAGGACTAGAATCACAAGAAAAAGCGTCAAATTTTTATGTTAACTATCTGAAGCAATATCCTGATGCGAGTGAAGTAAGACTGGAGTATGCAAAGCTACTTACAAGCCAAAAAAAATATAATTTAGCAAAAGATGAATTTCTTAAAATAGTAAATAGTTCACTTGCGTCTGCAGAAATAAGTTTTACTGTTTCATTACTTGCTATCGAGCTAGGAGATTATGACTTAGCAGAGAAATTTCTGATGCAAAGCCTTGAAAGAGGGTATCCACAACCCGAACAAATTTACATCTACCTTGCACGTATTGAAGACACAAGAGGTAATTATAATGAAGCTCTCGCTTGGTTAAACAAGATTAATTCTGGCCCATCTTTTATTGAATCTAAAATATTAACCGCAGAGTTAATAGCTAAGTATGAAGGGAATGATCAAGCATTAGAGAGCCTAGATCAATATATCAACTTAACTCCAGAGGCCAAGTTGGAATTATTCAGAGCAAAAATATCAATTTTATATAGCGACAATAAAGAAACAGAAGCATATGATTTGATGAAAAAAGAAGAGGAAAATTTTAAAAACTCTGCAGAGTTCAAATATGATTACGCCATGCTTGCAGAGAGGATGGGGAATACAGTCCTTATGGAGCAGCTTTTAAGAGAGGCAATAAAAATTAAGCCTGACTATGCAGTTGCATACAATGCATTAGGTTACTCATTTGCCGACAGAAACATAAAGCTTGATGAAGCAAAGATAAATATTGAAATAGCCTTATCTCTAGAACCTAGGAACCACTACATTATGGACAGTATGGGTTGGGTACAATATAGACTAGGCAATATCGATGTAGCCCTTGATTTTTTAAGAAAGGCTTACGAAATTAAAAAAGATCCCGAAATTTCGGCTCACCTAGGTGAAGTTCTTTGGCACGCAAATAAAATTGATGAGGCTCAAAAAATATGGGACGAATCATTGCAACAATATCCTGATAATAAGATATTATTAAAGACTGTTAAGAAATACCGATAACTTTTTTTTAAAGTAGGCAAATAATGAAATTTATTTGTATTTTAATATCTTTTTTCCTGGTTAGTTGCGCTTCAATTGATAAAACTCAACCAGAAATAGTTTCCTACAAAGATTATTCCAACCAAACCAATGTAAATGATTTTGTTAACCTAGCTTTTTCAGCCAAAATTACTCTTTTTGTTGAAAAAAAAGGGTTTACCGGAAAGCTTATTTGGAATACAAAAAACGGTAAAAGTAGTATTACCATTCTAAACCCCTTCAATTCAGTTATTTCTAAAGTTTATTTAGATAAATCAAATAACTCATTAAAAATTAGTAACTTATCAAAGAATAAAAAAGAAATCGAAGATATCATTAGGCAAATCTTTGGTAATAAACAAAATGTTTTTATTCTAGAGAAGTTAATTATGACCCCACCAACTCAACTCACTAGCAAAAAAAATGTCTCGCTATCTTATGCAGATTGGAAGGTAGATTATGAGGGGGTAATAGAGAAAGAAAACAAAATTTTCCCGAAGTACATCGAATTAAACAAAAATAAAATTACACTTAAAATATATATTATTAAATGGAAATCTTGATTGAATAAAAAAGACTATAAGCAAGAAGGTTATGAGGAGTTTAAAGCGCCTGCAAAAATTAATTTATTTTTAAAAATAATAGGTAAAAGAGATGATGGCTTCCATAAGCTACAAAGTGTTTTTCAACTTATAGATTTATATGACTATATTTATATAAGGATCAGAAGTGACACTCAAATAAATTTTATCAATGAATCGATTGAGATCGATAATCAAGATGACCTTGGGCTTAAAGCGGCAAGATTAATTCTTAATGATAAAAATATTGGTGTCGATATTTATATCAAAAAAAATATCCCACTTGGAGCAGGTTTGGGTGGGGGAAGTTCCGATGCAGCAACTATACTCATGGGAATCAATAAATTAGCCAATATAAATCTATCAAAAAAAGAATTAATGACGCTTGGCCTAGGGCTAGGTGCCGATGTTCCATTCTTTATATTTGGGGAAAACGCATGGGTAGAAGGAGTTGGCGAGAAACTAAGTAAATTTAACATTCCTAATTTCATTTATTATTTGTGTTACCCCAACTTTTCTATCTCTACAGAGTCAATATTTAAATCATTTAAATTGACAAAAGTCCCAATTACATTGAAAATGTCGACCTGTTTTAGTGAAAAAATTGACCAAGAATGTAATGACTTGGAATCTACGATAACTAAAAAATATATAAAGATGAAAAAATTATTGAGTTGGATGAATAATTTTGGATTTGCTAAAATCTCAGGAACAGGCTCAAGTGTTTTTGTAAAAATAGCAGATGTAAAAGAAACTCAATTTGTTGATGAGAAAAAACCAATAGATTTTAAAAGTTTTATTGTAAAAGGACTATCTAAACATCCTTTTTATGATGTTTTAAGTTAAATGGGGAGTCGCCAAGCTGGTTAAGGCACATGGTTTTGATCCATGCATGCGAAGGTTCGAATCCTTCCTCCCCAGCCAATTTTTTTAAATGCGGAGGTATTTGTGAAAAACGAAAATCTAATGGTTTTTACTGGCAATGCCAATAAAGATCTTGCAAAAAAAGTTGCCTCTAATTTAGGTCTAAAACTCGGTGAAGCGACTGTTGGTAATTTTAGCGATGGAGAAACCATGCTAGAACTTCTTGAAAATGTTCGAGGAAAGGATGTTTTCATTTTACAGTCAACTAGTTTTCCTACTAACGATAATCTAATGGAAATCATGGTGATGGTCGATGCACTCAGAAGGTCTTCTGCTGCAAGAATAACGGCTGCAATACCATATCTAGGCTATTCAAGACAAGATAGAAGGCCAAGGTCAGCAAGAGTAGCTATTACTGCAAAGGTAGTTGCCAATATGCTTACTGGAGTTGGGGTAGATAGACTTCTGACGATGGACCTTCATTCAGATCAGATACAAGGTTTTTTTGAAATTCCAGTTGATAACATATACGCAACACCTGTTTTGCTTGAAGATTTAAAAAAACAAAGCTATGAGGATGCTGTAATAGTTTCCCCAGATGTCGGAGGGGTTGTCAGAGCAAGAGCGATGGCAAAGATTCTTGGTAGTGATTTAGCGATTATAGACAAAAGGCGTCCAAAACCGAATGTGTCAGAGGTGATGAACATTATTGGTGATGTCAATGGTCGTACATGCATCATAGTCGATGATATTGTTGACACAGCGAATACACTTTGTGAGGCAGCGTTAGCTTTAAAAAAGAAGGGTGCGGAAAAAGTTGTTGCGTATGCCACACATCCAATTTTTTCAGGGAAAGCCATTGAATCAATTCAATCCTCTGAGCTTGATGAAATTGTAATTACTGATACAATTACGCTTGAAAAAAATGCTCTAGGCTGCGAAAAAATAAGGCAACTGTCAGTCGCTAAAATTTTAGCTGAGACAATAAAAAGAATTAGCCATGAAGATTCTGTAAGCTCTTTATTTATTGATTAAAAAATAAAAGCTTTTTTTGAATGATGAGTAATTTAAAAACATAAATAGACCTGGTCGCGGGTCTATTTAAATTTTAGGAGTTCTATAATGAAAATTGAAATAAATGCAGTATTAAGAGATGCGAAAGGTACGGGTGCGAGCCGCCGTCTTCGTCATGAAGGAAAGGTTCCAGGTGTTCTTTATGGTGGAAATGGTGATGCAAAAAGTATTGAATTGAATGCTAAGGACTTATATATGCAATTCAAACATGAAGCATTTCATGCCTCTATCCTTACTCTAAATTTAGATGGTAAGAAAGAGTCTGTTCTACTTAGAGACTATCAAATGCACCCTGTTAGGAACAATATTCAACATATTGATCTTCAACGAATTGATGAAAATAAGAAGCTAAGTGTGAAAATTCCATTCCACTTCTTGAATGAAGATGTTGCGCCTGGAGTAAAACTCGAAGGTGGAGTTGTTTCGCACATCATGGTCGATGTTGATATCTCATGTCTTCCTAAAGATCTACCAACCTATATAGAAGTTGATTTAGTAAATTTATCTATTGGTGATTCGATTCATCTGTCAGAAATAAAGGCGCCAGAGGGTGTAGAGTTAACTGCCTTGTCTGAAGAAAATGATCCTATTATTACTTCTATATCTAAACCTAAGGTTGTTGTCGAAGAAACACCAGTGGCTGCTGAAGGTGAAGAAGGTGAAGAAGGTGAAGAAGGTGAAGAAGGTGAAGAAGGTGGTGAAGCTGCTGAAGGTGGCGACGAAAAAGCTGCTGAAGGTGGCGACGAAAAATCAGATAAAAAGGATTAGTAGGTTTTTATAGCGCACTTAATTACAAGTGCGCTATCCTATCACTAATGAACAAAATAAAGCTCTTTGCTGGATTAGGTAATCCTGGAGAAAAGTATCAAAATACACGCCATAATTGTGGTTTTTGGTGGATCGATTTTGTAACCAACAATCACCGACTCAATTTAAAATACAATGCAAAATTTAATGGCGATATTGCTAAATATACCGAGGACGGTAATTGTTTTTTCCTTAAACCCACAACGTTTGTGAACGAAAGTGGAAAATCCCTTGCAGCTGTAGCTAATTTCTACAAAATCCAACCTGAAGAAATTCTTGTTATTCATGATGAATTAGATATTGAGCCTGGAAAGATTAAACTAAAACTTGGTGGCGGTGATGGTGGGCATAATGGCCTTAAAAGTATTACTGACTCAATAAAAAGTAAAAATTTCTGGAGAATTCGTATTGGTATTGGTCATCCTGGAAATAAGAATCTAGTAAGTAATTTTGTATTAAAACCTCCTTTAAAAAAAGAAAATGAGTTAATTGAAGATTCAATACTTAATAGTTATAAAATTTTTTCTCTACTTAAAAGCGGTCAGTTTGAAAAAGCAATGTTAAATCTTCATTCAGTTTAAATATTATGGAATTTATTATATGAAATGTGGAATTGTAGGACTCCCAAATGTAGGTAAATCGACGCTTTTTAACGCTATCACTAAGGCAGGCATTGATGCTGAAAACTATCCTTTTTGTACAATTGAACCAAATATTGGCATCGTAGAAGTTCCTGATCAACGAATTTCAAAACTCGAAAACATAGTCTCTCCAGAAAAAACTCAACCCGCCACGGTTGAACTAGTAGATATTGCTGGTTTGGTGTCAGGCGCTTCTAAAGGTGAGGGTTTAGGCAATAAATTTTTAGCTAATATTAGAGAGACTGATGCAATAATGCATGTAGTTCGATGTTTTGATGATGAAAATATTATTCATGTTTCAGGACACATCAACCCTATATCTGATATTGAAACTATTAATACTGAATTAATTTTATCTGATATTGAGACACTTGATAAAGCTATCCAAAAAGAGTCAAAAAAATCAAAATCAGGTGATAAAGATTCCCAAAAGTTATTAGAATTGTACAAAAAAATTCAGATAGTTTTTAATGAAGGTAACCTTGCATCAACATTAGAAATGACGGCAGAAGAGATTGTATTGATTAAACCACTTTGCCTAATCACAATTAAACCAATAATGTTTGTCGCTAATGTAGATGAAAATGGCTTTGAAAATAATTCTTCATTAGATGAATTAAGCACTTATGCAAAAAAGCTTGATATTCCTGTTGTAACAGTTTGTGCAAAAATAGAATCAGATATCGCTGACCTAGAAGATGAAGAAAAAGAAATTTTTCTTACAGAGTTGGGATTGGAAGAACCAGGTCTAAATAGATTAATCAGGGCCTCCTATTCACTCTTAGGTCTACAAACATACTTTACAGCTGGGGTTAAAGAGGTTCGTGCATGGACCGTTAAAATTGGCGCAACAGCTCCTGAGGGAGCAGGTGTGATTCATACAGATTTTGAGAAAGGCTTTATAAAAGCAGAAGTTATTTCATATCAAGACTATATTGATTTTTTTGGTGAACAAAAAGCAAAAGAAGCTGGTAAGCTCCGCCTTGAAGGAAAGGATTATATTCTTAAAGACGGTGATATTGTTCATTTTAGATTTAACGTTTAGTAACACTTTGACTTTAACAAGTTATGAAAATATAATCTCACGCTTATTGTTTATTGGTGATGTAGCTCAGGTGGTTAGAGCGCAGGATTCATAATCCTGAGGTCGAGAGTTCAAGTCTCTCCATCACCACCATTATTTTTATTAAAATAAAATTCAAAATATACTTTAAGGGTGTAATATTTTTAAATGAAAAAATATTCTGACATTTGGAGCCAATCTAGAAAATTAAAATCTGACAAATGGGAACATTACTTTGAAATTTATGATCATTGTCTCTCAAAATTTTACGAGAAAAAAATAAGCTTTTTAGAAATTGGTATTCAAAATGGTGGGTCCTTAGAAGTTGCACAGAAATTATTCTCTCCTAAATCTTTAATATCGGGATTAGATATAGATAAGCAATGCGCAAACCTATCCAACATCCTCAGTAATGTAAATATTTTTATTGGGTCACAATCTGACGAAAAAATATTAAACAAAATTGTTTCTGAGCATAATAAAAAATTTGACGTAATCATTGATGACGGCTCTCATCTTCAATCGGATATGATATTTACTTTTACAAGATTATTTCAATTTTTAAATGATGGAGGGGTATATCTAATAGAGGATACTCATACCAATTACTCTCCATTACATCAAGAATCTTTTTTTGGTATTGGTTTATATGATTATTTCAAAGGCATATCAGAAAGATTAAATCTTGACTATATGGACCCACAATCACGCCAAAGATTTAAAATTCCGAGAGAGCAGAGGGAGAGTAAGAATTATTATTATGATATTAGCCATTTTATTTATTCAGTAGAATTTTTTGATTCAGTGATAGCTATTCGAAAAAAACAAAAATTAGAACCTTTAAGAATACAAAAATAATATTAAAAACTGTAATATGAATAAAAAATTTTTATACGGTTGGTGGCTACCCAAAGAAGATGAGCATTTTGAAGGTTACTTTGCTAAATCAATTAAAGCTGGTGATAAACTACTTTACCAACCTCATCATATAGATAGGTGTTTTTATCATATTAAAAATAGAAAAAATGTAGCTATTGATATTGGTGCTCATTGTGGTTTTTGGAGTTTTTACTTAGGGGGAAACTTTAAAAAAGTTTATGCTTTTGAGCCTGTTGAAATTTTTAGAGATTGTTTTAAAAAAAATATCCCTCATGCAAATGTTGAGGTAATTCCAGTTGCTCTAGGAAATGAGAATGGTTTTGTAAGCATGAATGTAGAACTTAAAAATACTGGCGCTACCCATGTTTCAAATAAACTAAATGAAGCAGATAAAGTAACAATGAAAAAACTTGATGATTATGATTTAAATAATATTGATTTTATAAAAATTGATGTAGAAGGATATGAGAATCAAGTTGTCCTTGGTGCAAAAGAGACTCTAATAAGAAATAAACCAATTGTTATAGTTGAACAAAAAGGTTTTTCAAATGAATTCAATGATGGTCAATTCAAAGCAATTGAAACATTAGAATCATACGGGGCGAAAGTTATTGATAAAGTAGTAAAAGATTATATTTTATCTTGGTAAAAATTAATTATGAAGAATATTCATTGGTTAGTTCCGCAAAAAGTAAAAGATCCAGATGATATATCGCATAGTAATCTTGCCTCCGTGAGGTTAAGAGCTGGACTTTTTAATCAATCTGTTTTTAAAAATTATAAAGTAAACTTTAATGAGTCGATTTCTAATTTTAAAGAAATCGATATTTTATTTGTTGGTAAATTTTCGGCAAACAGAGAGGATTTATTTGATAAATGGCTTGATTACATTGAAAAACTTAGGAAATTGGGTAAAAAAATTTACTTTGATTACACTGATAACCACCTGGATTTCGCTACTTTGCCAAGTAAGTTTTATAATGAAGCTATAAAAAAAGATGACTCAATAATTACTTCAAGTAAAAAATTAAAAACACACCTTACTCATAAATTTAAAAACGTAACTGTGATTGAGGATCCAATTGAAATTGAAATACAAAAGATAAAAAAAAATAATAGTAATCGTTTTTTATTTTTTGGGCATCCAACAAATTTAAAGTATTTATTTGAGCTAATCCCTTTTTGGGATCAATCAAAGAGTTATGATCTTATAATTCAAACATCTGATGATGGTTTAAATTTTATTCAAGAACATTCTAAGTTCATACAAAAACCTTCAAACCTTCAAATTCACCTTCAACGTTGGAGTATTGCAAATATGATACGAGAATCTGACTTATCCTCTGGAGTAATTATTCCTGGAGATATAAATGATAAGAGAAAAAATGGAGTGAGTCACAATCGCTTAATAACCGCATTCTCTTTAGGTCTTCCAGTGTCTGCTACTAAATATGATTCCTACCTAGAATTTGATAATCAGTTTGCCGATATTGACAATAAAAAAGAATTTATAAACTTTCTTAAGAATCCAAGCTTATTTCGTAGCAGAGTGATGATGGCACAAAAAAAAGTAAAAAATTTTACTAAAGAGAATTTAGCTGGCAAATGGTTAAGATTAATTACAAATTGAAAAATCTTATTTTTATAATCAAGAGCGTATTGGCTTCTTTTTGCGGAATTCAATCAAATAAAAAGTTTGATCAAGATGATAGCTTTATCCAAAAAAATGGTGTCTCAAGTTTTATTTTAATTGGTTTTGGTCTTGTCTTTATACTTGGTTTGGTTCTCTATTTTATAGTTGACTTGATTCTAAGCTAATAAATTTTATTTGCCCTTATATGGCGACCTCTCTTCTAGTTCATTCGAATAAATATCCATATATTTTTTTTCTTTACTCAAGAAGCTCTCAATTGCAACTTTAAACTCAGAATTTGCAATAAAGTGATTTGAGTAAGTCTTAAAGGCATCGAACCCACGAGCCAATTTATGTTCTCCTTGTGCACCGCCTTCAAAGTACTTTAATTTATTTTGAATACAAAACTCTTGTCCTGCGTAGTAACAAAGTTCGAAGTGTAGGCTAGGAATATATTCTAGTGCGCCCCAATATCGACCATATAGGCTCTGCTCGCTAATAATATTAAGCGCACTTGCTATTCTCCTTCCCTCTTTCTCCGCAAATATAAACACAAGCTTGTTAGGCATATTATTATTCAATTGATAAAAGAATTCTTTTGTTAAATAAGGGGACGAATTATGCAGCATGTAAGTATTGCAATAACACGCGTAAAAAAATTCAATATCTTCATCAGTGACTAAGTTGCCCTGCTTGGTAATAACTTCAATATTCGAATTATTGATTTTCTTTCTTTCTTGTTTGATTTTTTTTCTCTTGTTATGAGAGAGGTTTGATAAAAATTGCTCAAAATTATCATAATCTTTATTTTCCCACCTAAATTGAACGCCCTCACGTTGTAACCAACCCATATCATTAAATAAGATGGCATCTTGTTCATTCGGAAATAATATGTGGCAAGAAGAAATTTTATGATCGAGTAAAATTTTTTCTAAAGCTTTCACCATCATCTTCTTAATATCGTTACTTTCAGCGATGATTCTCCTACCAGTAATTGGACTAAATGGGATGGCCGAAATCATTTTGGGATAATAATTTAATCCACTTTTATGAAAAGCTTCTGCCCATGACCAATCAAATACATATTCCCCATAGGAATGCTCCTTAAGATATATAGGCATAAAACCAATTATCTTTCCTTCTGATTTCGCCACAATTGGGTAGGGTATCCAGCCAGAGTTTTTTCCAACAGATCCTGAAGTTTCTAGTGCACTATGAAAACCATAAGACAAGAATGTTGAATTTATCTTTAGCTCAGAGAGCTCATTTTTTAAAGTTAAAAAACTGTTTGCTGAAGTAATCTCAATCATTAACTATTGAGTCTTCTAATAAGGATAAAGTTTAAAGAGAATTAATTGATTTTTTTGGTTTTAGTTTTGTTCTTTTGGGCTGTTGCGGGTGATGTTTTTTTGTTACTTTTGACTATTTGCGAACTTTCATCTTGATTGACATTCACTTTATCTTGATAGGCTTTTGCTAATATTGCCATTTCATCAAAACTAATTAAAAAATCATTATTAGTGTCTACCCTTCTAAACTGCCTTGCAATTTGTGGAAGGCATACTGTAGTTTCATAAACATCTAACTGCTCATTATTGTCAGAATCACATAAAATAAATCTCCTTTCAACACTTTCGAGCATCTCTCTTCTTCGCTCTTCGTATATGATGTTTACTTTGTCTTCTGACCTTGAGAAGTCTGATAAAGCATTATGTATTTCTTCTAATTCAATAGATTGATTGGAATTTGTGATTCTAACCTTTTGCAAGTCAACCTCAGCATTGGCATGCCAAGTCACAAATAATAATGGTAAAAGAATTAGTTTATTCAAATTTAAATTAACGCCTTTTTCTTTAAACGGTCAATCATTTTGCTACTACAATGTTAACCTAATATTACAATTAACTGTGAAATTGTAACAGAACTGTAACGATTTAAATATGCTCATTTAGCTTTTATAGCATATTATATATAGTAATTATAATCATATAGACACTATGGCAGAGAACAAACCAAACATTGCACTTGTTGATGATGACCCAAAAATACTTGAGCTCACTGCAAAATATCTTACTGACCAAAATTTAAACGTTTTTACAGCTGATAGTGGCTCTTCCCTTGATAAGATTGTTGATACTAACGATATTGATTTAATTGTTCTTGATTTAATGATGCCTGAAGAATCAGGTCTAAATCTGTGCCAAAGATATAGGGCAAAGAATATCAATGTGCCGATCATCATGCTTACCGCCAAAGGGGATGAGGTTGATCGGATTGTTGGGCTTGAAATGGGAGCAGATGATTATCTTCCAAAACCTTTTAGTCCTCGAGAACTTTTAGCGCGTATTAATGCAATCATCAGAAGACAAACAACACTGGGGGCTCCATCTCCAAAACAAGTAGTTCGTTTCGGTTCATTCGAATTTGATACAGAAAACCGAAATCTTTCTCATGAAGGTAAAAATATTTCTATTACAGCCGGTGAGTTTGATTTATTAAAAGTTTTCACTGATCATGCAAAACAACCTTTGTCCAGAGATAGAATAATGCAATTAGCTAAGGGAAAAGAGTTGGATGTTTTTGATAGAAGTATTGATGTACAAATTTCACGTATTAGAAGATTAATTGAAGACAAT
Source organism: Methylophilales bacterium (assembly GCA_019823025.1). Taxonomy (NCBI): domain Bacteria; kingdom Pseudomonadati; phylum Pseudomonadota; class Betaproteobacteria; order Nitrosomonadales; species Methylophilales bacterium. The sequence goes on along the minus strand of CP081940.1, from coordinate 1,151,544 downwards.
CCTAATAAACCAAAATACCTCCAAACTAAATGGGGGTATGGCTATATCTTTGATCCTGATGGAGAAGTTCAGTAATTGAAATACTTACCAAAGAGTCTTCTTACCAGGATTTCTTTAATAATTGCATTATTATTGATCACCACACAGCTCGTATCACTTAAAATTTTTGATATCTATGAAAGAGAGCCGCGTGCAGAGGCTCTTGCTTTAGAAATATCTACCATAGTCAACTTTACCAAAGCATCAATGGCAGCATCTGCGACGGACAAAAGAGTTCAACTCTTGAACGAGCTTTCAACTATGGGAAACGTCAGGATATATCCCGCTCACTTCTTTGAGCAAATTGAGCCAATACCAGATGACCCATTTCTTCAGCTTGTTATCAAAAAAGTTACCCAAAGACTGCCTCTTGGAACGCTTATTGCTATTAATCATTTTTCAATTGAAGGAATATGGGTCAGTTTTGAGTTAAATAGCGAGTTATTTTGGGTTGTGATCCCCCGCACAATTGTAGATAGACCCTTTCCGTGGCACTGGATAGGTTGGGGAACTATTATCGCCTTAATCGCACTTGTTGCCGCCTATATGACAACTGAAAGAATCAATAGGCGCTTGAACAGACTAATTGAAGCAGCAGAAAGTGTTCGAAAGGACTTGTCTCCTGAAAAACTTCCTCATGATAATTTGGTTGAATTTAGCGATTTAAATGTAGCTTTTAATGAAATGTTAGCTAACTTAAAAAAAGCAAGCCAAGAGAGAAAGTTTTTGCTTGCAAGCGTATCTCACGATATTAGAACACCCTTAACTCGCCTAAGAATCGCATCTGAGATGCTTCCAGAAAAGTCAGATGATTTAAAGAAGAGTATGGAAGAGGATATTCTAGAAATAAACAACATTCTTAACCAATTTCTTGATTTTGCTCGAGGCTTCGAAGATGAGCCTAAAATTCCAGTTAATTTAGGTAAATTTTTAAATAACATACAAGTAAAGCATCTAAGAATGGGTCAGAAATTTATATTAAGAAAGAAGAATATAAAAACTGATATACCAAAAAAACTCTTTATTGACTTGAGACCATTGGCATTGCAAAGGTGTTTAGATAATTTAATTAATAATGCTTTCTTTTATGCAAAAGGAAAAGTTGTTCTTATTGCTACCCTCGAGGAAGAATCTTTTACCATAAGTGTGGTTGACGATGGTCCCGGGATCCCTGATAAAGAGCTAGAAAGACTATTAAAGCCATTTGAACGCCTCGATGAAGCTAGAGGTAATGAAGGCGGATGTGGCTTAGGTTTATCGATTGCCGATAGAATTGCAAAAGCTCATGATGGTAAATTAGAGTTAATCTCAAATAAAAAAGATAAAGGGCTCGAAGCGAAAATTACAATTCCAATAATCAGAGCGTAGATTACTTAAACCATTTAAGCTGATCTCTTAATTTTACTACCTCGCCAATAATAACCAATGCAGGTGATTTTATCTTTGAACGAACCACCTTACCTTTTATATTTCCAATATTACCTACAATTACTCTTTGTGCACTTGTTGTCCCACTTTGAATTACGGCAACCGGCATTGTTTTATTTTGGCCATGTCCAACAAGCTCTTTTATAAAGTCAGGCAGACTGAGAAGCCCCATATAAATGACAAGAGTTTGTTTTTCTGTTACTAATTTTGGCCAATCAAAATCAATTTTGCCATCCTTAAAGTGACCTGTTAAAAATAAACAGCTTTGGGCATAGTCTCTATGCGTCAGAGGAATTCCTGCATAAGCAGCAACTCCATTGGCAGCTGAAATACCGGGGACAACTTGAAAATTTATCTTATGTGACATAAGCGACTCAATTTCCTCGCCACCCCTGCCAAAAATGAATGGGTCGCCTCCTTTAAGCCTTAAAACTTTTTTACCTTTTTTAGCATATTTCACTAGTAGATCATTGATTTTTTCTTGGCTAAATGTATGTTGATCTCTTTTTTTACCAGCAAAAATCATATCGGCATCTCGCCGAACTAATTCAATCACTTGGTCAGAGACTAAATTGTCAAAAATACAAACATCACATTTTTGCATTAAATGCAGAGCCCTTATTGTTAATAAATCTCTCTCTCCAGGCCCCGCACCAACTAAATAAACCTCCCCTGTATTATTTTTCATGCTACGAAGTAATGAATTAAATTTTTTAGTTAAGGTTTTATTTTGATTTAAAAAAGATTGAATATTTTCAACATCAAAGAACTTCTCCCAAAAGATTCTTCTTTTGTTATTTATTTTGATAGATTTTTTAACCTTATCTCTTAAGCTCCCTGCTAAATCTACTAGATCCTTATAAGCATCAGGAATCATCATCTCAATTTTTTCTCTTAATTGCCTTACTAATACTGGCGCTTTTCCACTGCTAGAAATAGAAACAACTAGTGATCCTCTTTCAACAATTGAACCCATTGTAAAAGTACATAATGCAGGTTGATCAACGACATTGACTGGGATTTTTTTCTTCCCCCCGATTTGTGCAATTTGTTTATTAAGTAATTTATTATTTGTCGCAGCAATAATAATTATTGGAAATTCGATATCATTGGGATGAAAATCTTTTTGGATAATATCTATCGAATACCTATCTTTAAGGTCTAAAATTTCTTCACAAAAATTCTTTGCCACTACCTTTAAATTAGGTTTTGACTTAATCAATAATTTGATTTTTCTTAAAGCAATATCTCCCCCACCAATTACTAAAACTGGTTTATTTTTAATTTCTAAAAATATCGGGAAGTTGTCCATAGCAAAATGTTACTCTATTAAAGGTGTTATATACATAGGTCTTGTATGCAAAAAAAGTTATAATCCAAAGTCTTAAAATTATATTTTAATAAAACATGTCAAAAAAAGTATTTGTAAAGTCTTTTGGTTGTCAGATGAATGAGTATGATTCTGAAAAAATTGAAGATATCTTAGGTTCAAAAAAGCATTTATCACAAACAGATTCACCAGAGGATGCAGATTTAATTGTTCTAAATACTTGCTCCGTTAGGGAAAAGGCAGAGGTTAAGCTTTTCAGCGATTTGGGAAGATATAGAAAACTAAAAGAAACAAAGCCGCATATACAAATTGCTGTAGGGGGTTGTGTTGCGAGCCAAGAAGGTGAGGAAATAATTAAACGTGCACCCTATGTAGATGCTGTATTTGGGCCACAAACTCTACACAGATTACCTGAGCTTATTAATTTAAGAGAAGTAACAGGTAAGCCACAAATAGATATCTCATTCCCAGAAATAGAAAAGTTTGATAACTTGCCTACATCCAAAAGTAAAAATCCTTCTGCAATGGTTTCAATCATGGAGGGTTGTAGTAAGTACTGCTCTTTTTGTGTCGTTCCTTATACAAGAGGAGAGGAGATTTCAAGGCCATTAGACGATATCATCACCGAAATCATCCAACTTACCCTGCAAGGAGCATCTGAAATTATACTTTTAGGCCAAAATGTGAATGGTTATAGAGGGCTGATGAGTAACGGAAAAATTGCAAACTTTGCATCCCTGATTGAATACATATCAGAAATTGAAGAAGTAAAAAGAATACGGTTTACAACCAGCCATCCAAATGAAATGAATGATCACCTAATTGACTGTTTTGGGAACATCAAAAAATTAGCCAATCACCTTCACCTACCCATTCAATCTGGTTCAGACAAAGTGTTGATGGCAATGAAGAGGAACTACACAACTTTGGAATATAAGTCGATTATAAAAAAACTTAGAAAAAAAATACCTAATGTTTCATTAACTACAGATCTAATTATCGGCTTTCCTACTGAGACAACAAATGATTTTAATTTAACTAAAAAATTATTTACTGAGCTTGATTTTGATTACTCATTCAGCTTTATTTATAGCAAAAGACCTGGTACACCTGCAGCGTATCTTAAAGATGAAACGACAAATGAAGAAAAACTTGAGCGCTTACATGAAATTCAGGCAATAAATATTTCTCAGGGTGAGTGTTACACAAAGAAAATGATCGGGACCACTCAAAGAGTTCTAATTGATCATTTTTCAAAAAAGAAACCAGGGGTCTTATTGGGGAAAACTGATAACAACAGAATTATTGAATTCAAAGAGTCAAAAGATTTATTGAACAAGTTTGTCAACGTAAAAGTGATGAAAATTTTAGGTAAATCTCTTGTTGGAGAATTAGTTTAGGCAAATGAAAACAGAATTAAATCTTTCACCTCAAGACAACAAAAAACTCGCGAACTTATGTGGTCCACTTGATGAAAATATTTCACAAATAAGTGTTGGGTTAGATGTAAAGATAAATAGAAAAAATTCTTTATTTGTTCTTAATGGAGATGAGAAAAAAGTTTTACTTGCATCTCAATTGCTTGAAAGTATCTACTTAAGAGCAACAAGGGCTATCTTGCCTGAAGATATTCAATTAAGCCTTGTGGAGCTAAATCAAAAAGTAAACGGTAATACGCAAGGCTCACCCCAACTTCATACCTTAAAAGCTGACTTACAAGGTCGTACACCCATGCAAGTTAGCTATCTTAATAATATACAATCAAATGATATCAATTTTGGTATTGGGCCTGCCGGAACAGGAAAAACATATCTTGCGGTTGCCTCTGCTGTTGATGCACTTAATAAAGAAAAGGTTAAAAGAATAGTTTTAGTCAGACCGGCAGTTGAGGCCGGAGAAAATCTAGGATTTCTTCCGGGTGACCTTGCACAAAAAGTGGACCCTTACCTAAGGCCCTTATATGATGCATTATACGATTTGGCTGGTTACGATAACGTGACTAAAATGTTTGATAAAGGCATATTAGAGGTCGCTCCTTTAGCTTATATGAGAGGAAGGACACTCAACCAAAGCTTTATTATTCTTGATGAAGCACAAAATACAACGCCGGAACAAATGAAGATGTTTTTAACCCGTATAGGCTTTGGGACAAAGGCTGTAATAACTGGTGATGTCACTCAAATTGACCTTGCAAAATCTCAAAAGAGTGGTCTGATAGAAATACAAAGAATTTTAAAATCTGTGAAAGGTATCGAATTCAATTTCTTTACTTCTGTGGATGTTGTTCGTCACCCATTAGTGCAAAAAATTATTAATGCTTATGAGAAATTTAAACTCTAAAATTTTAAAATGAAGTTTAAAAATTTATTTTCTGTATTCATTCAGGATACAGTTCACAAAAGAAAACAATTAACAAAAAAGCAATGCGAGGAATGGTTAGACCTTGTAGCAAAAAAACAAAGTAAAATTACGCTCAGAATTGTTAGTGAAAATGAATCAAAAAAATTAAACAATCAATTTAGAAATAAAGATGTGCCTACAAATGTCTTATCTTTTCTTATGCAGGAAGATCCAATTGAAGGAGATTTGATATTATGTCATCCTGTTATAAAGAAGGAGGCAAAAGCCCAAAATAAAAAAATCCAAGATCATTACGCACATCTTATTATCCATGGATATCTGCATCTTTTAGGATATGATCACCAGAATAATGTAGATGCTGATAAAATGGAAAAGATGGAAAGAAAAATACTAAGTAAATTCAATATCAATGACCCATATAAAGACTATTAATAGTTGAATTCATGAAAAGAAAAAGAATAAAAATTGGATCTCAATTAAGAAACCTTTTATTAAAACCAAGAGATAAAAAACAACTTGGAGAACTTTTAAAGTCCGCTTTTGATAAAAATATGATTGATGCAGATGCATTAATGATGATCGAAGGTGTGCTAAATGTATCAGATATGCAGGTCAGAGATATTATGCGACCTAGATCACAAATTGATGCTATCGATGTATCGAATAAGCCTGAAGAATTCATTCCATTTGTAATAGAAACTGCGCATACGAGATTTCCTGTTTTTGAAGAAAGCATCAATAACATAATTGGCATTCTTCTCGCTAAAGATCTACTTAAGCTCACATCTAAACATGAATTTGAAACTCGAGATATTTTAAGGCCTCCCATATTTATTCCTGAGTCTAAAAGATTAAATGTTTTACTGAAGGAATTTAGAACGAAACGAAACCACATCGCAATTGTTGTAGACGAACACGGTGGTGTAGCTGGCATGGTTACAATTGAAGATGTGCTTGAGCAAATTGTAGGTGATATCGAAGACGAGTTTGATTACGATGAAACTGAAGGTAATATAGTCGAAGAGAATCAGAGGCAATTTCGAGTTAAAGCAACCACAGAAATTTCAGATTTTAATAGTTTCTTTGCCACCTCCTATGAAGATAATGATTTTTCGACGATTGGTGGCTTGGTGACACATAAATTTGGTTATCTACCGGAAAATGATGAAAAAATTTCATTTGATGGCCTTGATATAACTATCATACGTTCAGATAGCAGGCAAATCCACTCTATTCAGATCAATATTGCTGAAGCAAAAAGAAATGTGGAACTTAAATAAATACCTAGCACTCTACCTATTTTAAAATGGATATCATCCTATGAAAATTATTATCGCTTTACTCTCAATTTTTTTTATCTCTTTTTCAAATGCCGACGAACAACAAGCTGATATCGAAAACCCAATCATAGAAGAAATGCCCACTGATTATTTGGAGTTTGCCAATGTCATTGGACTTTTAAAACCAGAAGAAATTATTGGCCTTATTGGGGAGCCTGCTAAAAAATTAGACTTAAAGATGAAATCATCCAATGAAGTCATAGCAAGCTCATGGTATTACCACAACCTTAATACTGATGGTAGTGGTAACTACTTTCCTACCACGGAACTAGATATAATCGACGGATACGTTGAATCAGTTGTATTTTTAAATGACGTAGATGAAAATTCAAATTTTGAAGGCAAAAAGTTCGATACCAAGAAACCTGATAGTTTGTTTTAATTTTTACAAGATTAATAACTAGGTTAAAGTACTATTTTACTAATTGAAATAGTACGCTTTGACCTTTTTATTCAAACAAGCCTTTGATACATCTTTTCTCATTCTTGGAAGTTTCCTTGTTTTAAGTTTTTCCCCGTTTAATTTTTATCTCATCCCCCCGCTTGTATTTACCATTTTTTTTTGGTTAATCCATAAAAATAATCTGCCCCTCAAAGAATGTCTTCTTTTTGGATTAGGTTTATTTATTTTTGGAATTTATTGGATATATATCTGCCTCCAAAGATTTGGGGGCATGCCAGAAAGTTTAGCAATACTCTCAACCTTGAGTTTATGTTTATTTCTATCCCTTTTTTTTCTGTCCCTTTCAGTTTTTCCAAAATTTAAAAATCAACCTCTCTTAGTCCCAGCAATTTTCACACTAGTTGAATGGGTTCGCTCTTGGATCTTTACAGGTTTTCCATGGTTAACTCTTGGTTATTCTCAAGTTGAGGGAAGCCCTTTGGCTGGCTATATTCCTATTATAGGTATCTATGGTGTTAGCTTCCTTCTAATATTAACCTCGCATCTCTTATTTCTTTTGTTACTAAAAGCTAATCTACGTTTATGGATTATTTTTTTAATCATTATTATTTGGGGTGGAGGTCATTTTCTAAAAAAGATTGAATGGACAGAGCCAAATGGAAGCTCTATTGAAGTTACATTATTACAGGGCAATGTAAAGCAAGATGAAAAGTGGGATCAAACTAAAATTAAAAAAATATTAAATAAGTATGAAAGTTTAATTTTAAAAAGTAATTCTCCCCTGACTGTTTTACCAGAAACCGCAATACCACTTTTACTTGAATATATCCCATCAAGTTATTTAAATAAAATTAAAGGACATATGAACAAAATTGACGGAAATCTAATTTTAGGTGTCATCGAAAGGGAAGATGTTGGCGTTTATAACTCTGCAGTTTCTTATGGCGAAGATGAATCACAGAAATATAGAAAATATCATTTAGTCCCTTTTGGAGAATATGTACCACTAAGAAATATTTTTGGTTTCATTTATGAAGATTTACTAAACATGCCATTTAATGATTTATCAAGAGGTGAGAGAAAACAGCTTCCAATGAAGTTTGATCAACAAAAAATAGCAATAAATATTTGCTATGAAGATGTATTTGGGAATGAAATTATTCGTCAATTACCTAACGCAAATATTTTGTTAAATATGAGTAATGATGCATGGTATGGACATTCAATTGCTGCCGAACAACATTTACAAATTTCACAAGCAAGAGCCATTGAAACGGGAAGGATGATGCTTCGAGCGACAAATACTGGCGTCACTGCTTTTATCAATGAAAAAGGTAAGGTCATGAATAAACTTCCCCAATTTCAAAGTGGGTCACTTACTCAGAATGTACAGGGTTTTAATGGAAGTACGCCATTTATAAAATATGGTCATTTTCCAATTTTAATTCTATGTTTTTTAATTACCTCAATTACCTTGTTGCGAGAAAAATTAATTAGTAAGTTTCTTGCTGTGATTAAGAAACAACGTAAAATACGTTGATAATTAATTAAAATTAAAAAAATGCTTAACTTCCAAGAAATTATTTTTAAGCTTCAGGAATATTGGAGTAATCAAGGATGCGCCATCATTCAGCCCTATGATATGGAAGTTGGTGCCGGAACCTCACATACCGCCACATTTTTAAAGTCGATTGGGCCTGAGCCATGGAAAGCTGCCTATGTACAGCCAAGTAGAAGGCCAAAAGATGGACGTTATGGTGAAAATCCAAATCGTCTGCAGCACTATTATCAATTTCAAGTTGCGTTAAAACCTGCACCAGAAAATATTGTGGATCTTTATATGTCATCTATTCAGAGCCTTGGTATTGATCTTAATAAAAATGATATCCGCCTAGTAGAAGATAACTGGGAAAATCCAACACTAGGAGCCTGGGGCTTAGGGTGGGAGGTTTGGTTAAATGGAATGGAGATCACTCAATTTACTTATTTCCAGCAGGTAGGTGGGATTACATGTAAGCCAATCACGGGTGAAATTACTTATGGATTAGAAAGGCTCGCTATGTATATTCAAAATGTAGATAGTGTTTACGATATTCAATGGACAGATGGAATTAGCTATGGTGATGTTTTCTTACAAAATGAAAAAGAACAGAGTAGTTACAACTTTAAATTCAGTGATAGTGAATTTCTATTAAAGGCTTTTGCCTCCCACTCTAAACAAGCAAATAAACTTGTAGAAGAAAACCTTGCATTACCTGCCTACGAGCAAGTTTTAAAATCAGCGCATACATTTAATTTATTAGATGCTCGAGGGGTCATAAGCGTTACAGAAAGAGCTGACTATATTGGAAAAATAAGAGATATTTCTAGAAATGTTGCTAGCGCATACTTATTGAGCAGAAAAAAATTAGGCTTTCCCATGGCAGATAAAAGCCATGCTAAAGAAGCGATAAGTGAACTTGATAAAAAAAGTGATTCAAGTGGTTAAAGATAATTTACTAATAGAACTTTTCACAGAGGAGTTACCGCCTGATTCGCTCGAATCTTTTAGTCAACAGTTCGGTGAAGCCATAGCATCAGAACTTATCTCAAGTAATTTAGTAACTAGGAGTGATTTTCAAACATTTGCTACGCCAAGAAGAATTGCTGTAAAAATTAAATCAGTAAAAGATGAAGCAGAGGACGAAGAAAAGCTGATTAAACTAATGCCCTACTCTGTAGGCTTTGATGAAAATAATAAACCAACACAACCATTAATAAAAAAAATAAGTTCTATCGATGAAGCAATTAAAACTGAAGATCTTGAAATTAAAGAAGATAAAGGTCAAAAATTTATTTATGTTACAAAAAAATTAAAAGGTTTAAAGCTTGAAGACTCTTTGAACGATATTATCAATAATTCAATTCAAAAATTAGCAATAAAAAAAGTGATGAGTTATCAACTTAAAGACGGATGGACATCAGTCAACTTTGCTAGACCAATGAGGAGTTTAATTGTACTTCATGGAAAAAAAGTATTAAATGCAAGTGTTCTTGGCTGCAAGTCATCAAATACAACACGAGGCCATAGGTTTGAATCCAATAAAGAAACTATCATAATCAAGCATGCTGATGATTATGAAAAAACTTTAGAGTCAGATGGTAACGTAATTGCATGCTTTAATAATCGTAAAACTAAGATTAAAAAGGATATAAAAGATACTCTCACTAAACTTGGTAAAGATTTTTTTATTACTGAAGATGAAGCTTTAATTGATGAGGTGACATCTCTTGTCGAAATGCCAAATATTTTAATTGGTAACTTTGAAGATAAATATCTTTCTATCCCAGAAGAATGTCTCACATTAACGATGAAGACAAACCAAAAATACTTCCCTATTTTCAATAAAAATGATGGCCTAACAAATAGTTTTATTATTATTTCAAATATCTCACCAAAAAATTCAAATCAAGTTATCCATGGTAATGAAAAAGTTATCAGGCCGCGTTTAGCGGATGCTGAATTCTTTTATGATGAAGATAAGAAGCTGGGTTTAACAAATTTTTGTGAAAAACTTAAAAACGTTATCTACCATCACAAGCTAGGATCACAAAAAGATCGGACAGAGAGGGTTAATCAAAAACTACAGTACTTAACCAAAAATTTAAATTTAGAATTTAATATTGATCTAATGGAGTTAAGTCTTTTTTCTAAAGCAGACCTTTTAAGCCTTATGGTAGGTGAATTCCCAAAACTACAAGGAATAATGGGGCGCTACTATGCACTTAACGAAAATAAAAATGAAAGTTTTGCCAATGCGATTGAAGATCACTATAAACCAAGATTCTCTAATGATTCACTACCAAGAGATGAGTTAGGTTTTATGCTTGCAATTGCTGATAAATTTACAACCCTGATTGATTTATTTTCTATAAATGAAATTCCCACAGGCGAAAAAGATCCCTTTGGCTTAAGGAGAAACGCTATAGGCGTGATAAGAATAATTATAGAAAAAAAATTGCCAGTTAATCTAAATAAATTAATCGATGACTTCATAGATAAAAATGATTCTGCTAGGATAAGTTTGACTAATTTTCTCTATGAGAGACTTTTCAACTACCTTAAAGACCTTGGTTATTCCAATGAGATAGTTGATGCACTCATATCTTCAAGACCAGAAAAAATTTATGATATTTTAGAACGCTTAGAGGCAATCTCTGAATTTGTAAAACTCAAGGAATCTGAGACACTCTCATCAGCAAATAAACGGGTATCTAATATCCTCAAAAAAGCAGACAAAATTTCCATTAACCCTATTGATGAAAATCTCCTCATAGAAAATGAAGAAATTATGCTTCATAAAGTTTTGTTAGATCTTGAGCCAAAAATTAATCAATGTTTAATTAAGAATGATTTTATAAGTGCATTAAAAAATTTAGTCATTTTAAATACGCCAATAAATAATTTCTTTGAAAAAGTGATGGTAAATGCTGATAATTCCAAAATCAAAAATAATCGATATAGCCTGCTGTTCAATTTAAGACAAAATTTAAACTGTGTTGCTGATATTTCTAAATTAGCCTCTTGAGATGAAATTAGTGATATTGGATAGAGACGGCGTTATCAATAAAGACAGCATTCATTCCATAAAAACTCCTGAGGAGTGGATCCCCATAGAAGGAAGCCTTGAAGCAATTAGTTTATTGAATAAAAATGGATATACTGTGGTTGTGGCAACAAATCAAAGTGCTGTTGGTAAAAAATTAATTAGTAATGTTACCTTAGATAATATTCATAAAAAAATGCAAGATTTGCTAAATAAAAAAAGGAGCAAGATTGATAAAATTTTTTATTGCCCTCATGTTGAAGAAGATGACTGCGCATGCAGAAAACCAAAAACTGGATTAATGCAAAAAATAAAAGAACACTACAGTATTAATTTAGAAAAAATACCTGCTATTGGCGATTCAACAAGAGACTTAGAGGCTTATTCAAAATCTGAGGCCCAACCTATTCTTGTCAGAACAGGTAATGGAAAGGATGTTGAAAAAAAGAAATCCTTCCCACGCAATACCTTAATTTTTGATAATCTTCTAGAGGCTGCCAAATTTATTATTAAAATGGAATAGTAATGTTATTAAGATCGATATTATTTCAGTTGGGTATGTGGATTTTTACAATTCCATTTACATTGCTTTCAATACTCACCTTCCCAGCTTCGCCGATGCATCGCTATAAATTTATTTCTTTATGGGCCAAAACAATGTTGGTTTGGTTGAAATGGACATGCAACATCACATTTAGGATAAAAGGCCAAGAAAATATTCCTAAAAATCCCTGCATAATTTTATCTAAACATCAATCAGCCTGGGAAACGTTAGCATTTCAAAAAATTTTTCCACCTCAGGTGTGGGTGATGAAACGTGAATTATTATTTGTCCCTTTTTTTGGATGGGGTTTAGCGATGACTTCACCCATTGCCATTGACCGATCGTTAGGTAAAAAATCATTAAATCAAATGCTAGAACAAGGTCTTGATCGAATTAGAAAAGGATTCTGTATTGTTATCTTCCCTGAAGGCACAAGGATCAAACCTAAAGAAATTGGCAAGTATCATATCGGCGGTGCCTGGTTAGCATCGCAAACTAAAATACCTATCCTCCCTGTCGCACATAATGCAGGTTTTTTCTGGCCAAAAAATTCTATTATTAAAAAATCAGGAGTCATTACTGTTTCGATAGGAAAAGTAATTTCAAGTGATACAGCAAAGGCTGACAAAATAAATCAAGAAACAAAAGACTGGATAGAAAAAGAAATGTTAAAGATAAATGTTTAACTTTAATTCAAAAAAAATTGTTGAATTTCCATTATCAAACGATAAATCATTAAAATATCAGTTAATTAAAAAATCTAAAAAAACATTAAGTTTAAAAATTACCGAAAATGGCTTGATCGTAAGCGCACCCTTTTACATGACAGAAAGAAAAATTAATCAGCTCATATCATTAAAAATAAATTGGATTAAAAAAAAATTAGCACTTATAGAGCCTCAAAAGAAAAAACTCATTATTGAAAATGGCACTAAATTTAATCTACTTGGAAAAAAGATTCGACTTTCCCTATTCCAAGGTAAAAATAAAATAGAATGGCGCGACACAGAGAGCTTAAATATTTACTTCAAAGACCCTTCTGACCAAGAAAAAATTAAAACTTTTTTTATAAAGTGGTTAAAAGAGACAGCGCTAGACTATTTTTCACAAAGAGCCTACGAAATTTCAAAAATTAACTCAATCCCCTCAAATTCAATACTACTTTCGAATGCAAAAACTAGGTGGGGAACATGTAACAGTAAGACTGAGGTCAGAATAAATTGGCGGCTTATTCAAGCAGATCCTTATGTCATAGACTATGTTATCTGTCATGAGTTTGCCCATTTAACTCACATGGACCATTCAAGAAATTTTTGGAATTTAGTAAAAAAAATTAACCCAGATTATAAATTAGCTGAAAATTTTTTAAAGAATAAAGGTTTTAGCCTTTATTCACTCGATTAGCTTCTTTATATCCTCAACAATACCTTCAATTTTGAATCCATAGGGATAGCGAATCCTAACATCGCCCTCTTTATCAACCATATATATTGCTGAGGAATGGTCAATGGTATAGCTATCTTCTTCCCCAACTTTCAACCTAAAGATTTTATATTGCCGGGCGGTTTTTTCTATATCATCTATACTACCGGTTAACCCGATAAAAGACTTATTAAACGATGCTAAATAATCTTTTAGTACTGCTTGGGTATCTCTATCTGGATCCAATGTCACAAATAATACTTTAAAATTTTTATCATTAATTCTTTTATCGATTTCTTTTAATTCAACTAAAGTAGTTGGGCAGATATCTGGACAATTGGCAAAGCCAAAAAATATTGCAACAACTTCCCCCCTAAAGTCAGCTAATGTTTTATTTTTACCGTATTGATCGGTCAGGTTAAAATTCCCATTAATTTTTGCTTTTGTTATATCAGAACCATTAAAGTTATTTTTTTTATCTCCGGAACAAGAACATAATAAGCATGCCAAAAGGATCAAATATAAAAATTTATTCATAGAAAGTTTCTCAAAAATGACTTTTCATTTTATCATGCTAATCTAATTGCAAATTTTATAATAAATTTGAATTAAATTATTTAAAAAAGGGTTTTTATGGCAATACCGCAATCAATGGAAAATAAAGATGGGTTTATCTGGTATGACGATAAATTTGTAGACTGGCGTGAGGCAAAGACACATGTTTTGACGCACACGCTTCACTATGGGCTTGGTGTTTTTGAGGGGGTGAGAGCTTATAAAACAAAAAATGGGCCGGCGATATTCAGATTGAATGAACATACGGATAGATTATTTAATTCTGCCCATATTATGAATATGAAAATTCCTTTTTCAAAGTCGCAAGTTATTGATGCGCAAAAAAACTCTGTCTCTAAAAACAATTTAAAATCTGCTTATATCAGACCGATGGCTTTCTATGGCGCAGAGGAAATGGGCATATCAGCAGATAAGCTATCTACTCATTTAATCGTTGCCGCATGGGAGTGGGGTGCTTATATGGGTCAGGAGGCTATTGATAATGGCATACAGGTTAAGACTTCCTCTTACTCAAGGCACCATGTAAACGTTACTATGTGTAAAGCAAAAGCTAATGGTAACTATATGAATTCAATATTAGCCCACCACGAAGCTAAAACTGATGGTTACGATGAGGCGCTATTGCTTGACACGCAAGGGTTTGTTACTGAGGGAACTGGAGAAAATTTCTTCTTAATTAAAAATGGTAAGTTAGTTACACCAAGTTTAAATAGTGCACTCGAGGGTATTACGAGAGATACAATAATAATCATCGCCAAAGATTTAGGTATAGAGGTAATTGAAAAAAATATCACTCGTGATGAGGTGTATACTGCGGACGAAGCGTTTTTTACTGGAACAGCTGCTGAAGTCACCCCCATTCGAGAACTAGATAAAAGAAAGATAGGTTCTGGTACTAAAGGCAAACTTACTCATGAGCTTCAATCTTTATATTTTGATATCGTAAAAGGTTGTAACAAAAAATATAGTGATTGGTTAACCTATGTTGAGTAAAAAAATTAGAGAATTAACATTTGTCATAAAAAAAGATTTTCCAATTTATTGCCCACCCAATAATGCTGATTCATTTTCGATGCATCCTAGAGTCTATATAAATATGGATAAGAAAAAAGACGCTGCTTGCCCTTATTGCGGAAAAGTTTTTAGGCTAAGAACCTAATGCCAGCTTCGTTCTAATTTAAAACTTAAATTACTTCCAGATAGAAATTGATCAATTACTTGAAGGATATTTTTATGTTTAGTCAATATGAGCTTCATTTTTTCATCTGGCTCACTTGAATTTGCCCTCAAATTGAATTCATCTAATTTGACTCTCAATTGTCTTGCTACTGCTTCGCTCGTATCTACAATCTTAATATTTGCCCCCATAATTTTTTTTACTAAATGCTTTATATAAACAAAATGAGTGCAGCCTAAGACAATAGTATCAACACTATTTTTTTTAAAGTTAGCTAGATATTTCTCCAGTAACCCAAATAATTCTGCATCATCAAAACTTCCTCTTTCTATAGCATTTACAAGTCCTGGGCATGGTTGAACAAAAAATTTTACGTCTCCTGAGTACATTTCTAAAAGAGCAGAAAATTTTGCACTTTTTGATGTACCACTTGTAGCCAGAACGCCTACCATCTTATTTAATGTAACCTTAAGGGCGGGCTTAACTGCTGGCTCCATTCCAATTATTGGGATATTAAATCTATCACGAAGTACATTCACGGAAAATGCCGTAGCTGTGTTACAAGCAATAACAATTGCTTTTGATTTTTTTTTATTAACAAGAAAATCTGATATTAAGAGAGCTCTTTTTATTATGTCGGATTCCTTCATGTCTCCATAGGGAGAAAAAGCAGAATCTGCAATGTATATTAGGTCTTCTTGAGGTAAAAGCTTATGAATACTTTTTGCTACTGACAATCCTCCAAAACCTGAATCAAAAATACCTAAAGGGAGTTTTTTTTGCATAAATTAAAATTTAGTTTACAAAAGATAACACAAAATAATTAATTGAATAATGTAGAATACAGTTTAAAATTATGGTGAATAGATTAACACAAATTTATACTAAAACAGGCGATAAAGGTAAAACTGGACTCGGTGATGGAACTCGTGTTGAGAAATTTAGCACTCGAATTGAATGCTTAGGAAATGTTGATGAACTTAATTCAATTATAGGTTTAATTCTTACAGAAAATGTTTCGCAAACAAATATCTTAAAAAAAATTCAGCACGATCTTTTTGATATTGGAGGAGAGTTATCTATCCCAAACTATAAAAAAATTGATTTAAAAAAAGTCAACTTTCTTGAACAAGAGCTCGACCGAATGAATAATATACTCCCCCCCCTAAAAGACTTTATATTGCCGGGTGGCTCCAAAGCGGCTTCTTATTGTCATTTAGGCCGGACAGTATGCAGAAGGGTTGAAAGAAGCCTATTCCTTTTAAATGATAAGGAAGAGGTAAATAAAAACGCACTAAAATATATTAATCGTTTATCTGATTTCCTTTTTGTATTGGCTAGGTATATCAATAAAGAAAATAATGTTGATGATATTTTGTGGCAAAAAGATATCTAGTATCTAACAAATGAACTTAGCAGCTTTTCCTCAATTTTTCAAAAAAATTAATCAACTAATTAGTCCCACGAAGATAAATCATCACTTAATTAGTGATGCTGCAATTGATATCGTACTTAAGCTTCAAGAAAATGATTTTGAAGCCTATATTGTTGGTGGTGCGATAAGAGATATTTTATTAGATCACCCCCCAAAAGATTTTGATATTGCAACTAATGCAAAACCTGAAGATATAAGAAAAATCTTTAAATATTCAAGGATCATTGGGAGACGATTTAAACTAGTTCATGTTATTTATAATAGAGAAACCATCGAAGTCTCAACTTTCCGAACAGCTCCCACAGAAAAAATTCATATGAAAAATGGTATTTTAAAAGACAATGAATATGGTTCAATGTCTGAAGATATCAAACGACGTGATTTTACGATTAACGCACTTTATTACGATCCTATCAATAAAAAATTAATTGATACCTTGGATGGTAAAGGTGATATTAAAAAGAAAATAGTAAGGTTAATTGGAGATCCTCAGAAAAGGTTTGCTGAGGACCCTATAAGAGTTCTTCGAGCATTAAGGTTTACAGCTAAACTTCATATGGGTATTCATAATGATACATTGAAGCATATTAAGCCCTCAATGAATCTTCTTGAAACTATACCTCACTCAAGATTATTCGATGAAATCTTAAAGTTTTTTCTCACTGGTCATGCAAAAAAAAGTTTAATAATTTTTAGAGAATATAATCTCACAAAAAAATACTTACCCGCTATGGACTCTCTTAATCCTAGTTTCGAAAGATTTGTTTTCAAGGCTCTTGATAATTGCGACCAGCGAATAGCAAATAATAAACATATCAGCCCCGGTTTTATTTTTTCTGTATTTTTATGGCAAGATGTCTTTGAGTTATGGAAAAAAAATGAAGCAAATTACTCTCATAGTTCGCTTGCTTTAAATGATGCTATTGATAAGGTAATTATTAAACAAAATAAAATTTTCCCTATTCAAAAAAGGTTTCTTGTTGCTATGTCAGAGATATGGAGGCTTCAAATACGGTTTGAAAATTTAACACAAAAAAAAGTGTATCGTCTTTTTACACACCCCAGATTCAGAGCTGCATATGACTTTATGTTAATTCGTTCAGAAAGTGATCAATTTGACAAAAATTTAAGCCATTGGTGGGAGAAATTTGTCACCTCTGATGAAAATACAAGAAAAAAATTAATTAAAAATAAAATTTATGTCTAAAATTTATATTGCCCTTGGGAGTAATCTCGATGATCCTAGCGAACAAATTTACAAGGCTATCAATTCAATTGATGCCATTGATGATCTTTCAGTAACACATATATCCTCTCTATATAAAACTAAACCTATCGGTAAGATTGATCAACCTGATTTTATAAATGCTGCTATTGAGATAGAGGGAGATATTTCTCCTGAAAATTTGCATGCTGCATTACAAGATATAGAAACACGAGCTGGTAGAATAAGGATGGAGTTAAATGAACCACGTACGCTAGATCTTGATATTTTGTTGATTGATAACTTAATTATGAAAACAAAAAAATTAACTGTTCCACACCCACGAATGCATCAAAGGCAATTCGTTATTATTCCTCTCTTTGAAATCAATCAAAAATTAAACATCCCTGGTATTGGCCCTATAAATAAAATCTTAAAATCCCTTTCGAACCAAGGGGTCGTTAAAATCTAAAATGAATATATTTGATAAATATCCTTATATTGTTATTGAAGGTCCCATTGGATGTGGTAAATCAACACTTGCGGGTCTTTTAGCGAATCAAAACCGAGCTGCTATTTTTAATGAAAAGGCAGAAAGAAATCCTTTTTTGCCTAAATTTTATGAGGACATGAAACACTATTCATTACCTACTCAACTTTTTTTTCTCTTCCAAAGAGCTAACCAATTAGAAGAACTAAAACAAAAAGATTTTTTTAGAAATGGTGTGGTTGCTGATTTTTTCTTACAAAAAGATCCAATTTTTGCAAGACTAAATTTAGATGATGAAGAATTTAAGTTATATCAACAAATATATAAACATCTTCAACTCAAAGCTCCCGTTCCAGACTTGGTTATTTATCTCCAAACGCCTGTAGATCTTCTCAGAAAAAGAGTGGAAAAAAGAAATATTAATTACGAACAAAAAATTTCAACTGAATATCTTGAAAAAATCGCAGCTTCTTATAGTAACTACTTTCATAATCAACATAAATCTAATGTCTTGATTGTTAATAATGAAAATATTGACCTACTAGAGGATAGCTCAGCTTTGAATATGATGGTTGATAGAATTATGGGTATCACAAGTATAAGAGAATATTTTAATCCGCAGTTCATTTGACGATTATGAATAAATTAGAAAATCTTATTAAAAAAGAAAATTTAGCAATCATCTCTTGCTACGATGCCACATTCGCATCCATGCTTGCTAATACTGAGGTAGATGCCTTACTTGTTGGAGACTCATTGGGAACAAGAGTTAAAGGAGGAAGGGATACTTTAAATGTCACAATGAACGAAATTTTATACCACACACGTGCTGTCAAGAATGGAGCAAATAGCTTGCCAATTATTTCTGATATGCCAATACATTCTTATGGCACAAAATCGGCTGCATTAATTAATGCTAAAAAAATAATCGAGGCTGGAGCTGATGGTGTCAAGATGGAGGGCGGAAAGGAAATTGAAGATATCGTGAGACACCTTAACAAAGAGGAAATATTTACTTGTGGGCATATTGGTTTTACCCCGCAAACGAAAAATATTTCAGAGTTTAAATTTAAATTAGATGATTTATTAGAAGACGCAAAAATACTACAAAACGCAGGTATCTCTATGATTGTTTTGTCAATGCTTAATATTGAAGTTAGCCAAGCTATTACAACTGAGCTGGAGATACCGACTATTTCATATAAGTCCTCCAATGAATGCGCAGGAAGGGTTGAAATTTTGTATGATTTACTTGGTTTAAAGATTTCAAATACTTTGAATCCACCAAAAAAAAATACTGATAATTATATAAATTTTAATTTTAAATCTATTCAAGATTTTATAAAAAAAACTCATCTGCTTTAATGATCATTTTAAAAAATCCAAGTGAAGTAAAGTCGAATTTAGCGAATAAAAAAAATTTAGCATTAATTCCAACAATGGGTAATTTGCATGCTGGACATATTTCATTGATTAAGAAAGCCAAACATTATGCAAGTACCATTATCGTCAGTATTTTTGTAAATCCTATACAATTTACCTCTCAAAATGATTTGAGAAATTACCCAAGGACACTAACAAAAGATATCGATATTCTGAATAAACTAGAAGTAGATATTCTTTTTAATCCATCAGAAAAAGATATTTACCCATCTAATCCAACGCTTTCATATACATTGCCGCCACTAGCCAAGCAACTCTGTGGAGCATCAAGACCAGGGCACTTTGATGGTGTGATCACGATTATAGAAAAACTTTTTAGCCTCTTTAAACCAGATCATGTTTTTTTTGGAAAGAAGGATTACCAGCAACTCATGCTAATTAAACAATTTATCTCAGATAAAAATTATAAAATTAACTTTCATTCAGTTGAAACAGTCAGAGAACAAAATTCACTCGCCTTGAGCTCTAGAAATAGTCTATTAAAGTCAGAGGCAAAAAAAATAGCCTCAACACTCTTCGAAACCTTAAAAGAGTCAATAGTCGAATTAAAAAAAATTAATGATATAAATCAAGCCGAATCTTTTGCCGTAAAGAAATTAACCAGCTTAGGCTGGGCTGTTGACTATGTAGAAATAAGACGACAAACTGATTTATCAAAACCTTCAAAGAATGATAAAAATTTGGTAATTTTAGGTGCAGCAAATTACGATGATGTGAGATTAATTGATAATATAGAATTTTGCACAGATGACACTATATGACTATAATGTCACGATTTAAACCATAAAAGATATATTGAGACACTTATGCAAAGAACCATGCTCAA
Organism: Methylophilales bacterium; assembly: GCA_019823025.1. Classification (NCBI taxonomy): domain Bacteria; kingdom Pseudomonadati; phylum Pseudomonadota; class Betaproteobacteria; order Nitrosomonadales; species Methylophilales bacterium. The sequence continues at coordinate 1,130,940 of CP081940.1, read as the reverse complement.
ATCAAAACTTCATAGAGCAACTGTAACCCACTCTGAATTAGAATATGAAGGATCATGTGCTATTGATTCATCTCTTCTAAGGTCTGCTGATATCAAAGAATATGAACAAATATCGATTTATAACATTACAAATGGAGAAAGGTTCATAACTTACGCAATTAGAGCTAAAAAAGACTCAGGAATAATCTCAATTAATGGAGCAGCTGCACACAAGGCAAGTCCTGGGGACAAGCTAATTATTGCCACCTATGCAGATTACAACGAATCAGAGTTAGAAACCTATCACCCTACCTTAGTTTATTTAGATGAATCAAATAAAATGACTATCACAAAAAATTCGATTGCAATTCAAGCAGCATAAATTTGGCTTCAACATTAAGTATAAAAAAATATGTTATTTCCGCTTTAGAGGACATAAAAGCTTTTGATATAGTGTCTCTGGATGTTAAAAAATTGACATCTATTAGTGATTTTATGATTATTGCAAGTGCATCTTCAACAAGACAAACAAAAGCCCTAGCAAGAAATATTAAAGATAAAATGAGTACTTTTGGGGTTGAGGTTATGGGGATTGAGGGAGAAACTGAGGGTGATTGGGTATTAGTTGACCTCGGAGACATTATTGTCCATATCATGACACCAACAACCCGAGCTTATTTTAACCTTGAAGAGTTATGGTCAAATTAAAATATTGGATCTATTTTAAGCTTGAAAATTAAAATTATCAGCATTGGCAATAAACTTGATAGTTGGCTTCAAGAAGGAATTAAAAACTACATAAATAAATTTCCTAAGTATACAAAGATTGAATGGGTGGAAATAAAACCTGAAAAGAAATTTAGCTCTATTGGGAATAAAAAAAAGGAGGAGGCAGTTAGAATTAAAACTCATATTAAAGAGGCCCCATATATTTGCTTAGATGAAGGCGGAGTCTCTTTAACATCGGTAAATTTTTCTTCAAAGTTAAACAATTGGTTACAGAATTTTCCTACGATAATATTTGTGATTGGGGGCGCGGATGGCATCGATAAAAATTTATTACATGGAAGTTTGGAAAACATATCGCTATCTAAAATGACACTTCCTCATCAAACCGTTAAATTAATTTTAATTGAGCAACTATTCAGAGCTTTTGCAATCTTAAGTAATCATCCTTATCATCGAGAATAAAATGAATCAGAACGCTATCATTTGGTTTAGAAGAGATTTAAGGCTTTACGATAATGCTGCACTTTTTCATGCATTAAAAGATTCTGATCAGGTTTTTCCTGTATTTATTTTCGATATACAAATATTAAGTAAACTTAAAAATAAAAAAGATCGAAGAATTGAATTCATTTTGCGATCTCTTGCTGAGATCAAAAAAACTTTAAATGGAAATGGTTCGGACCTAATCGTAGAAATCGGTGACCCAGAATTTCTTATTCCAAAATTGATTTCAGAATATAAATGTAACTCATTATATATAAACAGGGATTATGAAAAATATGCACAAAATCGAGATCAAACAATCTCAAAAATTTTATTAAATAAAAAGGTCACAACCTTCACATTTAAAGATCAAGTTTTATTTGAAAATGATGAAATTTTAACGCAATCAAATAACCCGTATACAGTTTTTACACCCTATAAAAATAACCATTTAAAAAAATTAAATGAGCAAGGTATTAAACTATACAACTGTGAAAATCATAAAGACAAGTTTGCGAAATATACTTCTAAAGCATTACCGACATTAGGGGAGATTGGTTTTGAAAAAACTAATTTAGAAGATCTCGACTTACCAACTGGGACTAGCGGAGGCAAGAGCCTTCTTGAGAAATTTTATAAAAATATAAAAAATTATTCTCTAAACCGAAATTTTCCTTCCATTAGAGGAGTATCCTATCTATCCGTGCACAATCGCTTCGGAACTTTATCGATTAGGCATCTCACAAAATTATCTATTGAAGCAGATAATGACGGGGCCTCAGCGTGGTTAAGTGAGTTAATCTGGAGAGATTTTTATTTTCAAATAATTGCAAATTTCCCCCAAGTATCAGAAAAAAAATCATTTAAAATTCAGTTCGAAAACTTAGAATTTGAAAATGATGAAAAAAAATTTGAAGCATGGAGGAATGGTTTAACTGGTTTCCCAATCATTGATGCTGCAATGAAACAAATAAACCAAACTGGTTATATGCACAACCGCTTAAGGATGATTGTTTCCTCGTTCTTGGTTAAGGATTTACTCATTGATTGGAGATGGGGAGAAAAATATTTCGAAGATAACCTGATTGATTTTGATTTTTCAGCAAACAATGGTGGTTGGCAATGGGCAGCTTCGACAGGGTGTGACTCACAACCCTATTTTAGAATATTTAACCCAGTGCTTCAGTCAGAAAAATTTGATAAAGATGGTTCATTTATAAAAAAATATATTCCACAATTAGCTCCGCTATCCAGTAAAGAAATTCATCAACCATGGATATATTTTGAAAAAAATAGAGATGCATTTCCTGTTAAGCTTGGTATCGACTACCCATTTCCTATCGTTGACCATAAGAAACAAAGGGATATGGCATTGTCAATGTATAAAGCATGCAAATAGTTGTTGTTTATTAACAACATATCTGTCTATACCTTATTTTAATCTTATTTAAATGTCCCTTAATAGCAACAAACATGTCATAATCATAGGATATGCGGAATAAATTAAATTCAAAATTAATAGCACTATCCTTCATTCTTTTTTCATGCTTTATAAGCGCGGAAGAGAACCCAAAAGACCCTTATGAAGGCTTTAATCGAGGTGTTTACACATTTAATGATACGATTGATGGAGCAATTCTCAAGCCTATCGCAATGGGTTATAACTACATCACACCAGATGTGGCTAAAAAAGGGATTAACAATTTCTATAACAACATCACAGATTTCATAACTGCTGTAAATAGTTTCTTACAATTAGATTTTGAACAAGGAGTTACTGATACTGGGAGAGTTATAGTAAATACAACCATCGGCATGCTCGGCTTCATTGACGTATCTTCAACTAATGTGAATAACTATACAGATCGTAACAAACAAGATTTTGGTACAACACTTGCACGTTATGGATGGCGTGACAGTGCATACTTAGTGCTACCACTTTTTGGTCCCTCTACTTTCAGAGATGGAACTGGTTTAGCAGTTGATGGACTTTTCATTGATCCTATTGGTTATATTAATAATGTGCGATTAAGAAATACACTTTATGTTGGTAAAATTATTAACACAAGAGCTCAGCTTTTAGATGCAACAAACCTGATGGATGATGCATCAATCGACCCATATGCATTCCAAAGAGATTCATGGTTACAGATGAGAAATGCTCAGATCAATGGTAAAGACCAGATCGATTACGATAAATATTTAGACTATTTATCTGAGGATGATACATTTGATTATCTTACAGATGATGCCGTTGATACATCAAAGAATCAAAATCAAACTGAAAGCGATTCATTGTCGCACTTTGAGAATTTAAATTTTATTAAAGAAAATAAGACTAGTCAACGCCCTCTAGCATCTCACCTAGTTTCCTCCCTCTAGATTTATTTACCAGAAGCAATAGTCATTTCATCTATTAATACAGATCCAATGTACTGAGAGCTATTTTTATATGTATCATTTCCAATATTTGAAATATTTAGCAACATATCCCTCATATTTCCAGCAATTGTAATCTCTTCAACAGGATGAACGATAGCGCCCTCTTCAACCCAAAAACCAGCAACACCCCTTGAATAATGACCAGTCACTATGTTCAAACCTTGTCCCATTAATTCGGTTACCACCAAACCCCTACCCATCTTTTTTATTAACTCATCAAGGCTAAGGTTTGACGAATTCGCTATTAAGTTATGTGCCCCTCCAGCATTACCCGTTGTTTCCATTTTTAATCTTCTTGCACTATATGAAGACAGGAAGTAACCCTTTAAAAAACCTTTATCAACAACAACTCTTGGCTTAACGTAAACTCCTTCTCCATCAAAATATGTTGTTGCGTTTCCATGCTTTAAAAATGGGTCCTCATTAATCGTGAGATGTTCTGAGGCAATTTTCTTGTCAAGTGAATTTAACAAAAAAGAGGTTTTACGGTATTGATTTGTCCCTGAGGATGCAGAAACAATTGACGATATGAGAGAGGTTGCAACCTGAGATTCAAAAATTACAGGATAACGGCCTGTCTTGATTGGCTTAGGCATAAGACGATTTATTGCTCTTTGAGCTGAAGATTCGCCAATCTCATCTAAAGATTGTAAATTGGAAATTTTGCGTGCATTGCTATAGCTAAAGTCTCTTTGCATTCCAGAATTATCTTTTGCAATAACAGAACAGCTTATCGTATGCCGCGAAGATGGGAAGCCCCCAATAAATCCATTTGAGTTTGCCTGAACAAATAAATTATTAGATGTACTAAAATTTGCACCTTCAGAATTATTTATTCTTTTATCAAATGATAATGCGGCTTTTTCAGCAACTAAAGCCTTGGCAATCATAGCATCTTGTGAATCCCCAAAAGGATGATATAGATCAAGCTCAATTTCTTCTTTTGGAAATAATTTTGGGCTTGCTAGCCCAAAGGCTTCATCTTCACCGGTGAATTTAGCAATATCACATGCTGCTGCCAAGCATGATTCAATAGCCTCTTTACTAAAATCTGAAGTTGTTGCAACGCCTCTTTTTTTTCCAAAATATACTGTAATCGATAAACTTTTATCATTATTTAAAGAGATTGATTCAAGCTCTTTTAATCTCACTGAGACTGAAGTTCCAGCATCCACATCAATTTCAACGTCTGACTCAGAAGCCCCTTTAGCTTTAGCCTGCTTATTAACATACCTCGCTAACTCATATAAATCATCTTGCGAATAATTAAGTATTTTTATCATTCAATTTTTGAAAATTATTAAAGTGATATGATACATAATCAAATTCAAGATTTGGTATTAAATTTCTATGACTGACATAACAGATGACTTTAAAAGCAAAACTGTTTTAAAAAATGAAGCTAAAGACATTCATGCATTTGGAAAAATTTTAGTAGGGTTAACTGATAAACAAATAAGCCAGATTGAATTACCTGAAAACGTTCATGAGGCTATAAAAGAGCTTAAAAAATTAAAAAAAAATTCGGCCCAAAAAAGACAAAGCCTATATTTGTCTAAATTACTGAGAGCTATAGACTTGACAGATGCTCAACGATTCGTTGATCAGTTAAAGTTTGAATCCCAAACCGAGATTAAAAAATTTCATAAGGTAGAGGATTGGAGAGATAAACTATTGGGTGATATCTCAAATCTCACAGATTTTGTTAATTTATTCCCTGGTATTGATATACAAAAACTGAGAAAGCTTATCCTCAATACTCAGAGAGAAGTAAAAAAAGGAAGTTCTAAAAAATTTCAAAAAGAGCTTTTTCAGTTTATTAAAGAAACCTTGTAAGTAATTTATATACTGGCCACAGTTACTGAAGATTTACCATTTCTAATATAGCCTACATCAATATCAGAGCCCTTGTTTTTTCTTATTAACGAAATAAGTTCATCAGGTGTTGTAACTTTTTGACCATTGATAGAGGTAATACTGTCATTCCTAAGTATTCCTGCTTTGGCTGCAGCTGAGCCTTTGATGACAGCAATGACCTGAACTCCTTCAGCATTTTCCCTATTCTCACCTTTACCAAGCTCAATAAAATGCGTTCCAAAGGTTGGTTTGGGTAATTTAACCCAGTAAGAAGCATAAAAATCATACATTACATTTGGATCAACTAAATCTTCTTCTGTAATTTCTATTTCAGTTACCTTGCCAAAATCTTTAACTCTTTTTTCTTCTATCGCCTTTCTTCTAGCCTTTTTAAATTGTGATGCTCTATCACCCTCATTAATTTGTCTGTCATAAATTAAAATTAAATCTGCTTTTATTTTTTTCCCATGTTCAAGAGCAACGCTTGGAGGAATGTTAGTACTAACAAACCCTGAGAATCCCATAAAATCATAACCATTCTCAAGCATCATCACATTATCAGTATCTTTATCCCAACCTCTCATTATTTTGGTGTCTGGCGACTGCTCAAATGACTTAAAGCCTTCAGGACTCTGTAAAACATAGTTTTTCTCAAATAAGTTTTCTTCAGCAATAAGATTGGTAGAGAAAAAGAAAACTGCTGCAATAAAAGTGTTTAAGTATGATTTGTACATGAGGCTCCCTTGAAAATGATAATATTATAATTTATTTAACCAAATTGACACATTCATGCTACAAAAATTCATTAAAATTGGCTTAATATCAATTAGTGATCGAGCGTCATCAGGTGTTTATGAAGATAAAGGCATTCCAGAGCTAGAGGCTTGGTTAAAAAAAACAATAAAAAATGATTACCAAACTGAATCATTAGTCATCCCAGATGAGTTCTCTAAAATTAAAGATACATTAATTGATTATTGTGATCACAAAGAGTGTGCACTAATATTAACAACAGGTGGGACGGGTCCAGCTGAAAGGGATATTACACCAGAGGTGACTTTGTCTATCGCCGACAAAGAAATGTCAGGGTTTGGTGAACAAATGCGTCAGATTAGTTTAAATTTTGTTCCTACTGCAATCTTATCAAGGCAGGTAGCTGTGATTAGAAAAAAAACACTTATTGTAAATCTCCCCGGGCAACCTAAGGCGATAGTTGAAACTCTTGAGGGGGTAAAAGATAAAGAAAATAACATAAAAACACATGGTATCTTTGCTGCAATTCCCTATTGTTTAGATTTAATTGGTGGTCCATATATTGAAACAAATGAGGAATTTGTAAAATCTTTTCGACCAAAAAAGAAGTAAAGATGCAAACAGAATTTGAAATTATTAATAAATTCTTTTTTAAAAAAAATATCAAAGCATACAAAGGTATTGGCGATGATGCTGCATTATTTAAAAAAGATGATGATAATTTATGGGCTATCTCAACGGATACGCTGAATAAAGATATTCACTTCATGGCAGCTACCGATCCATATAAAATTGGATGGAAGGTGATGGCAGTTAATGTTTCTGATATTTTAGCTATGGGGGCATCTCCGATGTTTGCATTGCTTGCTATAGCGATGCCAAAAGCAAACAGTGATTGGTTAAAACAATTTTCAAAAGGCTTCTTTGAGTGTTGCAAAGAATTTAATGTAGAGCTTATCGGTGGAGATACCACAAGGGGTCCCTTATCAATCAATGTAACCGTCTTGGGTGATGTAAACAAAAATAGTGTCCTACTAAGGTCGAATGCAAAAATTGAGGATGATATATGGGTCACAGGAGATCTTGGTCTTCCCGCATTAGGTTTAAAAATTATTAAGAAGAAAATAGAAGCCCCCAAAGGGATTGCAAAAAATTCCATAAAGGCATTAGAAAAACCAATGCTTAACAAATTTACTATCGACAAAATTAAACCTTTTTGTAACTCGGCCATAGATATTTCAGATGGTTTTGTAGCTGACCTAAATCATATTTTAAGGGCATCAAAGGTGGGGGCAGAGATCAATTTAAAAGAGATGCCTATTAATAAATGGATAAAAAAAACAGGGCGAGAGGATTTAGCCCTCTATGGTGGTGACGACTACCAAACAATATTAACCGCCTCAAAAGATATGAGATTAAAAATTGAAAAGTTGGTCATAAAAAATAATTTAAGCCTCTCAAGGGTGGGTACTATTATTAAAGATAAAAAACTCCGTATAAGTGATAATGGTATAGAGATCAAACTAAAAAAAGGCTTTGCACACTTTGAAAAAGGATAATTTACTCTTTAAAAACGAATCTACATTTATTGCATTAGGCTTTGGGTCGGGCTTAGCAAAATTTGCACCCGGAACATTTGGAACGTTAATAGCGATACCATTATTTTATTTTTCTCAACTCCTTCCTCAATATTATGATTACTTTTTTGTGATCACTCTTTTTTTTATTGGTATTTACGTATCAAACAAAACCTGCCTCATCATGAAAATGAAAGACCCCTCTTGTATCGTTATTGATGAAATTGTTGCCTTTCTCGCACTATTAATTTATTTGCAACCTGATGTGGTTACATTATTTTTTTGTTTTTTACTATTTAGATTTTTCGATATCTTAAAACCATTTCCCATCAATATTCTTGAAAAAAAATTTGAGGATGGCTTTGGAATAATGATTGATGATATTGCAGCAGCAATATATTCTGCATTAATAATAATTTTATTTAACCTATATGTTTTCTAGAAAACATATAAATCTCGTTCAAAAATTAGCACACCAGTGTTTAGATAGAGATATATTGTTAGTGACTGCCGAGTCTTGTACGGGGGGTCTTCTATCTTCATTATTAACTCAAGAAGCTGGAAGCTCAAAATGGTTTGATAGGGGGTTTGTCACTTATAGTAATAATTCAAAAATTAACTCTTTGGGAGTGCAAGGAGAGACTCTGGAAAATTTTGGAGCTGTGAGTCAAGAAGTTGCCAATGAAATGTCTATGGGGGCTCTGAAAAATAGTGAGGCATCTCTTGGTATTAGTATCACAGGCATTGCGGGTCCTGATGGAGGGTCATTAGCTAAACCTGTTGGAACTGTTTATTTTTCAATCGCAAACCAAAAAAAGGTAATTTTAGAACATAAGTCAGATTTTACAGGTTCAAGAGTGACAATTAGAAAAGAATCGGTTCTTTTCGTATTAAATAAACTGTTGAACCTTACGTTATAACAACAAGTATGAAATAATAAAAACTAATTTAGAAAACACTAACCAAAGGTAAATATTCAATGGATGACAATAAAAGAAAAGCCCTGGATGCAGCTCTCGCGCAAATAGATAAACAATACGGTAAAGGATCGGTAATGCGAATGGATGATACTTCAGTTGTTGAGGACATCCAATCTATATCTACCGGGTCTTTGGGGCTCGATATAGCCTTAGGAATTGGTGGTTTACCTCGAGGGCGAGTCATCGAAATATATGGTCCAGAATCATCTGGAAAGACATCGTTAACGCTTTCAGTAATCGCTCAAATGCAAAAAGTAGGAGGAACAGCAGCATTTATAGATGCCGAGCATGCACTTGATATCCAATATGCAGCAAAGCTTGGCGTTAATATTGAAGAATTATTAGTCTCACAACCAGATACCGGTGAACAAGCACTTGAAATAGCGGATATGCTTGTCAGAAGTGGCTCAGTTGATATTGTGGTTGTCGATTCAGTTGCAGCATTAACTCCACGCGCTGAAATCGAGGGTGATATGGGTGATTCACATATGGGATTACAAGCTAGGTTAATGTCACAGGCATTAAGAAAATTAACAAGCAACATCAAAAAAACAAACACCATGGTAATTTTTATTAACCAATTAAGAATGAAAATTGGTGTTATGTTCGGAAACCCAGAAACCACAACAGGTGGTAATGCACTTAAGTTTTATGCATCTGTAAGGCTTGATATCAGAAGAATTGGTGCAATAAAAAAAGATGATGAAATTATCGGTGCTGAAACTAGAGTCAAGGTAGTTAAAAATAAAGTGGCTCCTCCATTTAGGAAAGCCGAATTTGATATGCTGTATGGTGAGGGAATTTCTCTAGAGGGTGAGATTATTGACCAAGCTGTTAAATTAAATATTATAGAAAAATCTGGTTCATGGTATAGCTATAATGGTGAGAAAATTGGTCAGGGCAAAGATAACGTGCGAGAATTTCTCAAAGGCAACCTCGAAACATCAAAAGATATTGAAAACCAAGTAAGAGATAAATCTAGTATATCTGCTGAAATTGAAATCGAGGATGCAGTGCCTGAGGATGATGCAGAATCTGAAAAATAGTACCGAAAAAAATATTATCTTACTTAAAAAAAGAGCTTTATATTATTTGGGTAAAAGAGAATACTCCCGCTTAGAGTTACAAAAAAAAATAAATACCTTCGCGCAAGAGCTTGAGCTTGAGACACAAACTGTAAAAAATATACTTAACGAGCTTGAGAGCAAAGATTGGTTGTCAGATCAAAGATTTACGGAGCAATTTATTTTTTCAAAAAAGAACAAATATGGGTTAGAAAAAATTAGGTATGAACTAAAAATGCGAGGTGTGGACGAGACTATTATTAATGGTGAACTAGTCAAAATTAAATCAGAGAATTATTCGCTTGCAAAAAAAATCTGGTCAAAAAAATTTGATGCTATTCCCCATTCACAAGAGGAAAGAAATAAACAAATTAGGTTTCTCCAGGGAAGAGGTATAAACATAGAAATAATACATAAGATTCTATCTGGGAAGAATTTTGAATAACAAAAATATTTTATCCGAAAAAGAAATCAGGAAACAATTTTTAGATTTCTTTGCTGCTAAGGGACATGAAGTTGTCTCTTCATCAAGCTTGGTCCCTCAAGATGACCCTACCCTTCTTTTCACCAATGCAGGTATGAATCAATTCAAAGAGATTTTTCTAGGTATTGATAAAAAAAGTTATCAAAGAGCAACCTCTAGTCAACGCTGTGTTCGAGCAGGTGGAAAACATAATGATTTAGAAAATGTTGGTTATACAGCAAGGCATTTAACTTTTTTTGAAATGCTTGGTAACTTCAGCTTTGGGGATTACTTTAAAAAAGAAGCAATCTCATACGCATGGGAGCTTTTGACAGAGGTCTATAAAATTCCAAAAGAAAAATTATTGGTCACCGTTTATGAAGAAGATAGAGAGGCGCTAGAAATCTGGTCAAAAGAAATAGGCTTACCTAAAGAAAAAATCATTTTAATTGGAGATAACAACGGAGGTAAGTATGCCTCAGATAATTTTTGGATGATGGGCGACACTGGTCCTTGTGGTCCGTGTAGTGAAATTTTTTATGACCATGGAAAAGATTACTTTGGTGGTCCTCCAGGCTCAAAAGATGAAAATGGAGATCGCTTCATTGAGATTTGGAATTTAGTTTTCATGCAGTACAATCGCGATGAACAAGGTAAAATGCATCTTCTTCCGAAGCCATCTGTAGATACTGGGATGGGCTTAGAGAGAATCTCTGCAATACTCCAAAATGTCCACTCAAACTATGAAATTGATTTATTTAAAGCGCTTATCGCTGAAATTGGCAAAATTACAAACACAAAAGATCTTGAGAATAACTCACTTAAAGTAATTGCTGATCATATAAGAACAGCTACTTATCTTATTAAAGATGGGGTGTTGCCTGCAAATGAGGGAAGAGGTTACGTTCTAAGAAGAATTATCCGAAGAGCCATTAGGCATGGTTATAAGCTTGGCTGTAATAAGCCATTCTTTCATAAACTCGTACCACTTATCTTAAAGCTAATGGATGATGATAAAGATATATCTCTCGATAAAAGAAAATTAATTTCAAATGAAATCTTATTAGAGGAAGAGCGTTTCTTCATCACAATTGAAAAAGGGATGTCTATTCTTGATCAGGCAATAAGTGATACTAAGAAAAAAGATGTATCGATACTAAGTGGTGAGGTTGCTTTTAAGTTGCATGATACCTATGGATTTCCACTTGATCTTACTGCCGATATTTGTAGAGAAAATAAAATTGAAATTGATACTGAGGCTTTTGAGGTATCCATGAAATCTCAAAAAACAATGGCACGTGAATCTGGTAAGTTTAATACAACTAAAACGTTACCTTACACAGGCACAGATACAGAATTTTTAGGTTATATCGATACCTATTCTTCTTCAAAAATTGTAGCAATGTTTAAAGACAGTAACGAACTTAAAGAACTAAAAGAAGGTGATGAAGCAATCCTTATTTTAGATAAATCTCCCTTTTATGCTGAATCAGGAGGACAGGTTGGTGATAGTGGCTGCATTAAAACTAAAAAGGGGAAATTTTATGTGCAAGATACAATAAAAATAAAAAAAAACGTATTTGGTCATATTGGAGTTCTTGAATCTGGCTCCTTGAAATGTAATGAACAAGTTGAGGCATTGATAGATGAACATAGGAGAAATGATATAAAGCGAAATCATTCTGTCACCCATCTGCTTCATAAGGCATTAAAAATTGTTTTGGGTGACCATGTTGAACAAAAAGGTTCTCTCGTAGATAACCTTAAAACACGCTTTGATTTTTCTCATACAAAGCCTATTTCAAAAGATGAAATTCAAGAAATAGAATCTATTGTTAATAATGAAATTTTGACTAATAAAGTGACCACTACAGAAATGATGTCAATTGATAAGGCAAAAGAATCAGGCGCATTAATGCTTTTTGGGGAAAAATATGATCTAGAAGTTCGCGTATTAAATATTGGAAATAGTATCGAGCTATGTGGGGGAACTCACGTAAGTAATACAGGCGATATTGGCCTTTTTAAAATCTATTCTGAAACAGGCGTTGCTTCGGGCGTTAGAAGAATTGAAGGAGTTACTGGACTTAATCTCATTAAATTTTTAAATGATCAAGAAGAAATATTAACCAAAGTCTCCAAAGACCTGAACACTAAACCATCAGAAATACCGACAAAGGTATCTTCACTACTTTCACAACTTAAAGAGAACGAAAAAAAACAAAACCAACTAAAATCAGAATTAGCATTGAATCAAACTGATGAGATGCTTTCAAAAACATCAAAAATAAATAATTTTGAATACTTAAGCCAAGTAATTGATAATCAAGGGCCTAATGAATTGAGAAATATGATTGATAAATTGAAGCTAAAACTTAAAACAGCAGTTATAATATTAGCCTCAGTGAAGGATTCTAATGTAATTTTTGCTGTGGGCGTTACGGATAACCTAACAGATAAAATTGATGCAGGATCCATTGCTAAAACACTTGGTGAAAAAGTGGGAGGCAAAGGCGGGGGTAGGAAAAATATGGCAATGGCAGGTGGAACAAATACAAAACTAGTCCAAGAAGCGTTCAAACTCGTTCAAACAAACCTTAGCAGTTAAAGAGTCTATATAAATGAGCATCATCGTACAAAAATTTGGTGGTACATCAGTTGCTAACCCTGAAAGGATTAAGGCGGCAGCTAATATTGCTATTAAAACTTTCAACCAGGGCCATCAAGTCGTCATTGTTGTTTCTGCAATGTCGGGAGAAACAAATAAATTAATAAAACTATGTGAGGAAATGATGCCAAGTCCTGAGTTGAGGGAATATGACTCTATTGTTTCAACTGGTGAACAAGTAACGAGTGGTCTTATGTCTTTATCATTGATTAATTTGGGATTTAAAGCAAAAAGTTACTCTGGCCACCAAGTAAAAATTGAAACAGATAACGCGCATAGCAAGGCTAGGATTGTAAATATTGAAGATACAAATCTTAAGAAAGATTTAAAAAATGGTTTTATTGCGGTGGTAGCAGGCTTCCAAGGTGTAGATAAAGAAGGCAATATCACCACTTTAGGTCGTGGTGGCTCTGATACGACTGCTGTCGCACTTGCGGCAGCTCTTAAAGCTGAAGAATGTCAGATATACACGGATGTAGATGGTATTTATACCACTGACCCTAGAGTGGTTCCTGAGGCAAAAAAAATTAAATCAATAAACTTCGAAGAGATGTTAGAAATGGCTAGCCTAGGCTCAAAAGTTCTACAAACAAGGTCAGTTGAATTTGCAGGTAAATATAAAGTTAAGCTAAGAGTTTTATCAAGCTTTTCACCAAACAATGAAGGTACAGAAATTAATTTTGAGGAAAAAAAGAATATGGAAGATCCAATTATTTCAGGTATTGCTTTTAATAGAGATGAGGCTGAAGTTAATATTCTCGGCGTACCAGATATGCCAGGTATCGCATATCAAATTCTAGGGCCAATTGCAGAGGCAAAAATTGATGTGGATGTAATCATTCAGAACCTTGGTCAAGATGGACTTACTGATTTTACTTTCACTGTTCAAAAAAATGATTTAAAGAGGACCTTAAAAATTTTAAATGAAAAAGTAAAAGATCATATAAAAGCACGAGAGGTTAAGGGAGACGATAAAATTGCTAAACTCTCAATAATTGGAGTTGGTATGAGATCTCATGTGGGTGTAGCAAGTAAAATGTTTAGAACGCTTGCTGAAGAAGGTGTAAATATTAGTACTATCTCGACAAGTGAAATAAAGATATCAGTTATCCTTGAAGAAAAATCATTGGATAAGGCTGTAAATGCTCTTCATAAAGCTTTTGATTTAGATAAAATATAAGAGTATTGTTACGAAAATTAGGAGAGCTGGCTGAGTGGTCGAAAGCACTTCCCTGCTAAGGAAGCATACGGGGTAAACCTGTATCGAGGGTTCGAATCCCTCGCTCTCCGCCACTATTCACTGAAAAATCAATCATATACAAAATGAAATTTTCATACCTTTTATATATTTTTATACTTATGTCAAATTCAATTATGGCAACTGATGAACCAGAATTTAAGCTTATCCTAAAAGAAGATAAATTTGAGATTAGAGAATATTCTCCCAAAATTATTGCGCAAGTAGAAGTTTTTGGTGATTTTGATGATGCATCATCAAAAGGCTTTAAGATCCTAGCCGACTATATATTTGGTAATAATACCAGTACCGATGGGAACTCAAGAATTGAAATGACCGCCCCTGTTGAGATGGAGCCATTACCTCAAAAAATTAATATGACTAAGCCTGTTTTGAATGAGGGGAGCGACAATAACTGGATCGTATCTTTTATTATGCCGAATGAATTCACATTGGAAACACTGCCTAAGCCAAATAATAAAAGCATAAAAATTCTTAGCTTACCAAAAGAGAAATATGCTGTAATTGTTTTTTCTGGTCTTGTTAGAGAATCTAGTTACCTAGAGAAAGAAAAATTACTTAATCAATTTATTAAAGAAAAAAAACTTAAGACCTCAGGTGAGATAAAAATTGCCAGGTATAACCCTCCATGGACATTGCCGTTTTTTAGACGAAATGAATTAATGATCAAAGTTAATTAGATATCTTGAATAGAGAGAATTGTGTTAGATTGACTACCTTTTAATTTACCCGAACACTAATTCACCAAAAGTCTCTGTCTATGCAAAATTTACCTGAAGTAAAAACTAACTTATTAAGTGGTCTCACTGTTGCTTTGGCAATGGTTCCAGAAGCAATTGCATTTGCACTGATTGCGCAAGTTTCACCACTTACCGGATTATATGCAGCTATCCTAGTTTGTTTCATTACTTCAGTATTTGGTGGACGGCCTGGTATGGTTTCGGGTGCAACAGGAGCCTTAGCAGTTGTAATGGTTTCATTAGTTGTCCAGCATGGACCAGAGTATCTATTTCTTACAGTAATTTTAATGGGCTTATTACAAATTATATTTGCCTTATTTAAATTGGGTAAATTTATTCGTATGGTGCCCTACCCAGTTATGCTTGGTTTTGTAAACGGACTAGCTGTTGTCATCTTTCTTGCACAATTTAATCACTTTAAAATTCTTAATGATGAAGGCTTGTCTGTATGGATGAGTGGCGCTACCCTTTATGCTATGGCTGGGCTTATTTTTTTAACCGTGGCAATTATTTATCTTTTTCCTAAACTCACAAAAATTATTCCATCCACTCTCGCTGCTATAATCTTCATTACGGGTACCGTTTATTTCTTTTCAATAGATACTAAGACAGTTGGGGACTTAGGATCAATTGCAGGTGGAATTCCAGAATTTAATTTTCCGTTAGTGCCTTTGACTCTTGAGACCATCACTATCACACTGCCATATGCGTTGCTTTTAGCAGCAATTGGTTTAATTGAAACACTTCTTACGCTCAATTTAATTGACGATATGACAGATACAAGAGGAAGGCCAAATAAGGAATCCTTAGCACAAGGGTTTGCTAATATTGTGACTGGTTTTTTTGGGGGTATGGGAGGTTGTGCAATGATTGGGCAAAGCATGATTAATATCAATAATGGAGCTGTAAAACGTTTATCAGGAATTGCAACAGCGATATTTTTAGCTTCTTTTGTTTTATTTCTTTCCCAGTGGATTGAAATGATTCCCCTTGCAGCTTTAATAGGCGTTATGTTTGTTGTAGCAGAGAAAACTTTTGAATGGGGAAGTTTACGACTGTTTGGAAAAGTCCCTAAGAAAGATATATTTGTCGGCCTGCTTGTTGGCGCAGTCACTATCATTGCAGATTTAGCAATTGCTGTAATTTTAGGTGTCATAGTCTCAGCTTTGGTTTTTGCATGGGAGCATGCAAAAATTATAGAGGTAGCTACCTCTAAAAATAAAATAGGTTGGAAAATTTATGAGTTAAAGGGCACACTCTTTTTTGCTTCTGTGAAAAGTTTTAATGATTTGTTTAAAATTAAAGATGATCCAAATGAAGTGATTATCGATTTTAAACAATCAAAGGTCGCAGATCATAGTGCAATCATGGCTATTGATGCATTAGCTAATAAATATAAATCTATGGGGAAAAAATTACATTTAGTACACCTGAGCCCTGATTGTATGGAAGTTCTTGACAGCGCTAAAAGCATGGTGGAGTTAAATGTGCTTGAGGACCCCAAGTATCATATTGCTGATGACAAATTAAGTTGAGATTTCTTAGACCTACACATAACCCTCCGACTTTGATTCTTACCTTATATGCATATTTAAGCTAAAATTAGCTCATGAAATTTGCCAATCATTATCTTTTAGCATCAATTATTTTAGTTTTTTTTATAGGTCCTGTTGCCTTCGATTATGGATTGCTTTCAATAGTTAATCTTGAAATACTTTTTTTAATCATCCTAATTTTCAGTGTTTTTCTTCATCAACATGACTCCAAATTATTTAAGGTCACAGTCGCTTCGTTAATCATTATATTGATTAATATTTTATTTTTTGATAACAACCAGAGCGTATCTCAGTATTTTTTAAAAATCTTAATTGTGAGCATCACGATAGTTGAATTGTTTAGAGAGATATTTAAAACAAAAATAATAGATTCCCACATAATTAGTTCGGCTATATCAATTTACGTTCTAGTTGGAATTTTTTGGTATTTACTCTTTATGTTTTTATTAATGATTGACCCTGACTCATTTGATATTAGAAATTTCAATCCAGAAATGGTGTCTATTGATATGATTTATTTTAGTTTTACAACTTTAACTACATTAGGATATGGAGATATTACGCCCGTTTCATATACTGCGAAAATGTGGTCAATCACTGAGGCAATGATGGGTGTTATGTTTCTCGCAGTAATGATAAGCAGAGTAGTGTCACTTTTTGGATCTAAGAAAAAAAATTAATTATTCCCTTTTATAAAAAAATATAGGCCTATAATCATCAAAAATATCTGTTCACTCATAAATAATTTAGGTGTAATAAACCAATCACTATGAGCCAATGTAAATGCAAATGTCATGACAATGACAATGACCCCAGCAGCAAATCGAGTTACTAAATTACCAACATGGCCTTTTAAAAAACCACCGAGGATTAATAAAATGCCAGCCCCCAACTCAGAAATGGCAACAAAAGAAGCAAGTTCGGCTGAGAAGCCAAAATAGTCAATCAACTTTTGTGGGGGTAGGGGAAATTTGCTTAGTCCATGAAATATAAAGGAGGTGCCTAGTCCCAGTCGGAGGAGCCATGGTGCTAGGTGGTAAAAATTACTCATAATTGCATTCAAAATATTATCAATTGATTTCATTATTTTTATTCCCTAACTAAAATTTTATGTAGTCTCTTTTACCTAGATTAACACCATTTGATCTTAAAATATCGTAGGCGGTCGTGACATGAAAGAAGAAGTGAGGGATCATCCATTTGGTTAAGTAGTCTTTACCTGATTTAAATTTAAATTCATTACTTCTGATTGCAAAATTTATCTCCATATTTTCAGAGCCTTCCATCTTTTTTGGATTAATTTTCTTTAAAAAATTAATCGTCTTACTAATTCTCTTGATTAAATCAGTAAATGTTTTTTCGTTATCTTTATATGAGGGAGCTTTAACTTTTGCCAATCTACCCAATCCCAACCGAATCATATCTGTTCCAATTTGAATTTGACTCGTTAGTGGCCTCATATCTGCAATCAAGCGCGCATTAATAAATATCTCTTTATCAATTTTTCTTTTTTCGGCATGTCGCTCTGCTTTTTTTAAAATTGAAGATAGGTTTTCAAGCATATTAATAAACATGGGGACTGATATTTCATGCATAGATACAGACATTCTTATATTCCTTTTTTTTAAAATAATTTATTTAATATTACAATATAAAGTAAATTAAATTAACACAAGGTTGTCTGTAAATTTTATATTAAGGATTAAATAAAGTGAATCTAGAAACATCATACATTGCGGGGGGTTGCTATTGGGGACTTGAAAACCTAATTGGTCAAATCAAAGGCATACAAGAAACAGTTGTAGGGTTTTCTGGAGGTCATGTTGATGATGTTACTTATAACGAAGTATCTTCAGGTAATACCGGACATGCAGAGACTATCATGATTAAGTTTGATCAAGATCAACTCTCTTTCGAAAGCTTACTTCTAGAATTTTTCAAGCTTCACAATCCGACAACACCTAATCAACAAGGAAATGATATTGGAACACAGTATCGATCATCCATCTTTTATACCTCAGACAGCCAAAAGGCTACAGCTGAAAATGTAATTAAAAAAGTTGATGCGTCAAAGCATTGGGATCGAAAAGTTATGACTGAAATAGTTGCTTTTGATAAATTTTATCCTGCTGAGGAATCTCATCAAAAATACCTTAGCAAAAACCCTAACGGCTACTCATGTCACTTCAAAAGAAACTTCAATTATTAACAAAAATAATTTATCATTATGTTCTTTTAAAAATAAAAGTTTCTAAGTGCATAAAAAATTAATCACGCAAATACTCCCATTAATATTAACTCTCCTTTTAGGTGGATGTTCTGTTTTCGATGAGTTCATTCAAATCGGGCCAGATAGCGTTCAAGATTCACGTGGAGAATTTAACCAAGTTATTTCCGATACTAACGACTCGCAATCATTACTCAACCTAGTTAAGAGAAGATATGGTGATTCGATATCTGTTTTAGAGGTAAGTAGTGTGTCAACATCAATTGAATGGCAACGGGGTGGTAGCCTCGCTTTAACAATTTTTGATGGCGGACCTGATGCAAATAACGCAGGTATCGGCGGTGCAGCAAGGTACACAGAGAAACCAACCATTACCTACCTACCTTTGAAAGGTGGAGATTTTATTAAGAAAGTCCTAAGCCCGGTAGATGTTGATATGTTAATGCTTTTATCTAGATCGGGCTGGAGAATGGATCGTATATTAAACTTAACGGTCAATAACATAAATGGTATTGATAATGCCCACACAGCCTCAGGTCCAACACCAGCTATTGCGCCTAATTTTAAAAAGTTCGATGAATTTTTAGCGGCAATGGTTGCCATAGAGAGATCTGACTTGCAGTTTGGATACATTATGGACGAGAATAAAGATAGGCAACTAGCTCTATACTTTAAAAAAGCTTCTTTGCAAAATGCTAACGTTCAAAATTTAATAAAGTTAATGAATCTTGATGGTCAATCGAACATTTATCCTATCTATGCAGAGTTAGAAACTGAAGAAAATCTCTCTGAAATCCAGATTGACTTTAGGTCTCTTGCTGGAATTCAGTTTTTCTTAAGTCATGGCATTAACATCCCCGAAGAACATTTAGATGAAGGATTAGTTCAAATAACCAAGAATGCTGATGGAACTGAATTTGATTGGACTGAAATTACAGGTGAATTAATAACAATACATTCATCAAGAAATGAACCAAAGCAGGGTTCGGCGAAGGTATTCTATCGTGATTACTGGTTCTATATTGAAGATTCTGACATCACATCAAAATATACTTTTATGCTCTTAAATCAAATTGAATCACTGCAATCTGGTGAGATTAAAGAATCAGGGCCCACATTAACGCTACCCGTTAATTAACTTCCGGTTATTTTATTTGAGATATAATGTTACGTGTGCGCCCGTAGCTCAGCTGGATAGAGTACTTGGCTACGAACCAAGGGGTCAGGAGTTCGAATCTTCTCGGGCGCGCCAATTATTTTTAAGAATTTCAATTATCAAATGCGCCCGTAGCTCAGCTGGATAGAGTACTTGGCTTCGAACCAAGGGGTCAGGAGTTCGAATCTTCTCGGGCGCGCCAATTACTCTTTAAGATTTTTTTACTATATATTCCGCTCTTTCTGGATTTATTGCTTTTATTAATTCTAGTATCCTCAGTGATTCATTTATATCTGATTGGATTACAGATATATCATATAACTCAACCAGAGATTCTAAATGCCGGTCATTCAGTTTATAAGCTTGATTTAAAAATAGCTTCGCATAATCCAGACTGCCCAACTTTGCCTTTGCATAACCTAAATAATACCAAGCATCTGCGCTATCTTCATCCGCTTGTGTCCACCTTTTGGCAATATCCAACATTTTCTGCCATTTCTTCTTCTCCATCGGCATTATAATTTGCATAAAAAATGGTTTTTCTTCGTCGGGTAAGCTCCAAAATGGCCTTCCTGTGCTAACTAAGTCTATTTGCGGCTCCTCTTGAAGTAATTTTTCGACCCAATCCGCTGGGATACAATAAAAATTTCCAAATCTTCTACCAGGACTTTTGAATGTCGTAATCCCTATTAGGTTAAAATCTAAATCAAATAAACCACCTCCACTTGAACCAAGTGTGAATGAAGCAGATGTTCGAATAACATTACCTCCCTTAAAGGGATAGAGGGCCTTAACATGCCCATAGGAAGGCAATGGGACCGGATTATCATTAGGGAAAGTGAGGGCAAAAACTTTATCTTCATAATTGAGGTTTTCAGAATTTCCAAGTTTAACCGGAGACAAGGGTAAGTCGTCAAATTTTAAAATACATAAATCATTTTCCCAATCTGCATATATCGCAATCGGTACATAGGTTTTGAAATACTTTACTGCATTAACACCACGAGAATCTGCTAAGACATGACAATTTGTTGCAACATGATTCTTTTTTACAACAATACCTGAACCTGTTCCAGTAACACCATCTTTAAATGTTACCCAAATATGAGTCATTGACTCACTCAATCCAAATAATTCAGATTGTGGTGGATAGGCAAATAAATGTGATGGGAATAAGAAAAGAAGGGTAAGAATTAATTTTTTTACACCATACATATTAATAGGATGTCATAACGCTTACATAATTCAATATATATAAATAAATATGTATTACAAAAAAGTGAGGTAAATTCTTGAGTCAAAAAAATGGTAGGGAGTACGCGGATCGAACGCGTGACCAACGGATTAAAAGTCCGGTGCTCTACCAGCTGAGCTAACTCCCCAAAACGAAGCATGAATTATCCAACATTAACAATGTTGGGTCAATAAAATTAAACAGATTATTAACTAACTAGTTCAATGACAGAACATTAAAAAAAAAATTCAGTATTGATAACAAAAGAGGTTTACTAATTCATCCCTGGAATTTTACCGGCAAGGCCTCTCATCATTTTACCGATTCCACCTTTAGAGAACATTTTCATCATTTTTTGCATTTCTTCAAATTGCTTAAGGAGGCGATTAACATCCTGGACCTTAACTCCAGAACCGTTTGCAATCCTTATCTTTCTTTTTGCTTTGATGATTTCAGGCTTTGTTTTCTCTAATTTTGTCATGGAATTTATAATTGCTTCAATTTGCATCATCGACTTGTCTCCTTGTTCAGGATCTATTTTCGATGCACTACCTGCTAATTGGGATGGAAGCTTATCCATCATTGCTCCAACACCTCCCATCTTTTTCATCTGTTCAATTTGATTCTTAAAATCATCCAAATCGAAATTTTTACCAGACTTAACTTTATCTGCTATCTTCTCAGCTTCTTTAATGTCTACATTTTTTTGGGCCTCTTCAACAAGACCGACAATATCGCCCATCCCAAGGATTCGAGAAGATATGCGATCTGGGTAAAAAACTTCTAGGCCTGATACTTTTTCACTCACACCAATATATTTAATTGGCTTCCCTGTCACATGTCTAACCGATAAGGCTGCCCCGCCTCTTGAATCTCCATCTAATTTTGTCAACACAATCCCTGTCAGAGGTAATGTGTCTCCAAAAGCTTTCGCTGTATTAACAGCGTCTTGTCCCTGCATTGCATCAACAACAAAAAGTGTTTCAACTGGATTAAGTATTTTGTGAAGTTCTTTAATTTCCTTCATCATTAATTCGTCAATTCCCAAACGACCGGCAGTATCAAAAATAATCACATCAAAATAATGTTTTTTTGCATAACTCAGAACAGCAGAAGCAATATTTTTTGGCTTATCCTTAGCTGTCGAATCAAAACATTCTATTTCCAATGATTCCGCTAATGTTTTAAGTTGCTCAATCGCGGCAGGTCGATAAACGTCTGCACTAACTAACAAGACCTTCTTCTTTTCCTCTTTAAGAATTTTGGCTAGCTTGGCTGCTGTGGTTGTTTTTCCAGATCCCTGAAGGCCGGCCATCAAAATAATAGCGGGTGGTTTTGTAGCAATATTTAACTCAGCATTATCACTGCCCATTAAGCTTGTCAGCTCATCTTGCACTATCTTAATAATTGCCTGGCCTGGTGAGACACTTTTTAAAACTTCAGCCCCTAACGCCTTCTCTTTTACCTTATCTATAAAATATTTAACAACAGGTATTGCGACGTCTGCTTCGATTAATGCTATACGTACCTCCCTCATTGCATCACTGATATTTTCTTCTGTGAAGCGGGCTTGGCCTCGAATTGTCTTTACTACCGATTGAAGTTTGTCTGTTAAATTTTCAAGCATAAAGTTTATTAATTTGTTAATTGTTGAATAGTTGTTATTTCCATTATAATTGTCTTTATTAATTAATTAAAATATAAACATGAATGAAACCCTTTATTTAGTTACATTGATTTTATATTTGATCCCATGCCTCTCTTCAC
Organism: Methylophilales bacterium; assembly: GCA_019823025.1. NCBI lineage: Bacteria > Pseudomonadati > Pseudomonadota > Betaproteobacteria > Nitrosomonadales > Methylophilales bacterium. The sequence continues at coordinate 1,108,007 of CP081940.1, read as the reverse complement.
TCTCAAATATTAAAATCATAAAAAATTATAACGTTCTTGTTGCTGCAGGCTTAATCTCGCATGCATTGCTGATTTATAATCACATCTTTAATCAAGGCGTTGACTTAAGTTTTGCTAACTCCACATTACTATTGAGCTGGATAATCGTTTTGATATACCTTTTATTGAACAGCAAATCTAAATACCGAGGATTGGAAATATTTACCTTAATTCCTGCATTAATAATAGTGCTCGTATTTCCTTTAATTCAACCCGATCATCAGACCGTTCACTACTATTCATTTTCTGCAAGCATTCATATTATTATTGCTATGCTTGGCTATGGATTGCTTGCCTTTGGTTCTATTTTTTCTTTATTTTTACTATTATTTGAAAAAAGCTTACATGCCGAAACTAAAAGTTCATCAATGATCTCAAGCAGTGAACCATTGCTTGATGTAGAAAGTAAATTATTTCAGATTTATTGGGTAGGCTTTATATTCTTGACCTTTACTCTATTTTCAAGCTTATTTTTTTCATATTTTCTTTTTGGTCAATCACTTGATTGGAATCATAAAACCATTTTTACTATTCTTGCCTGGCTTTCATATGCGCTAGTTTTATTTGGGAGGGTTCAATTTGGGTGGCGAGGAAAAAAATCAATAATCATTTCCTTACTTGCTTTTGCTTTCTTGATTCTTGCCTATCTTGGGACAAAGTTTGTCGTAGAAGTAGTTTTAGTTTAAAAATTATTTTAAACGTAGTGTAGGCCAGTTTTTTTCTTGTGCTTTTTCTAGGAGAATTTTATCTCCATTAACGACTACTGGATTAGTTACAACCTCGAGTAAGGCAAGATCATTATGAGAATCACTGTAGAAAAAAGTTTTTTCAAAATCTGCTAATTTTAAATTTTTCTCATCCAGCCAATCAAATAATCGAGTCACCTTGCCTTCTTTAAAGGAAGGAGTGCCTTTAACTTTACCTGTAAATTCACCTTCATTTTCCTCAGGGTCTGTGCCTATAAGCTCATCAATTCCAAAAAGTTCTCCAATCGGTTTTGTAATAAAGCTATTGGTTGCTGTAATTATGAGCAATCTATCCCCAGCCTCTTTGTGTTGATTTACTAAATCAACTGCTTTTTTTAAGATCATTGGCTTAATGATTTCATTGATATAATCAGACCGGACATTATTAAGAAATTTTCTTGTGTTATTTTTTAAAAACCGGAATTGAAATTCAGCAAACGCAAAAATATCTAATTTACCCACTTGATATTCTTCGAAAAACTTTTGATTCTGCTCTTTATATTCGCCTTCATCGAGGTAACCTTTTTTTACCAGGTATAAACCCCAGTTATAATCAGAATCTCCATCTAGGAGCGTATTATCAAGGTCGAATATTGCAAGATTCATAAAAAATTTTGTTCTAGACTTGAGGGTGAGCTCGTTCTGCCTTAGAAACGAGTTTGTTTAGAGCGTTGAGATAGGCCATCGAGGAAGCAATAACGATATCGGTATCAGAACCTAACCCATTTACTACCCTCCCCCCTTTGGCGAGCCTCACAGTGACCTGCCCTTTTGAATCTGTACCTGAAGTAATATTGTTCACCGAGTACAATAAAAGCTCAGTATTTGATTTCGCAATTAGTTCGATTGCTTTGAATGTTGCATCCACAGGACCGCCGCCCTCTGCCTTTGCATTTTTTAACTCTCCATCTACCGAAATTTCAATTTCTGCAAAAGGTTTTTTTTGAGTATCTGTAATAGACTTTAATGAAATAAGTTTAAATCGATCAACAGCACCAGATACAAACTCTTCAGTAACGAGCGCATGAATATCCTCATCGTAAATTTCAGATTTTTTATCTGCAAGCGCCTTAAATCTATCGAATGTAGAATTTAAAACTTCGTCAGAATCCAACTCAATACCAAGCTCAACCAATCTATTTTTAAATGCATTCCGTCCAGATAACTTACCTAACGAAATTTTGTTAGCGCCCCAACCCACATCTTGAGCTCTCATAATTTCATACGTTTCTCGATGTTTTAGAACACCATCTTGATGAATACCTGATTCATGGGCAAATGCATTCGCCCCTACAATCGCCTTATTAGGCTGTACAGGGTAGCCTGTAATATTTGAGACTAACTTAGAGGTTGTTACAATCTGCTCAGTATTAATTTTAGTTTCGAGGTTAAAGATATCTTTTCTTGTTTTGACAGACATCACTATTTCCTCAAGGCTTGCATTTCCCGCTCTTTCCCCTAATCCATTAATGGTACATTCCACTTGTCTTGCTCCATTTTGTACAGCAGATAAAGAATTTGCGACAGCCATGCCTAAGTCATTATGACAATGTGTAGACCATATAACATCTTGTGAATTGGGTACTTTTGAAATTAATTCATTCATAAGGTTTCCCCAGCTCTTAGGAATTGAGTACCCTACTGTGTCTGGTACATTGATTGTTTTAGCACCTGCCTTAATTACCGCATCAAAAATTTCAATCAAAAAATTGACATCCGATCTCACTGCATCTTCAGCTGAAAATTCAACGTCATCTGTATACTCTAATGCCCATTTAACAGCCTCAACCCCCCTATTTAAAACCTGTTCAGGGCTCATTCTTAGTTTATTTTCCATATGAATCTTACTTGTTGCGATAAAGGTATGGATTCTTTTGTGCTTAGCTGGCTCAATCGCTTGACCAGCTTTTTTAATGTCACTTTCAAGCGCCCTTGCTAATGAGCAGACAGTTGATTTATCAATAATTTTTGAAATAGCATTAATAGAGCTAAAATCACCAGGACTAGCTGCAGCAAATCCGGCTTCTATGACATTCACACCTAATTTTTCTAGTTGCTTTGCAATTCTCAACTTTTCTTCCTGAGTCATTGAGGCTCCAGGGCTTTGTTCACCATCACGAAGCGTTGTATCAAAAATGATTAATTCATTCATATTCGTTATTTAAAAGTTAATATAATTTGAAAGTTTCTTAGACTGCAAATAGCTATAAGGGCCAGATAATGCATATAGAAGAGCAATTAAAAATACTATTTCAGCTGGATTATGAGAAATCACACCAAAAATGATCACAATAATCAAAATAGCGATAAATGGCTGACTTTTTCTAAAATTAAGATTTTTACCGCTGTAATATTTTAAGTCAGACGCCATAGCTAAAGCAGAAAAAAAAGTTAAAACTGCAGCAAACCATTGCATCTGGAAGAAACCTAAAAAGATATCATCACCATTAATCCCATTATCAAAGGATATCCAAATGAAACTTGCAAGTAATGTTGCTGCTGCTGGGGATGGCAAACCAGAAAAATATTTCTTATTTTCAATGTCTAATTTTACATTAAAGCGAGCTAACCTGAATGCGGCACAGGCACAATATATAAAGGCAATAATCCAACCAAACTTTCCTAAAGGATTTAATGCCCACACATAGATCACCAATGCTGGCGCGGCGCCAAAAGACACCATATCAGACAGACTATCGTATTCAGCACCAAAATCACTTTCAGTATTGGTTAACCTAGCAACCCTGCCATCAAGCCCATCCAAAATAAGCGCAATAAAGATTGCAATAGCCGAATGATCAAATGCCCCATTCATTGCCTGCACTATGGCATAAAAACCTGCGAACAAGGATGCCGTGGTAAAAATATTTGGAAGCAGATAGAACCCCTTCTTCCCCAACATATCTTTTTTGTTATTTTTTATTTTAATTTTCATTTATTACCAGATTTTATCCTACAATCAACGAATAATCATCGTTTAAGACTTATTAATATTTTATACTACTAGATTCTATATTTAGAACTCCAAACGGCTTATGAAATTTGAATTACAAAATCAAGATGGTCATGCACGGGCAGGTCTTTTAAAAACTCAGCATGGTGAAATCTCCACCCCCGTTTTTATGCCCGTTGGGACTTATGGTGTAGTTAAGTCTGTTGCTCCAAAAGAATTAGGGGAAACGAATTTTGAAATTATTTTAGGGAACACCTTCCATCTTTGGTTACGTCCAGGTCTTGATGTAATAAAAAAACATAAGGGACTTCATGAGTTTATCAGCTGGAACAACCCAATATTAACTGACTCAGGTGGGTTTCAGGTATGGAGTCTAGGAAAAATGAGAAAAATTTCAGAGGCAGGGGTAACTTTTAGATCACCGATAAATGGGGATGAAAAATTTATGGGTCCAGAAGAGTCTATGAAAATTCAAAAGATTCTCAATTCAGATATTGCGATGATTTTTGATGAATGTACACCCTTTCCAGCCACTCATGATGAAGCAAAAAAATCAATGCTACTTAGCAACGATTGGGCTTACAGAAGTAAAGATACGTTTGAGGGAAGTAAAAATGCATTATTTGGCATTATTCAAGGAGGTATGTTTGAAGATCTCAGGGAAGACTCCTTGAAAGAGCTGACTAAAATTGGTTTTGACGGATATGCTATAGGAGGATTGTCGGTGGGTGAACCCAAAGACGAGATGGCTAAAATTACCAGCTTCATTGCTCCTAAAATGCCAAAAGAAAAGCCCCGTTACTTGATGGGGGTTGGAACACCTGAAGATATATTAAATGCAATAGAAAACGGAGTAGATATGTTTGATTGTGTAATGCCCACCAGAAATGCAAGGAATGGCATGCTTTTTACGAGTCATGGCGATGTAAAACTAAAGAACTCTAAATACAAAGATGACCTAAGCCCGATTGATTCTAACTGCCAGTGTTATACCTGCCAAAATTTTACAAAATCTTATCTACATCATCTTTATAAAATTGGTGAGATGCTTGTATCCCGACTTAATACTATTCATAACTTACATTTTTATAAAAATATGATGAATGAAGCCCGCCAGGCCATCAAAAATCAAGAATTTAAATCATTTAAAACCGCATTTATAAAAAAGAGGAAGGTTGATGAATAGAGCTCCTTCTTATGATAAAATCATGTTTTTTTAAGGAAATTACAACGTGAACGAAGCATTGTCAGGGTTTTTACCATTTATTATTATTTTTGTACTTTTTTACTTTATGCTTATTAGACCTCAAATGGCACAAGCAAAAAAAGTAAAAGCGATGTTAGCTGCGCTAAAAGTAGGAGACGAAGTCTCAACAAGTGGCGGCATCTTAGGGAAAATAACTAAATTAAATGATCAATTTGCAATTTTAGAAGTGAATGCCAATTCACAAATTAAAATTCAAAAGCAAACAGTTCAAGCCGTCCTTCCCAAGGGAACAATTAAATCAATATAAAATTGTTTAAGTTTATTTAAATGAATCAGTACTCTAGTTGGAAATATATTTTAATCCTTTTAACTATTGGGTTAAGTCTCCTGTATGTCACACCAAATTTTTATGGGGAGTCCTTTGCTGTCCAAGTGATGCCCGTGAAAGCAGGTGAAACCATTGACAGATCCACGCTTAAGTTGGTTGAATCGTCCCTTGATAAAGCAAAAATCCAAAATATTGGAATTGCCTTTGAAGATACTGATATAAAAATTAAGTTTAAAGAAGCAAATGATCAATTAAATGCCAAGCAAGTTATTGAAAAAAGCTTAGGTAATAAATTTGTTGTAGCGCTTAACCTTATTTCAAACTCACCTGATTGGTTATCCAATCTTGGTGCACTTCCCATGTATCTTGGTCTTGATCTTAGAGGTGGAGTTCATTTTCTAATGCAACTTGATTTATCAAAACTTTCGGAAAAAAAGAATGACGGTTTTTTAGTAAATGTTAGAAAAGAATTGCAAAAAGAAAATGTTAAATACTATGACTCAAAAGTCATCAATAATTATGTACAATTAAAGTTCAAATCAGAGGACGCATTAAATCAAGCAAAAAATATCATAAGGGCTCAAGGTTCGGGTCGTTCAATTTTTGGAGGTAAGGGACCTGCAAAGGAGACTGAAGCATTTAATTTTTCACAAATTAAAAGTAATAATGAATTCATCTTAAAAATTAAAAATAATCAATATACAGATGAAGAGAATGTTAACTTTGCCCTAAAACAAAACCTTGAAACCTTACATAATAGAGTTAATGAGTTGGGTGTTGCTGAACCAATAATCCAACAACAAGGTAAAGATAGAATTGTTGTCCAACTTCCTGGCGTTCAAGATACAGCAAAAGCGAAAGAGATTATTGGAAGAACCGCCATTTTAGAAATGAGAATGGTGGATGAAGAAAGATCAGATCCAGCTACCATAGAGAAAGCTGAAAATGGGCAGCTACCCCCTGGTACTGAACTCTATTATGATCGCTCTGAGAATCCTCTCTTAGTAAAAAAAGAGGTGATTTTAACTGGGGAAAGGTTAGAGGACGCTTCACCTGGCGTTGATCAAATGACAGGCCAATCTGTTGTATATCTTGATTTAGATTCTGTAGGTACCAATATTTTTAAAGAAGTAACCCGAAAAAATATAGGCAAAAGAATCGCATTGTTGCTTATTGAAAAAAATTATACTGAAGTAATTACAGCGCCCAAAATTAAGAGTGAGATTGGTGGGGGCAATGTGATGATTACTGGTATGGAAAATGCCCAAGAATCAACTGATATCTCTTTGCTTTTGCGAGCAGGGTCACTCTCTGTCCCAATGGAAATAGTAGAAGAAAGGACGGTTGGGCCAAGCATGGGTAAAGAAAATATTGCCCGCGGTGTTAATTCGACGATGTGGGGTTTTGCAGCTATTGTTGTCTTAATAGTCGCCTACTACATGTTCTTTGGAGTTGTTTCAGTTATTGGCTTATCGGTAAATTTATTATTTTTAACTGCATTATTATCTGCCCTTCAAGCTACATTAACATTGCCTGGGCTTGCTGCGATTGCTATCACAATTGGTATGGCGATTGATGCTAACGTGCTTATAAACGAACGTATAAGAGATGAGATTAGAAATGGCATGCCCCCTCAAAGAAGTATAAGTCAAGGCTACGATAAAGCATGGGGGACAATCCTTGACTCAAATATTACGACCATGATTGCCGGCCTTGCCTTATTTATGTTTGGCTCTGGCCCTATTAAAGGGTTTGCTGTAGTTCTTGTACTTGGTATCTTAACCTCTGTATATAGCGCTATATTTGTCTCAAGAGGGATTGTAAATTATATTTATGGGAACAAAAGAACAATTAAAAAAATCTCTATCGGAGAGATTTTCAAAGTAGAAAATAATTAAATTATGGAAATTTTTAGAGTAAAAACAGATATTCCTTTCATGAAATTTAGAAAAATTTCTGCAATTATTTCTACATCGATATTCATTGCTTCAATTTTATTCTTAGTCACTCGAGGATTAAACTTAGGTGTCGATTTTACTGGTGGCACACTAATGGAAGTGAGTTATCCGCAAGCAGCAAACCTTGAAGAAATTCGTTCGACACTAAAAAAAATTGATCTGCCAGAGGCACAAGTACAAAATTTTGGAACGAGTAGTGATGTTTTAATCAGACTTCCAGTAGTAGAAAATTTATCACTTGCTGACCTGTCAGAAAAAATTGCTCTTACATTAAAGGAATCAGACCCAGCATTAAAAATTGAGAGGGTCGAGTCGGTTGGCTCCCAAGTTGGTGATGAGCTCTATGAAGACGGGGCCTTAGCGATACTATTTGTTGGTATAGGGATCATGCTCTATCTGTGGCTTCGATTTGAGTGGAGATTTGCTGTTGCTGCAATCGTCGCTAATATGCATGATGTTGTGATAATACTTGGCTTCTTTGCATTTTTTCAATGGGAATTTAATCTCACGGTTCTAGCAGCTGTGCTAGCAGTTTTAGGATACTCGGTTAATGAGTCTGTTGTAGTCTTCGATCGAGTTAGGGAGAATTTTCGCATCATGCGAAAGTCTTCAGTTATTGAAGTTGTTAACAACGCAATTACACGAACAATGTCACGAACCATAATGACACACCTGTCTACTCAAACAGTTGTTGTATGTATGTTAATTTTTGGTGGCGAAATCTTACATAACTTTTCAATTGCATTAACAATCGGGATTTTATTTGGTATCTATTCTTCAATTATGGTGGGTTGCCCCTTAGCAATCTGGCTCGGAACTAATCAATCTAATCTTGCAGTTGTCGATGTTAAAGCAGAAAAATAAACAAATTTTCGTATGGATTTTAATTTAAATTTTCAGCTTGTTCTATTAGCTGTTCTTTTGGTGCTATCTGCATTCTTTGCTATTTCTGAAACTAGCTTAATGTCAGTCAATAGATATAGACTTAAACATCTCAGCAAACAAGGTAATGTTGGAGCAAAGCTGGCCATAAAACTTCTTAACGAAACAGATAAGTTACTTAGTGTAATTTTACTCTGTAATAACTTTGCAAATGCAGCAGCAGCGGCACTTGTTACATTGATAGTTGTTGAATTTTTTGGTACACAAGAAAGTATAATCTTTATTGGAACAATCATTACTACATTTATGATTGTCATTTTTAGTGAAATTTCTCCAAAGGTAATAGGAGCAGCCCACCCGGAAAAGTTAGCACCTTATTGTAGTTTCATTCTCTATCCGCTCCTAAAAGTTTTTTATCCCATCGTTTTATTTTTGAACTTTTTTGTTCTTGGGTTTTTAAAGCTTGTAAACATCAAAACAAATTTTAATCAAAAAGACTTGATTAATATGGATGAACTAAAAAGTATCATTAGTGAGTCTGGTACATTTATTCCTCAAAAAAATAAATCAATTTTCTTAAATTTAATAGATTTAAATAAAGTAACAATTGATGAGGTAATGATGCCTCATACAAACGTAGAATCTGTTTATCTAAAACAACCTATAGATGAAATACTTGGAAAAGTTATTAATTCAAATTATCGTCAGATGGTAGTCAAAGAAAATGATGAAATTATTGGTGTAATTGATTCGAAAAAATTACTAAAGCTGATAGTTAAAGAACAAAATAATGAAATCACACATAAATCCTTAAAGGAATTAATAGAGCCCCCTTATTTTATTCCCTCTGGAACTACTATTTATAAGCAAATACAATATTTTCAGGATAACCAAGAGAAAAAAGGATTTATAGTGAATGAGTACGGTGATTTCTTAGGCTTGGTCTCTTTAGAAGATTTACTTGAGGAAATTATTGGAGAATTTAATAAAGATATACCTTCCAAACTCTCAAAAATTGTAAGTGAAGATGATGGATGGATTGTTGATGGTGCAATCTCAATTAGGGATCTTAATAAAAAACTGAACCTAAAGCTGCCTACTAGTGGTCCCATAACATTAAGCGGACTTATTATAGAGTTTCTGGAAAATATTCCAGAAATCAATACAAGCTTTAAAATGCATGAAACAAAGTTTGAGATCATTAATATATATGAGCAGACTATTAAAAAAATTAAGATTTATAAATAACGATTAAAAAAAAATTGTATGAATATGAAACCAGACCAGCTTGAAGATACCATAGTAAAAGAATCTCAAGTTAAGCCGAAACTTCCTAAGAATTATAAAGTCATATTATTAAATGACGATTACACCCCTATGGAATTCGTAGTCGATGTCATTCAAAAGGTTTTTAAAAAGTCACATGATGAAGCAACAAAAATAATGCTTCAAATACATACTGAAGGTATAGGTATATGTGGTGTTTTTCCATTAGAAATTGCAGAGACTAAAATGAATCAAGTACTAAATTTATCAAAAGAGTCCCAGCACCCCTTGCAATGTATTATAGAAAAGATATAGTTAAATTATGATTGCACAAGAATTAGAAGTTAGTTTACACATGGCATTTATGGATGCTCGACAGAAACGTCATGAATTAATTACTGTCGAACATTTGTTACTGGCTATGCTAGATAATCCATCTGCCTCAGAGGTGCTTAATTCCTGTGGTGCCAATTTAGACAAACTCAGAGAGGATGTTGTTGGTCATATTGAAGAACATACACCAAAGGTTGGTGGAAGGGATGACGTAGATACTCAACCAACTTTGGGTTTTCAAAGAGTAATTCAAAGAGCAATGTTGCATGTTCAATCATCAGGAAAAAAAGAGGTGACAGGTGCAAACGTTTTAGTTGCTATCTTTGGTGAAAAAGACTCACACGCAGTTTACTTTCTTCACCAACAAGGTATCGCTAGATTGGATGTTGTTAATTTTATCGCTCATGGCATTGCCAAGACGACTGAAAATAATCAAAAAGAACAGGCTCAAGAAACAACTGGAGCTGATACCAAAACAAATAAAGGCCTAGAAACTTATGCAGTAAATTTAAACAAGCTTGTCAGTGAAGGTAAAATTGATCCATTAATTGGTAGAGAAACCGAAGTAGAAAGAGTTGTTCAAATTCTTTGCAGAAGAAGAAAAAATAATCCCCTTCTTGTTGGTGAAGCGGGTGTAGGTAAGACTGCAATTGCAGAGGGTTTAGCTAAAAAAATTGTAGATAAGAATATTCCAACGGTTTTAGAAAATATGACTATATATTCACTTGATCTTGGTGCACTTATTGCTGGCACCAAATATCGAGGAGATTTTGAGCAAAGACTTAAAACTGTTATAAAACAGCTTGGAGAGCAAAAAAATTCTATCTTATTCATTGACGAAATCCATACAATTATTGGTGCAGGATCTGCAAGTGGTGGAACACTAGATGCATCAAATATTTTAAAACCTGCTTTAGCAAGAGGAAATGTTAAATGCATAGGTGCAACAACTTATCAAGAATTTAGATCGGTATTTGAAAAAGATCATGCATTAACGAGAAGATTCCAAAAAATTGATGTTGAAGAGCCGACGGTAAAAAATACTATAGAAATTCTTAAAGGTTTAAAAAATCATTTTGAGAGTCATCATAATGTTAAGTTTACTAATAATGCATTGATAAGTGCAGCTGAATTATCTGCAAAATTTTTAAATGATAGACGCTTGCCTGACAAAGCAATTGATATTATTGATGAGGCAGGTGCTGCGCAGAGAATTTTACCTAAGTCAAAACAAAAAAAGAATATTGGTTCAAAAGAAATTGAAGATGTAATCGCTAAAATTGCTCGAATACCAGCTAAAAATATAAATAAAGACGATCGAAGTTCCCTAAAAAATCTTGAGAGAGATTTGAAAGCTGTGATATTTGGCCAAAACAAAGCTATTGAAAAACTATCTAATGCAATAAAAATGTCACGAAGTGGGATTGGTCCAATAGATAGGCCGATTGGAAGCTTTCTCTTTAGTGGTCCAACCGGCGTTGGTAAGACTGAAGTTGCACGTCAGCTGGCATACACACTTGGTATAGAACTTATACGGATTGATATGAGTGAATATATGGAACGTCATTCTGTTTCCAAATTGATTGGAGCGCCTCCAGGGTATGTTGGTTACGATCAAGGTGGTATCCTAACAGAACAGATTAATAAAAATCCTTACTCTGTTTTGCTATTAGATGAGATTGAGAAAGCGAACCCTGATATTTTTAATATTCTTCTTCAAGTGATGGATAACGGTATTTTAACTGATAGTAATGGTCGTAAGACGGACTTCAGGAATGTTACTGTTATTATGACTACAAATGCAGGTGCAGAAGCTTTATCCAAATCAAATTTTGGCTTTACACAAACAAAAGGAAGTGGAGATGAGAATGGTGAGATTAAAAAAGTCTTCTCCCCAGAATTCAGAAATAGATTGGATGCAACAGTCTCATTTTCTTCCTTGGATAATGAAATTATTTTGAAAGTTGTGGATAAGTTTTTAATTCAATTAGAGACACAATTACATGATAAAAAAGTTGATGCCTCATTCACAAAAGATTTAAAAAATTATCTCGCAAAATCCGGTTTTGATGAGCAAATGGGTGCAAGGCCTATGGCTAGACTTATTCAAGATACTATTAGAAAGGCACTTGCTGACGAACTTTTATTTGGTAAATTAGTTAACGGTGGTGAAGTTGAAATTGATATTGATGCAAAGGAAGAAATTGTTCTAAATATTAAAGAGAATGAAAAAGCTTCTGTTTAGATTGTCGGCTTCTTCATTATCTGAATAAATAAATCTGAGATACTTATTCTCTCTAACCATTTTTTTAAATTAATATAAGAAGATTCCTCAAACCATTTTAGGTCTACGTTAAAAAACTGCCTAATAAATGGAAAAATAGCCATATCTAAATAACCGAACTTATTTGATAATAAATATTCTTGCTTTTCAAGTCTTTCATCGATATTTTTAATATAAACTTCGCATTCTTTTCTATACTTTGCCTTCAAGGAAGTTTCCTTATTGCTTGTATATTTATATAGGTCTAATTTTTTTTTAAATTCTCCATCATTAATTTTTATCATGCTTTTAATTATTACCAAATCATGAGGATTTATTTTTATGGAGTTATTATTTTTTTGTTCCGTTGCCCAATTCATAATATCTATACTTTCATCTAGAACTAAATCCTTGTAAACAAAAACTGGGACCGTTCCCTTTGGGCTAATTTCAATCATTTTTTTTGGCTTATCTTTAAGGGATATTTCAAATATATCAAAGTCAACTCCACATGATAATAATCCCATGCGAGCTCTCATGGCATATGGACATCTTCGATACGAAAATAATAAGGGTTTTCCCTGTCTTACTTTATCTAATTGCCTTACGTAATTCATTGACAAGTTCATGTCCTCTGAAAATAAGTCCTGTATAAATTTGAATTAATGATGCTCCATTTTTTATTTTTTCAATGCCATCATTCGCAGTAATTATTCCACCTACTCCAATAATTGGTATTTTTCCATTTAAACATTTATTAAGATATTTAATCACATTTGTAGATTTTTTATTTAATGGAGCTCCTGATAACCCTCCTTCTTCCATCGAATATTTTGAGTTCAAGATATCTTTTCTATCAATTGTTGTATTGGTTGCAATAACTCCGTCCACTCTATATTTTAGAAGCAACTTTGCTATCGAATCTAATTGTTTAGTAGAATTATCTGGGGAAACCTTAACAACAAAAGGAACTAATTTTTTAAACTTTTTATGAAGTATTTTTTGCTCATTCTTTAATGATTTTAATAACATCTCAAGATATTTTTCACTTTGCAAGTTACGTAAATTTTTAGTATTGGGTGATGACACATTTATCGCAATATACCCTGCATAGCGATATGCCTTCCTAAAACATATTAAATAATCCTCAACTGCATTGACTATAGGTGTATCGAAATTTTTCCCAATGTTTACACCTAAAACTCCACTAAACTTCGCTTTTTTAATATTTAGAATAAATTGATCGATGCCAACATTATTAAAACCAAATCTATTAATAATGCCTTCTTCTTTAATCAATCTAAATGATCGTGGCCTTCTATTTCCTGGCTGACTTCTGGGTGTGACAGTTCCCACTTCAATAAATCCAAATCCTAATTTTGAAAGAGGAGTTATATACTCTGCATTTTTATCGAGCCCTGCTGCAAGCCCAACTCTATTTGGAAATTTTAATCCCATTATCATGATTGGTTTGGAGGTTATATTTTTATTTCTTATCAATCCAAAAAAACAAGCAAACTTCAAACTTTTCATTGATACATGATGGGCTACTTCTGGGTTTAATAAAAACAAAAGGGATCTAAAAAATCTATACATATTTTTTTAATTTTTTATGTTGAAATCCATTCTAATCCTAAATCTTGGTCAATTACACCAACATTTGAATTATGTTTACTAACTATTTCAAATATCATTTTTTTTACCGACTCTACTTTATTATTTTTTTCACTTAGATGAGCGGCTATAACCCAGCTTAGATCTGAATGACTTATAGATGACAAAAGTTTCAATGATTCCTTATTTTCAAGATGCCCATACTCTCCATTAATTCTTTTTTTTAATGAGGTTGGGTAATCGGAATCCTTAAGCATCTCATCGTCATGATTAAATTCAAGTACGAGAAGGTTTATCCTTGATAATTTTTGTACGATATGTTTAGTAATCTTTCCTAAATCAGTCATGATTGCAATGCTTTTATCCATACAATCAAATCTATATTGAAGTGGTTCTCTTGCGTCATGAGGGACTGGCATGGGAGAAACTGAAATATCATCAATCATGAATGAATCAAAATTATTTATTAATTCAAATTTTATTTTGTATCCATCATTAATTTTTTTATGGCTCATTTGAAAAGTACCAAAGCTAAGATAAATTGGTATTTGAAACTTGTTAGCCAGGCTAAATGCACCCTTGATATGGTCTTCATGCTCATGTGTTAGCAATATCGCAGTGATTTGTCTTGGGTTTATTTGATATTTTTTTAATCTATCAATTGTTTCTTTCAATCCGAACCCGCAATCAACCATCAAAATAGTTTGATTTTTTTTAACAATAAAGGAATTTCCTGAACTTCCACTACCTAATGAACAAAACTCCATTTATTTTAAATAATCATAAAGAATATTTAAGATTGAATCTGCCGTTGGTGAATTGTTTTTTGTACCATCTGGATTCTCGATTGTGACGTATGTCTCACTGTCTCTTTCAGTTAACTTAATTAGATAACTTCTAGCCTCTGGTTCTTTGTCACATTCATCACTAAACATGCAATCTAAATCAAATTTATATCCAGGACCTTCATTTTGATTTGCACCACCTTTATTTAAAACTCTTGCGCTATCCACATCTAGTGCCTCTTCCTCTTTTTCTTTCTTAGCTCTTCGGCCTTTTTTCCTTATATCTCCATCTTTAGCACCTGTTTCTTCCTCAGCCATTTCTTCAGCTTCAGCTTCATCATCACTCCAAAAATCAATTGAATCTAACCACCCTTCCTCCTCTTTTGCTTTTTTATCTGCTTCATCAATATCTAAATCCGTATAGGTAACATAATAAAGCCCTTTACTTCGATCTCTATCCTCTGTTAAAAATCCTATCATATCTAATGCAATAGAAACTCTCCTCCAAGAACGATCAAAGGGCTCAAAAATCTCAATGGCTTTTCCATTATCATTTACTAGTTTTGCTTTCACAATAACTTGTGGTTTGTCAATTCTCTCCTTAGCATCTAAATCTTGCATCCCCAAGAAGACTAACAATCTGCGCATAATCTCTGCATTAATCTGCATATCAACCTCAGTTAACTCTATATCTCCAGATGGGACAGGCTCCTTTGGATCATCATCTGATTTATATTCCGGAATACTGTATACGGTACTAGGATCGTATGTACCTTGTCTCGCACGTGCAATTGCTTCCATGGCTTCAGTATTAACCCCATCTCTTTTACGGTGAGATATGTATATTTCGGTCGAATTAGCCTGAGAACCTTTTTCTAGCCTTGTCCTAAACTTCGTTTTTTCATCGTCCCCCGAAAGTGAGTCAAGCCATGAATCAAATGTATCAGCAACACCTAACTCTTCTTCGATGTTTTCAGGTGAGGTCCACTCTGTTTCCATAATTCCTAATCTGCGATTGGTCTTTTTCATGTTAAAACCTTGCTCGTACCAAAAATCTTCCAAGTGAGGCCAAATCTTATCAGGACTTTTATTCACAATGAGCCATCTAAAGTTTCCAGATTTGACTAACTTAATACCATCAGGATCTTTTAAGAGCTCAACTTTTTCTATTTTTCTATTTTTTTGATTTTCAAAATCTGTATAGGAAGTCGCTGCTCCTGGAACATTGTATATGTCAGAAGTTTCATATTCTGATAAGTCGGGTGGTAATTGAAGTTTTTCTGCTTTTGATGAATTTACGTAATCTGGCGCTGTTACCTCGTTAAACTTATCTGTGAGGGGCTTAAAAGAACATGAGCATAAAATTAAAGCTAAAATTGGCAAGCCAATAAGCCTCATCATAAAGATGCCTCGTAAGCTGTGATTAGTTTTTGATGGTATTTTTCATCAAGACAAACTAATGGAAGTCTAATTTTTGAATTTATCTTTCCTAAATAACTTAGTAACCACTTAACGGGAATGGGGTTCGATTCAACAAACATGGCATCATGTAACAGCTCTAATTTTTTGTTAATTTTTTTTGCATCCTCGTACTTTTGGTTGAGCATGTTTTTACAAACATCATGCATTAAATCAGGTCGGACATTTGCTGTAACCGATATTGTTCCCTTACCTCCATGCCTCATGTATTCTAGAAAAGTCGTGTCATCTCCACTAAGAAATAAGAATTCTTTGGCTACATTTTTTTTCAGGTCATCAATCCTATTTATCTCTCCAGTTGCATCTTTAATTCCAATAATATTCTTAAGAAGACTCAATTCTATGACTGTTTTATTATCGATATCTACACCCGTGCGACATGGCACGTTATATAAAATTTGTGGGATATCAACACTGTCATTAATGGTCTTAAAGTGCTCGTACATCCCTCTTTGATTTGGTTTATTGTAATATGGCGTGATGAGTAAGCAAGCATCTGCCCCTAATTCTTTAGATTTTTTTGTTAAAAATATTGCTTCTCTTGTTGAATTTGCACCTGAACCGGCTATAACCGGAATTCTCCCATCGATATGCTTGACAGCTTCTTTGATAAGATATGTATGTTCATCAACATCCATAGTGGGAGCTTCGCCACTTGTCCCTACAACAACAACGCCATCACTTTTACATTCTATATGATAGTCTAAAAGCCTTTTAAAACTTTTCATATCCAATGAACCATCAGAGTTCATCGGTGTAACAATCGCTACCATACTTCCTTGAAACATAATTTTCCTAAATAAAGTTTATAAAGTTTTGTAATAAAACTAAAATAAACGTATTCAATGCATCCAAAAAATTACCCTTGATGCAATTATAGTCACTTTGGCTCTTAAATTACAGTTGAAAATTATTTTTCAACGAAAGCGTGTTCAATTACGTAATCACCTGGCTCCCCAATGCGTGGAGATACTTTAAAATTCATTGAGTCTAAGAGGTCTTGCGTGTCTTTTAACATTTCTGGACTACCGCATATCATCGCTCTATCATCTGCTGGATTCATTTTTTCTAATCCGATATCTTTGAATAATTTACCTGATTTAATTAGGTCAGTTAATCTGCCCTCGTTTTTAAATGCCTCCCGGGTAACCGTTGGGTAATAAATTAATTTATTTTTAATTTCGTCACCAAAGTACTCATTTTTGGGTAATTCATTTTCTATAAAATCTTTATAGGCTAAATCATCAACTTTTCTCACCCCATGGACCAAGATAACTTTTTCAAATCTGTCATAAACCTCAATGTCCTGAATCAAACTCATATAGGGAGCAAGGCCTGTACCTGTTGAAAATAAATAAAGATTTTTTGCGGGCTTAAGGTCATGAATAACAAGTGTTCCCGTAGGTTTTCTGCTAACAAGAAGCTCATCACCTACTTTGATATGCTGTAGCCTTGAGGTAAGTGGCCCATCTTGTACCTTTATACTTAAAAACTCAAGATGTTCGTCATAATTTGGGCTAGCGACACTATAAGCACGTGCCAAAGGCCTTCCATCTACCTCTAGACCGATCATTACAAATTGTCCATTTTCAAATCTCAACCCATCTTGACGGGTTGTTTTAAAGCTGAATAAAGTATCGTTCCAATGATTAACACTTAAAACTTTTTCTGTTGAATATTTACTGTTATTACTCATTTATTAATTATCTTTCATTAAATTTATTATTTAATTAATTATTCTTTAATTAATTTATTAATTTCTGGAATTGCATCAAATAAATCAGCAACTAAGCCATAGTCTGCAAATTGAAAAATAGTTGCATCAGGGTCATTATTAATCGCGACGACGACCCTACTGTCTTTCATTCCATAAATATGTTGATTTGCTCCAGAGACTCCAACAGCCATATATAATTCAGGAGATACAACTACTCCAGTTTGTCCAACTTGAATCTCATTAGGGGCGTATCCGGCATCGACGGCAGCTCTTGTTGCACCAAGTGCAGCTCCCAGCTCATCCACCAAGGGTGATAAAACTTTATCGAAATTTTCTTCACTTCCGAGAGACCTACCCCCTGATATCACAATTTTAGCATCGATCAATGCTGGCCTATCTGATTTATTTATTTTCTCCGACTTCCAACTTGTCAAATTCATTGCTGGTGGTGTATCTTTTTTAATTATCTCGGCATTTCCTCCATCTCTAGCGCATGCTTCAAAAAGGCTTGTGTGGATAGTAAGTAATTGGATAGGGTCTTTGCTTTGTATTTTTGCATGGACATTACCTGCATATATTGGCCTGGTATAAACATTATTATTCTCAATTTTTAGAACATCCGTTATCAATGATACGTTTAAAACTGCAGCCACCCTCGGCAAGAAATTTCTACTAAACCAGGAATGGGCAGCTAGTATCACCTGGTAATTGTTACTTAACATTTCTACAATTTTTGCAGCATCTTCTGCAAGGAGGTGTTCTAGGTGGATTCCATCAAGCCTTATAACACTTTTTATATCTTTAATTTTTGAAGCTTTTTGTGCAACATGCACAGTATTTTTACCCATGACTAACAAATCAACTTCACCGTTCCACGATTTTGCTGCCGAAATAACTTTAAATACTGATTCATTGAGTTCGGACTCATTATGCTCTGCGATGACTAAAATTTTTATTTGGGTATCTATAGCTGTATTCCCTCGTTATCTTTTAATTTTTCTAGTAATTCTTTTACGCTACTTACCTTGATACCTGCCTTTCGAGACGGTGGTACTAAAACCTCAAGTAATTCAAGTTTTGTTGATGTGTCACTAGCGAGTGCGCTCGCCTTAATTTTCTCAATTGTTTTTTTTCTGGCCATCATAAGATTAGGTAACTTTACGAAGCGTGGTTCGTTTAATCTTAAATCTGCAGTTAGCACTGCTGGCATGTCCATTTCTAAAATATTGGTACCTCCATCTATTTCCCGAGTCACAATAAGCTTGTTATTATCAATTTCAATTTTAGAAACAAAGGTTCCTTGAGGATAATTAAGCAACCCAGCGAGCATTTGCCCAGTTTGTCCAGCATCACTATCAAGAGCCAATTTCCCAAGTAAAATTAAATCAGGCTTCTCTTTTTCTACCAAGCCCTTTAAAACCTTTGCAACACCAAGTGGTTGAAGCGATTCTTCACTTTCGATTAATATAGCTCTGTTGGCACCCATTGCAAGACCATGCCTTAAGACATCCTCGTTTTTTGAATCTCCAATTGAAACGACTGTGATTTCGGTTGCCAGCTCTTGTTCCCTTAAACGAAGAGCTTCCTCTAAAGCATTTTCATCAAAGGGATTAATACCCATCTTTATCCCATCTATATCGACATCAGAACCGTCACTTTTTGGCCTAACTTTTACGTTGTAATCTTGGACTCTTTTGATTGCAACTAATATTTTCATTTAATTTTGGCTTTTAAAATTTTTCAAAGACCAAATTATACATCTTGAAATAGTTTTATCCTATTGATTGAATGTATAATATTTGTATTTTCCTATTGCTCAAAATATCTAAATCTACTCAACTTAATTAGGTGTATCTTAAAAAAATGAACTGAAATGAGAAATGGAATACAAATACTTACTTATTATTAATCTTGTTTAACTAAATATAACAAAGCTTATGAATGATAGAGATGTAATGGAATATGATGTTTTAATTGTTGGTGGGGGTCCTTCTGGTCTCTCTGCTGCAATCAAAATTAAACAACTCGCCAAAAGTGAGAAAAAAGACATTTCAGTTTGTCTTGTTGAAAAAGGCGTTGAAGTTGGATCTCATATTTTATCAGGTGCTGTCATTGACCCAATCGCCTTGAATGAGCTCATTCCTGACTGGAAAGAGAAAGGGGCTCCATTGAATACAAAGGTAAGCGAGGATAACTTTAGCTTATTTAGCGAAAAAAATAATCTTTCAATTCCTCAAATCCTCATGCCTCCCTTGATGAGCAATAAGAATAATTACATTATTAGCTTAGGTGATTTGAGTAATTGGCTCTCAAAAGAGGCTGAAAGCTTAGGTGTTGAGATTTATCCAGGTTTCTCAGCACAAGAACCATTATTTAATGATCAGAATGAATTGATTGGTATCTTAACTGGGGATATGGGACGAGATGCCAGTGAAAATGAAACAAATAATTTTGTTCCCGGCATTGAAATCCATGCAAAATATTCATTAATTGCTGAGGGAGCCAGGGGCTCTATTACAAAATTAATTGAACAAAAATTATCTTTAAGAAAAAATAGCGACCCACAAAAATATGGATTGGGCTTTAAAGAGATATGGCGCTTAAAAAAAGAGAAGCATAAACCTGGATTAGTAGAACATAGTCTGGGATGGCCATTAAAAGATGATACAGGAGGTGGCTCTTTTACATACCACTATGGCGAAGATTTAGTTTCTTTGGGGTTTGTTGTGCATCTTGATTATTCAAACCCTTACCTATCTCCATTTGATGAGTTTCAAAAGTTTAAAACACACCCTAAAATAAAAAAATTGTTAACTGGCGCTGAAAGAATAAGTTATGGAGCTAGGGCTCTAAATGAGGGTGGCATTCAGTCTTGGGCAAGCCTTGTCTTTCCAGGTGGGATATTTTTAGGCTGCAGTGCTGGTATGGTAAATGTGCCAAGAATCAAAGGAACGCATAATGCGATGAAGTCAGGGATATTAGCAGCTGAAGCAACCGTTGATGCCATCATCAATCCTACAAAAATACAGAATAGAAAGTTGATAGCATACAACGAAAAAATAAAAAACTCTTGGATTTGGACTGATTTATATGCAGTTAGAAATATTAAACCTCTAATAACAAAGTTTGGTACTCGATTAGGTATGCTTTTTGGAGGTACTGAGATGTGGCTCGCCTCTTTTAAATTAAATCTTCCGTGGACACTTCATCATAAGAAGGCTGATCATGAAACATTAATGGATATAAATAAAGCAAAACCCATTCAGTACCCTAAACCAGATGGCATATATACCTTTGATAAGTTAAATTCGATCAGTTTGAGCAATATTGGTCATGATGCCAATCAGCCGTGTCATCTTAAACTTAATAACCAAGAAATACCAATTAGTTATAACTATCCTAAATATAATTCACCAGAACAAAGATATTGCCCAGCTGGGGTCTATGAGATTGTCAAGGAAGGTGACGCAATAAAACTTCAAATTAATAGCCAAAATTGTATTCACTGTAAAACTTGTGACATCAAAGATCCCAAACAAAATATAAACTGGGTCCCACCAGAGGGTGGAAGTGGTCCTATTTATTCAAAGATGTAACGAGCAGCTTATACCCAGTATCTTTCTACAGTAATATTTCCTGGCTTTGCTCTTCTATTTTTATTGAGCCCGAAACTTTTTAATACTTCTGTTGTTTCCTTTATCATTGCAGGGTTACCGCAAATCATGAATTGTGAGTCTTCGTTAATTTCTATACGCGTCGATTCTTGAAATTTTTTAGATGAAAGTCCTTCGGGTATTCTAAAATTAAAGGAGCCCTTAACCTTACTTCTAGTTACTGAATTTAGGTATATGAATTGATCTGGGTAGCGTTGTTTTATTTCTGCTATTAGCTCTTGATAAATTAATTCTTCTGCATATCTCACACTATGAATCAGGATAATTTTTTTAAACCTTTTCCATGGGAGTGATGTTTTTAATATTGCTAGAAATACCCCTAAAGCAGTTCCGGTAGCTAACATCCATAAATTTTCTCCATCGGGTATTTCATCTAACGTGAAATAACCGATAGCTTGTTGCATAACAGATACCTTATCGCCAATTTCAAGGTTATGAAGGATAGGAGATAGTTTACCGTCAGGAATATTGACATAAATAATCTCGAGTAATTCATCTTTTGGGGCACTTGCATATGAATAGGAACGGGTTATAAAATCATCATTTACTTTTAGACCAATCCTCGTAAACTGACCTGCTTGGTGATTATTTATTTTTGCCTTGATTTTTAGTGAAGCTAAATTTTTTGTCCACTTTATATTTTTTACAACTTCCCCTTCTAGCCACTCTTCCATATATTTCTAGCCAATACCAAATTAAACTAATTTCGAAATTTATCATCATTATACTTTAAATATAAATCACCTTCTTCAATGCATTTATCCTTGAAACCTATTATTATTTCAACATGCTTGATGATATGACCGAAAAAATAAATTCTATCCTTCCACAAACTCAATGCGGTAAGTGTGATTTTTCTGGATGTAAGCCCTATGCCAAAGCAATTGTAGAGGGTAAAGCAGATATCAATCAATGCCCTCCAGGTGGTAAGTCAGGCATATTAAAGATTGCTCAACTATTAATGGTAGATTACAAACCATTAAATGAGAGGCATGGGGTTAGCAAACCAAGAGAAATAGCAATTATTGAAGAAGATAAATGTATTGGTTGCACACTCTGCATTTTAGCTTGTCCAGTTGATGCAATATTGGGTGCCAGTAAAAGTATGCATACAGTCATTTCTGAAGAATGTACCGGGTGTGAATTATGTATTGAGCCCTGCCCCGTTGATTGTATAAAAATGGAGACTCCCGATAGTGAAGACAGTGAATCAATTAAACATAAAAGGTCTTCTATAGCCAGATCTCGATATGAATTTAAACAACAACGTATTTTGAGAGAAAAAAATGAAGCAAAAGCTAATCGTGCCACCAATGCTGAAAAAAAACAGGCGATTGCAGATGCTATGGCTAGATTAAAAATGAAGTAAATACGTAAATAAATCGTCACTTACATACAAAACTATGAACACAGAAAAAAGAAGGGCAATATTTACCCTCTTAAAAGAAAATACACCTAACGCAACTACTGAGTTAGTTTATCACTCACCATTTGAACTCCTAATTTCAGTCATTCTTTCTGCGCAGACAACTGATATTGCGGTCAATAAAGTGACAAAAAAATTATTCTGTATTGCAAATACCCCTTTATCTTTGAGTAATTTAAAAGTTAACAAAATTGAAAAGTTAATTAACTCTATTGGCCTCTATAAAAATAAGGCAAAAAATATACAAGCGACAAGTTTAAAGCTTCTAAATGAATTCAATAGCACAGTGCCTGCTAATCGAAAAGATCTGGAAAGCCTTCCTGGAGTGGGGCGTAAAACAGCAAATGTAATATTAAATACATTATTTAATGAGCCAGTTATTGCAGTTGATACCCACCTCTTTAGACTTGCTAATAGAATTAATATCGCACCTGCTAAAACGCCTTTAGCTGTTGAAAAAAGATTAACGAAATTAATACCGAATGAATTTTTGAGCGATGCACATCACCTCTTAATTCTCCATGGAAGGTATGTCTGTAAATCTATTGCCCCTCAATGTGGTGAATGTGTGATTGAAAACTTATGTGAATATAAAAAAAAGGTGCTTTAAAACAAGGATTCGGCTCTTTCATCTAGTTGCTTCATAATTTTTTTTCTTTCCTCTTCTGTCATTAAAGCCCAATTTGAAATCTCATCAAGTGTCCGAAAACAACCCCTGCAGATGTCTTCGTTATCATACTGACAGACGCCTATACAGGGCGTCGAAAATTCACTATCATCACTCATTACTTCAATGCTCCACAACAATGTTTGTATTTTTTTCCGCTGCCACATGGGCATGGTTCATTTCTTCCAACTTTTTTAAATTGTTGGTCATTAGTTTGCTCTTTTTCTTGCGCATTTTTAACTTGCTCAGAATTCTTTTTGTCGATCGCAGACGCATCCTTTTCATTTTTAACCTGAACAAGCATTAACACTCGCGTACTTTCATATTTAATTGATTCAAGAAGTGCTTCAAATAACGCAAATGCTTCTTTTTTAAATTCTTGCTTTGGATCCTTTTGCCCGTAGGCTCTTAAACCAATACCCTGCCTGAGTTGATCTAAGCTGGATAGATGTGATCTCCATTGATGATCAATAATTTGAAGCATCGCCGATCTCTCAAAGTGATGAAGGGCTTCGGCACCTGCTAACTTTTCTTTTTCAGCATAAATTTCATTGGCTGTTTCATTAGTTCTTTTTACGACCTCCTCTATCGCAAGATTAGGTTCCTTTTTAAACCAACCTTTTATATCGACTTTTAAGTTGTATTCACCCTGTAATTTACTTTCTAAAGCAGGTAGGTCCCACTGTTCTTCAATACTCTCTGGTGGCATGTAGTCATATATTGTCTGGGTAATGACATCCTCTCTGATTCTTGAAACTGTATCCTTCATACTAGTGCTGTCTAGAATGTCATTTCTTTGCTCGTAGATGACTTTTCTTTGGTTGCTTGGCACATCATCAAACTCTAATAACTGTTTGCGAATATCGAAATTTCTTGCTTCGACTTTTCTTTGCGCACCCTCGATTGATTTATTTACCCATGGATGCTCAATGGCCTCACCTTTTGGCATTTTTAATTTTTCCATGATTGATGAAACTCTGTCTGATGCAAATATTCTTAAGAGTGAGTCCTCAAGTGATAGATAGAAAGAACTAGAGCCCGGATCGCCTTGCCTACCTGACCTTCCCCTTAATTGATTATCTACCCTTCTTGATTCATGACGCTCTGTACCAATAATGTGTAACCCCCCCGCATCTAAAACTTTTTTATGAAGGTCATCCCATTTTGCTTTTATTTCTTTAATCTTTTTATCTTGCTGTGCCTGATTTAGCTTGCCGTTATTTTTTACTGCCTGAATTTCGGGCTCGACATTACCACCTAAAACAATGTCCGTTCCCCTTCCAGCCATATTTGTTGCAATGGTAATCATGCTTGGTTGGCCAGCCTGAACAATAATATTTGCCTCTTTTTCATGTTGCTTAGCATTCAAGACTTGATGATTTAATTTTGCCTTATTCAAAAGCTTTGATATCAATTCTGAATTTTCAATTGATGTTGTCCCCACCAAAACAGGTTGAGATTTTTTCGCACAATCTTTAATATCTTCCAAGACGGCCAAGTACCTCTCTTCGGAGGTACGATAAATTTTATCAATTTTATCTTTTCTAACAGTAGGCAGGTGCGGCGGAATCACAACGGTTTCAAGTCCATAGATAGAATTAAATTCTTCAGCTTCGGTGTCAGCTGTTCCTGTCATTCCACAGAGCTTTTCATACATCCTAAAATAATTTTGAAAGGTAATGCCGGCTAAGGTTTGATTCTCTTTTTGGATAGCAACGTTTTCTTTCGCCTCTATAGCTTGATGAAGGCCATCTCCCCAACGCCTGCCAGGCATCATTCTGCCGGTAAATTCATCAACAATCGTGACTGCTCCATCCGCGACGACATAATCCTTATCTTTAATGAACAAATAATGAGCTCTTAAGGAAGAATTGATGTGATGAAGTAAATTTATATTCGCCGCATCATACAAATTAGAGTCTTTTTCTAATATGTTCGCCTTAACAAGTATCTTTTCAATATTAACGTGACCATCATCTGACAACACCGCTTGATTTGATTTTTCATCAAGCCAAAAATCACCTTTACTATCTGGTTTATCTTGCTTTTTTAATTGAGGGATAATCGAATCGATTTTTTTGTATAGATCAATATTATCTTCAGCTTGACCTGAAATAATCAAAGGCGTTCTCGCCTCATCAATTAATATTGAATCGACCTCATCAACAACAGCAAAATTTAACGGTTTTTGTACACGTTCAGATGCAGCGTACACCATATTGTCACGCAAATAATCAAAGCCAAATTCATTGTTGGTGCCGTAGGTAATATCTGATTCGTAGGCTTTTTTCTTCTCTTCCGGTGCAATTCTTGAAAGGTTGATACCCACGGTTAAGCCAAGAAAGTTGTAAAGCTTACCCATCCACTCTGCATCACGCCTTGCTAAATAATCATTCACTGTAACGACGTGTACTCCCTTTCCTGATAGGGCATTAAGGTAGACGGGAAGTGTAGCAACCAGCGTCTTTCCCTCACCTGTTCGCATCTCAGAAATTTTGTTGTCGTTTAAGACCATGCCGCCAATTAATTGCTCATCAAAATGGCGCATACCGAGTGACCTTACTCCGGCCTCCCTTACATGAGCAAAGACCTCAACCAGCATGCTCTCGAGAGATTCACCTTTCTTAATTCGCTCTTTAAATTCTTCTGTCTTATTTTTGAAGTCAGCATCTTTTAATTTTTTTACCTTGTCTTCAAGCGCATTAATTTGGGTAACTAATTTTTTATAGTTAGAAATTAATCGGTCGTTCCGTGTTCCAAAAATACTTCCTAATAAATTTTTTAGCATAATTGTCTTATATTATTTTTTTAAATATTGCCTTGGGTCTAACGCTCTACCATTTAACCTAATTTCGTAATGCAAATGTGGTCCAGTTGATCGTCCTGTATTACCAACTAACGCTATTACTTGGTTTCTTTCGACGATATCGCCCTTCTTAACTAAAATTTTTGAGCAGTGTGCGTACCTTGTTTCTAAACCATCGCCATGCTTAATCTTCAAAACATTTCCATAATTCTTTTCTTTTGCAACCATTGTGACTATGCCGGCACCGGTCGCCATAATTTCCTCACCATGGGCCGCACTAAAGTCTAATCCTGAATGGAAAGCTCGGATACCCAGAAATGGGTCTCTTCTCCAGCCAAAACTTGATGAGGTATAGGGGACTTCAACCGGATAAAGTGTTGGCAATGTTTCTTTTAGAACCGAGTGCTTCAATAAAAGTGCTTCTTTTTTATTATAAAAAATTTCTCTTTTTTCAACCTTTCCTAGTAGATGAGTTAATACTTTGTGAATATCCCCTGATGTTAAGTTCTCATTTACAAAGGGGCCACCCGAACTTTTATTTTTTTTTTCTTTTAGCTTGGGGAGTTTATCTTTGCCCAAGATTTGGCTTTTCATTATTTCTTGTATTCTTTCCGACTGCACATCGAGCTGCATTATACGTGCATTCAGCTCTCCTATCTGATTAATATATAAATCTATTTCCTGTTTAGAAAGATTTACTTCACTTCCAATAGACAATAATTGTTTATCAAGAGTTTCCTCTTTATGTGCTTTATTGAAGATGGTGAATGCAAACCCAAAACCGATCGTAAAAATTATCAAAATTAATAAACATAACGAGTAAAAACTGATACTTTTAGGTTTCTTAGCATTCTTATTTAAAAATAATATTTTCATCTATAAAGTTGTTTTTTTCTATTATTAAAATAAGGTAGCATTATAGTATGGAACCCATAAAAAAGTTGTTAGATGGTCAAAAATTTTCTGAATTTAATGCAAAGAAAAAAGAGCACGATTCGCTACAAAAAATCCTTCTAGACTGCTTAGATAAAAAATTTAAGGGAAAAGTACTCGCAAAAAATATGCTTAATGATGTGTTTATCATTGAAGCAATGAATAGTGCCGTCGCATCTCAATTAAAAATGGCAAGTGCATCGCTCATAGAACAAATCAACAACTCGAAAAAAATTGAAACAAAAATAAAAAAAATTAAAATTAACTTAGCTATTCACCATCCAAAAAATCCAAAAAGAAATATCAAAAATATACCCGCTTCAGCCAACCAATCTCTTAGAGACATGAAAGCGGAGATGAGCAACTCTCCTTTAAAAAGTATATTGAATGGTTTATTTAAAACCAAAAAGTAAATAATCTCTCATGGTTGAAATCATCATCTTCATTTTTTCTGGTGTCTTTATTGGTATCGCAGCAGGGTTATTTGGATTAGGCGGTGGCCTGATGATAGTGCCAGTCGTCACCTATTGTCTAGTTTATTTTTCCAACACCCCGTTTGATCAAGCCATCATTATTGGCGTGAGTACATCGTTAGCCTCGATGGTCATTACAGGTGCAATGGCAGCCTATGCTCACAGCAAAAATAATAATGTCGATCATGCGATAGTAAAAAGATTTATCCCAGGCTTAATAATTGGATCTTTAGTAATAGGATTTTTTATTAAAAGTATTCCTGGTGACCTCTTAAAATATTTCTTTATTTTTTATGCTTTCACGATTGCCTATAAATTGTTTAAACATCAAGAAGAATTAAAGAAAAGTACCTTGCCTAATCGATTGCTCTCAAATGTGATTAGTTTTGTTTTTTCGATTATTTCAGGCGTCGTTGGTATCGGCGGGGCTACCTTATTTGTCCCCTTTTTAATTAAAAATAACATCCCTCCCAAGCTCGCCATTGGAACATCCAGTGTATTAGGTTTTTTCATCGGACTGAGTGCATCAATTGCCATATATGTGGGTTACCTTTATTCTGGACTGAATAACCAAGAGACATTTGGTTTTATCTATACTCCCGCAATCCTATATTTGACCTTGCCTAGTCTTATTTTTATCAAATTGTCTGCGGGATGGCTTTTAAAATTAGATGATCTTCTGATCAAAAGGTTATTCAGCTTATTGTTGGTCATAATTGGAATTATGATGCTCTTAAATTAAGCAGGTTTACATTTTCTAACTGTCTATTTTTAATTCATATTTTGATTGAACCTTATCTCAAAACAGTTATAATTACGCATTATTTTTTTCAAGTCTTATATATTAGATTTGAATTTTAAAACTCACGGAGGAAATATGTCACTAGTCGATTACCCAGTAATTAATATAGCTATAGGTGCAGCCATCTTAGCTGTTATTTATGGTTTGGTTATGTCCAAATGGATCATTAATCTACCTGCAGGCAATGCAAAGATGAAAGCGATTGCCGGCGCTATTCAAGATGGAGCAGCCGCTTACCTAACAAGACAATATAAAACGATTGGAATTGTTGGAATTATTTTAGCAGCACTTATTTATTACTTTATTGATTGTAATACTGCGATTGGTTTTGTGATTGGAGCTGTGTTATCAGGCTTATGTGGCTTTATCGGTATGAATGTTTCTGTGCGTGCCAACGTAAGAACGGCACAAGCTGCTACAAAAGGTTTACCTCAAGCATTTGATGTAGCCTTTAAAGGTGGTGCTATCACAGGTATGTTAGTCGTAGGTTTAGGTCTATTAGGTGTCGCAGGTTTTTACCTCTACCTAGGTGGTGAAACACTTACAACAACAGAAGCATTAAATCCTCTTATTGGACTAGCTTTCGGTTCATCACTCATTTCTATTTTCGCTCGTTTAGGTGGCGGTATCTTCACAAAGGGTGCTGATGTCGGTGCTGACTTAGTAGGTAAGGTAGAAGCAGGGATTCCTGAAGACGATCCAAGAAATCCAGCAGTGATTGCAGATAACGTGGGTGATAACGTCGGTGATTGTGCTGGGATGGCAGCTGACTTGTTTGAGACTTATGCAGTCACAATTATTGCAACAATGGTGTTAGGTTCTCTCATGGTATCTAATATTAACGGTGTTCTCTATCCATTAATGCTAGGTGCGGTTTCAATTGTTGCATCCATCATAGGTTGTATTTTTGTTAAAGCTAATAAGAAAATGACTAATGTGATGCCAGCACTTTATCGTGGTTTAGCCGTTGCTGGAATTCTTTCAGCGATTGCATTTTATTATGTCAGCCTTCAAATGTTCCCAGAAGGTATTCAAATTAATGATCAAACTTTTTCACCTACAGCTTTATTTGGATCAGCGGTGGTGGGTTTGGTATTAACTGCCTTACTGGTATTTATTACTGAATACTACACAGGGACAGAATATAAGCCTGTTCAGCACGTAGCTAAAGCATCTGAAACAGGTCACGCAACAAACATTATTGCCGGTATAGGTATCTCAATGAAATCAACGGCATTGCCAGTGCTTTCAGTTTGTGCAGCAATTTATACTTCCTTCGATTTCGCTGGGCTTTATGGGGTTGCGATTGCGGCAACATCGATGTTGAGTATGGCGGGAATAATCGTGGCACTCGATGCTTACGGTCCTATTACAGATAACGCAGGTGGTATTGCTGAAATGGCAGGTCTTCCACAAAAAGTGCGTGATATTACTGATCCATTAGATGCGGTGGGTAATACAACGAAAGCGGTTACAAAAGGTTATGCGATTGGTTCAGCAGGCCTTGCTGCTTTAGTTCTGTTTGCTGATTACACATACAAACTTGAAACCTACAATATCATGACAAACTTTGACTTAAGTGAGCCGATGGTGATTATAGGTTTATTCATTGGTGGTTTGATTCCTTTCTTATTTGCAGCGATGGCGATGGAAGCTGTTGGGCGAGCAGCCGCATCTGTGGTTGAAGAAGTGAGACGTCAATTTAAAACAATCAAAGGCATTATGACGGGTAAAGGAAAACCAGATTATGCGAAAGCCGTTGATCTATTAACAGCCTCAGCAATTAAAGAGATGGTTATTCCTTCAATTCTTCCGGTTGCTGTTCCAGTTGTCGTAGGTATTTATTTAGGGCCACAAGCGCTAGGTGGCTTACTCATGGGAACCATTGTGACTGGTTTATTTGTTGCAATTTCAATGTGTACAGGTGGCGGTGCTTGGGATAACGCTAAGAAACACATCGAAGATGGTAATCATGGTGGTAAAGGATCTGAGGCACACAAGGCTTCAGTGACTGGTGATACTGTGGGTGATCCATATAAGGATACAGCAGGTCCAGCGATTAACCCATTGATTAAAATCATCAATATCGTCGCTTTACTTATCGTTCCAATACTGTAATATAAATTTCAATTTCAAGGCCTGCCCTTTGGGGCAGGCTTTTTTTATGCAAAGAATATATGAATAATTTGA
Organism: Methylophilales bacterium; assembly: GCA_019823025.1. Taxonomy (NCBI): domain Bacteria; kingdom Pseudomonadati; phylum Pseudomonadota; class Betaproteobacteria; order Nitrosomonadales; species Methylophilales bacterium. The sequence continues at coordinate 1,077,466 of CP081940.1, read as the reverse complement.
AAAAATTAAAACTACTCGTCGCATCCGCACTTTTATCCTCCACTACTGTTTATGCTGATGATTGTACAGACCCCTCAGCAAGGAATTGTGGTATTACCATCTCAGGCAATCAAACCATCGATATTGATTCTTCTATTAGCACCACAGATGAAAAAGGAATTTATATCTCTAACGGATCAAACACACTCACTATTGACGGTAACATTACGACAACCAGTAGTGTTGATCGTGCTCCGGGCATCAATATTCATAGTGTCAATGCCACTAATAACGTCATCAACATGACCGGTGGTATTACAACCATCTCTGTTGATGGTGCTGAGAGATCGAAAGGGATCCTATTATCGGGCGGGGCAAATAATAATACGGTTAATGTCACAGGTCCTCTTTCCACTTCAGGTAACTACGGAACAGGTATCGCTATTAATACTGGGACTAGTAATAATAATGTCACACTCACCGGTGATATGAATATAACCGGCTCTACGGATTCTTATGGGGTCAGTATATTTGGTCAGGTTGGTGATTTATCAAGCGATAATGTGATAACTGTAAATGGTAATATTAATACTGTCTCTATTAGTATTTTTGCCGGGGACTATGTAACAGATAACAATATCGTGGTGAATGGCAATGTGCAATCCTCAGGTCGATCAGCTATCCGAGTCAGTGGTGCAGGATCTACTAACAATGTGGTTGTGGTGAATGGCAATCTGACAACAACAGCGACTTCAGAATCACCCACCATTCAAATTTTTAATCAAACTACAGATAACCTCATTATTATCGATGGCAACGTAACACAACTCGCTAATCAGGCGGCTGTTAATTTTGGTTCAGCGGGCGGCACCACATCCAATGACAATACCATCTCTATTACTGGGCAAATTACTTCAGCACAAGACGGAATTGTCTTTTCACGAAGTGACCACAATGAAGTATTTGTGAGTGGAGGAATTGATGCTGTTCGGAATGCCATCTCTGCAGATAGTAACTCTGATAACAATATCGTTTATCTAGATCGAAATGCGAGAATTGAGGGTGCGATTGTCAATAACGGAACAAATAATACTTTGATTTTTACTGGTTGGCAGCCAATTGATGGGGATGGTAATACAGATATTGATGGCGATGTCGATTTCGAGGAGGTGGTATCCAGCCAATCTCAATATGGCTTAGCAACCAGTTCCAACTATACCGTCTCAGGATCTACCCCTTGGGTAGTGAGAGCAAATGTAGCGCAACCGGTATTAGTCAGTAATACCTATATCAAAACCATGGGTGTGGCCAATATTGATGATGAGGGAAACCGCTTATATCTGAGAACCACGAAAATTAACCAAAACTTAACAGAAAGAACACGTGCTTACGCACGTAACGAAGTTGAGCCTTATTGGATGAATGTTTACACCACCAAGTCAGAACGTGATGAAGACTTTAAAGAGATTCATCAAAATGCACGCGGGGTGACCATCGGCGGTCAATTAAGTCAATTCAATAAACCAATTGATTTGATTTTTAATTTAGAAAACAGCGATGCCAGTTATGGCTTATCCACGCAGCATATTGAAAGTAATTCAGTTATGGCCGGTGCCCTGATCCCACAAATAGCTAACCTATTTGATGGAGATCTCTCAGCTAAAGTCTTAGTTGGGATGTCAGATAATGACACAAGACGTACCGTGCTAAATAACTTAGTTGATGGCGGTACTGAAAAAGTCACTGGAGATTATGATTCGACTTATTTGGTGGTCGGTGCTGAGTGGTTAAAAACCGTCTTAACCAAAGGTAATACTAATAATGATATGGTGCTTGGCTTAGACTTCAGCCAAGAATATATCGATTCCTACAGTGAGTCTAAATACTACCACCTAGATTCCAGAGATATTTCACAAGTGACAGCCAGAGCAGAATACGGCATGACCTATCATGAAAAGAACAGCCCATTTACGGCCAATACAAGATTTGGTGTGGCCCATCGTCAAATAGTATCGGGTGAGAAACAAGATTATCAAATTGATGGGATCTCCACCTCATTTAAAGGGGATGAAGAAAATACTTACTTCAATATGGGAGTCGGATTAGATTATCAACTCACTAATGGGATTAAAGCTTATGTAGCGGGTAACTTCATGGACAGTTCAGATGAGATTCATTCCGTATCGGGTTCTGTCGGTGTGATGGGGAGTTTTTAGGAATAAACTCTAAACATTAAGAAGGTAACAAAGACAACCCAAATCGGTATCAAAATTACAACGAATGATTGCGTTTTAAATGATACCCACATAAGTCCCCCAACAAAACTCCCATAAAAAATTGTCACCAAATTTCCTAAGATCATGCTGCTGAGTGATGAAAAACCTATTGTATAAAAAGGGTAAGTGACACAGATAAGGAATAAAAAGATGAGATGTTTCGCAATCGATTCATTTTGTTTAGCCACAACAGAAAAGCTATAAGATAAACCTGCAATTAATAACATCCACACCGTACCAATGACTTTGGATGATGGAAAAAAAATATCAGTCTGTTCTGACTTGACATTTGAGAGTCCAGAAATATCAAAGTAAGCAATTGCAATATTAATAAGCCCTGTAATAAGAAAAGCTAAAACGATGAGCTGCAATGCATTTAGTTTTGCGAGTTTTTTTAGCATCGTTTAATCATCATATTGTTGAAGCTTATTAAACGTAATTACTTCATTGAGTCTTTTTGCGTAATCACCATTACCTAGTGTGGAGTAATCAGATAAACCTTCAGTTAATTTAAGTGGATCCATTTTATTAAGCTTAGAAAATTCTTCAGAGCGGAGCCTTCTTAATTTCTTATAAGCATCACCAGAATTTAAGTTTCGATAATAAGATTGAATGCTATCAAACACCGAAGCAAATTTAGCTACCTCTACTTTTTTATCTCCGCGGGCACTAATACCACAAGACTTTGAAAAACAATGCTGACCAAAAAAATTATTTCCCTCGACTGCAAACCTAGACGTTCCCCAAGCAGACTCTAGGCTTGCTTGCGCTAAAATCAAACTGTCAGGAAAAATATTGATCTTCTCTTTTAGGTCAACTAATTTTTGAGTCAATGTTAATTCTTCTTTTATTTTGTAGTAGTCAACCAACTTTAATAGTTTTTTCTTTTCCGAATCACTGACTTTTTTACTTTTTTTTGTACTGTTATGAAGATTTAATATAAATTTTCTATCACTCTTGATACTCGCATTTGCTTTATCAATTAAGGGGATCACATAATTGATAAAAACTTTTTTTCTCTCAGGGCCAGCCGCATATTTTTTAAAATCAGGCTTTGTCTCCGCGTAAGCACTTGAAAAAGAAATCTTTAACAAAAGTAAAATCGTTGACCAAAAAATACTTACTCTCAGTTGATGCATTACTACTCCTTTATTTATGAAATTATTGCGCCTGTTAACTTTTCAAATATATCTAAATATTTTTGGCTCGTTTTTTGGATAATGTTATCGGGAAGTTTTGGTGGGGGTGGTGTCTTGTCCCAATCCTGACTTTCTAGCCAGTCTCTTATGAATTGTTTATCGAAGCTATGGGGTGATGTGCCCACCTGGTAGTTATCTTTTGACCAAAATCTTGATGAATCAGGAGTCAGGACCTCATCCATAATGAATAATTTTCCACTACTATCTGTTCCAAATTCAAATTTTGTATCCGCGATCATGATCCCCTTTTCAAGTGCCGCTTCATAGGCAACCTTATAAATTTTAAGGCTGATGTTTGAAATTTGATCTGTTAAATCCTGTCCGATTAATTCAATACAGCTTGCCATTGAAATATTCTCATCATGATCACCCACCGCAGCTTTATTAGATGGTGTAAAAATGGTTTCTGGAAGTTGGCTAGCAAGTTTAAGTCCAGATGGGAGATTAATCTGGCATATTGATTGATCTTTTTGGTACTCCTTCCATCCACTGCCAACTAGATAGCCACGAACGATGGCTTCAATTGGGATAGGTGTTAATTTCTTTACCACCACTGCTCGATTTTTTACCCTTAACGCTTCATCTTCTGTAACAAATTGGCTGACCTCTTCATGAGTCAAATGATTGGGAACAATACCCTCAATCTTTTTAAACCAGAAACTTGCCATTTGGTTTAGCACCTGCCCTTTTTGTGGAATCGTCTCATTCATAATCACATCAAATGCAGATATCCTATCCGTCGTGACAATCAACATTTTATCTTGATTGATATCGTAAATATCCCTGACCTTACCTTGGTGGAGTAATGGTAAGGATTGAATGTCTAGTTGAGATCTATTATCCAATTGTGGATCGCTTCTCTAAAATTTCAATGGCGGGTAATTTTTTTCCTTCAACAAATTCTAAAAATGCCCCGCCTGCTGTGGAGATATAAGATATATTTTTTATCATTCCAAATTTTTCTAGGGCAGCAATGGTGTCGCCACCCCCGGCAAGAGAGAATCCGATCGAATTTGCAATGGCATGCGCAAGTGTCTCGGTGCCTTTAGAAAATTGGTCAAATTCAAAGACGCCTATCGGCCCATTCCATAAAATGGTTTTCGACTGTTTTAGATTTTGTGTAATACCCTTCATGGTTTCAGGACCTAAATCAAAAATCATATCGGTTGACTCTAGGTCGTTGATATTCTTTTTAACAGCGATCTCATTTTCATTAAATTCTTTACCACAAATGACATCCGTCACTAAAGGGAGGGATGCCCCTCGTGATTCAAGTTTTTGAATAATCTTTTTAGCAGAATCAATAAAATCATTTTCATGAAGTGAATTCCCAATATTAAATCCTTGGGCCTTAAGGAAGGTATTCGCAATTCCTCCCCCTAGGATTAATTGGTCAACCTTATCAGCCAAGCTATCTAAAACAGAAAGCTTTGTAGAAACTTTACTTCCACCCACAATAGCGACCATAGGTGATTTTGGGTTTGTCATCACTTTCTCGAGCGCAGCCAGCTCACTATAAAAAAGTTGTCCTGCACAAACTTTTGGACAAAATTGGGCAATTCCGTATGTCGAGGCCTGTTTCCTGTGAGACGTTCCAAAGGCATCCATCACGAAAATGTCTGTGAGAGCGGCATATTTTTTTGCTAAGTTTTCATTATTACCAGACTCGCCCACATTAAAGCGACAATTCTCTAATACAACAATCTCTCCAGCATCCACATCAAAAGACTGCGCTGTCCAATCCTTGATCAAATTAATTTTTTTATTTAAATGATTTTCTAGAAACTCAACAACAGGTTCTAGTGAAAATTCAGGATTATATTCACCTTCTTTTGGTCGCCCAAGGTGGGATGTCGCCATAACTTTTGCACCTGCCTTGAGACAATAATTGATAGTCGCCAATGAGGATTCAATTCTTTGAGAAGATGTTATTTTTCCTGACTTAATTGGTACATTGAGATCGGCACGAATAAAAACTTTTTTATTTTTTAAATCAAAATCTTGAAGTTGATTCATTTTAGAAAAATTAATTGGCATTCATCATTGCGACAGCGGTATCTAACATCCGACAACTAAAACCCCACTCATTGTCATACCAACCAAAGACTTTAACGAGATCTCCATCAGCGCTCACTTTAGTCAACGTTGAATCAAAATAACAAGATGCGGGTGTGTGGTTAAAATCAACCGAAACTAGAGGTTCTTCGTTATAGACTAAAATCCCCTTTAAATTATCTTCAGAGGCTTTTTTCATTATCTTATTCACAGCATCTTTTGAGGTTTGCTTTTCTGTGACTATGGTGAGATCAACTAACGATACATTGTTGGTGGGCACACGCACTGCAATTCCATCTAGCTTACCTTTCACTTCCGGAATGACCAAGCCGACCGCTGAGGCTGCACCTGTTTTTGTTGGAATCATAGAGCCTGATGCTGCCCTGGCGCGTCTAATGTCTTTATGCATGTTATCTAATAATGATTGATCATTAGTGTATGAATGAATCGTATTCATCAGTCCAGATTTAATACCGAGTTCATCTTGAATAACCTTTACTAGTGGCGCTAATCCGTTTGTCGTACACGATGCATTGGAAACAAATATATCGCTTGATTTAAGTATTTCATGATTCACGCCGTAAACGACTGTGGCATCTATATCAGATTCTCCAGGTGCAGAAATTAAAACTTTTCTTGCCCCTTGCTCAATATGAAACTCGTTCGTTTTTTTACCTCTAAAAGCACCCGTACACTCCAATACAACATCGACATCCAAATCTTTCCATGGAAGCATCTTTGGGTCTCTGGTGTTGAGGTACTTAATTTTATGCCCGTTGACAACAAAGAAGTCATCTTGCGTCTGAATTTCAGCATCAAATTTACCGTGGGCCGTATCGTACTTTAATAGATGGGCGTGACTTTGAATATCACCCCGGCTGCAATTAACCGCAACCACATTAATATCTTTTCTGTTGTGTTCAAAAATGGCTCTTAAAACAAGTCTGCCGATCCTTCCAAATCCAGAAATAGCTACATTTACTGACACATCATTCCCCTATTCTAAAAATAAATAAGGGTAGCCGCAAAGCTACCCTTATAAATATTAATTTGAATTACAGAACTGATTTTGCTGTTTTAACAACATTATCCACCGTGAAACCAAAGTGTTCGAATACAACTTTACCTGGCGCTGATTCGCCATAAGTGTCTATACCAACACAGGCACCATCAAGACCGACATACTTTCTCCAATAGTCTGTCACACCTGCTTCAACTGAAATTCTTTTTACACCTGGTGTTAACACGCTATCTTTATATGCTTGATCTTGTCTATCAAAAGCTTGAGTACAAGCCATTGATACGACTCTTGCATGAATACCCTCTTCTTTTAAGCTTGCTTGAGCGCCTACTGCTAAATCAACTTCTGATCCTGTTGCGATAATAATGACTTGAGCATCACCGTCACAATCAGAAAGTACATAGCCACCTTTTTTAATATTGGCGATTTGCTCAGGCGTTCTTGAATGGAAACCCATTCCCTGTCTACTCAATACTAAACTGGTTGGGTTTTCACCATTTTCAACAGCCGCAACCCAAGCAGTCGCAGTTTCTGTTGCATCACAAGGACGCCAAACTTCCATTCTTGGAATAAATCTCAGTCCAGAAGTTGTCTCGATTGGTTGGTGTGTTGGTCCGTCTTCACCTTGGCCAATAGAGTCATGCGTTAGAACATAAACGACACGCTGCTTCATGAGCGCTGACATTCTCATGCCGTTTCTCATATAGTCAGTGAACATATGGAAGGTTCCACCGAAAGGCAGAAGGCCACCATGTAATGCTATCCCATTCATGATTGCAGCCATACCAAACTCTCTGACACCGTATGAAATATAATTACCTGGTTTTTTACCATTTACATGCTCAAAACTTGGGCAGCTTGTTAAATTAGAACCTGTTAGATCGGCAGAGCCGCCAACAAACTCAGGTAAAATTGGTGCAAGCGCTGTGATGACATTTTGTGATGCTTTTCTTGTCGCCACTTTCTCGGCTGCTTTGTTTGCCTCATTAATTAGGGCGTTTGATTGTTTCTCCCAATCAGCTGGAAGCTCATTAGACATTCTTCGTTTGAATTCAGCTGCCATTTCTGGGAACTCTTTTGCGTACGCATTAAACTTAGCGTTCCATTCTTGTTCACGGGCATCGCCTTTATCTTTTTGGTTCCATCCATCGTATACATCTTGTGGGATTACGAAGGGTGCGTGTTCCCAACCGATTTCTTTTCGAACTAGGGCAACTTCATCATCACCCAAAGCGGCACCGTGACAGTCATGAGAACCAGATTTATTCGGTGAACCTTTACCAATAATTGTTTTACAACAAATAAGCGTTGGTTTATCCGTTACTTTTTTTGCTTCTTGGATTGCCTTATCAATGGCTTCTGGATCATGACCATCCACATCTCTGATAGCATGCCATCCATATGACTCAAAGCGTCCGGCTGTATCATCTGTATACCAACCTTCTATATGACCATCAATTGAAATTCCGTTGTCATCCCAAAAAGCAATTAGCTTTCCAAGACCCCACGTTCCTGCAAGCGCGCATGTTTCGTGAGATACACCTTCCATTAAACAACCATCACCTAGGAATGCATAAGTATGATGATCTACAATTTCGTGACCCGGCTTGTTAAACTGATTCGCCATCAGTTTTTCAGCCATTGCAAAACCAACCGCATTACTGATACCTTGCCCTAATGGGCCAGTTGTCGTCTCAACGCCAGGTGCATAGCCATATTCAGGGTGACCTGCACAAGCTGAGTGAAGCTGTCTAAAATTTTCAATATCCTTCATCGGAAGGTCATAGCCTGTTAAATGAAGAAGTGAATAAATCAACATTGAGCCATGGCCGTTAGATAAAATAAAGCGATCACGGTTTGCCCAATCTGGGTTGTTAGGGTTATGACTGAGATGATGATTCCACAAAACCTCTCCTATTTCTGCCATCCCCATTGGCGCGCCAGGATGTCCTGAGCTTGCCTTTTGAACCGCGTCCATTGATAAAGCGCGAATAGCGTTAGCTAAATCTTGTCTCGTTGCCATACTTCCTCCCAAAATTAAATTGATTGCATTGTTATTTAACTAATGCATTTTTTGATTTTATATTTTTGATACCGTTTAACACTAAATTATTAACTAAACTAAGGCCACAATCAAGTTATCTATGCGTTAAATATGCTTCTCTTTCCATTTAATTGAACAACCAATACTTGCGTGTTGTATTTCTGGTCCCTTTTGTGTCTCAGCGACCAACTTCATTGCCTCAAATAATTCTCTTTTATTATTTGGTTGTGCCTCTCCTCTACCGGTGGAATCAAATCGTCCTCGATATTGCAACTCTAATTTTGAATTAAAACCAAAAAAATCAGGCGTGCAAATAGCATCATATGCTTTTGCTATTTCTTGTGTTTCATCAAATGCATAAGGAAATTCAAAATCATTTTCTTCAGCCAATAATTTCATGTTCTCGAACGAATCTTCTGGGTAATTAACGACATCATTGCTAGAAATTGCAATTGTATTAATACCAAAATTTTTTAACCCATTAACATCCCTCACAAGCCGAGACATAATTGCTTTTACATAGGGGCAATGATTGCAAATGAACATTACTACCAACCCATTCACACCTTTAATGCTTTCTATATTCCAATGTTTATTATCAACCCCCGGCAATTGAAAATCTTTTGCACTCCATCCAAAATCACAAATTGGTGTTGTTAGGCTAACCAAAACTCTTCTCCGTTATGTATGATATAGAAATATATGTATAGATTTTACCATTCAAATCCTCTTGATTTAAATCAGATTATTATTCTTGATGAATTCGCGAGCCACCATGCTATCCGTGTAATGCGAGTTAAAGTTGATGATTTTCTCATCTTATTTAATGGTGATGGTTTTGATTATAAAGGTCGGGTGAATGATATTAATAAAAAAACTATCAATATTGAAATTTTATCTAAAGAAAAAAACAATAATGAATCACCTATAAATATTAATTTATTTCAATCAATATCCTCAAATGAAAAAATGGATATGGTTATTCAAAAGGCAACAGAATTAGGTGTAAGTAGTATTCAACCTATTTTCACATCAAGAAGTACTATCAAACTTAGCTTAGATAGAGCAAAGAAAAGGTTAATCCATTGGAGGCAAGTCTCAATATCAGCCTGTGAACAATCAGGTAGGTCAAAAATACCCACCATCAAATCTCCTATTGAGTTTGATCAGATTGCAGGAGGTATCAAAACAACAAATTCACTTAATTTATTGCTTCACCCTGATAACTCAGAAGAATCAAGTAATCTCCCAAATGAATATTCTGGCGATATTAATATTTTTATTGGCCCTGAAGGTGGCTTCAGTCAAGATGAAGTGTTACTTCTTAAAAAGCAAAATTGTATCAATATTCAATTAGGCACAAGAATCTTGAGAACAGAAACAGCTCCTTTAGCAATAATTGCAATATTACAATATAAATTTGGTGATTTTGCATAATTATTAGATTTTTTTGGTATAATATGCGAGTATTAATAAATTTATTTGCAAAAAATGCAAAATAATTCCGGTATCATCATAAGGCAAAAACGCAAGGAAAGAGGATTAACATTAAATGCGTTAGCCAACAAACTAAATATCAGCGTAAGTAATCTATCAAGAATAGAGACCGGCGCGTTGAAGGTATCAACAAATCTTATAAATCAATTAGTTGAGATTTTTAAGGTTTCTCCTCAATATTTTTTCCATCAATCACATGCTAGCGCTTCAAGTATTTCAACCCAAAGTTCTTTCGTACAAAATTTTAGGTTATCCGCAAAATATATTAATCAATTTAATCAAAATACCTTTGTAATTGCGATAAGTGGATATATTTTTGATGAGGGTCAATTTGAAAAAATTGCTCAAGACATTAATCTTTTACATTCTCTAAATATAAAGGTCATTTTAGTTTATGGAGCAAGACCACAGGTTGAGAGCATATTAATAAGAAATAAGATCCCTATTAAGTTGGTACAAAATATGCGCGTTACAAGTAATGCTGCACTTAAGCATGTTGTCGAGGTAAATGGTGCGATACGAATTAAAATCGAAGCGATATTATCAACCATTAAATCTGCGTCGGAGGGAATGCATCTTTCAAGTGGTAACTTTCTGACAGCGATGCCAGTAGGTGTTGTTGATGGTATTGATATGGAAGCAACTGGAAGAGTAAGAAGAGTCGACGTGGAAGCCATAAAGAATAAATTAAATCATCATGAAATTGTCATAGTCTCGCCTATAGGCTATTCATCCATTGGGCAGATCTTTAACCTTCCTTATGAGCAGACTGCTGCAAATATAGCGGCTGCTATTGATGCGGATAAGCTAATTTATTATGTCGATGGCAGTGGCATTCAAAACGAAAGAGGGGATCTCATTACTGAACTAACTTCAGAGAAGGCTAACAAATTAATTTCTCATATCGAGGAGAAGCCTTCACCAGAAAGCGCACAGAATTTATCCTATGATGATTTCAATATTCTAAAAAGTAGTGTGTTTGCTATCAAAAATAAAATAAAAAAAGTCCACTTAATCAACAGACATATTGATGGGTCGTTAATTGAAGAACTTTTTACTGAGAAAGGTTCAGGCACTATTTTGACAGAATTTGCCTTAGAGAACTTTAGAAAGGCAACAGAAGGTGACATAAAAGATATTTACAGACTCTTATTTCCGCTTGAGAAAAGAAAAATTCTCATTGAGAGAGATTTAACTCAAATTAAAGAAATGATTAATCAGTTTTATGTTCTTGAGCATGATAAAAAATTTGTTGGCTGTGTTTCTCTCAATTCCTTTAAAGATTCATTAGAGCTAGCCAGCTTCTCTATTGAACCAAAATATCAAAAACTGGGCTTTGGTGAAAAACTCCTAAAATTTTGTGAGCAGGAAGCCAAAAAACTTAAATATGATGAAATTTTTATTCTTACAACTCAATCAGAGCATTGGTTTGCTGAAAAAGGATTTAAAGAGAAATCAAAAGAATTAATGCCGACATTAAAAAAGAAATCTTATCAATCTGAACGAAATTCTAAATACTTAACTAAAAAGCTATAAAATAATGACTAAACAAAATAAATTAATTAAGAATTTCAAATGACACCCAACGAAAAAGCAAAAATACTAAGTGAGGCCCTGCCTTACATAAAAAAGTTTACCAAAAAAATTATGGTGATTAAGTATGGGGGTAATGCCATGATTGATGATAAGTTAAAACACTCCTTCGCTAAAGATGTAGTGCTTTTAAAATTGGTTGGGATGCATCCTATTATTGTCCATGGGGGCGGTCCTCAGATTAATAAAAGTTTAGATCTAATTGGTAAAAAAGGTCAATTTCATAATGGCATGAGAGTTACAGATAAGGAAACAATGGATGTCGTTTACGATGTTTTAAACTCAATTAATTTAGAAATTGTAGAGTTAATTAATAAAATTGGAGGTGATGCTTCCAGCCTTTCAAAAAAAGAATCGCTCGGTTTTATTAAGTCTAAAAAATTATTACCAGGCGATAATAATTTGAAAAAAGATAACGTTGATTTAGGTTACGTTGGAGATATAGAGAGTATTGATAAAAAATTCATAAATGAATTTATTTCGAATAAATCAATTCCAGTTATTGCGCCCATTGGTTTTGGAATTGATAATCAGATTTATAATATAAATGCTGATGTGGTTGCAGGAAAAATTGCTGAAGTAATGAGCAGTGAAAAATTAGTACTTATGACCAATACAAAAGGTGTTCTAGATAAAAATAAAAAATTAATTACGGGTTTGGCAGCTTCTGAGGTCGATGGTCTTATCAAGTCAGGCACCCTATCTGGTGGTATGCTTCCTAAAATTCAATCTGCCATACATGCTGCCAAAAGCAATGTGAACAGTGTGCATATTATTGATGGGAGAGTTGAGCATGCCTTACTTCTTGAAATTTTAACTGATCAAGGTGTGGGCACACTAATTACCTCACATTAGATGGCAACTACTTGGATTTTCGATCTTGATAACACCCTTCATGATGCTGAATCAAAGATTTTTCCCCTTGTAAACACAAGGATGAATGAATACATATCTTCTTACTTAGATATAAGTGTTGAGGATGCAAACAAATTAAGACAAAGTTATTGGGATACATATGGCGCCACACTTAAGGGGCTAATAAAACATCACAATATTGATCCGATCGATTTTTTGTCGACTACTCATGACTTAAAAAATTTCAATGATCTTGTCGTGCCAGAAGTTAACTTAAAGGAAACAATATCGAACATTAAGGGCAGAAAAATTATATATACAAATGCACCTAAGAGTTACACAGATAGAATACTTAAAATTTCAAATATTTATGAAATGTTCGATGTGGTATTTACTATTGAAGATTCAGATTTTACGCCTAAACCTAATCAGGAGAGCATGGCGAATTTTTTAAAAAAATATAATATAAAGGAGGGTGTTTTTATTGATGATATAAAAGAAAACCTCAAAACAGCAAAAAACTTTGGGCTTTCAACGATTTGGATTACTAATGAGATAAGTCATCATTCATTCATTGATAGGAAAATAGAAAAAATTAGCGATTTATTAACTTTCTAATCTTTCTAATATCATTAGCCTTTCATTGTAAATCTGCATTTTTATCTGATCACCATCCATAGTTGAGTCGAATAATTGCTTTTTCTTAGCTGATAGGTCAATGATTGTATTTAACAAATCTGTCATTTTTTTTAATAATATTGATTGTTTTTTTACAAAATTGTCTTGTTGTTTTAAGTCATCGTTGCTTGATAAATCAGACTGAAGTGATTTGTTTTTTATCGTATTTAGAATTATCAACATTTTTAAAATGGCAAAGGTAATTTCAGGTCTTCTAAAAAAATCTAAGCGATTCAAACAATCAAGCTTATATTTAGGTGGTAAGCTATAAAAATTATCAATATTTTCTTTTTCAGATTTTAAACTTTCATATAATTTCTTCTGTGATTTCGAAAGCCCTAAATGTTCTAATAAATTTTTTTCTTGATTTTCTGAATAGTTAATTTTATTTGTTGAGAAATTTTTAGAGAAAAATGGAATAAGTAATATCAATAAAAACTTATTATCAAGAGTGATATTTACAATATTTTTTTCAATCAATAGGCCGAGTTCAACATAATCTGAATTTGTTTTTTTATTGGGATTTATACCTGGAAGAATTTGATTTAATGCGCCACATTCGCACAGACAGCGAAACATCTGGCTTGGTTTTTTTCCTTCTAGACCTTTTTTTATTTCTACTACCACTCTCTCGATTGCTAATGATTTCAACTCTTCATTCAAAATCATTTTTTTAAGTAGGTTAAGTGTATCCTTATGAATTACAAATTTTTCATCTAACGTAGAAAACCTAGCGACCCTTAAAACCCTAAGAGGGTCTTCTATAAATGCATCACTTACATGCCGTAGAATTCTTTTTTCAATATCAATTTGCCCGTTATATGGATCATAAATATTTCCATCCTCATCCTGAGCAATTGCATTTATTGTCAAATCTCTTCTTTTTAAGTCCTCATCAAGTTTTACCTTTGGTGACGCATAAAACTTAAATCCATGATAACCAACACCAATTTTCTTCTCCGTTCTTGCGAGCGCATATTCATCTTTTGTATCAGGATGAATAAAAACAGGAAAATCTTTACCGATTGGCTTAAACCCTTTTTTTTCCATTTCTTCAGGAGTGCTTCCAACAACCACATAATCTTTATCTTTGATTGGAATATTTAAAAATTTATCTCTTAATGCACCTCCAACTAAATAAATTTTCATAAGTTAATCACTATATTTTTTTAAGTAGGATGATAATTGCCTTAAACTTGATTTATATTGATACGAATCATTTATTTGAGCAGTGTTGTCAATTTCCATAGATTTCAAATTATCCCTTGTCACTAACTTTACTGGAGATAACTCAAGAATACGTACAAAAAATAATGTTAATTTTTTGTTTAACGGAATAATAATATTTTTTTTATTAAGGCTATTTTTAATTTCCTTAATAATTTCAAGAAATGTGAATATTTTAGGACCTGCTATGTTTAGGGCTTTTTGATAGGATTTTTTACTATCAATTACTTTTATCAAAATGTCTACGAAATCATCAACGTTAATGGGTTGAAACTTAGCTTTTGGTGAAATTAGAAAAATTACCGGAATAAACTTGATAAGCTTTATAAATAAGTTTAAAAATTTATCTTTTGACCCATAAACAATGGAGGGCCGTAGGATTGTCCATGCTTTGTTTTTAAATATTGTGGTCACTGCTTTCTCACCACGAAATTTTGATTGTAAATATTTACTTTCCCCTGGTGTGTCACATTTGAGTGCGCTGACATGGATCAATCTTGATACGTTAGCTTTTTTTGCCCCTCTAAGTATTTTTTTTATTAAACCTTCATGAATATTTATGAACTGATTTTTTTTTGCCTCATGCAAAATACCAATTAAATTAATTAATACATCAGTTCCTACTAGCAATTGATTGAAATTAGAATTCTCAGAGTATGAAACTAACTTTACATTAGGAAATACTTTTAAATGATTTGCTTTTGTTTTGTTTCTAGTAAAAACATTTATTTTATGATTTTTTTTTGCTAATTGGCCGATCAGCTCTGTTCCTATAAAACCTGAACTACCAAAAATTGATATTGTGTGCATTACTTACGTATGAATAATTCTAAATAGAAAGTATATTAATAAAATAATAACGCTGGCATAAATCACATAATTTAAAACTAAACGAATGAGTTGAAGATACTTTTTATTTTTTGTAACAACATAAAAAATTGCCAAAACAATAATTCCAATTAATATAAGAATCCCTGCTAATCTTAAAAAAATCATGATTAAGTAATATAGTCCGGTGATTCATACTCAGATTTTGAATCAAGATACTGCTGAGCTAAGTTTGCTGTTTCATCACTTTCTAGATCTAATGTTGCAATTTCCCATGTATCTGTGTTTTCGGCTAATTTTCTAATTAATTTATTATTAAGATCATGGCCTGATTTAAATGCTGTAAATTTACCGAGCAACGGCTTACCTAGCATAAACAAATCGCCCATCGCATCAAGTATTTTATGCCTTACAAATTCATCCTTGTACCTTAGGCCATCTTTATTAATGACTTTATATTCATCTACAACAATAGCATTATCAAGTGACCCCCCTCTTGCTAAGCCATTAGACCTCAGTGCCTCAACCTCCTGCATAAAACCAAATGTTCTAGCTCTGCTTATATCTTGCACATAGGAGTCTTGAAAAAAATTAATATTCATATGGCTATCTTCCGTTTTAAAAACTGGATGCGGGAAGTCTATCGTAAAGTCTATTACAAAGCCTTGGTGAGGCTCAAAAATTGCAAATTTATCTTCTTGCCTTGCCTCAATGGTTTTCTTAATTCGAATAAATTCTTTAGGTGCTTGTTGGTCTACTATTCCAGCTGATTTAATTAAATGAATGAATGTAATAGCGCTACCATCCATTATGGGTATTTCAGAGCCTGACACTTCAATTGTTATATTATCAATTCCCGATGCGCATAGTGCTGACATTAAATGTTCAACAGTTGCTATTTGGAAATCTTTGTTGCCAATCGTTGAACATAGTCTCGTATCAAGAACTATCGTAGGATCAACCTTGACCTGAGTTTCTTTTTTTTGGTCCATTTTTTTAAAAATAATACCCTGTCCTACTATCCCAGGCTTAAGTGTTAACTTAACTTTTTCTCCTGAATGCAGGCCAACCCCTACCTCACTTATTTCATTTCTAATCGTTTTTTGAAAAATCATTCTTCTCTTTATCCCTTGATCTTAAAAATGATGGCGTATCATATTCACTGTCATCTACTACACCTGATAAATCAACTCCTGCCTCCTGATTTTCTTCAAATACATTCAACCCATCACCACTCTCAGGTGAAAAGTTTATTTCTTCAATAACATTTGTATCCTCATTATTGAAATTTGATGTCTCTGATTCTTCATTATGGTGTGGTTCAATTGAATTAATTGGAGTCGATAAACCCGTTGCGACCATTGTAACTCTCAAATGATTATTTAATGAATCGTCAATAACGCTCCCAACAATAATTGAAGCATTTTCAGCTGCGTATTTTTTTATATGATCCATGACTTCAAAATATTCTCGCATTTTGAAATCCTTACTCGCAGAAATATTTACTAATATACCTTTTGCATTATTCAAGTTAACCTCTTCCAATAATGGACATGAAACAGCTTCTTTTGCTGCCGATATTGCCCTATCTGGTCCCTCAGAAAATCCTGATCCAATTACTGCTACACCCATTTCACTCATAACAGTTTTAACATCTGAAAAATCGACATTGATCAAGCCTGGGTTATTAATAATTTCTGCAATACCCTCCACTGCACTATTTAAAACATTATTGGCAGCTCCAAATGCATCTACAAAAGTAACTTCTTCACCCAACACTCCCATTAACTTTTCGTTTGGAATCACTATCAATGAATCTACAAAATTAACTAGTTCGCTGATTCCTTCTTTTGCAATTTGAGTTCTTCGACCTTCAAAGTCAAAGGGTTTTGTAACAACTGCGACTGTCAAAATACCCAATTCTTTTGCTGCTTGGGCAATGATTGGAGTTGCTCCTGTTCCTGTACCTCCCCCCATACCTGCAGTAATAAAAAGCATATCAGCACCCTGAATAGCTTGGACTATCTTTTCTTTGTCATCTATTGCCGCTTGTTTACCCGTATCTGGACGTGAGCCGGCGCCTAAACCTCTTGTTAAATTATCTCCAATTTGAATTATGGTACTGGCCTGACTTTTCTTTAATGCTTGAAGGTCAGTATTGATACATATAAATTCAACACCTTGAACATTTTTTTCAATCATAAAGTCAACAGCGTTTCCACCACACCCTCCAACACCAATCACTTTTATCAATGCTTTTTGGCCCTTGTCATCTACCATTTCAAACATAAATTACCCTTATTTTTCTTGAAAGTATCAAAAATTTCCTTGAAACCATAACTTCATCTTTTTAAGTATATTAGTTATTGTATTCCCATCCAAATGCAAATTAGTATCTTTGTCTTTATCCTCTTTACCCATTTTAAGAAGACCAACACCTGTCGCATACCTTGGATTTTCAATAACCTCCAGCAAACCATCAATATCTCTTGGTAAACCTAAACGAACTGGGGCATCAAAAATTGACTCTGCCAATTCAACTGCACCATTTAACATTGACGAACCCCCTGTAATAACAATTCCAGATGAAATTACATCCATCGTTTTACTTCTAATCAATTCATTTTTTATCAAATTAAAAAGTTCTTCCATTCTCGGTTGAATAACTTGAGCTAGGGAAAGTGTTGTTATCTTTTTTGGATCTCTGCCATCAACCAAAGGAATTTCAATAATTTCATTAGCAGAAGCCATGTTAGTCATCGCTGATCCGTGGTTAATTTTGATATCCTCTGCTGATTGATTTGGCGTTCTAAATGCAACTGATATGTCGTTAGTAACTTGATCACCTGCTATAGGAATCACAACCGTATGTTGAATCTGTCCATTTTTAATAACTGCAATATCTGTTGTACCACCACCAATATCAACAAGACATACGCCCAGATCTCGCTCATCCTTTGTAAGAACTGCTTCAGCAGAAGCTAGAGGTTGTAAAACTAGCTCCGTCACATCTAAACCACAGCGCTTAATACATTTAATAATATTTTGTGCTGCAGCAACTGCTCCGGTAATAATATGTACCTTTACTTCTAACTTCATTCCACTCATTCCAATTGGCTCAATTATATCGTGTTGTTGATCGACGACATATTCTTGAGTAAGGATATGTAAAACTTGTTGGTCAGGTGGTAATGTTATCGCTTGAGCTGTTTCAATGACTCTATCAATATCCATTTGAGAAACTTCTGAATCTTTTATTTTTACCATGCCATGGGAATTTAGGCTTTTAATATGACTACCAGCTATGCCCGTATAGACATCCTTAATTTTACAATCAGCCATTAATTCAGCTTCTTCAACAGCCCTCTGTATTGCTTGCATTGTACTTTCTATGTTAACAACAACGCCTTTTTTCAAACCTTTGGAGACATGTTGCCCTAGGCCAATAATTTTTAGAACACCATCTGGAAGTAACTCAGCTACTATAACGACAATCTTCGATGTGCCAACATCAAGGGCAACAATAAGGTTATTTTCGTCTTTATTTTTAATCATTAGATTGTGTTATTCAATGTTTTGTCTTTATTTTTCTTTTTTGTTTTTCTAACAGAGAATCCATCTCTGTAACGCATATCAACATAATCGATCTCGCTTTTTAATTCTGCTAATACAAATTGATAGTTTTTAATAAAAATTTTAACTCTAGAGGATACATTTTTCTTTCCTAAAACTACCCTTATAAAGTTATTTGTTTTAATTTCCCATGAAAGTCTTTCAGAAAGTTTAATTATACTGATATGTATTAATTCTTTAGCTAAAATTTTATTAATTTCTCTAAATTTAATCGTCATCTCCTTTACAAAATTCTCTGGCCCCACAAAAATGGGTAAATTTTCCTCTGTAGAAGCAATAAATATTTCGCCTTTATCGTTAACCAATCCAGTCCCCTCCCACCTAGCAATGGGTTTATGTTCTTCGATAGTTATCTCTAATTGATCTGGCCATTTTCTTCTCAAATCAACATCCCTTACCCAAGGTAGCTGCTTAAAAGCTGATCTAGCCTCATATAAATTCACATTAAAAAAATTTCCTTGGACGTATTCTTCTGTAATTAAATTGATTTGTTCTCTATCAATATGTTGATATTGCCCTTTTATTAAAATTTCATTAATAGGAAGATTTGCGTGGTTAAAGATATGATTCACTAAAAAAATAACGCATACAAAAATTAATACAAAAACCAAATACGTTACTCTTTTTATAATTGAAAGAGAATTAATCACATGTTTCACCCAATATATCAAGCACTAAATCATCAAAATTTTTTCCTATGACTTTTGCAGACATCGGCATCAAGCTATGGTCAGTGAATCCAGGTATGGTATTAACTTCAATAAAAAATAATTCTTTCTTATCGTCAATCATAAAATCCACTCTGCCGTAACCAGTGCACCCTAATGAAAAAAAAGCATCAAGTGATTTTTCATTAATTCTTTCAACAAATTCATTCGATAAGTTAGCGGGGCAAATAAACTCTGTATCTTGACGGTTATATTTTGCATCAAAATTATAAAAGTTTGTTTTAGGTTTAATTTCTATAATGGGTAGTGCTGTATTATTTAAAATTGGAATAGCATATTCATTTCCACTTACATAAGTTTCAGCAATTATGGTTGAATCTATTTTAGATGCGTTATCAAAAGCTTCCATATACTCATTATTATTTTTTACTATACTGACGCCTAAACTCGATCCTGATGAAGCAGGTTTCAAAATAAATTCATTACCAAAATATTTTCTTAGAATTGTGTAATCATCTGGCGAATTTGCCAACATAAATAGTGGGGTTGAGACATTGTCTTTTGCCCATTGTTTTTTTGCTAAATATTTGTTCATACAAAGTGAAGAAGCCGCTGCACCATTTCCTGTATATGGAATTTTCAAACTATCTAAATACTTTTGTATTTTTCCATCCTCACCATCTTTTCCGTGAAGACAAATAAAAATTCGATCGAATAATTTTAATTGTTCTACATTATCAGTTTTAGGATCAATCCCAGTCGCATCAATACCATTTCGCTTAAGAGCTTTTAGAACAGATTTCCCGCTATTAATTGAAATTTCTCTTTCATTTGAGGTGCCTCCCAAAAGAACAGCAACCTTACCGAAAGTGTCTTTATTCATTAAACATCTCCAATGATTTCTACTTCCGGAATCAATTTAATTTTTGTCTCTTTAAAAACAATCTTTTTTATGTGTTTAATTAGATCTTCTATATCCTTCGCTCTTGCTGCACCCAAGTTGATAATAAAATTTGCATGTTTTTCCGAAATTTTAGCATCACCAATTTTAAATCCCTTTAAACCACAATCCTCAATAAGTTTGGCCGCATGATTATTATCAGGATTTTTGAAAGTCGATCCAGCTGAGGGCCAGCTTAGTGGTTGTGTACTTTTTCTATGAGACAATAATTTCCTTATACTCTCCTCAGCTTCTAATTTTTTTCCTTTTGAAAAAGAGAACCAAGCGCCAACAAAATTCTCTGCTTCGTTCTTCTTTTGAATTTTCCGATACCCTACTTTAAACTCATTTGGATTCCGCTCAATTAAATCTCCATCAGCATTTATCATCTTTACTTTTTTAACAAAACTCCATATTTCAGATCCATAACACCCTGCATTCATTGCTAATGCTCCTCCAATTGTTCCTGGAATGCCTGATAGAAAAGCTGAACCGCTGTGCCCTTCTTTAGCTATCAATTTTGAAAATTTAGAGCAACTTAACCCAGCTTCAGAATAAAATAACCCCTCCTCTTTAAAAAAGTTATTCAAGCCTTTATGCATTACGATAGTTGTCCCTTTGACTCCACTATCTCTAACAAGAATATTTGATCCTAACCCAATAAATTTTATCGGCCTTTGCACCTTTTTATTCTTAATTAATTGGCACAAGAAGCTAATATCAGAGCAAATTACAAAATTTTCTGCTTTACCGCCCACCTTCCAGCTATTAAATTTTGTAAGACTCACATTCTTATATACCTTATTCGGTTCCATCTTAATCCTCTACAAAGGACTTAACGAATTCAGAAATATTTCCCGCCCCCATAATAAGGACTATTGAATTTGTATTAATTTTTTTTAAAATTGCCTTTTCTGCCTCAGCAAAATTATTCAGGTATGTTCCTTTTTTTTGTTTTATTTTTTTTATTATATTTTGAGATGAGATTTGGTTTATTTCTGACTCTCCTGCAGAATAAATATCAAATAAAAAAGTTTTATTAGGCAGCTGAAGGACTCTAGCTAATTCATCAAAACAATCTCTTGTCCGGGTATATCGATGTGGTTGGAAAACTAAATTTATTTCGCGTCTAGGAAATGCTTTTTTTGTTGCCTTAATTACCGCTTCAATTTCAGTGGGGTGGTGCCCATAGTCATCTATAACAGTAAGATTTTTTTTGTTCTTACAAATATTTTTATATACATCATATCTTCTTCCTACGCCATTAAATTTGCTTAAGGCATTTTTTATATCTTTTATGGATACTTGATACTCAAGCGCTACAGCAATTGCAGCAAGCGTATTTCTAACAAAATGTTCTCCAGGAAAATTTATTGAGACCGTAAATCTTTTTTTTGTGTATTTATTATCAATTACTTTAAATTTTACTTTTCTGCCTTCATGAGTGATATCTATTGCTCTAATTTGTGCCTCTTTGGATGTGCCGTAGGTCACTATAGGTCTTAAAATTTTAGGTATTAGCGATTTTAAAATTTTATCGTCAATACATAAAAAAATATTTTCATAAAATGGTGCTTGGTGAATAAAATCTATATATGTTTGTTTTAGCGTTTCAAAATCACCATGATAGTTTTCAAGGTGATCTTTATCTATGTTTGTGACGACGCTGTTAATTGGGTTTAGGTGAAGAAATGATGCATCTGATTCATCAGCTTCAACAATGATTACATCACTCTTACCAAGCTTTGCATTCTTTAGCATGGAATTTAATCTTCCACCAATAACGTAAGTAGGGTCAATTTTTGCTTCGGTTAATATCGAGGCTATTAAACTTGTGGTGGTTGTTTTTCCATGCGTTCCTGCAACTGCAATTCCCCTTTTAAACCGCATCAATTCAGATAACATTTCAGCCCTTGAGATCATTGGTACTTTATTTTTTTTCGCTTCTATTAATTCAGGGTTATTTCTTGAAATTGCATTTGAAAATACGATCGTATCAACTTTTTTTATATTTGCTTTATTATGTTCGGAGTAAACTTTGATGCCTAATTTCTTAAGTGATTTTATTGTATCTGAAATTGCCAGGTCAGATCCAGTTACAGTGAAGCCTAGTGTTTGCATCACCTCCGCGATACCACTCATGCCGGATCCACCAATTCCTATAAAGTGTATTCTTTTTATTTTGTTTTTCATTTAAGTAATGTATTACATACCTTTCGAACCTCGGCACATGCATCATATCTGTGCAATTCTTTTGCTTTTAGTGCCATATTTTCACATTTTTTTCTGTTTAACTTTGCCAAATTAAATACTAATTTTTCTTCTAGGTCTTTTTCTCTTATAATTTCTGCGGCACCTGCATCCTTGAGAATTTTTGCATTAAAAAATTGGTGGTCATCAACAGCAAATGGATAGGGAATTAATATACTGGCAGATCCAGAAGTAATCAACTCTGAAACTGTTAATGCGCCTGACCTTGCAATCACAATGTCTGCCCAATTATACTTTTTTTCCATATCAAAAATATACTTTCTGGTTTCAACTTTGAAGTCTGCGCCCTTATAGCTTTCTTTTAATAATTCAAACATTTTTTCGCCAGATTGATGAATAATTGATAGTTTATTATTTTCATTTATTTTTTTAAAAATAAATGGTAAGAGCTGATTGAATGATTTTGACCCCAGGCTACCTCCAAAAATAAGGATCCTCAAAGGGCCTTTTCTATTAAAAAATCTTTTTTTTGGATTTCTTACCTGTTCTATCTCTTTCCTTATAGGGTTACCTATTATTTTTGATTTTCTTAAACTATTCGGAAAGGCTGAAAAGTTTTGATTAGAGATGAAAGATAAAATTTTGTTTGTTAATCCAGGTATTGAGTTTTGTTCGTGCACAATAAGTTTTATGTTTAAAATTTTAGCCGCCAATGCTGCTGGCAAGGAAACATAACCCCCCATAACAATCAATAATTTTGTCTTTGTAATTTTAAGTGCCTTTACAGCCTGAATTGTCGAAATTGTCAAAATAAAGGGTAACTGTATTAGTTTTAATAATCCTTTATTCCGTATACCGGAAATTGATAATGCAAAAAATTGAAATTTATTTTTGTCTATTAACTTATTTTCCATTCCCTTTGGGGTTCCAAGCCATGAAATATTATATCCATCCATTTGAAGATTATCTGCAATAGCGATACCAGGGTTTATATGCCCCCCAGTTCCTGCTGCCGCAATTGTAATATTTACTTTTTTAATAAAATTGCCCTCGCATATTTCTTCTATTCTCGTAATCAATTTTAAGTACAATCGCAATAGCAATCATGTTTATCAAAATACCTGTTCCTCCATATGACAAAAGCGGAAGTGTGAGCCCCTTTGTAGGGAAAAGTCCTAAATTTACTCCCATATTTATTATGCCCTGTATCCCAAACCATAACCCAATACCTTGTGCCATTAATGCAGAAAATGGCTTCTTATTTTGGATGGATTCTTTAGCAATTCCAAACATCCTAACAACTAGAAATGCGAATAAAATTATTATTATAGAGACTCCCAACAAACCAAATTCTTCGCCTATGACTGCCAGTATAAAGTCAGTGTGTGCCTCTGGTAAATATTGTAATTTTTCTACACTTGCTCCTAGTCCTGAGCCAAAAAATTCACCTCTACCAAACGCCATTAATGAATGCGTCAATTGGTAACTTTTACCTAGTGGGTCGTCCCATGGATCCAAAAATCCAATAATTCTATCGAGCCTATATGGTTGCAATGTAATAAGGTAGTAGATACTTATTGGTGCAAAAAACAATAAACTAAAAAATATTTTATATGTAAGGCCCCCTAAGAAAAGAAGCCCCATCGCTATTACTGTAATTACAGTAAATGCTCCAAAATCAGGCTCTAAGAGAAGAAGGAATCCTGTAAGAACAATTATTCCCAACATAGGTAAAAAACCTTTCACTATGGTCCTCATTTGTTTAGATTTTCTTAAGACATAATCTGAGGCGTACATTACAGTAAAAAGCTTCACAAGCTCTGAAGGTTGAAAATTAATTATAATCAATGATATCCATCTTCTACTCCCATTCACCTCTTTACCAACCCCAGGGACCAAAACTAATACCAATAAAATCAATCCAAATATAAATAAAATGGGAGCAATTTTCTGCCAAAAATATAGAGGAATCAAGAATGCAATATATCCAAAGATAAAACCTAATAATATATATATGGACTGCCTTATTAAGTAATGGTAACTATTAAAGTTTAGTGCTTTACTACTTGCTGCTATGTCCACTGAAGAGGAATAAACCATTACAAGTCCAGCGCCTAAAAGAAGAAGTGAGGCCCATATCAGATGATAATCATAAATTGGTAAATTATAATTAGTTTGTGCTGAAAATATTTTCAATTTTTTAATGAGCGTACTATTTTGTTAAAGTGCTCACCCCGCTCAACATAATTTTGGTACATATCGTGACTTGAGCAAGATGGGGATAGCAGAATAATATCTCCTACAGTAGCATGATCAAATGCTTCAGATACAGCAACGGTCAGATCTTTACATATAAAAATTTTTAGATTATTTAGTTTTACAAATATTTTCTTAATTACTAAAGCATCTTTACCAACTAAAAATAGATGGGATACATTTTTATTTAAATATTTTTTTAATGGTTCTATAGATAATCGTTTGCTATCACCTCCAGCAATTAAAAAAATATTTTCGCCCTTAAAAAATTGTAATGCTGCAATAGTTGATGCCACGTTCGTAGCTTTAGAATCATTATAGAATTTAATGCCATTTACATCCCTTATCCATTCGATACGGTGGGGAGCGCCATTAAAGCTCTTTATAACATCTTGATAATTTGAAAAAGATATATCTAGACACCTAAATGCTGCAAATGCTGCAGCAATATTTAATTCATTATGATTACCTAATAATTTGGATTCTTTAATACACACCTTAAAATTATTATTATTATTAATAATAAATTTACTATCTTCAATAGAACAAATTACATATTTTTCTTGTGATATTTTTTCTGAAAACTCATTCTTTATATTACCTCCATCAATATGCATGAATGTTATATCTTTGAACCGCTTAGGTAGTTTTTTCATTAAATCCTCATTAATAACGTGCCTTTTGCTTGATTTTAATAAAGCTAATTTTGATTGTAGGTAATCATCTATACTGACATGCATATCTAAATGATCTTCAGTAAAATTAAGAAAAACTCCTACATCAATTTTCTTACCTGGAAATCCATTTTTTTTGAAGGGGTTTAATTGAAAACTTGAAATTTCAAGAACTACAACCTCAAGACTTTCTAACTTGCTAATTAAATCTAAAGGCGAATTGCCAATATTTCCAGATGACTTAGCCTTATAACCAGCCTTTATTAATAAATGCTCGAGGAATAAACAGGTGGTTGTCTTTCCATTTGTTCCTGTGATACCAATGACTTTCAAATTATTTGAATTATCTGACAAATGTTCTAGAAATAAAGAGATATCATTGATGATGCTAAATTTTTGATTAAATTTATTTACTTCTGCCAGGCTGACTCCTGGACTTAAAAATACATGAGACTTTTTATCTAAAAATTCAAATTTTATATCACCCGAATAAACTTCTATAATGTCTAGATCTTTTAACAGACTCCGTTGTTCTTTTACTGTTTTATTTTTGTCATAGACACTAATTTTAAATAATTTTTTTTTGAATTTTATTTGCTTTGTTAAATAATCGATACAGGATAAGCCTGACTTTCCCAAACCGACAACTAAAATATGCTTAATTTCTTCGAGTGCTGAAACTTCTGATTTTTTTTTTATTTCCATTAACGAATTTTAAGGCTTGCAAGACCAATAAGAACAAGCATCATTGTTATGATCCAAAATCTAACAACAACTTGCGTTTCTTTCCACCCTTTTTTTTCAAAGTGGTGATGCAATGGTGCCATTAAAAAAATTCTTCTTCCTTTGCCATATTTTTTCTTTGAATATCTAAAGTAAGAAACTTGTAGCATGACGGAAATTGTCTCTACTACAAAAATACCTGCCATAATTAGCAAGACAATTTCTTGTCGTACAATAACTGCAATCGTCCCCATTGCAGCACCAATAGACAGAGAACCAAGATCTCCCATAAATACCTCTGCAGGGTATGCATTAAACCAAAGAAAACCGAGACCAGCACCCGCAAGGGCTGCACAATAGATAACTAGCTCACCGGCACCTTTAATATAGGGTATATCTAAATAATCCGAGAAAATAACATTACCCCCTAAATAAGCAAAAATACCTAGGGCACTAATGATCATTACAGCTGGCATGATTGCTAACCCATCTAACCCATCTGTTAGGTTAACGGCATTACTACTGCCCACTACAACCAAATAAGTCAAAGCTATAAATCCAATAAAGCCTAACGGTATACTCAAATCTTTAATAAATGGAACCAGCAGAGAAGTCTCTTGCGAGGTATTTGCATTTAAGAAAAGGTACAAGGCGACAACGATAGCAACAATTGACTGTAAAAAGTATTTGGTTAGTGCCGACATTCCGTCAGAATTTTTATGTTTTATTTTACTGTAGTCATCAACTAGGCCAATCGCACCAAACGATGTTGTTACGAAAATCATAAGCCATATATAAGTATTCGAAAGATCTGCCCATAATAATGTTGATACTAAAATTGATATTAAAATTAATCCGCCTCCCATCGTGGGTGTGCCCATTTTCTCAATATGTGTAGTGGGGCCATTCGCTCGAACATATTGTCCAAAACTATAGTCACCTAATTTTTTTATATACCAGCCCCCAAATATAAATGAAATTGTTAGCGCCGTAATTACGGATAAAACTGCACGTAAGGATAGATAGTTGAATATATTCAACATCGTGTAATCATTTGATAGCCATTTTAGAAATTCGTATAACATAATTTACTTTCTCAACTACTTTATTAATTTTTCTACAATCTCTTCCATCTTCATTGACCTTGATCCCTTTACAAGAATAGTTGAATCTTTCATACAAGAATATAAATACTTAACTAATCCGTCCTTACTATTGAACCAAGTATTTTTTCCATCAAGTAATGTTATTACTTCTTTGACGTATTTTCCTACACCTAATGTAATATCTATTTTAGTCTCTTTAATCAATCTGGAAAGCTCTTGATGATATATTCTTGAATTTTCCCCTAGTTCAGCCATATCTCCAATGACTAAAATTTTTTTTCCTTGAAATCCATCAAGAACTTCTATGGCTGATTGAAATGCTGATGGGTTTGCATTATATGTATCATCTATTATTGCTGTTCCTTGTTTCCCCACCTTTAACTCTAATCGACCAGGGATGGGCCTTACATTTTCAATACCTTGCTTAATTTTTATCGGGTTTATTTTTAACTGATAAGCACATGCTACGGCGGCTAAAATATTTGAAATATTATTATGCCCTAATAATTTAGGCTTTATCTCAAGGTCATATTTAGGAGTTTTGATAAGAATTTTTTTACTATTTAAAAATTTACAAGTGATATCAGCATCCTTTTCAATACCGAAAGATAATACTTTTATATTTTTCAAATCCTTTGCTAAAAAATTAAAAAATTCACTTTCTTTGGGCAATATTGCTACTCCATTAGCTTGAAGATTTCGCAAAATATCTTTTTTTTCGCTTGCTATCGCTTCTCTATTTTTAAAATTTTCAATATGAGCTTCGCCAATATTTGTAATCACAGCTAAATTTGGAGGAGCAATATTAGCTAAATAACTAATTTCATTGGCGTGACTCATACCCATTTCAAGCACTATATGGTTATGAGATGAATTTAGATTAAAGATAGTAAGCGGAAGTCCAATATCATTATTATAATTTCCATGCGTGGCTAGGATTTTATTTTGACCATAATTTGAATCTAATATGGATTTAATTATTTCCTTCGTAGTTGTCTTGCCATTGCTTCCAGTTATTCCAATTATAAATGGATTAAATTTCTTTAAAATAAAAGAGGCAATGTCTGCTAATGATTTCTTTGTATCGTTTACTAATATTGTATTACTAGAAACTTTTTTTTCATTTGAAATTATTGCCGCTATTGCTCCATTTTTAAAAGCTTCATTGACATAGTCATGCCCGTCATAATTCAGGCCTTTTATCGCAACAAATATGTCATTTTTTTTTATTTTTTTTGAATTAATGCTAATTGAATGAAATTTCTTTTTGAGAAATTCTATAGACTTAGGATTTTTACCTAAAACTGCTTCATAAATATCTTGAATAGATATATTAATTTTTTGATTTCCTTTCTTTTAAAAATTTTTCAACCACTTCTCTGTCAGAAAAATATTTTTTTTGACTGCCTATTTCTTGAAATTCCTCATTTCCCTTTCCCGCAATGACTACAAGGTCTTCCTTACTAGCTATTTCAATTGACTTACATATAGCTTCTTTTCTATCAATAATTTCTATCGGCTTTTTATTAAAGTGACTACTAATATCTTTAATGATGTCCATTGGGTTTTCATTTCTTGGGTTATCGGTTGTAATGATGCATCGATCAGCGAACTTCTCAGCAATTCTAGCCATTGCTTTCCTCTTACCTTTATCCCTTCCTCCACCAGCGCCAAAAACTAATAGTATTTTTCTGAATTGATTATTTTTCACACTTTTTAAAATATTTTCTAATGCATCATCTGTATGAGCATAATCAATCATTACTGACGGAAGACCATCATTACTTATTATATATTCGGATCTCCCTGGAACTACTTTTATACACTTAAGGCTATCAATTATTTGTTTTATTTCATACCCTCTTGCACTTAAACAACCAACGACACCTAATACGTTATAGACATTAAAATAGCCACTTAATTTAAATGTAATGGGGAAGTTTTCTCCGTAATAGCTAAGATTAAATTTTAAATTATTATTATTTTGACTTATATCAGTTGCTTGAATCTTTGACTTCTTATGAATTGAGAAACTTATTTTCTGTTTACTTGGTAAGGTAGATTTTTTAAAAATTGACTCCCCAACTTTGTCATCAATATTAACTATGATGCTCGCATTGTTACCATCCAACATAAATTTTCTTTTTACATCTGCGTAGGCTTTCATTGTCTTATGGTAATCCAGATGATCTCTAGTGAGATTTGTAAATAATCTTTCATTGAAATCAATATTATTTATTCTATTCTCATTTATTCCATGAGATGAGACTTCCATTGCAATATTTTTATATTTTTTCTTGTATAAATCTTTTATTACATACTGAAGATCTATTGCACTTGGAGTAGTATTCTGTGTTTTTTTAAAATCCTCTGCATCTCCGTATCCAAGGGTCCCTATAAATGCTGTTTTGCTCCCTAGATGATTTAAACATTGCGTTAACCAATAAGCAGATGTTGTTTTACCATTAGTCCCCGTAATTCCAATAATTGATAATTTTTTTGATGGATAGTCATAAAATTTGTCTGCAATTGAAGAAAGTTTATTTTTAAGACCTTTGATCGCGATTGAAGGGACACTTAGATTTAATTTTTTTTTATAATTTTCGGATTCAAATACAATTCCATTTGCACCATTATTTACCGCCTGTTCAATAAAGTCTCTTCCATCAAATTTCATACCAGGGTAAGCAATAAAAACTGTATTTTTAGAAATTTGTCTTGAATCTAGAGTCAACTTATCAAATTGCTCTAAAAAAATCTCTAATTCATTTTTCATATCTCTTTTTTTTCATTATCGATCTCATCTTTTATTTCTATTTCATCTTGAGGAATTGAGTATATTTTTAGTGCCTCTGAAACTACTCTTCTGAAAATAGGCCCTGCTACAACTCCACCATAATTAGAACCTTTTGATGGGTCTTCAATTGTAATAGCCATTATAAACTTCGGATTAGAGGCAGGTGCGAGCCCAACAAACGAAGCATTATATTTTCTTTCTCCTGGCTTTCCATAACCCACTCCCTTAACAAACTGTCTAGCAGTTCCTGTTTTTCCTGCAACTCGATAGCCTGGGATTGATGCTTGAATTGCAGTCCCTCCCTCTTCCGTAACAGATTCCATAATTTTTAAAACAGCCTCTGAGGTTCTTACAGACAAAACACGCTGTCCAATTTTTATTGGATCATTTTTAAATAGCCTTAAGTTCTTTATCTCCCCTTTATTAGCAAAAGGCGTATAAGCTCTAGCAAGTTGAGCAACTGTTGTACTCACTGAATACCCATAACTTGCACTAAAATGATCTCGTGCCTTCCATGAGCTATAGTTACGCATTACGCCTTTCGATTCCCCTGGGAGGCTAGCCCCTGTTAAATTACCAATACCAAAATTAGAGTATGTTTGCCATAAATATTTTTTGCTTAATTTTTCCGCAATTTTAGTAACGCCAATATTTGATGATGTTTGAAGTATTTCTTTAACAGATATAACGCCATGTGGCTTTGTATCAGTTATCTGCGTTCGTCCAACTTTATAAAACCCGTTGCCTGTATCTATTTTTGTATTAACGTTTACTACCCTTTTTTCTAAAGCAGCTGCAATACTAATTGGTTTCATTGTTGAACCTGGTTCAAAAGCATCAGTAATGACTCTATTCTTTACAAAAGGACTCCTCGTCCTCATTCTTTCATTTGGGTTAAATGATGGATAATTTACCATTGTTAAAATTTCGCCTGTTTTAGAATCAATAAGAATGGCAGAACCAGAAATTGCTTCAGAATCACTAATTGTTTTTTTAAGGGATTGAAAGGCTATGTGTTGAAGCCGTTTATCAATAGTTAAATGTACATCTTTCCCATCAACTGGAACACTTACTTCACTTAGATTATCAACCACCCTTCTCCTTGCATCAATTAAAATCTTTTTATACCCATGTGTACCCGATAAAAAATCATTTTTCTTATATTCAACCCCCTCCAGACCATTCCCATCATTTCCAGAAAATCCAACTACATGTGCAGATATTTCTTGGTCTGGGTAAGTTCGTCTATAGTCTTTTTCGGTACTAATTCCTGGAATTTTTAAGGCTAAAATTTTAGAAGCAATTTTTGGATCGACCTTTCTTTTTAGGTAGATATGATTTCGCTTACTCTTTAATTTTTTATTTAAGAACTTTATTTTTACTCCCAAGAGGTTAGCTAATTTATTTTTATCTCCCTTCTTAAATTGAACCCTATTTGGCTCCATAGTAATACTTCTTACTGTTTCACTCGCAGCTAGTATCTGATTATTTCTGTCATAAATTTTTCCTCTATAGGCATATAGCTCAATATTACGATTACTTCTTTCAAAACCCTCTTGTTGTAAAAAGTCTTTTTGCATCCCTTGAAGAAAAAAGGCACGAGAAAATAATATACAAAATAGAGTCAGAAGAACAAGAAGCATGAAACGCCTTCTGAATTTTGAGAGCTCAAAAAATTCATGATTCTTTTTCATTTTTGATCTCATTTAATTATTCTTTTCTGTTTTTTTTCTGGCGGATTCATTTTTAATTTACTTTTTGCATATTCTGAGATTCTTCCGTTACCAGATTTTGAAGATTCCTGAATTAATAGCTGATTCTGCTCGTCCTTTAAATCAATCGTTTTTCGTTTCTCTATTTCTAGGGCATGGTGATTAACGCGATATAGATGATGGGCATTTATTTTCACTAATGCGAATATTATTAATAAAGAGAAAAGTATTAGGTTCAACTTCACCCTTCCTCCGAAATTTTTTCTATCACACGTAACTTTGAACTTCTTGCTCTCTTATTTTTTAATACTTCACCATCTGAGGGTGTTTGGAGTTTTTGAATAACCTTTATAGGGGCTGATTTAATTTGTTTTTGAAAAATTGGAACTTTCTTAGGCACTGTGTCCGTATTCAATTTATTTTTAATAAAATTTTTAATAATTCTATCTTCAAGTGAATGAAAACTAATAACTGCCAGCCTCCCATTTTTTTCTAGAGCTTCGAATGCTATAGGTAAAACCTGCTCGATCTCTGAAAGCTCTTCATTTACCTTTATTCTTATCGCTTGGAATGTTTTTGTTGCTGGATTTTTTTTTGAATCGAATTTTGGGATAGCTTTTTTTACTATGTCTGCTAATTCAGTTGTTCTTGATATTTTTCCTTCTTCCTCTCTATATTTAACAATTTCCCTAACAATTTTTTTTGCAAATTTTTCCTCACCATACTCGTATAAAATCCTTACTAATTCATCATAATCAAAATGATTGATAATTTCTGAAGCGGTTAATTTTTGACTTTGATTCATCCTCATATCGAGCTTTGAATCTAAATTAAAACTAAAGCCGCGTTCTGCTTCGTCAATTTGAGGTGATGAGATTCCTAAATCCATAAGAATTCCATTAGGTTTTTGGAAATTTTTTTTTTTAGAATATTATTTAGGTCTTTGAAAGATGCGTGTACTATCTCAAAACGCTTGTCTTTAATAGTTTCCCCTTCTTTAACGGCTTCTAAATCTTTATCTAGTGCTAACAATCTTCCGTCATCATTTAATTTCTTTAGTATTTCTTTTGAATGACCACCTCTTCCGAAGGTGCAATCTATATAAAAACCATTTGGAATAATGTTTAATGCTATTATCGACTCATGAAGCATGACAGGAATATGTTTACTCATAATGAAAAGCCCTTAAGTTCGTCCGGAAAATCATTTTCTTCAGTGATGTTTATTTGGGCTAAGTGTTCATAGTAATGATCGCAATTCCAAATTTCAAAATGACTTCCCTGACCAATGAAAATTGCATTTTTATCTATTTCAGCATAATTTTTTAATTCGGCGGGAATCAGCATTCTATTTGCTTTATCAAGAGTGATATCCTCTGCAAATCCGACTAATAGTCTCTGAAGCCCACTAGATTTTTTTTCAAAGCTTGATAGATTCATTATTTTTTCTTGAATCGGCTCCCATGCAAACTGGGGATATAAGAGTAAACATTTGTAAATATGTGCGGTTAGGACTAGTAGGCCTGATGACTCAATAAGAATTTTTTCACGATACTTTGTAGGGATCGCAATCCTATTTTTTCCATCTAAGTTTATTCGTGTTGCGCCTCTATACATAAGTAGCACCTCTTTACCTGAGAAAAAGGTGAGAAATTACTTAATACCCTTAGCCTTACTAAGCAATTTCCCACAAATTACCACTTTTTCCCTAACAAAGACACTATAGGTAAAAAAAAAGCGCAATGCAAGCGCTTTTTAATTTTAAATCTATATATAACAATGATTTATAAGAAGAAGGTAAGTTGACCTATAAGCCGGGTTCTGTCTTGGACAGTCATTCATCTAGGCATATAATTGCTTATATGCTCAAGCAGCCTACCCGATGACAACACGAGCCGTGCTAATGTCATCCTATTTGGCCTTGCTCCGGGTGGAGGTTACCGCGTTTCACCGTAACTAAATACGCTCGTCTCTGTGGCCCTATTCCTCATCTCACGATGTATGGCTGTTAGCCATCACCCTGCTCTAGGAGCCCGGACTTTCCTCTACACAAAAGTGTAGTGACTGTCAGGTCAACTTAATAATATTTTATCACCGAAATTTATTAAATATTAGAACAATTCCAACCAATTTCTTGACCTGCCAACAAGGGAACAACATCGCCATTATCAATTTTAATAATGGTTGGAACTTTATTCTTAGATCTAGTTAATTTTAATTTCTCTTTACTTTGATTGAGCTTATAAAAGTCAGCTCCAAATTTACTACAAAAATTTTCTAATTTCTCAATAGCATTATTCTGATCAAATATTTCAGCGTAAATCTCCATTGCATTTAATGCAGAATATATTCCTGCACACCCACAACTACTTTCTTTTTCAGTTCTTTTATGAGGGGCACTATCTGTACCAAGAAAGAATTTTGGGTTACCAGATATCGCTGCATTTAGAACTGCAACTCTATGTTCCTCTCTTTTTAAAACTGGTAAACAAAATGCATGTGGTCTTAACCCACCTAAAAATAATTCATTTCGATTATAAAGAAGGTGTTGGGGGGTAATGGTAGCTGCAATTTTATTACTTGAGTCTTTTACAAACTCAGTAGAATCTTTTGTTGAAATATGCTCTAACACTATTCTAAGCTCTGGAAATTCTTTATGGATTCTTGATAAATGCTTTTCAATGAATATTCTTTCTCGATCAAATATATCTACACTTTTGTCATTTACCTCCCCATGAATAAGCAGAGGAATGTCCAACACCTCCATCATTTCAAAAATTTTATATCCTGACTCGAAAGAGTCTATGCCCTCACTTGAATTTGTCGTAACACCTTTAGGATAAAGCTTAATACCAATGATTTTTGAAGATGCTTTGATTTCTTTTAATTCTTTCAAAGTCAGTCCTTCATTGAAATAAATAGTCATTAAAGGTTCAAATTGATAAGTTTTAGTATGTTTTTTAATCTCATCATAATATATGTGTGCTAACTCAGTATTTATAATCGGGTTTTTTAGGTTAGGCATAATAATAGCTCTTCCAAACTGGCTTGCTGAATGTTGACTTACTACCTTTAACATTTTTCCTTCCCTGAGGTGAAGGTGCATATCATCAGGTCTTGGAATAATTAACTCATTTATCATTATTTTTTATTCCTAAAGCTAAGTTATATATTTCATTTTTCTTAATTTTAAAAATCTGTGAAACTAGTTTTACAGACTGGTTCAAACTTAATTCATTAAGCATTATTCTAAGAGCATTTTCTGCCTCAATGTTGCTTGAGTTTTTTTGTTCCTGCTCTACCCCCTCTATAATAATCACAAACTCGCCCTTAAGGTTATGTTTTTCCTTTCTGAATTTTATTAATAAATCATTCAAATTTTCTTTATAAATAGTTTCGTATATCTTTGTTAATTCACGACCAATAAAAACCTCCTGCGCCGAATCATAAATTTCTTCTAGTAGCTCTAAGGTTTTAAGAATCCTATGCGGCGAAACAAAAAAAACTGAGGTAAATTGACTATCTTGAAATTGTTTAATAACTTTTCTACTTTTGGTATCAGTATTTGGTAAAAATCCATAGAAATTAAATTGAGTTGCAACTATTCCAGCAGCTGAAAATGCTGTAGTAATTGATGAGGCTCCTGGTATTGGAACTACTTTAATTTTTGATTCTAAGGCCTTTTTTACTAAATAAGCTCCTGGATCACTAATGCCTGGTGTACCTGCATCGGAAATATAGGCTATTGCTTTACCACACTCTATTTCTTTGATCAACAAACTGGTCTTCTTTTCTTCATTATGCTGATGTAAAGAGAGGAGTTTCTTCTTTATAGAGTATTTAGATAGCAAATTTTTGGAATGCCTTGTATCTTCGCAGGCAATTATATCAACGCTCTTTAAAATCTTTAGGGCTCTTGATGAGATATCTTCTAGGTTTCCTATTGGTGTTCCGACAATATAAAGGGTTGAGCTCATTTAAATGATTTAATTATAATTTTTAATCAATTTAATATAAAATTTATCCTTTAAGTATATAATTTATTTTATGTATTCCAAATCAAATTATTTTTTAATATCCTTAATTCTGTCAGTTACATTTCTTTTGTCTGGTTGCGCCGCTGGAATTCTTGGCGGACCAACATCATATTCAGATAGGAGAACCACTGAGTCCCAAATTACTGATGAAAAACTTGAATGGCAGACAGTAATAAAGACACAAGATGTCGAAGGTGAATTTAGGGTAAATTTTGTTAGTTACAATCAGGTTATTCTTATTACTGGACAATCACCAAATCAAGAAATTATAGATAAAATATTTAGTATCGTTACTAATATGGAAAATGTAAAAAAAGTTAAAAACTATATGACAGTAGGGCCTGAGAATACAGTGAAAGGAATTGCAAACGATATCGCCATCACAAGTAATGTTATATCTAGAGTATTTGCTGAAGACGAAAAGAATCAAACGCCACTCTCAATATTGCACTTGAAAGTATTCACTGAGGAAAGGGCAGTATACTTAATGGGTATTTTAAACCAACAAGAAGTAGATAAAGCTGTATCAATCGCACAATCATCAAGGGGTGTTAAAAAAGTTGTCCCTTTATTTGAAATTGATAATTCTTACAAATCAAACGTCGTAAATAAAAACAATGATGGTAAGGAAATAAATTAGTTATTGATAAACCTTATAGTTTCAATTATCATTACAATATTCTGAGAGTAACCCTTAACAATTAAAATCAAGCCTTAGTAACAAAATTCAATATATATGAGCAATATTATTCACGTTACAGATGACCAATTTGAAGAAAAAGTTCTTCAAGCAAAACTACCTGTTTTAGTCGATTTTTGGGCTGAGTGGTGTGGTCCTTGTAAAGCAATTGCACCTATATTAGATGATATTTCTAAGGACTATGATGGCAAGGTAATTGTTGCAAAAATAAATATAGACGAAAATCAAAAGATTGCTGCCCAGTTCGCAGTTCGAGCAATACCTACTCTAATCATCTTTAAAGATGGTAACTTTGAGGCTGATAAAAAAGGTGCTTTATCTAAATCACAACTAACAGCTTTTATTGACAGTACAATCTAAAAAAATATGCATTTATCTGATCTTAAACACCTTCCTGTAACAGAACTAGTTGATTTAGCAAACTCTGACAAAATTGAAAATGCTGGAAGAATGCGTAAGCAAGACTTAATTTTTGCGATACTAAAGAATAAAGCTAAAAATGGTGATAAGTTAATTGGTGATGGCACTCTAGAGGTGCTGCAAGATGGATTTGGGTTTTTAAGATCTTCCGATTCTTCATACCTAGCAGGTCCAGCAGATATATACGTTTCACCTTCACAAATTCGAAGATTTAATCTACATACTGGAGATACGATTGCTGGTGAAATTAGAACTCCAAAGGATAGCGAACGTTACTTTGCCCTAGTCAAGGTTGATAAAGTAAATAATGACGCACCTGAAAATACAAAAAATAAGATTCTGTTTGAAAACCTTACCCCTATTCATCCAACAAAACCTCTAACTTTAGAAAGAGATTCTAATGTTGAGGAGAATAATACAAGTCGAGTGATTGATATGGTTGCACCTATCGGAAAAGGCCAAAGGGGTTTAATAGTAGCAAGTCCTAAAAGTGGTAAAACAGTTATGTTACAGAATATTGCTCATGCAATAACAGCTAATCATTCCGACGTTTCCCTTATTGTCTTACTAATAGATGAAAGGCCAGAAGAAGTTACAGAAATGTCAAGATCTGTAAAGGGTGAGGTAGTAGCCTCTACTTTTGACGAGCCAGCCACGAGACATGTTCAAGTGGCAGATATGGTTCTAGAAAAAGCTAAAAGATTGGTTGAGCATAAAAAAGATGTTGTTATTCTTTTAGACTCAATTACAAGGCTTGCAAGAGCTTATAACACTGTTATTCCATCATCTGGAAAAGTTTTAACTGGTGGTGTTGATGCAAATGCACTTCAAAGACCAAAGCGTTTTTTTGGTGCAGCAAGAAACGTTGAGGAAGGTGGCTCACTTACAATTCTTGCCACTGCTCTTGTTGAGACTGGGTCAAGAATGGATGATGTGATTTATGAAGAATTTAAAGGCACGGGCAATATGGAAATCCATCTTGAAAGAAAGATGGCTGAAAAAAGAATTTATCCTGCGATCAATGTGAATAAGTCAAGTACCCGAAGAGAAGAGCTGCTTATTCCCTCTGACGTTCTGCAAAAAATATGGGTTTTAAGAAAATTGCTTTACCCTATGGATGACCTAGAAGCGATGGAATTTCTCCTAGATAAAGTTCGATCAACAAAAAATAACTCGGATTTTTTTGACAGCATGCGAAGAAGTTGATGAATCAATTAAATATTGATTTTTATAAAACTTTCTATAAAATACGATGATTATTAAAGATAAAACGCAATAAACAAAATTATGAAAAAAGATTTACATCCAAATTATCCGGAAATAACCGTAACTTGTAGTTGTGGTAATTCATTCAAAACCAAATCAACCATGGCAAAAGATACAAATATCGAAGTTTGCTCTAAATGCCATCCTTTTTATACTGGTAAGCAAAAGATTTTAGATACTGCTGGACGTGTAGAAAAATTCAAACAAAAATATGGAATGTAATGCTTTTAATATGATTTAAATAAAAGGCAGTTATCTGCCTTTTTTTTTATGTCATAATTTGTAAATATGAAATTTGAATTAAATCATGACTGGCAGGGAAATATGTCATCACCGCGCTCTACGCTTGGTGATAAAACAAAAATTCATTTATTCTTAGTGCTTGCAATTATATGGATTTTTACTGGTCTTGTTGGCAATTCTCCTTGGATTCCTGCAGAATCTGAAAATGTAAGTATGGTAATGGATATTGTTTCAAGTAATTCTATAATAGCTCCCTTAGCTGCTAGTCAAGATTCAATTAATAATCCACCCTTATATCCTTTCATTGGCGCAACTTTTGTTAAAATTTTTTCATCAATACTTGCACCTCATGATGCACTCAGGTTATCAAATTTTATATGGATAAGTTTAACTCTTGTATGTATAGGTCTAATGACAAGAGAGTTATGGGGAACTGGTTTTGGTAGACAAGCAGGTTTAATATTTATTGCTTCAATTGGACTTATTTTCAATGTTCATAGTATTCGCCCAGAAGTTGCAGCTCTACTAGGTTTCGCTTTGGCACTTTATGGTTTTGCGCTTTACCATAGAAGGCCTTTTAGGGCTAGCTTAGTGCTAGGTTTTGGTATATCAATAATCTTCTTGTCGAATGGAGTTTTATCCCTTCTAAGTATTTTTTTAACTGCGCTAAGTATGTTATTTATAAAACAATGGAGAAATAAGCGTTACTATCTGTTTTGTTTTATTTCATCATTGATAGCTTTAATTATTATTAGCCCATGGACATATCTTTTATACAACTCTAATCCAGAAATTTTTTTTTCATGGCTAAATAAAGTAAATGCACCAAATGGTGAAGAATTCTTTTTTTATATTAAGAATTTATTGTGGTTTACCTGGCCTGCTCTTCCACTTTTTATCTTCATTTTAATTAAAAATTTTCGAAATATATTTCAACTTAAAAAAATTCATTTACCTTTGTTTTTCTCATTATCAATCTTATTTACACTTTCTCTTAATGCCAAAATAGATCAAATAAATCTAATGCCAATTCTATTGCCGTTTTCAGTTGCTGCTGCAGGTGGAATTGATTTACTAAGAAGAAGTTCAGCAAGTGCTCTCAATTGGTTTGGTATATTAATTTTTGGTTTTTTTGGTTTTATTATTTGGTTTTTTTGGTTTGCAGCTGTAACAGGCTTTCCTGAGATAATTTATGATCGAATTTACTTTCTATCTGGAAACTATGAAGTTAGATTTGAATTCTTAAATTTTATTTTTGCCTTTTTAATAAGTGGTTTATGGG
The DNA here is from genome assembly GCA_019823025.1 of Methylophilales bacterium. Classification (NCBI taxonomy): domain Bacteria; kingdom Pseudomonadati; phylum Pseudomonadota; class Betaproteobacteria; order Nitrosomonadales; species Methylophilales bacterium. Next base: position 1,037,547 of record CP081940.1, on the reverse strand, counting down.
TTTACATCATCTTTAACCTAAAGATCTCAAATCGGTCAGCAATCTCGAATTGGGCAATTGGTATCACTATGGTATGGGTAACATTTATTATGCTTGTGAGCCCCCTTATTGATAATAGAAAAAGTTATGCGCCTGTTTTTCAAGATGTAAAACAACAACTTTCCCAAAGCTCTAGTTGTTTATACACATATAACTTTAGCCCTAATGAAACAAATTTACTTCATTACTATTCGGGTATAAAAGCATTTGATTCTAATAAGGACATTCAGTGCAGAATGATATTGTTATCACTTAATAACGAATCCAAAATGCCCTCTGAATATGAATCATGGAATCAAATATGGTCGGGGAAAAGGATTGATCGAGATAAAACATACTACATCTTACTTACTAAATAGTTTTTTTAATCTTTTAGATATTTATTAATTGCATTAAAAACAAAAGGATTTAATTGACTATTTTTTTCTGAAGTATCAGTAACATATTCTATTATTTGTTTTCTCATATCGCGGCCCCAAAACTTTTGAATATGCCCCGCAGCATCCTTCTTAGCTTGTTCTTCATCTGGGTAACTTATAAAGAAATTACCAATGTCGTTTGCCATTCTGATTAGATTTTTTGTTTCCATGACGTAATTTTACCCGATTAATTGCTTGGAATGCGTATAACAATTATATCGATTATTTCGAGCAAACCCGATTAATGTTATTTTAAGTTGATCAGCTAACCTTAATGCTAATGCCGTTGGGGCAGAAATAGCTACCAATAAATTGAGATTAAGATATGCAAGTTTTTGTACCATTTCATAGCTGGCTCTACTTGAAGTAATTACAAAAGAATCTTTTAAGAATTTTGAATTAAAGGAAGCTCCAATTAATTTATCAAGCGCATTGTGTCTTCCTACATCCTCTTTTAAGATTATCAAGTCTCCTTTAGCATCAAATAATGCACAAGCATGAGTTGCTCCAGTTTTTTTTTGTATTTTTTGTTGACCTGAAAAGTTCTTTAATGCTTTCAATATACTGCTTGTATAAAATTTAGATTTATTTTTTTTATTTTCAGGAATTTTAAGCACTTGATCTAGAGACTCAGCCCCACACAATCCACAGCCTGTTCTTCCAGTTAAATTTCTTCTTATCTCTTTTAAGCGAGTAAATTTTTCAGTTGATATCTCTAGATTAATTTCAATACCATTATCTTTTTTTATAACTTCAATTGAATAAATTTCTGAAAGACTTTTTATAATGCCTTCGGTTATTGAAAATCCTCTTGCAAAGTCTTCCAAATCACATGGGCTAACCATCATTACCACATGAGATACTCCATTGTAAACAATAGCTACAGGAGTTTCTTCAGCCAATATCTCTTTAATTACTTCTTCAGGATTATTATTTTTTTGAATTAATACTTCTTTGCAAGTCTGGCTTGTTTGAATTAATTTTTCATTAGCCACTTTGGTTTAACTTACTTTTTCCTCACCATTTCTCACAAAATCAATTTGTTTTTCACTAAATTTTTGATATTTAGATTGCCAGTTTGATGGTTGTGTTACTTTAGTCACTTGAACAGCTGTTACTTTGAACTCTGGACAATTTGTAGCCCAATCAGAATTGTCTGTTGTAATAACATTTGCCCCTGAAACAGGGTGATGGAAGGTGGTATAAACAACACCAGGTTGAACTTTATCTGTTATTTTTGCACGAAGGACAGTGTCACCTGACCTACTATTTATTCCGACCCAATCACGCTCATTTATACCTCTTTCTTCTGCATCATGAGGATGTATTTCAATTACATCTTCATCATGCCACTCCGTGTTTTTTGTTCTTCTTGTTTGAGCTCCAACATTATAATGAGCCAAAATTCTTCCAGTTGTCATTATTAAGGGGAATTTACCATTAACTTTTTCGACAGTTGGTACATATTCTGTGATAAAGAATTTACCTTTTCCTCTAACGAACTCATCTACATGCATAGTAGGTGTTCCTTCTGGAAACTCGTCATTGCAAGGCCATTGAATACTCTCAAGTTTATCTAATTTTTCGTAGCTCACCCCTTTAAAGGTTGGAGTTAGTTGAGCAACTTCATCCATAATTTCACTAGCATGTTTATAATTCATTGGATAACCCAATGCATTCGATAACATTTGAGTAATTTCCCAGTCCTCATAACCATTTTTTGGGGCCATTACTTTTCTCACCCTTGAAATTCTTCTCTCTGCATTGGTAAAGGTACCGTTCTTTTCTAAAAAGGATGAACCTGGTAAGAATACATGAGCATACATAGCTGTTTCATTTAAAAATAAATCTTGAACAATGACACATTCCATAGATTCGAGTGCATGAGTGACGTGTTGTGTATCTGGATCTGACTGAGCTATATCCTCTCCCTCACAATAGAGTGATTTGAAATTACCTGATATTGCTGCATCAAGCATATTTGGAATTCTAAGCCCTGGTTCATCATATATTTTTGCGTTCCATGCTGACTCAAATAAAGCTCGGGTAGCCAAATCTGAAACATGCCTATATCCAGGGAGTTCATGAGGGAATGAACCCATATCACATGCACCCTGCACATTATTTTGTCCTCTAAGTGGGTTGATACCAACGCCCTCTCTACCTACATTTCCGGTTATCATTGCCAAATTTGCAATACCCATAACCATAGTTGAACCTTGACTATGCTCTGTTACACCTAATCCATAATAAATAGACCCGTTCTTTTCCTTTGCAAACAGTCTCGCTGCTTTTCTTAGTAAGTCCGCTGGAATGCCTGTTTCTGATTCCATTGATTCTGGAGAATTTTTTGGGTCTTTAATAAAATTTAACCAAATTTTAAATGATTCATCTTCACAACGCTCTTTCACAAAATTTTGATCGCTTAATCCTTCTTCTACAATCACATGAGCAATTGAATTAATTGTCGCAACATTAGTGCTTGGTCGGAGTTTTAGATGATAATCAGCTTTAATATGCGGAGTATTATCCACTAAATCAATTTCTCTTGGATCAACAATAATTAATTTAGCGCCTTCTCTGAGTCTTCTTTTCATTTGTGATGCGAATACCGGATGACCATCCGTTGGATTTGCACCAACAATCATAATCACATCTGACTTCATCACTGAATCAAAATTCTGTGTTCCCGCTGATTCACCAATAGTTTGTTTGAGCCCGTAACCAGTGGGTGAGTGGCAAACTCGTGCGCAAGTATCTATATTGTTATTACCAAAGCCAGCCCTGACAATCTTTTGCATTAAATAAACTTCTTCATTCGTACATCTTGAAGATGAAATAGCACCGACAGAATTAGAGCCGTATTTTTGTTGTATTCTTTTTATCTCTGAAGCAGCATAATTTATTGCCTCATCCCATGATACTTTTTGCCAAGGATCTTTGATGCTTTTTCTTATCATGGGTGTAGTTATTCTGTCCTTGTGTGTTGTGTACCCCCATGCAAACCTGCCTTTGACACAAGAATGCCCGTGATTAGCGCCACCATCTTTATTGGGTGTCATCCTGACGACTTTATCTCCTTGAAGTTCAGCATTAAAAGAGCAACCTACGCCACAATATGCGCACGTAGTTTTTACTTTTTTTTCTGGTGTGCCATGCTCTTCGATACTCTTTTCAATCAATGTAGCTGTAGGACAAGCTTGAACGCATGCGCCACATGAAACACATTCTGAATCTTTAAAGTCTTTATTTCCAGCTGAAACCTTTGATTCGAAGCCTCTTCCATCTATTGTTAAGGCAAATGTACCTTGCGTTTCTTCACATGCTCTCACACATCGAGAACAGACAATACATTTTGAGGGATCAAACGTGAAATATGGATTTGATTCATCTTTTTTGGAGTCAAGGTGATTTTCTCCTTCGTAGCCGTAACGAACGTCTCTTAGGCCGACTGCTCCTGCCATATCTTGTAGCTCGCAATCACCGTTTGTTGAACATGTTAAGCAATCAAGGGGATGATCCGAAATATATAATTCCATTACACCTTTTCTTAATTCAGCTAATTTAGGTGATTGAGTGGAAACGACTAATCCATCAGCAGCTGGAGTTGTGCAAGATGCAGGGTATCCTCTTTTACCCTCAATTTCTACCAAACAAAGACGACATGAACCAAACGGCTCGAGACTGTCTGTTGCACATAATTTAGGCACACTAAAACCAGCAACTGAAGCTGCACGCATCAAAGAGGTTCCTTCAGGAACAGTTACATCTACCCCATCAATATTGAGCGTTACAAGTTTTTCAGAGTTTGCTGAAGGTGTACCGAAGTCTTTTGTATCATCCATATTTTTAGCTTTTGGCGTATTTAAGTTTGAATTTTGTTCAAACTTTTAAATTTTCTTAAGTTATTGTTTATTCGTCTATTATTCTATAATTAAGTTTCAGTTTTTTCAAGCCCAAAATCTTTTGGAAAGAAATTCAAAGCACTAATCACAGGGAATGGAGTCATTCCACCCATAGCACATAATGACCCATGAACCATAGTCTCACCTAAGTCCTTAAGTACTTCCACATTTTTTTCTTGGTCAATCCCATCCTTAATTTTATCGATTACTTCCATACCCCTAGTGGATCCAATTCTGCATGGAGTACACTTACCGCAAGACTCTATTGCACAAAATTCAAATGAATACCTTGCTAATTTTGACATATCTATCGAATCATCAAATGCCACAATCCCGCCATGTCCCACAACGGCGTTAATTTCAGAAAATTTCTCATAATCAAGTGGTGTATCAAATTGGTGTTCTGGGAGAAATGCCCCTAAAGGCCCCCCTACTTGAACAGCTTTAATATTTTTACCTGTTGCTGACCCCCCACCAAAATCATAGAGCAATTCTCTAAGCGTAATTCCAAAAGCTTTTTCGATCAGGCCGGTTTGTTTTAGATTACCAGCGAGTTGAATAGGAAGTGTGCCTTTTGAACGCCCCATACCGAAATCTGCGTAAAATTTTGATCCTTTATCTAAGATAATCGGAATTGTTGCCAGTGAAATGACATTATTCACTACTGTTGGTTTTCCGTACAAACCTTCAATCGCAGGAAGTGGTGGTTTATACCTTACAAGTCCTCTTTTTCCTTCTAAACTTTCAAGTAATGATGTCTCTTCGCCGCAAATATATGCACCTGCTGCTCTAGTAACTTCTAATTTGAAAGAAAACTCACTATCCAAAATATTTTGACCTAAAAATCCATTTTTCTCTGCAATACTAATTGCTTCATTAAGAATCGCTTGAGCATGAGGGTATTCAGATCTTAAATAAATATAGCCATGATCAGCACCAACAGCTAACCCAGCAATAATCATGCCCTCTATTAAAACAAAAGGATCATTTTCCATGATCATTCTGTCAGAAAAAGTACCTGAATCACCCTCATCTGCGTTGCATACAATATATTTTTTTTCAGAAGGTGCATTTAAAACAGTTTGCCATTTTATTCCCGTTGGGAAAGCAGCGCCTCCTCGACCTCTCAAACCAGAGTCTGTAACCTCATCAACAATTTCCTGATTTGTTAACTTTAAGGCTTTACGTAGCCCTTTAAAACCATCGTGAGCCTCATAATCAACTAGGGATACAGGGTCTGTAATACCTACTCTAGCGTAGGTTAGTCTTTCCTGATTCTTAAGCCACGCAATTTCACTTGTAATTCCTAGGGATAAAGAATGATCTTTACCTAAGAAAAATTCTTCATCAAACATTGAAGGTACATCGCTAGGATTAACGGGTCCGTAAGCAACTCTTCCTCTAGCGGTCTCTACTTCTACCATTGTTTCAAGCCAAAAAAGACCACGTGAACCGTTTCGAATAATTTCTATTTCTATTTTGCGATTACTTGCCTCTGCTTTTATCGCTTTAAATACCTCTTCTGCTCCTAATGAAAGCGCACTTGAGTCTCTAGGTATATATATTTTATGAGTTGTCATTATTTTTAGCTTTTTCAATTAAGTCATCAATTTTATCTTCGTTAACTCTACCTATAACATCGTCATCAATCATTACAGCTGGCGAGCAAGCACAATTGCCTAGACAGTAAACAGGTTCTAAAGTTATCGACTTGTCTTCTGTGGTTTGATGATAATCAATGCCTAACTTTTCTTTGCAATAAGCTTCAATATTCTCACTGCCCATTGATTGGCATGATTCAGCTCTGCAGATCTGCAAAATATGCTTTCCAGAAGGCTTTGTCCTAAAATGGTGGTAAAAGGTGACAAATCCGTGCACTTCTGCGACTGAAAGACTGAGAGCTTTTGATATAGGCCCATATGACTCTTCAGGTATGTAACCTAGATCATCTTGAATTGCGTGCATAAGAGGCAATAGTGCACCAGGTTTATCTTTAAGCACTGTTAAGTGCTCTTGAATTTTTTCTAAATTATTTTCGGATAACATTTTGTCTATATTATTTCTTTAAAAAAACCCTAAATTTTTCAACATACTATACATTAAAGTAATTGTTTTTTTTTAAGTAAAATTATTAAATCTTTAAGTTTTTATTATATATTGTGACAATGCAACTTATAGATCAGTTCAATAGAAAGGTAGACTATATAAGAGTATCTGTCACAGATAGATGTGATTTTAGATGCGTTTATTGTATGTCAGAAAAAATGACTTTTCTTCCTAAATCTACTGTGCTTTCACTTGAAGAAATTGAAAGGCTAATTAGAGTTTTTTCTGAGTTAGGTGTGAAAAAAGTTAGGTTAACCGGCGGTGAGCCCCTTGTTAGGAGAGGTATTGATAATTTATTCAAGTCAATTGGAAAAATTAAAGCGCTTGATGAAATTACACTAACAACTAATGGAAGCCAACTTCAGCGTAAGGCACAAATGTTAAAGGACGCTGGTGTTGAGAGAATTAACGTCAGTTTAGATAGCCTAGATCCCCATACATTCAAAAAGATGACTAGAACGGGCGATATCAATAAAGTTTTAGATGGTATTCACTCTGCTATTGAAGTCGGATTTAAAAAAATTAAAATAAATACCGTTTTAATGAAACAAATAAATGAAAAAGAACTATACAATTTAGTGGATTACGCTATTAAGTACTATCTTGATATTTCTTTCATTGAAGAGATGCCACTTGGCGACACTGATTATGATAGGCAATCTACCTCAGTGAGTAATGATGATATTTTATTGAAGTTAAAAGAAAAATATTTATTATCAAAAACAGATCTAACTACGAGTGGACCTGCTGAATACTTTTATATTAAAAATACACAAACAAAAATTGGCCTAATCTCCCCTCACAGCCATAACTTTTGTGAAAACTGTAACCGAGTGCGAATCTCATGTAAGGGTGAACTTTTTTTATGCTTGGGTCAAGATACAAAAATTGAATTAATGCCTCTCATTAGAGAGAATCCTCACAATGATGAACCTCTCAAAGAGGCCATATTAAACAGCATGGCAATCAAACCAAAATCTCATAATTTTAATTTGGCAGATAAGAAACCCTCCGTCATCAGATTTATGTCTCATACGGGTGGTTAATTGAATAACGACGTAGAGGGCGTTATATTGGCTGGCGGTAAATCTTCTAGAATGGGAGAAAATAAATCGTTGGTTTTGTTAGATAAAAAACCGTTAATAGAACATGTTTTTGATCGAATGAAAAAGCAGGTATGCAAGCTCAGTATTAATTCAAACGAGTTTTTAAGTATTTTTCCTCAATCCCTTCAGTTCGTAGATGTATTACCCGGACAATTAGGACCTTTATCAGGGATATTTTCAGGTCTAGTGAAGGCAGAATCTGACTGGGTGCAATTTTGTCCAAATGATACCCCTTTTTTCCCAACAAATTTAGTTGAACGATTAAGTAGCCACGTTGATAAAAAAAACCCTAAAATAATCTTGCCAACAGCAAACAATAAGCTCGAACCCGTTTTTTTGCTCTGCCCTAAAAATTTAGCAAGTAACTGTAAAGAATTTCTATCTTCAGGGGAGAGGAAGCTTGAATCATGGATCAAGTCTAATAATTTTCAAACTGTCGACTTTGAAGAAAAAAATGCTTTTTTTAATATCAACAGCATCGCTGATTTAGAAAAGATATAAGCCCTAAGATGAGTAAAAAACCATATATTCTAGGCATTTGTGCAGCAAATAGTGGCTCTGGTAAAACATTTGTCATTGAAAAGCTTATACCTGAATTAAAAAAAAGGGGGTATTCATCTTCCGCTATTAAACATGCGCATCACAATTTTGATATTGATAAGCCAGGGAAGGATAGTTTTAAAATAAGGGAGTCTGGTGCGAAACAAACATTAATTTTTAATGCTGGTCGATCCGCATTAATTTCTGAAAACAAAAAAAATGATTTCGACTTAAATAAAGTGCTTGAGCAAATTAATCAACCAACAGATATAATTTTAGTAGAGGGATTAAAAACAATGCAGATTCCTAAAGTTGAGGTTTATCGGAAAGAAATATCTAATGAGTTACTTCATAATAGAGATAACAACATAATTGGCTTGATATCAGATGTAAGCATTAAATGTGATATTCCATGTTTTAATTTTACTGATATAGATAAAATTACTGATTTTATAATTACACTTATAGAAAATGAAAAAAACAATCTCACTTGAAAACTTAGTCAACGATCCAGGTTGCTTATCAGAATATGATCCTAATGCAATGACCATAGAGGTCGCGAGAAAATATATACACGATTTTTTAACGGTTAATTTGGGAACTGAATACGTAAATACTGAGGATGCACTCGATCGTATTTTAGGTGAAACATTAATTTCTAAGATTAATGTGCCAAATTATAATAATTCAGCAATGGATGGTTTTGCCTTCAATTTGGATTCCTTAATAGAAAAAAATACACTTAAAGTCGCGACGACAATTTTGGCTGGAGATCTCTCTAAACAAAAAATTAAACCAGGCTTTGCGGCCCAGATCATGACAGGCTCCAAAATTCCCGATGGCACAGACACAGTTTTACCTGTCGAGTTAGTCAAACAAGAAAATGATTCTATTGTCATTAATGAAACTCCAAAAAAAGGTGTCAATATAAGAAAATTAGGCGAGGATATAAAAAAAAATGGGAAAATCCTTAAAAAGGGAGTCTATTTAAGGCCTGCAGAAATAGGATTAATTGCATCAATTGGAATAAGTAGAGTAAAAGTATTTAAAAAATTAAAAGTCTCATTTTTTTCAACTGGTGATGAGGTGGTCAAAGCCGGCCAACCCATCAAATCTGGACAAGTCTATGATAGCAATCACTTTACAATTCAATCCATGTTAAAAAGGATAAATGTTGAATGTGTCGATTTAGGAATCATCCCTGATGATAAAAAATTAATTGAAGAAACATTTAAGCATGCTGCAAAAATATCTGATGCAATTATCACAACAGGGGGTGTTTCAGTCGGAAAGGCTGATTATATGAAAGATATTTTAAAAAAATTAGGTAAAGTATTATTTTGGAAGTTATCAATCAAACCCGGAAGACCAATGGCTTATGGTGCTTTTGAAAAAACTCCCTATTTTGGTTTACCTGGCAATCCAGTGGCTGCAATGATTACATTTTATCAATTGGTACAACCAGCACTTAAATACCTCATGGGTCATAATGGCTATAAACTTCCCACACTGTTGAAAGCGAAATGTGCAGCACCTATTACAAAACGGCCTGGAAGAATGGAGTTCCAGAGAGGCTTTTACAACAGTCGTAATGGTGAATTATCAGTTAAACCAACACCTCATCAAGGCTCTGGGGTTTTAAGCTCAATGAGCAAAGCAAACTGTTTGATAGTTTTAGGTATGGACCAAAAATCAATTAAAGTTGACGATTACGTCAATATCCAATTAATGGAAGGCTTTGTCTAAATATCACATCTCTAGGCTATAATTGATAAAGATATAGTCTTTTTTTAAACTTCAAAAAAAACAAAAGGTCGTATTTATATGAGTAAATTAGAAATAAACCACGTTGTGCCAAATTTTGACTTACCAGGAACCAGTGAGACAAATTTCTCATTGAAAAACTATCTTGGAAAATTAGTTGTTTTATATTTTTACCCAAGAGATTCAACACCAGGTTGCACGAATGAAGGAATTGATTTTACAAACCTTTACCAAGATTTTAAAAAAAAGAATGTTGAAATCTTTGGGATATCTAGAGATAGTATTAAATCACATGAAAAATTTAAGGAAAAATATAATTTCCCTTTTGAATTATTAAGTGACTCTGAAGAAATCGCTTGCAGCCTATTTAATGTCATCAAATTAAAAAATATGTATGGCAAACAAGTTCAAGGCATTGAGAGAAGTACCTTCTTAATTGATACAGAGGGTAAGCTCATTAATGAGTGGAGAGGCTTAAAAGTCCCTGGACATGCTGAAGAAGTTCTAAATTCAATCTAGTTAGTATTTCTCTTTATGGCTAAAAAAAATAATAAGAAAGTTTTTGTCCTTGATACAAACGTTCTACTTCATGATCCTTCGAGTTTATTTAGATTTGAAGAACATGATATCTATCTTCCAATGGTTACAATCGAGGAATTGGACAATAATAAAAAAGGTAGTTCAGAGGTGGCCAGAAATGCTCGGCAAACACATCGATATTTAGAAGAAATCATAGCTCCCGCTTCAGACTTAAAAAATGGATGTGCCCTAAAATCTGAAACAAATCCTCATGTAGATGGAAAGCTTTTCTTACAGACTGAAACCATCAGCTACGAACTTCCTATTTTAGCTGGGGTTAAAGCGGACAATCAAATACTAAGCGTTGTTGTAAACCTTAAAAATCAACTTAAAAAAACCGATGTCATTTTGGTATCAAAAGATTTTAATATAAGAATTAAAGCGCGCGCCCTAGGTATCTCTACTCAAGATTATTTTAACGACAAGGTCATGACCGATGCAGAGTTACTCCACACAGGGATATATGAATTACCAGAAAATTTTTGGGAAAAGCACAGTAAAGCTATGGAGTCTTGGCAAGAGGAAGGAAAGATGTTCTACAAGATAACGGGGCCATTATGCAAAAGTTTTTTTGTCAATGCATTTGTCTTTTATGATTTTGATAAGCCATTCTATGCCATAGTTAAAACTATCAGTGGTAATTCAGCCACCCTACAAATTGTTCAAGATTACACCTTACCTAAATTTAATATTTGGGGAATCAAAGCAAAAAATAAAGAACAAAATTTTGCCCTCAATCTTTTAATGGATCCAAATATTGATTTTATATCGCTATTAGGTCAAGCGGGGACTGGGAAAACTTTATTAGCCCTAGCTGCAGGTCTTGTTCAAACTTTAGATAAAAAAATATATTCAGAAATAATTATGACAAGAGCAACAGTTTCTGTTGGTGATGATATCGGTTTTCTCCCTGGTACTGAAGAAGAAAAAATGACGCCTTGGATGGGTGCCTTGGAAGATAATCTAGATGTTTTAAATGAATCTGATGATAGCTCAGGTGACTGGGGTAGAGCAGCTACACAGGATTTAATTAAATCTAGAATAAAGGTAAAATCTTTAAACTTCATGAGAGGAAGAACATTTTTAAATAAATATTTGATTATTGATGAGGCCCAAAACCTCACACCTAAGCAAATGAAAACATTGGTAACAAGAGCTGGTCCAGGGACTAAAATAGTTTGTTGTGGCAACATAGCACAAATAGATACGCCCTATTTAACTGAAGGGAGCTCTGGGTTAACCTATGTTGTCGATCGCTTTAAAGGCTGGAATCACAACGGGCACGTGACTTTAATGAGAGGTGAAAGATCGAGGTTAGCAGATTATGCAGCAGACACACTTTAATATAGATTCTAAAAAAGGTTTTTACCCCTACCTTTCCGCACAATTTTTATCCGCTTTAGCTGATAATGCATTACTTTTTGCAGCAATCGCCTTATTGGCTGAAATGAACGCACCCACATGGCATCAACCTCTTTTACTTCAATTTTTTGTTCTAGCATATATATTACTTGCCCCTTTTGTAGGTGCTTTCGCAGATTCTAGGCCCAAAGGACAGGTCATGTTTTTGTCAAATGGAATAAAGCTTTTTGGTTGTTTAGCAATGTTTTTTGGTATGGAACCTTTATATGCTTATGGAATTGTCGGTATTGGTGCTGCAACATACTCACCTGCTAAATATGGCATTTTGACAGAGTTGTTACCAAAAGAATATTTGGTTGCCGCTAATGGATGGGTAGAGGGTTTAACCGTTGCAGCAATTATTTTAGGTGCAATTGTTGGGGGTTTATTAGCAAAGTTTGATGTGCAAATGGCTATCTTAATTATTGCGGTTTTATATCTTTTGGCAGCAATTTTCAACCGCTATATTCCTATCCTTCCAATCAACCATAAAATAAAATCAAAGAACCCTTGGTCTTTATTAAAAGATTTTTATTTTTCTTTTGCTAAACTTGCCAAAGACCGCTTGGGACAACTTTCACTTGCTGTAACTACGCTTTTTTGGGGAGCTGGCGCAACGTTAAGATTAGTCATTATTGCATGGGCAGCTTTTGCCCTAAACTTTGAGCTTGATAAAGCAACCCAACTTTCTGCGGTTGTTGCATTCGGTGTTGCCATCGGTTCTGTCATTGCTGCTCGCTACATATCAATGAAAAATTCAGTTAAGGTTCTTCCTCTCGGCGTATTGATGGGAGCATTTGTTTGTTCGATGGTATTTGTTTCAAGTTGGGAATATGCAGCCCTTTTACTTCTATTTATTGGTATTTTTAGCGGCATGCTCATCGTTCCACTTAATGCGCTTCTTCAACATAGAGGTCATATTTTGATTGGCTCGGGACACTCAATTGCAGCTCAAAACTTTAGTGAAAACCTAGGTATCTTAATTCTAAGTGGCACTTATACGCTTATGGTGAAATACGGCCTACCTATAATTGGAATTGTATTTATATTTGGCTTATTTGTCCTTATGGCTATGGTGATTGCAAGCATTTATTACTCACAAGATAATAAATAATTCTATTAGTGCAATTTGACTCTAGTCTCTGTTCTTTGACTAACTAATTTTCCTAAAAACCTAAATAAAGTACTTGCAAACCCATGAAGTGCAACTAGATGCATTTGATAAAGCGAAAGATACATCATTTTTGCTATCAAGCCTTCAATAAACATACTCCCACCTAAAATTGAGCCCATTAAATTTCCTACTGTAGAATATCGCCCAAGGTTCACAAGTGACCCGTAGTCTTTATAGACATAATTAGGAAGTTTATTTTTACCGCTAACGACTTTTTTGATTGATTTATATAACAGTGAAGCTTGTTGATGGGCAGCTTGTGCTCTGGGAGGAACATTCTCAATTGCACCCGGTGTAATTGGACAGGCAGCACAATCACCAAATGCAAAAATATTTTCATCTAATGTAGTTTGCAATGTTGATTTTACTTTTAATTGATTAATGTTGTTCGTTTCAAGACCTGCGATATTTACTAGGAAATCTGGTGCCTTTATTCCAGCCGCCCATACAACGAGACTGGATAAAATTTCTCTATCTTTGTGAGTTTTAATTCCATCAGAGGTCACCTCAGTTACGCGCTCTCCTAAAAATAAATTAACTTTTAATTTTTTTAATTCATCTGAAACAGCCTGGCTTATTCTCAGTGGAAGTGCAGGTAAAAGTCTTGGGCTAGCCTCAATTAAGTTAATATTAATATCCTTATCTGGATCAATATTCTCTAATCCATAAGCAGTCATTTCTCTTGTTGCTTTATGTAGCTCTGCGGCAAGCTCTACGCCCGTGGCACCTGCTCCTACGATAACTACTTCAAGTTGACCAGGTTGAATTTTTGAATTTTGTGTTTGCGCTTTAACAATGGCATTGTGCAAACGATTATGGAAGAGCTCTGCTTGGTTCTGATTATCAAGTGCAATTGAAAATTCAGCTGCTCCGCTAACAGAAAAATCATTGACAGTGCTTCCAATTGACATTACTAAAGTGTCATACTTGAAAGTTCTTCTAGATATGATTTCATTACCTTGGTTGTCAAAATAAGGTTCAAGTGATACTTCTTTTTTCTCACGATCTAAATTGTCCATTCTACCTAAACGAAATTTAAATCCATGCCAAAACCCTTGAGCTAAATAATCTAATTCATCTTTATGTGGATTAATACTCCCCGCTGCAATTTCATGTAAAAGTGGCTTCCATATATGTGTTTTTTTTGCATCAATGAGTGTAATTTCCGCTTTTTTCTTTTTACCAAGCGAATTACCCAGTTTAGTAGCGAGCTCCAATCCTCCAGCTCCGCCACCTACAATTAAAATTTTATGTAATTCATTATTTTCCATATTTAGATTCTTTCAATTTATACTTTTTTTGGATTTTCTTATTGACTTTATTCGGACAAAAAAAAACGACTAAGACATTATATCTTAGTCGTTTTGTTTTTTTATTTCAGAGTTGTAACTGTTATTTAACTTCCTCATTACCAGTTAAACCTTTACCATTTGTTCTGACCCAAGCGATTGTTTTTAATAACTCATCAACCGTCATACCATCATCAGGAGCCATAACACCATAACCTTTACCGCCCATACCACCATTTGTTCCAAACCATACTGTCTCAAACATACCTAAGTTGGTAGCATCTTTAGGGTATTTAAAAGTCGGTCCAACTAAACCAGGTCCAACCTGTCCTTTTGCTGTTGGTCCATGACATTGTGTACATGACCAATAACCAAATCTTTTCTTACCTCTTTTTTCAGCTTTGGCATCACCGACATAGATATTTTTTCCTGTCTTGAGGAACTCTATTTCAGCTGCTGTCTTTACATTATCTTTTTTCTTTGTATCACCGAATGCTTTCGGGTCTGTTATCTCAAATTTTGTACCATCTGTTGTTTTCGTAAATACAACATCCGCTTGAGCAAAACCTGAAAAACTTACTGCTGCGCCAACAAGTGCAGAAGCGACTATTTTGTTAATTGACATTTACTGCTCCTATCTATAATTAAATTAACTCCCATGACTAAATTTTACCAGTTCTTAATTAATATGTGTGATGTTTTGGTCAAAAAAACTTATTTTTTGTGTCTCTTATAACCATCTAATCTATCAACAAAGATGGGTTCCGTATGCGGAATTCCATACTCATCCATGATTGCATAAATCTTATCTAGATTTCTAAAAATCGCACCTTCAACCATCTCTCTTCTTTCAACTTCTCTTTTTCTAACACCTGCTGATATGTTCCAGTAAGTTTTTCCTTGAAGCCTTGAATTTCCTTCAGCATATTCTGGAATCTCAACGACAACCAAATCCACATCTGATTGCTTTGCATAATAACCACCTAACGGACCCCACATTATTGCAACATCAATTTTTCCACTTACTACATCCTCTACTGGTTCTCCAGGAGATCTAGTAAGATCTCGTTGTATCCTATAAGGCCTCGCATTAGCCATCAGACCATTAGCACTGAGGGCCTGTGTAACAGGACTTTTATCAACTAAACCAATTACCCCTTTTTTTAAATCAGGTGAGTCCCAGCTACTTATGTCATACCCGCTATCTTTACGGTATATCCAAACATGCCCAGCACGGTAATAAGGTTTAGTTGTATCTAGTGCATCATAAGTCGTATTTGTTCCGATAATTACATCACATCGCTTAGCATTTAATGTATTTCTCAAAAATCCGAACCGATCATGCCAAAATTGATAGCTTAATTCCTTACCTAAGTCTGCTGCTAAGACTTCAGCAATTTTATTTTCAAAACCTTCCCCCTTATCATTGGAATAAGGTAGATTATCTTGATCAGCACAAACCTTAAATTCATCATCCTTTGGCACCCTGGTTGGTTCTCCAGGTTTTCCCATATCTGGATTCACAGCAATAGTGTCTGCCGCATGAACTGAGAAGCTTATTAACAATATAAATAGACTTCGTGATAAATTTTTAAACATTTTAAATAATCCCTTTAATTAATTTTTTGCAATTATACCTTCAAAGAATGCATTATTCCCTAATGATAATCTCTATTTTTTTTACACATTTAAAACATTTTATATAAAAAAAAACACCCTACCGAAATAGGGTGTTTTTAAGACTAACTAACTAGTACTAAGTTCTATAAAAGATTATAGAGCAAATACTGTTAATGCACCGCCGCCAGGAGCCGCGTTGTATTTTGTTAGTTCTTTATAACCACCAGCAGCACCAAGTGCGTCTGTGTCATTTGTTAGACCAAGGTTCATAGCCACACCAGCCCAACCACCGATGCCTGATAGGACACCAACGTGTTGTTTACCTTTGTGTGAGTATGTGAATGCATTACCAATCACACCTGAACCAACTTGGAATTTCCAAAGTTCTTTACCGCTTTTCGCGTCAAGAGCTTTGAACCAACGATCTAAAGTACCGTAGAAAACTAAGTCTGAAGCAGTAGTTAAAGCACCACCCCAAGCAGAGAATTTCTCTTTGTTGTACCATACTTTTTTGTTAGTCATTGGGTCATAAGCAGCAAAACCGCCCATTACGCCGTCAGGACCAGCAAACATAGTAAGTGTCGCACCAACCCAAGGCTGACCTGCAACATACTTAGACTCAACTGGTTCGTATGTCATACATACGTGGTTAAGTGGTGAGTATATTAAGCCAGTTTTAGGTGAGTATGCAGCAGGCTGTTGGTCTTTAGTACCAAGAGCAGCTGGACATGTACCTTTAGTGTTGTAATCTTGGTGTGTTGAATGTGCAGCTTCTTTTTGTGGCACACCAGATTTAAGATCAATACCAGTTGACCAGTTAACGAATGGATGCACTTTTTCAGCTGAAACTAAAGTACCGTTACTAGCTACCCAAGTGTATGCAAATCCGTTTCTGTCATGGTGCCATGCATAAGTTTTTCCACCTTTATCAAATAGGATAACTTCGTTAATACCGTCATAATCCCATTCGTCATGTGGAGTCATTTGCATGCCCCAACGTGCCATACCTGTATCTAGGTCACGAGCAAAAACTGTCATAGACCATTTGTTGTCACCTGGACGTACGTCTGGGTTCCAAACAGATGGGTTACCTGTACCGTAGTACACTAGGTTTGTTTTTGCATCATATGG
The DNA here is from genome assembly GCA_019823025.1 of Methylophilales bacterium. Taxonomy (NCBI): domain Bacteria; kingdom Pseudomonadati; phylum Pseudomonadota; class Betaproteobacteria; order Nitrosomonadales; species Methylophilales bacterium. The sequence goes on along the minus strand of CP081940.1, from coordinate 1,020,474 downwards.
CCACCAGCCCCATACAGAGCCACCACCATGTTGCCAACCATCTTTAACTGCTTGTGGTTTTAACCAAGTTTTAAGACCTAGGTCTGCCACAGGAGCTTGTAGTTGATCGTTAGGAATTCTTTTGAAAGAACCACCTTCAGTGTTACCACCGTTTATGTCTTCATAAACTGATAGAGCTGAAAATAATGGGTTTTCTTTGTTGAAGTCCGCACCGATAAGTACTTCTGAATCAGGTCCAGTAGACATAGCTTTCCATGCTAGTGAACCGTCTTCGATGTTGTATGCTGCAATAAAGCAACGAACACCAAATTCAGCACCAGAACAACCAGTCAATACTTTATCTTTGATCACGTGAGGAGCGTTAGTATTAGTAGCGCCAACTTTAGGATCTGTGTTTAAAGTAGACCAAACTTTAGCACCTGTTTTTGCGTTTAGAGCAACTAGGTTACCATCGTTTTGTTGTAGGAAGATTTTACCGTTACCGAAACCAAGACCACGGTTAACGTTATCGCAACATAGAACTGCTTGAACGCTAGGATCTTGTTTAGGGAAGTAAGACCATACAACTTTTTGGTTGTTGTTTAAGTCTAAAGCATATACGTTATTTGGAAATGCTGTATGTACATATAGCATGTTACCAATAACTAGAGGAGAACCTTCATGACCACGGTTTACACCAGTAGAAAGTGTCCAAGCTGCTTTAAGGTTTTTTACATTACCTTTGTTGATTTGTGTCAGCTTTGAGTAAGCCTGGTTGTCATGTTGACCACGAGGATGAGCCCAGTTAGCTGAGTTTTTCATAGCTTTTTCTTGGTCAGCAGCAGCTGAAGCAACAATAGGCATAGCCATTGCAGCAGCAGTTACAAAGCCAAGAGCTAATTTGATTTTATTTAATTTCATTATAAATCTCCATAGTTTTAACTAAGGGTTTAAAAAAGAAGTAAGTACCTCCCCTACCTTATCTCGTAGCTTAAAAAACTCTTTAATAAAATAAGAAATTTACCTACTTTTAGTACTGATATTTCTAGTACTTGAAAAGGATTTTATACCCCTAAATTTCTATTTGCAACAATTTTGTTACAATTTCTTTACATTTATTGATTTATTTTACTTATCAAAAAACACCCATTTTCAACCCTAAAAGTTTGTTAAACTAAAGCAGTATTTACAATACAACTAAGATATATAAAAATTAAGACTTAAAAAAAACCTTAACTAAATTCTAAATTTCAGAAAGTTGAATCGAAATTATGTCCAATACAAATAATAGAGCACTTTATCCAGAAATCCATCCATATAAAGAATCATTTATTAAGGGAGACGATACACACGAGATTTTTATCGAGGAGTCAGGAAACCCTGATGGACAGCCTATCCTTTTTTTACATGGAGGCCCAGGCGGCGGAACGGGTTCTAAGCAAAGGAGGTTTTTTGATCCTAGCTATTACCGAATCATATTATTTGATCAAAGAGGTTGTGGAAAAAGTAAACCCCTAGGTGAGACAAAAAAAAATACAACTGATAGCCTGGTAAATGATATTGAGCTAATAAGAAAAGAGTTGAATATCAAGAGCTGGATTCTTTTTGGAGGCTCATGGGGAAGCACACTCGCATTAGCATATGCAATAAAACATTCTGAATTGGTTCAAGGATTAATATTAAGGGGTGTTTTTTTAAGCAGAAAACATGAACTAGATTGGTTCTTAAAAGATGTTGATATATTTTTCCCTGAGCTTCACCATAATCTTTTAAAGCATATTCCAAATACGAGTAAGAAGAATTTATTAGAGAAATATACTGAGTTAGTTTTTTCAAACAATAAAAGTTGCGCATACAAGGCAGCAATTTCTTGGAATCAATTTGAGGGAAGTATTTTAAAATTATTACCCCCTGCCATAAGTTCAGAAACTACTGAGATAGACAATGAATTTGAGCTTGCTCGTGCAAAAGTGCAGCTCCACTTTATAAATAATAATTGTTTTGTTGACGGCGAGGATATATTAGAGAAATCAAAAATACTTAAGGATATACCCATCACCATAATTCAAGGGCGTTATGACATGGTATGTCCTCCAAAAACAGCTTATGAGCTCCATCAAGCAATCCCTAAGAGTAAACTTATTATTATTCCAGATGCTGGACATTCTGCTTCAGAAGCAGGGACATTAAGTTCACTCTTAGATGCAACTGACGAATTTAAAACAATCGTCTCTTAATTACTTCTCTAATTCTAGGATTTTTATATAACTGATGCTTCAAAAAATTTTAAATTTATTAAGGGACAAAAGAGGAGCAAAATATTTTACGTTTAAAGAGGTTCTTGATGGCTGTATTAGGCACAACTTTATCGCACTAAATGCTTCAATTGCTTTTTTTACTTTGTTTGCAATGGTGCCCTTAATCCTACTCATATTTTTTATTTTAAGTCAGTGGCTTGCAAATTCAGATTTTGCGTTATCTCAACTTGAAATTGTGACCTCAAGACTTCTCCCTCAAATTAGCGACCAACTTCTCTCCGAGGTTATCGATATCTCAACAAAACAACTATCTTGGGGTTTAATCTTATTCGGTATTCTTTTTCTTGCAACGACTCCCCTGACCCAGGCCCTTCGGTTGAGCTTCATACAGATATTAGGTTTAACAAAAAAAAATACATATTTAAAAAATAAACTGAAAGATATTTTTTCTGTGGTCGCCATTATGTTTTTTTTCTTTGCCTATATTTTTATAGACCTATATCTTCAAAAAACAACTTTATTGGTTAATGAATATGTCCCTATATTTAAATACAGTATCGTCACATTCTCATTATCGTTAATCTTAATGACGCTAATCATGACTATATTTTTTAAATTTTTTATGCCAACACGTATAAAAAAAATGCACCTAATACTTGGTGGGCTAATAACCAGTTTGCTGTGGTTTACCTTAAACGATGCTTTTGGATTCTTTATTAGCTTAAGTCAGCCACTAGGTTACTTCTACGGTAGTTTGAGAAATTTATTTATTTCATTGATATGGCTCTATCTAAACACGGGAGCCATACTTATCGGTGCTGAATTGATCGCTGCACTTCATAAACAAGAATTACTGATATTAAAACAATTATTCTTACTAAAAAATATTCATAGACACCCCATAATTAATAAATTAATGATGCTGTATGGTAAAAGATATAAGAAAAATAAAGTTATTTTTAGTGAGGGCTCTCAAGATAACGATTTATATTTTGTGATTGAAGGCGAAGTTGAAATAAAAAGAAGTAAGGAAGTCATCTTTACCGTCAATCCCGGTGAATATTTTGGTGAACATGCTTTATTACATAAAAACCCTCGTTTAATGTCAGCAACCATTTGTTCTGATTGGGCAAGATTAATTAGGATCAAGGATATTAAAGTAAGAGAGATGTTAGCCGAAGATCCAAAGATTGCTCAAATATTTATGTTCAACATGGCAGAAAAATTACAAAAGCTTCTATGACGGTTTAAGATCAAACGCAATACAAATTCTTTCTTCATCAGACTCAAAAGGAATTGTTCTGTGAAAAACAGATGAAGGAAAGAAGATTACATCACCTTCTTTGGGTTTAATCACTTTTTTAGGGAAGTCATCATTTATAATTGGGTAGTCGTCCCCATGAGTACTAAGCTCAATGGCTCCCTCATCTTGAGTTTTAGTTTTTTTAGGGATGGATAAATAAATTGCCCCACTGATCCATCCATCTTCATGTATGTGTGATGTTAAATGTCCGCCCGATTGCATCTTTACAAACCAAGAGCTACTAAATTCAATTTGCTTTGGAAATGATTTAATAAATTCACAGTCCTCATTTTTATAAAGATCGTAATATTTGCTAATAGCCTCTTTAAGGCCTAATTCTAATACCTTAAAAGAGCTCTCATTTCTTTTGAATAAATTTCCAGCTGATTGCGTTCCATAAAATAAACGACTTTGTTTGCGATCATTGATATCCGCATTATTAATGTCTTCTAGTAACTGAAGCCTAAGTGCTTCATTATCTTCTAACAAACAAGGTATGGATTGATGTGATACAAAATCTAGAGGTTGGGGACAAAATTTATATGTATCTACCTCATTATAGTTTTTCGCGTAGTGCCCAGAGAGTGTTGCTAAGAAAGGGGAGTTATGTTTTGAATGCTCAATATTAGCAAACTCTTCTTTAAACAAATCAAATTGCTTTGATTTATAAAGACAATAAAGGATTCTCTCTTGCCAATCCTCGAACTTAGAAACTTTAAAATAATTAATAGCCTCTTCAAGGGCATTGTTATCATATAAAAAGACTGCTAACTGATAATTTGCTCTTGGGTGCTGTGAGTCAACTTCAACTGCCATTCTTAAAAAACGATTGGCTTCCGAAATATTTCCTTCGTGCCATAGCGCATCTCCAAGATCAGAATAGAATTCTGCCTCCCCTGAGCCAAGCTCAATCGCTTTACGATAATGATTTATTGATGTGGACAGATTACCTTGGTTTCTCAACACATTTGCAAGATTATAGTGCCCCCTCCCATCCTCTCGAATACTTAACGACTTTCTAAAAAAATCTGCTGCCTCATCAAGATGTCCTTGAAGCTGCTTTATTGTTCCCATATTCGTAATTGCTTCAAAAAATCCAGGTTGTATTTGAATTGCTTTTTGATAGCACTGAATGGCGTCATCAAATCGTCCAGCACTCTGAAAAGCAATCCCTAAGTTAAAATGTGCCTCAGGGAAACTATTATTTAGTTGAATTGATTTTTCATAAAATTTAATCGCTTCTTCAACTTTATTTTCAGAAAAAAGAATAGCCCCTAAGTTGAAATTCATTTCAGGAATATTTGGGTTTATTTTTAAAGCGCTCTTATAGGCTTTTGCTGCATTTTTAAGAGAGCCCTTTCTCTCAAAACTAATCCCCAATAAATTAAATAAGATAATTTCTTCTGGGTATTCCCTTACTAGAGAGGTCGCTTTATTGATTAAATCGTCATCCAGACCCCTTTGATGAAGCGCCATTAAGTTTTGTATCTCTGTTTGCGAAATTTTTTTCATATCTTTAATTAATTTTTATTGCGTCACGTGGTATTAACCACATTATAAAACAGCTCTGATCAAATCGTTTATACAAATATAAAAGCATAAGCCAGCAAACCCTTATAAATTTAATATCAGGAATCCTGAGCCAATGCTAAAATATCGTTTTTAATATTTAATAGCTAGGAAATAGAATGGTCCCCTACACAACAATCGAATTAATCGGCGCTTCTTTATTTCTTATTGCAATTATTCACACCTTTTCAACTAAATATTTTGAACATTTAGCTCATGTCCACAAACGATTTTCAGGCATTCTACATTTATTGGGAGAGGTAGAGGTTGTTTTCGGTTTTTGGGCTATGGTACTAGTGTTATTTATTTTTGGTATTGAGGGCGGTGACATAGCTGTTAATTATGTTGATACTCGAAATTTTACTGAGCCGATGTTTGTTTTTGTCATCATGGTAATTGCCGGTACTCGGCCTATTCTTGAGTTATCAAAAAAAATTGTTTTACTTTTATCAAGCCTTATTCCTTTAAAAAAAGAATTTGTTATTTATTTTCTACTTCTTAGCTTTGTTCCTCTATTAGGTTCATTCATTACAGAGCCTGCTGCCATGACGTTAGCTGCACTTTTATTGAGCCAAAATTATTTTGGAAGTAAGGTAAGTCATCGTTTTAAATATGCTACCTTAGGTGTGTTATTCGTCAATATATCAATAGGTGGAACCTTGACGCCCTACGCTGCCCCTCCTATTTTAATGGTCAGCAGTACATGGAATTGGGATATTTGGTATATGTTGGAAAATTTTGGTTGGCGAGCAGGTATTGGTGTTCTTGCAAACGCTCTCATTATTACTTTTTTATTTAAAGAGGACTTAGGAAAAATAGCATTCAAAGACAATGCTAAATCAGACGTACCTGCTCTTATTGTCCTAATTCACCTGTTCTTTCTGATTAGCGTTGTTTATTTTGCACATCATCCATCAGTATTTATGGGGGTCTTCCTATTTTTCATCGGATTTACCTCAGCGTACAAACATTATCAGAATCCACTTATTATTAAAGAAGCATTACTGGTAGCTTTTTTCCTAGCCGGACTAGTTGTTTTAGGTGGAATCCAAGGTTGGTGGATAACCCCAGTTCTCTTATCTATGGATTCTAGCGCTGTTTATTATGGTGCAACTGCCTTGACTGCTCTTACCGATAATGCAGCCCTGACTTATTTAGGATCACTTGTGGATGGACTCTCAGATGAATTCAAACTTGCTTTAGTAAGTGGTGCTGTCACTGGTGGTGGGCTGACTGTAATAGCAAATGCTCCAAACCCTGCTGGTATCTCTATTTTAAGAAAACACTTTTCTGAAAAAAATATTAGCCCGCTTGGTTTATTGATAGCCGCTATTCCACCAACACTTATTGCAATCATTGCCTTTAGGTTTTTATAGTTAGATGGAAAAATATATTTACCACAATAAAAAACTAACTAATAAGAGAAAAAAATGGCGTCTCAGTATAGGTGATGCTGCTAAAGCATTAACTTTAAGTACTACCCAGATTAAATCATTAGAAAACAATTTAGATATCGGTTTTGCATCGCCTAAATATAAATTAATTTTATTAAAGCGCTATGCAAAGTTTCTAGATATCAAGCTCGATCTTTTAATCGAGGAAAAAGATAAATTAATTTCTGAAAAAGAAAATAAACTCCCTACTCAAAAAACTAAGTCAGCCCTTTATAATAAAGTAAATTATTCCATTTTAGCTATTGTTATTTTTGGATTCATCTTTTATTTGTTTGATACGGATTTACCAAAGTCAAATAATCAAATATCAGACTTAAATGAGGTTACTCCTGAATCTGAGACTACTTCTATTGAAACTCCTAAGGTAGAGCAAGTTGAAGTAATAGATAATTTACCTAAAAGTTTGGATGACTCAGAACAAGTTTCTTATAATGACAATGAATATCGTGAATCAGATTCACAGCTCAATGAAGAGTCTTTTGTTATAGCAGATGATGTAGTCGCTCCAACTGAACTCGATAGCTCCTCTGAAGTTGTAGCTTTAAATTCTGTTGAGGATTTTGTATGCGAAGTCGGTACCACGCCGTTGAAATCATTTTCAACAAGAAACCCTGAAAAATCCTCATATTATTTTTATATTATTTCACATGATTCCCAGAAAATATGTGTAGTCGACTCTTTAGGCGCTCTAAAAGAATATGATTTTAAAAAAGGAGCTAAACTAAGTCATCATGGTTCACCTCCTTTCAAAATCCAACTCAACCCCAATATTAGTGAGGTTTATTTTGAAGGATGGAAAGTCAATCTTCAAGATAATGATTACTTCATACAACTTAATCCAACACTAACGCCTTAGGCTCAATATTCTCATTGAGCAACCAATAATTCATCCCAAGAAGTCGTAAATGAACGGCTTTTATTTAATTGCCTCATCTGCCATTCTGGATTCAGTGGCTCTGTTCCCAAGCGAACGCTCTTCTTATTAAATTTATTATTAATTTTATCGACTATCTCCATAGAACTATTGCCAACGTCCGGCCAAAGATTTTTTTGTTGTATTGATTCACTGATAAGTCCCGATAATAAGACCCCACACTTTGTATATTTAATATTTGGTTTAAATATTGCTCTAAGTCCTTCTAAGGCTATCGGTGTGACTAAATTATGATGGTTTGTTGGAAAAGCCAAGGGAATTCTAATAGCATTTGCATAATAATTATCCCTGCCTTTGTGGGGGCTACTTCTAATAAACAATGTAACACTGGTAGCAAGCATTTCTTGCTGTCTTGCTTTATATGTAGCACTAGATAAGAAAGTGGTAATAGCTTCTGAAAGCATTTCTATAGTACTTACTGGCCTACCAAAACTTCTCGACGATAAAATCTCATTTTTTTTTGGGGCTTCTGTGATAATCGGAAAGCAAATAGATCGATTTAATTCCACAACAATTCGCTCTATATTCACATTAAAGTAAAAGTTAATCTTGGCTGGGTTGGTCAATTTTAAATCTAGTACAGAATTGATATCCATCTTTTTTAATTTAGTTGATGTCTTAGCCCCCACCCCCCACACCTTACTTACATCAACATTAGCCATTATTTGGTTTATCTCATTTTCTTTCATCTTGCTAAAGTCACAAACACCCTGCCAACTATCTTGAGTCTTTGCACAGTGATTGGCAAATTTAGCTAATGTTTTTGTAGGAGCTATTCCAACACACACAGGCATACCTAGCCACTGTGACAATCTTTTCCTTATCAGGCTACCAAGTACATTCAGGTTTTTCTGTCCACTTAAGTCCAAAAAACATTCGTCAATAGAATAGATTTCTTGAAGATCAGCAAAGGTTGAAAGTACCTGCATAGTGCGAAAGCTCATATCAGCATAGAGCGGGTAATTTGATGAAAGGATACTTACCTTATTGTCACTTAAGAGCTTTTTAACTTTAAATAAAGGTACGCCCATCTTAATACCTAATTTTTTAGCTTCGTTACTTCGAGAAATAATACAACCATCATTATTACTTAATACAACGACAGGCTGATTTATAAGGGTTGGATTAAATAATCGTTCGCAACTAACATAAAAATTATTGATATCAATTAGCGCTATCATTATTTAAATTTTCTAACGGCGCCCGTGACTACCCCCCATAATTCAAACTGTGTATTATCATCAATCTCAATCGGCTTATATTTTTCATTGGCTGGCAACAAACGAGGCTTCAATTTGTATTTAGAAAGTGTCTTGATCGTAAAATTTCCATCAACAGAAGCTAACACGATATCTCCTATTTTCGCCTGCATAGAACGGTCAATGATTACAATATCTCCATCATTGATACTTGCATCAATCATAGAGTCTCCTTTGATTTTCACAAAAAAAGTAGCATCACTTTTTTTAATTAAATATTCATTTAAATCCAGGCGCTTTTCGACGTGATCATCTGCAGGTGACGGAAATCCAGCAGGTACTTTATGTTCAAATAGGACAAGAGGGTTGTAGCTAGTCTCTTTAAAAGCCAGACTAATTTCATCGATATTATTCATCCTAGATAAATTGAGATATTTTTTAATATTACCTAGAGAGCTACGTGGAACTCGTATTACTTTGGTTTCTTCTCCATACAACCCACTACCAGATTTTCTTCCAGCTCCTAACCTAACACCACCTCGATTATTTTTATTCTTGACGATTTTCATTTGAATATTGTAACATTAATCAAATATATTACCGGTTAAAATTATTTACTTTTTTTATTGACAACAAAGTTTAAAGAGGGCAAAGTAGTTTTAACCTTTGCCTGTACAGCAGTAAGCGTAGGGGTGGCAGAAGACGGTGACAAAAAATAATTTATAAACAAACGGAGGTTTTATGAATAAAGGTGAATTAATCGACGCAGTAGCAGCAGCAACAGACGACACAAAAGCGGGCGCTGGACGTGCCGTTGACGCAGTAATCGAATCTATCACTGGAGCTTTAAAAAAAGGTGACACTGTTACCCTAATTGGCTTTGGTACTTTTAAAACAGCTAAAAGAGCTGCTAGAACAGGCCGTAACCCTCAAACTGGTGCAGAATTAAAAATCCCAGCAAGAACAGTGCCTTCTTTCAAAGCTGGAGCAGCATTAAAAAGCGCGGTCAACTAAGGATTAATTTATAGTTAAAAAAAATGCCCTTAAACGGGCATTTTTTTTACATGCCGCAATTCCGACACTTCCCTAAAACTTTGTCAAAACCTTTAGTTTTACTCAAACCTATTACATCCTTAAAATTTGCATCTTCAACATTCGCACCCGTTAAATCTGCACCCGTTAAATCTGCACCCGTTAAGTCCGCTTGAATTAATTCAGCTCTATGTAAATTTGTATTTCTTAAATTAGCGCCACTAAGATCACCAAAAATAAAACTCGCAATATTCAGATCAGCATCTTCAAAGTCAGTGCCTTTAAAATTACCGCCGGCAGAATCAAACTTCATTTGTCCCATTGGCTGATTGCCAACATCCAGGCCAAATCGCCCGTTCTTTACTAAAGCTTTTGACATATTGACTTTGCCAAGGGTACCGATCATACGTGCATTAGTTAAATTTGCGCCCATAAAGTTGGTATCACCAAAAATAGGTTGAAAGATAGTCGCCTCTATTAAAATAGCCCCAGCAAAGTTTGCCTTTTCTAATCTTGCAAGATTTAGATAAGCTCTTTGTAAATTGGCTCCAGAAAGATTTGCATCTCTTAAATCAGCACCAAAAAAACTAGTATTAATCATTACACAGTGAGTTAAATCTTGGCCTTTGAAATTTAAATACCCCAAATCTTTGTTTGAAAAATCACAATCTGGATCATCTAAAATTTCATTAGCTTCAGTTTGAGAAATTTTAACTCTTTCCACATTATTTTTTTTATAAAAAGCAACCGCACTTGAAAGGGTTTCTTGGGGGTTTTCTAAGAAAATAGATTTTGATTTTTTATTACCAAAACAGTATTTTTTCCCCTCGAAAGTACTATTGATGTCACAATCTGTTTTATGAAAATTGCCCTCGGCAAGGCTAGTCGTGCAATATTGTTCGAGCTCAGCGGAGTAGAGTGGGGAAAAAACAAATGCTAAAAGCAATAAGAAAAAATTAATTTTCATAATAGTAACCCTCCAATTAATATTCTAATTATAGACTTAATAAGATATATTAAGTTTATATTTAATTTTTGGGATTATTGTTTGATGAGCACAGTTTTTATTACAGGAGCTAATAGAGGGCTCGGTTTAGAATTTGTTAAAGAATTTACAGCAAAAAAATATGAGGTGATTGCGACTTGCAGAAACTTAAATTCGTCTGATGATTTAAGTAATTTCGCTAAAATAAATTCATCGGTACAATTACTTCAGTTAGATGTGAGCAATACAAACAATATTCAAGGGTTAGCAAATCAGTTAAAAAATACGCCTATTGATATTCTTATTAATAATGCTGGGATATACCGATCAGGTAGTTTTAGCTCAGTTAATAAAGACAGTTGGATAGAGAGTTTTATTACAAATACCATTGGTCCTTATGAGGTTATTGAGAACTTTTTGCCTAATGTGATGCAGGGTCATGAAAAAAAAGTTGTCTCTATAACTAGTAAAATGGGAAGTATTGATGACAATACCAGCGGTGGATCTTATATCTATAGGTCTAGTAAAACGGCTCTCAATAGTATGATGAGAAGCCTTACCCATGATCTAAAAAGTCATAATATTGCTACTATGACACTTCATCCTGGATGGGTAAGAACAGACATGGGTGGTCCTGGTGGCTGGATTGATGTCATTGAAAGTGTTTCTGGAATGATTCAACAAATTGAAAATTTATCAATTCAAAATACTGGACAGTATATTGATTATGCGGGCAAACTTATTAAGTGGTAATCATCAAAAAAAGTGTATAGAAGGCTCTAAGTTTTTATCTTCCCTAGATCAAGATTGGAATTTATTAGTATCCTCAGTTGGGCCTTGCAAGCTTAATTTAAGTATCGAATTAGAACCTTATCAAGCTTTAATCAAGTCTGTAATCTTTCAGCAATTACGGCCGGCCTCAGCAACTGCTATTTTAAATAGATTTAAACAAAATTTTGATAATAACTTCCCAACAGCAGAAAAAATTTTAGCTTCTCCTGAAAGCAAATTAAATGAAAGCGGACTTTCTTTAAATAAATGTAAAACAATTATCGAAATAGCAAGGCAGGTAAAAAAAGGAGAATTAGAAAACCGTCAAGGTTTTTTAATGATGAATGATATACAAATTGTAAAGAAACTTTCAAAGGTTAAAGGAATCGGTGAGTGGACAGCACAAATGCTAATGATATTCAATTTAGGAAAGCTCGATATATTCCCTGTGAGTGATTTTGCATTAAGAAAAAATTATTCTCTTTTTAAAAGTATTACTTCACCTCTCACCATGCGCGAGTTATCTAAAATTTCAGAAGAGTGGAAGCCTTTTAGGTCAATTGCAGCATGGTATCTTTGGAGATATAAAAATATACTTAATTAAAATTTCAACTGTTTATAGGTGGGTTTATCCAACTTGCTAAACCTAGAGATTTCTCAAAGGAGGATCTTGTTAACAATGTGGCAGTGAGAATCACAAAGTAAACGAAGCGTATTTATTGGTGGGCCCACCAGGACTCGAACCTGGGACCAAAGGATTATGAGTCCTCTGCTCTAACCAACTGAGCTATGAGCCCGTTATTTTTAATCTTTATCTAAAAAGGTTTTAAGTCTTTCAGATCGAGTTGGATGTCTTAATTTACGTAGCGCTTTAGCCTCAATTTGTCTAATACGCTCTCTCGTTACATCAAACTGTTTACCAACCTCTTCTAATGTGTGGTCTGTATTCATCTCGATGCCAAACCTCATTCTAAGGACTTTAGCTTCTCGAGGAGTTAGACTTTCTAAAATATCAGAAGTCACATGTCTTAGATTCCCATATATAGCAGAATCAGCAGGAGTTAATGTGCCCTGGTCTTCAATGAAATCTCCTAGATGTGAATCTTCATCGTCTCCGATTGGAGTTTCCATTGAGATTGGTTCTTTTGAAATTTTTAAAATTTTACGTATCTTCTCTTCAGGCATTTCCATTTTTTCTGCTAATTCTGACGGTTCTGGCTCTTCTCCGGTTTCCTGAAGTATTTGTCTAGAAATACGATTCATTTTGTTAATTGTTTCAATCATATGCACGGGGATTCTGATTGTTCGGGCTTGATCAGCAATGGATCTTGTGATTGCTTGTCTAATCCACCATGTCGCATAAGTTGAAAACTTATACCCACGTCGATACTCAAACTTATCAACAGCCTTCATTAGACCAATATTCCCCTCTTGAATTAAATCTAAGAATTGCAGACCTCTATTGGTATATTTTTTTGCTATTGAAATAACAAGTCTTAAGTTAGCTTCTATCATCTCTCTCTTAGCAACTTTAGCCTTGAACTCACCCTTAGTCATTTGTTTATTTATTTCTTTGAAATTCTTAATTATCAAGCCTGTTTCTTCTTCAATTTCAATAAGCTTATTCTGCTGATCAGTAATTGAGTGCCTAAGCTCTTTCATTCTTTTTACATAAGGTTTATCAGCTTTTAATTCAGTCTTTAGCCATTTGAGGTTGGTTGAATTCTCAGCAAAGCTTTTTATAAAATGTCCCCTTGGCATTTTTGATTCATGGACACAGAATTCCATAATTTCTCTTTCATGGTATCTAATATTCTTAATAAAAATTCTAATCTTGTCACACAAAACTTCGACAAATTTTGATGAAAATCTAAAATTTACTAGTACCTTTACTATAGAGTCTTGATGTTTTTTATACTCAGGATCATCCATCCATTTTTTTTGTTTTCTCAAAGCTTCTAATTTATTATGGGATCTTTTTATTGAACTGAAACGTTTTAAAACTTCTTTAGTAAAGACCTTAAGGTCTTCCTCTGACATCCCACTTGCTTTACCTGTATCGTCTTGATCGTCATCTTCTTCGGCATCGTCGTCAGCGGCTGTTTCAAGAGCAGCTTCAACTTTCGCTAATTCTTTTTCAGCTTCGACATCAATCAATCCATCAACAAACTCATCAACCCCTAATTCATTTTTACGAACCTTGTCAGCCATTTTCATCAAGTCGTTTATAATTCCAGGAGAAGCAGAGATTGCTTGAACCATCAATCTTAGACCCTCTTCTATTCTTTTAGCGATTTCAATTTCGCCATCTCGCGTCAATAAATCAACAGTACCCATTTCTCTCATATACATTCGAACTGGATCTGTTGTTCTTCCAAAATCAGAATCAACTGTAGTTAATGCTTGTTCAGCTTCCTCTGCAGCTTCCTCATCCGTAACGGGAGCGGGGGCGTCTGACATTAATAAAGCTTCTGCATCAGGAGCTTCATCGTAAACCATAATTCCCATATCATTTATAATGCCAATAATTCCTTCTACTTGCTCACTTTCAGAAACTTCATCAGGAAGGTGATCATTGATTTCCGAATGTGTAAGATAACCTCTTTCTTTACCCATTATAATGAGGGCTTTTAACTGCATTCTGCGGTTTTCAGCTTCTTGAGGGGTAGTTTGACCTGATAGTAGATCTTTTAATTTTTTTACTCGGGTAACACTTTTAGTTTTTTTATCAGCGGGGTTCTTTCTAGGTCTTGCCATGGTTACCTCTAAGTAAATTTAGGAATGATGCTGCAAATAAATTTGAGTGATGGATTTTATCAAAATATCTTATTTAAATCAATTACTCATTACTTCAATAAATTTAAAAATATATTAAAATTAATCACTTACCTCTTGGTGAACTCTTTTAAAAACTCTTTTTCTTCAGGAGTTAATGTATCAAAACTTTTATGTTTAATGGCATCTAGTTTTGATTTATTTGATGCCTGTAATTTTGATTGTTTAATTTTTTCTCTTAAACCAATAAATTCATTTGTAGGACTTATTTCTTCATCAAAGTTCAACACTTGTGATTTAATTTCATCAATAAAATAATTGTCGAATCGATTACTCAAATAGTGAAAGATAGAAGCTGTGTTATGGTTTTCATCAACTAAAATCTTTGAAATGCATGCTTGAGCTAGCTGCTCATCTAATGATTCTCCCCAAGAGATGTCTTTATCCGATTTTTCTATTAATTTAGGATTCAAAATTAATAATATTACAAACCTTTTTACCACCGACGTCGTTTGCCTCTTTAATTGCTGTATTGGAGCTTTCAAAGTTCTTTTATTTTTAACTTTAATGAGATTATCAATCTCGTTTAATGTTAAATCTAGCAAAACAGATATTCTTTTTTTAAACAAAAAAGATAATTTTTCAGAAGCCATTTCATTTATTATGGGTTCCACTTCATTAAGAAATTTGACACGACCTTCTTGGCTGGTCAAATCATTGTTTTGTGTTAAAGATTGAATGACATATTCTGTTAATGGCATTGCATTTTTCGCTAAACCTTCAAATTGCTCTTTGGAGTTTTCTCTTACATAAGAATCTGGATCATGTTGATCACGAAGAAATAAGAACTTTAATTGCACTTCATCGGTTACAGATGTCAATGAATTTTTCATTGCTCTCCAGGCAGCAGATTTTCCAGCGTTATCGCCATCAAAACAAAATATTATCTCAGACGTATATCGCATTAATTTTTTGATGTGGAAGTTTGTTGTTGCAGTGCCTAATGTTGCTACAACATTACGAACATTGTGTTGAGCTAAACTAACTACATCCATATAGCCCTCAACTACAAGAACGTAACCTTTTTCTCTTATGGCCTTTCTTGCGGCAAGCAATCCATAGAGCTCATAACTTTTTTGGAATAGTGCTGTTTCTGGAGAGTTATAATATTTCGGCGTATCATTTTCATCTATAACACGACCTCCAAAGCCAACTAATTGCCCTTTTGCATTATAAATTGGAAACATAATTCTATTTCTGAAGCGATCATATCTTTTCCCTTTGTCATTTTTTACGATTAGACCTGACTTAATTAATGCATCGTTATCATAATCTTTAAATACCTCATTTAAATTATTCCATCCTTCAGGAGCAAACCCGATAGAGAATTCTTTTGCAATTTCTCCTGTTAACCCTCTCGATTTTAAGTACTTAATTGCAAGAGGTGAGCCCTTAAGCTTTGTTTGGTAATATTTTTTAGCTAAAATTAATGCATCTTCTAGGACAAGATTTTCTTTCTTTTTTTCTGGCTTTTCATCAATCTGATTTGGGACTGTCAGACCAGCAACTTTTGCTAATTCGTGAACCGCATCAATAAAATTAAGGCCATCATGATCTATTAGGAAACCAATAGCAGAGCCATGTGCACCACAACCAAAACAATGATAAAACTGTTTTGATGGGCTAACAGAAAATGAAGGGGTTTTTTCTTGATGAAAAGGACAGCAAGCGACGAAATTTGCACCTGCTTTTTTTAAGGGCACCCTTTTATCAATAATATCAACAACGTCGACTCTATTTAATAATTCATTGATGAAGGATTCTGGGATCATTATAGAATATTATCTTAATAATGATGAAATAGAGATAATTAGGCGTTAGTTAATTTTTCTTTAATTTTTTGAGAGACTTCTGCCATATTCGCTCTGCCTGACACTTTTAATTTGACTGCATTCATCACTGTCCCCATATCTTTCATGCTTTTTGCATCTGCGGCCTTAATTGCGCTATCAATTTCTTTTTCAACATCTTCTGAGGAAAGGGGTTCGGGCATGTAAGTTTGCAAAAGCTGAACTTCAAACTCTTCTTTAGCAACTAAATCATCTCTATTCGCTTTTTTAAACGCTTCAATCGAATCACGACGTTGCTTCAACATTTTTTCGATAATATTAAGAATCATCGTATCGTCTATTTCAACACGATCATCAACTTCTTTTTGTTTAATTGAGGACTGGAGTAGCCTGATTGCATTTAACTTTTCAGAATCTTTACTGCGCATAGCGTCTTGCATATCTACAGTAATTTTTTCTTTTAATGCCATGGTAGGACTAGATTAGAATAGTTTAGGAGGTAGCATTTGATTTCTGAGTCTGCGGTATTGTCTTTTTACAGCTGCAGCAGATTTACGCTTTCTGACCCATGTAGGCTTCTCGTAAAATTCTCTTGCCCTCAAATCATTTAATAGACCAGTTTTTTCAATAAGTCTTTTAAATCTTCTCAAGGCTACATCAAATGGCTCATTTTCTTTTACTTTTATTGTTGACATTAATTATCTCTTAAATATAAAGTTGTAATTTAAACAGAGTTAATAAGATATTTAACCTTAGTAAAACTGAAAGGCGTAAGTTTAATGCTAATATGCTTTTTTTTCAACTAATATCAATAAAAAAGTGATAACTTGAATCATGCTCATCTTAGGTATTGAAACATCATGTGATGAAACTGGCGTTGCAATTTATGATTCTGAAAAGGGATTATTAGGACATAAACTCTATTCACAAATCAAACTTCATGCCAAGTATGGCGGTGTGGTCCCTGAACTTGCTTCGCGTGATCACATAAATTATATAATCCCTTTAATTCATGGTTTACTTAAAGATTGTAAAATTAATATTCAAAATATCGAGGCAATCGCCTATACATCTGGACCTGGTTTATCTGGTGCGCTATTAGTCGGAAGTAGTGTGGCTGAGTCTCTTGCGTGTGCATTAGGGATAAGATCTATTCCTATTCATCATCTTGAAGGCCATTTACTGGCACCTATGCTCGAAGATAGAAAGCCTAAATTTCCCTTTATTGCTTTACTAGTTTCTGGTGGCCACTCACAATTAATACATGTGAAAGAACTGGGTAGCTATAAAATCATAGGTGATACTCTTGATGATGCTGCTGGGGAAGCCTTTGATAAAACAGCTCAACTTTTGGGTTTAGGCTACCCTGGTGGAGCTGCTCTATCAAAATTAGCCGAAAAGGGATTAAAACATTTTGAATTACCAAGACCACTCTTGCATTCAAATGATCTTGATTTTAGTTTCAGTGGTCTCAAAACAGCTGTTTTATACCTAGTTAGAAAACAAAAAAAATTAACAAAAGAAATTAAAGCTGACATCGCATACGCATTTGAGGATTCAATTACGGATGTTTTAGTGAAAAAAACAATCCAAGCATTAAAACAAGAAGGCTTAAAAAGAGTAATCATTTCTGGAGGGGTTGGGGCGAATAAAACCTTAAGAAAGAAGATCATAGTCGAATGTAACCAAAACGAATTTGAGTACTTTTTTCCGGATTTAACTTTTTGTACGGATAACGGTGCAATGATTGCACTTGCTGGGTCACTTAGATTAAATATGCGTCCTAAAGAAAATTATTCATTTTCAGTCAAACCCAGATGGAAGCTCACTGAAATTTAACTATTTTTTAAATTTTAATTCCGTACCAGATAACAATTTTCTTATATTTGCCTGGTGCTTGAAAAGAATTATTATTGTGATTAACGTGAAGGCAATACAGTATAAAGATTGATCCCTCAATATAAAGATTGCAATGATGGGAGCTGAAATGGCTGCCACAATTGCTGCTAATGAGGAGTAGCGCCAAATACCAAAAACTAATAGCCAAATACTAGCTACGATTAGAGCCAATTTAAAATTTAGTGCAATTAGAATTCCTATTGCTGTTGCAACTCCCTTACCGCCTTGGAATTTATAAAAAATTGGATAAATATGCCCAATTAAAACTGCCAGTGCGACACAGACAATTATTAAATCATTGAAGCCTAAATATTCTGCAATAGCCAAGACTAATATAGCTTTTAATAAGTCCCCCAATAAAGTAAAAATCGCTGCTTTTTTATTTCCGTTTCTCATCACATTAGTAGCACCAGGATTTTTTGATCCTATTGTTCTTGGGTCAGGTAAGTTAAAAATTTGACTAACAATAATTCCAGAGGAAACAGAACCCACTAAATAAGCAAACAAGATTATTAATAACTGATTTATCATATAAACTATTATATTTCAAAAATCATAATCCATTAATGACTAACCATATTTTTCTTCAAAAACTAAAGGTAAATACTAAGATAGGTTACTTTGAATGGGAAAGAGCTACCGAACAAGAATTAATTATTGATATAGATATAGAGCTGAGTGGTAATCAAATTTTTGATTCTGATGATATATCAAAAACAGTTGATTATGCGCAAGTTAGGGAATCTATAGTGTCAATAGCAAATAATCATAAATTTCATCTTTTAGAACCGTTTGGTGAGGAAATTATTAAGAAACTCAAGCATGATTTTCCATTCAAGAAGATTAGACTTAGGATAGCGAAACAGAAAATACTTCCTGATGCTGATCAAGTTGGCATTATTCTTGAGCGCTAGTTACCCTCTTGGATGATGAGACTTATGAATTGCTTTTAACCTCTCTCGTGCAACATGAGTATATATTTGTGTTGTAGAAATATCGCTATGGCCTAACAACATTTGAACTACTCTTAAATCTGCCCCATGATTTATTAAGTGAGTTGCAAATGCATGTCGCAAAATGTGTGGAGAAATAGATTGTTTAATATTAGCAATAATAGAATATTTTTTTAATGAGTGCCAAAAAGTTTGTCGCGTCATAGACTGCCCATGGTGCGTTACAAATAAATATTTTGATTTTTTATTTTTTAAAATATTTTCCCTTGCTGATGAAAGATATCTCTGAATATGATCCATTGCTTCCTCACCCATTGGAACCAAACGAGTTTTATCTCCTTTACCAGTAACTCGAATAACGCCATCAACAAGATTTAATTCAGTCAATTGAATACTAACCAGCTCAGTCACCCTAAGTCCACAGGCATACAAAAGTTCAATCATAGCCTTATCTCTCAACCCAATATCGATATTGACATCAGGTGCATCTAATAAACTTTCTACCTCATCCTCACTTAAACTTTTAGGTAGTGACTTTGGAATTTTTGGTTTTTGTATTTGCAAGGTGGGATCACTAGTTATCTTTTTCTCTCGATATAGAAACCTATAAAACCTCCTCAAAGTTGAAAGCAGCCTTGAAATACTTCGGGCTTTTGAAAATGGGAACTTAAATGACAGATATTGTTGAATATCTGATCTAGTAACACTTTCTAAATCTAATGTTTTATTTTGATTTACCCAATCAATAAAATTATACAAATCAAATCTATAACTATTTAGCGTATTCTTCGATAAGCCATCCTCAAGCCACAAATAATCAATAAATTCATCAATTAAGATATTCTTTTTTTTATCTGGTTTATCGAGCAATGAATTTCTTCCTTGTATCCTTTAACGTCCATTTTTCTTAAACTTATCTAATTAGAATACTAGATTACGGAACAAAAAAAAGCCCCTTTAGGGGCTTTTTTAGAGAGTAGTTTTTTTATGTCTATGCTTTATCTTCTGACGGAGCACTTTCATCTACTTTTGCTTCGGTTTCGACTTTATCTTCTGACGGAGCACTTTCATCTACTTTTGCTTCGGTTTCGACTTTATCTTCTTGTGGAAGATCTACTTCAGGGATAGCTTCAAATTCATTATCACTCTCGCGAGCCTTTAGACGTTCGCTAATTCTTGCAGATTTACCTGAACGATCTCTGAGATAAAATAATTTTGCCCTTCTTACATCACCTCTTCTAACAACTTTAATATTATCAATCAAAGGTGAGTGAAGCTGAAAGGTTCTTTCAATCCCTTCACCAGAAGAAATCTTTCTAACAATAAATGATGAATTTAGACCTCTGTTTCTACGTGCGATTACAACACCTTCAAATATCTGTATACGTTTGCGATTTCCTTCAACCACCTTAACACCAACAGCTACTGTATCTCCTACATCAAATTTTGGGATTGATTTTCCAAGTTTGGCAATCTCTTCATTTTCAAGTGTTTTAATTATATCTACCATAAACCTTTTTCCTTTTTATTATTTAGTCTTGTTCCTGCTCTTGTTCGATTTCTTTAAGCAGCCGAGACTCTTCTTTTGTAAGTGATTTATTAATTAATAAATCGGGTCTTTTTAACTTTGTTTCTTTAAGTGACTCTTTTAATCTCCAAATTCTAATTTTTTCATGATCACCAGACAATAAAATATCTGGTACCTTTAATCCTCTTACTGACTCGGGCCTTGTAAAGCTCGGGTGGTCAAGCAACCCATTTACAAAGGAGTCTTGATTTACTGACTCTATATCATTTAATACCCCAGGGATTTGCCTAATCAATGCGTCCATTAATAACATTGCCGGAAATTCTCCCCCACTTGTAACAAAATCTCCAATCGAAATCTCTTCATCAATCCATTTATTTAGACGCTCATCTACGCCTTCATATCTGCTAGCTATCAATATTAATCCTTCTTCATTCGATAGCTCTTTTACTTTTTCATGTTTTAATCTAGAGCCTTTAGGTGTTAAATGGATTACCTTACGCCTTTTTATACCTAAACTTTTTTCTCTAGCTCTTGCTGATTCAATTGATTCAATCAAAGGGTCAGCCATCATTACCATTCCTGGACCACCGCCATAAGCTCTATCATCTACGGTCTTATGGGTATCTGTTGCAAAATTTCTAGGATTTATAAAATTAATATCAACAAATTTTTCTTTAAACCCCCTGCCAACAACACCAAACTTTGTTAATGCCCCGAACATTTCAGGCATTAGCGTTACTAAATCTATCAAAAATATTTTAGAAGCTTTCATCCCAATCAACAATTATATGTTGTTGCTTCAAATCTATTTTTTTAACAGTCATTTTTGTGTAGGGAATTAATCTTTTTTTTTCTCCCTCAACAACAAGAACATCATTTGCGCCTGTTTCTATAAATCCTGTTAATTTACCAAATAACAATCCATCAGTATTATGGACTTCGCAACCAATTAAATCATCCCAATAGAATTTATTATCAGTTAACTTTGGTAGAGACTTTTTTAAGACGCCTACCCAATAATTTCTATATACGTCTGCTATTGTTCTATCATCAATACTTTCAAACTTTACCATCATTCTATTTTGACTAATTTTTATGCTTTCAACAGATAAACTAGACCAATTTTTCTCATCAGATGATATAAACCATTGTTTATAATTTTCTAATGTTTCAACTAATTCTGTAAAAACTTTTACTTTAATCCAACCTTTTATTCCAAAGGGTCCAACTAGCTGCCCCATTACTAAATAATCTTCTTTCATAAAAAAGATTACATCAATTTAATTATTTATCATCAGTCTCTTTTGGAGCCTCTTCCTTAGGAGCTGCGGCTTCTTCTTTTGGAGCCTCTTCTTTTGGAGCCTCTTCTTTTGGAGCCTCTTCCTTAGGAGCTGCGGCTTCTTCTTTTGGAGCCTCTTCTTTTGGAGCCTCTTCCTTAGGAGCTGCGGCTTCTTCTTTTGGAGCCTCTTCTTTTGGAGCCTCTTCCTTAGGAGCTGCGGCTTCTTCTTTTGGAGCCTCTTCTTTTGGAGCCTCTTCCTCAACCGAAACTGCCTCTTCTACTTTAGCTGCTTTGTCAGCGGCTTTTTTATTTTTTCTTGCCTGTACTTTAGCTTCGTCTTTCTTTTTCATGGCAACAAGTCCATCAGGGCCTTTTGCATTTAGCTTTACTATTCTATTAACAGTCTCAGAAAGTTGCGCACCGTTTGATTGCCAATATTCAATTCTTTCAGACTCTAACCTAAGCGTTTCAGACCCTTCTCTTGCACTAGGATTATAAAAACCTACGCGCTCAATAAATCTTCCATCTCTTTTTTTGCTTGACTCAGCAACTACAACATTAAAGTAAGGTCTTTTTTTAGATCCACCTCTTGAAAGTCTAATAACTACCATAATCGAAATCTCTTTATTTAATTTATTTACAGAAAGGCGGAAATTTTACGCTATTTTAGCTACATTTGGCAAATTAAATTATTGATTTTTTATAAATATTTCGTTGGGTCAGCAAGGCCTGCATTTTCAAATCCAGCCTTTCTCAAACGACAGGAATCACATTTACCACATGCCAAACCTTCAGAACTCACCTGATAGCATGAAATTGTAAGAGAATAATCAACACCTAACTCAATTCCTTTAAGAATAATTTCTTTTTTTGAAAGCTTAATTAATGGAGTATGTATTTTTACTAAATCTCCCTCTACCGCTTTTTTTGTTGCTAAATTCGCCATTTTCTGAAAACTACTGATGTATTCTTCTCTACAGTCAGGATATCCTGAGTAATCTACAGCATTCACACCAATAAATATATTCGTACAGTCTATTGACTCTGCCCATGCCATTGCAAGTGACATCATAATAGTATTTCTTGCAGGTACATAGGTAATAGGTATACCGGTGGATAAATTTTCAGGGATACTAAGAGAATTATTCGTTAATGCCGAATTATTTAACCAACTTAAATCAATTTCAACCTCTTTTAGATCTTTAACTGAAAAATATTTTGCAATTTTTTTTGCCGCTATTAATTCATAGTTATGACGTTGATGATAATTTACACTTAACGCATAACACTCATAATTATTTTCTTTCGCGATTGCTAAAGTTGTTGCTGAATCTAGGCCTCCAGATAGCAGTATTATAGCTTTCTTAGACACCTTTTTTTTCTCCCCAAATTATTTTATGTAGTTGCACCTGAAATCTAACAGTTAGATTATCCTCTAGAATCCACTCTGAAAGATTCCCATAAGATAAATTTTCGTACGCAGGTGAAAAAATTATTGGTGCTTTATCAATTAAATTTTCTTCTTTAATAAATGTTTTTGCCCATTCATAGTCTTCTCTACTTGAAAGAACGAATTTTATTTCATCCTTATTATTAATTAAAGCAAGATTTTTTCTATCGTTTTTTAAGTGCTCGCCAGAATCTGGCGTTTTGATATCAAGAATAACTTTTGTCCTTTCATCAATACCTTCAATACTTAAAGCACCTCCAGTCTCAAGTGAAACCAGATATTCATTATCACAAAGTTTTTTTAAAAGTTCCCAACAAGGCTTTTGAGCAAGAGGCTCACCGCCCGTCACTGTTACATATTTAGTTTTATATTGAGAAACATCTTTAAGTATTTCATCGAGTGACATATTTTTTCCACCATGGAAAGCATAAGCAGTATCACAATATTTACACCTCATTGGACACCCAGTTAAACGAATAAATATAGTGGGAAAACCTATGCGGGAGCTTTCGCCCTGAAGTGAAAAGAAAATTTCGTTTATTTTAAGAGAGGTCACTTGATTAAAAACCCGGAATTTATAATTTAATTGATTCTAAATCCTTTAGTCTCTTTTTTGCACTCGGAATAATATCAGCATTTGGATATTTTTTTATCAAAGTTCTGAGAGTTTGTTTTGCTTTTGTTATTCTTGTTAATTGGATTTGAGAATTTGATACTTGGTATAGACTGTTGGGTGCTATTGGATTATCAGGGTACTCCAAAACTATTTTATTAAATGTATTGATTGCTGCTTTATAGTTTCTTAATGCAAATTGTGTATATCCTAAATTATACTTAGCCTCAGGTAATAATTCTGAACTAGGATAGTTAATAACAAATTTATCAAGCGCATCAAAGGCTTCTTTGTATTTGGTAGCTGTTATAAGCTTTTTAGCATCTTCAAATTCCTGATATTCTATATTTTTATCTACTAGTGGTGGGAGATCAGCTGCCTGCGGAATTGGTTCAGGAGCGATTTCAGGAAGCACTTCTTCTTCTTGAATGATAAGGTTATTTTGAGTTAAGGGTTCGGTCGTTGATATAGATCCCACTGAGTTTACATTATTTCCTATTTTCAGCGCACTATCTTCAATTTTTTGTAGACGCTCATTTAATTCTTTATATAAAACTTTTTGGCGTTCTTCTGATGTTTGTAATGAATAAGTTAAGACTTCAACTTCACCTCTTAACTTAGCAAGGTCATCAAAAAGGGTATTTATTCTTTCGGAAAGGCTATTAATTAACTTCGGATCTACCTTGTTACTTTTCTCGAAGTTAGTAAATTTTTCTTTTATTTCGAACTCAATTGAGCTTTGCAGCGCATTGAGTTGGTCCTGTATTTCATTTAATTTTTTTCTTGCTCCCTCATCCTCAAATAATGCATAAACAGAATTTGAGAGCAATAAAAGACCAACCCATATATAGCGTTTCATTCAGTATTTTTACTCTACTGTGTAGACAATGTCTGCGCGTCTATCTTCTCCACATGAATTTTGTTCAACACAATCCAAGTTAGCATATTCTTTACCATAACTAACTGTTTCGATTTGTGAATCATCAACTCCAAATGAATTAAGTGCTTCTTTCACAGCAACTGCTCTTTTTTGTCCTAAAGACAAATTATATTCATGAGAGCCACGGTAATCTGTATTCCCTTGGATTTTCATATTAGCTGCTGGTGTCTCATTTAAGTATTTAGCATGTGCTTGAATAACTTCCATATACTCTTGCTTAACTACGTACTTATTAAAGTCAAAGTAAATTCCTCTTTTATCTTTTGCTAAAAGTGGATTTCCTCTTAATTCAAGCAGATTAAGATCGGGTGATGTATATGCTGTTCCTTGATTATCGTCAGCTTGCATTGACTGTAATTCTGGTTGTGGCGGGTTTAGAGGTTGCGACTCTTGAAGCTCTGTCGAGCTACAGCCAGCAACTAAAACACCTAAAAATGCTGTTAATAATATTGATTTTTTCACCTTTTTTTCCCCTTATTTATAGTTTTTAATTTTTAATTGGTCCCCAAGCAGGTTCTTGGACCTGTCTGCTGCCTAGTGGCAAAGGATCTATTTTTAAACCATTAATTGATACTGTACCAATTTTTGTGGTTTTTCCATAGTTTTTATACACAAATAATACCATATGTCCATTTGGAGCAAAAACTGGCGCTTCATCCAATGGCCCTTTTGTTAACTTGAGAACTTGGTTAGATTGTAGATTTTGAAGAGCCACTTTAAATTTACCTTGATCCTGAGTTAAGTATAAAAGTAGTTTTCCATCATAAGACAAACTCGGATATAAATTATACTTTCCTTCAAAAGTCACCCTACTTACTTCAGATGTCTCAAGATTAAACTTATAAATTTGAGGTCCACCCCCCTGATTTGAAGTGTAATAGATTTCTTTTCCATCTGGAGACCATGATGGCTCAGTAGTAATTGACCTTGATCGAACTAGTCTCTTTACATCGGAACCGTCTGTATTTATCAAGTAAATTTGTGAATTTGTACTGTATGT
Source organism: Methylophilales bacterium (assembly GCA_019823025.1). Lineage (NCBI taxonomy): Bacteria > Pseudomonadati > Pseudomonadota > Betaproteobacteria > Nitrosomonadales > Methylophilales bacterium. Next base: position 994,700 of record CP081940.1, on the reverse strand, counting down.
CAAAACAATAGCTAATCTTTTTCCATCAGGTGACCATGCAGGCGCACTATTATTCCCTTTAAAGTTCGCGAGCAGCTTTCTTTTACCAGTTGCAATTTCCTGAATATAGATAACTGGCTTTTCTTTTTCAAAAGAAACATAAGCAATCTTTTTTCCATCTGGAGACCACCTTGGTGAAATAATTGGCATTTTTGAATCTAATAAAGTTGTAATATTGTAGCCATCATAATCAGCGATATTAAGTTTAAATTTTTGATTATTATATTTTTCAACAAAAGCAATTTTTGTATGGAAAACACCCTTACTACCTGTCAATCTTTCATAAACTTTATCTGATAACTTATGCCCAATGGCACGAATTTGATTACTTTTACCAATATACTCACCACTTAATATTGTTTGTTGTTTATAAATATCAATAAGACTCCAACTAACTTTAACTTTATCTTTTTGAACAGAATCAATCCTACCGATGATTAAAAACTGTGCCTCTAGATTCTTCCACTGTGAAAAATTTACCTCTTTATCGCTATTGGGGGATGCTGCTACTCCACGAGTATCAAGTGGATAAAATAAGCCTGATCTTCCTAAATCACCTTTGATGACTGAGTTGATTTTGCCAATATCTTTTTGGGCCCCAAAACTTTTGAACGGCATTACTGCAATTGGAATTTGGCTAGCCTTACCGCCCAAAATTTCAATTACTTCAAGTGCATGCAGAATGCTTGATGAAAAAAATAAAAATCCAACAAAAATAATGTGTAAAAACTTATTCATTTAACTATTCGACTCCGTTTGGGTGAAATTTCAACTCTAAATTTTTCAATTTGCTAAATAAACCACTATCTTTTGGAAGAGGAAGTGGTTGTGACTGAATTATTGCTCTTTCAACAGCATCATCACAACTTTTAATTTTACTAGATTTAGTCATTTTAGGTTGTCCAAGTAACTCACCAGTAGGCATTAAGCTTATTCTAAATTCTAAAGTAATATAATCCAATCCACATAGTTGTTGATTTACATTTTGTTGAATTTTTTGCTGAATAAGAAGTTTATATTTATTCAATTCACCAGTATTTACTCCTCCCTTGACTTCATTTTCACCTTCAAGAGCAGGTTTTTTTTGTTGCTTTAGTTCACTTTCTCTTAATTCAGCCTGCATCTTTTCTATCTTTTGTTGTTCAATGATCTGTTGCTGCAAGCGTTCCACTTTTTCCTTTTCAAGCATTTCTTTTTTTAATTTGTCTATTTTTTCTTGTTTTAATACCTTTTTTTTAAGCTCTTTAATTGCCTTTTGTTTTTTTAATTTTTTTGCTTTTTTTTCAGCAGCTTTTTTTTCAGCAGCTTTCTTTTTCTTTAATTTAATATCTGCTTCCTTTTGAGCCTTTGCTTTTGCTTTTGCTTTTGCTTCAGCAGATTTCTGCGCTTTAGTATTTTGTTTTTGTTTAATTTTTTTCTTAGGGGTTGCTTGAGTTTTGTTTATTTTTTTTTGCACCGGAACACTATCCCAGAGCTCTACCTCGCCATAGTATGGTGTTTTTGTTTGCCATCCGACAGAAAAAATCATAACTAACAAAAGTGCTAGGTGAATTGTGAATGAAAATAAATTAGCCTGCAATTCATCATTATTTTCCAGCTTTAAAAATTTCATTTAATTATTCAGGTTTAAGTAGTAAACCTACTTTGTTAAATTCATTTTGCTTTAATAAGTCCATTAGTGAAATTACTGCGCCATATTTAACTTTCTCATCTGCAGCAATAACAATAGATTGAGCTGGATCTTTCTCTAATTTTTGTTTCAACAGAACTAATAATGAATCTTTTTTGTATAACTTGCCATTGACTTCAATTTTTGAATTTTTTTTAATGGATATTAGAATTGGATTACTTTTTTGCTTCAAAGACTGTCCCACTTTTGGGAGTTCAACAACACCTGGATTCGTCATAGGTGCTGTGACCATAAAAATAACTAATAAAACCAACATTACATCAATGTATGGCACCACATTGATTTGATCCATCATCCTTCTTTTTCTCATGAAACTATCCTTTACGATCCATGATGTTGATAAATTCCTCCATAAAACTTTCATACCTAATTGAAATTCTATCTACTTTAGAGGCAAACTTGTTGTATGCGATGACTGCTGGTATTGCTGCAAATAATCCAATTGCTGTAGCAATTAATGCTTCTGCAATCCCTGGGGCGACTTGGGCTAAAGAGGCTTGTGCAACATTTGCTAGCCCAATAAATGCATTCATAATTCCCCACACTGTTCCAAAAAGACCTATATAGGGGCTGACTGATCCAACAGATGCCAAAAAGGGTAAATGTCTATCTAGTGTATCTACCTCTCTGTTATATGTCGCACTCATTGCTCTCCTGACACTCTCTACGCTCTTTTTATCAAGCGCACCTGTATTTTTATTTGACATATACTCTTTATAACCGGCTTTAAATATGACAGGTAACCCAAGTATATCTTTCGGTGGTTTGACACTAACTGACTCGTAAAGGTTACTTAAGCTACCTCCTGACCAAAAAATTTTCTCAAAATCATCCGTGTTTTGCTCTGCCATTTTTAGCGTTTTAATCTTAAGATAAATAATTTTCCAAGATGCCATAGATGCAATTATTAAGATAAGCATGACAGCTTGAACAGGGAGACTTGCACCCCAGATTAATGAAATAAAGGATAAGTCACTACCGATAGTCATAATATCTCCATTTGTTGTTTTATTAATTTTGGAATTCTTTGGGGTTTAAAAGTCTCAGAATGTATACAAGCAATGTTCACTTTGGCTGAAGTATAAAGGTCTGAATTCTTCATTATATTTTGAGTTAAATCTACCCTGGATGCGCCAATCTTATCTATGGAGGTTTCAATGTCAAGCTCATCGTTAAAACGTGCTGCTTTTTTATAGTCTATATTGACGTTGGCTACCACAAACATTATTTTATCCTTTTTTTTTAAGTCTGCTTGGTTTAAGTGAAGACTTCTGAGCCATTCTGTCCTTGCTCGCTCCATAAACTTTAGATAATTTGAGTGATAAACAACACCCCCACTGTCTGTATCTTCAAAGTAAATTCTTACACTCCATTTAAATGGTAAATGGCTTACCATAAGTTCTCATTATTATTATTTTTAGGCATTGTAATCCCAAAATGTTTATACGTTTGTGGTGTCGCCACTCTTCCTCTTGGCGTTCTCATCAAAAAACCCTGCTGAATAAGATAAGGCTCTATCACATCCTCTATTGTCTCTTTTTCTTCTCCAATAGCAGCAGCTAAATTATCTAAACCCACAGGCCCTCCAGAAAACTTTTCAATAATTGCCTTTAAAAAAGTACGGTCCATAAAATCTAAACCGATTAAATCAACATCTAACATTTTTAATGCTTGGTTGGCTATTTTTTCATTGATTTCACCCTCTGCTTTAATATCTGCATAATCCCTTACTCTTCTGAGCAATCTATTCGAGATTCTAGGCGTTCCTCGGGAGCGTTTTGCTAACTCTGAAGAGCCTTTTTTATCAATAGTTGTTTCAAGGAGCCCCGCACTTCTTAAAACAATTTTAGCTAACTCATCATTTGTATAAAATTCAAGACGAGAAACAATCCCGAATCTATCACGAAGAGGATTAGTTAACATTCCAGCTCTTGTTGTCGCCCCAATCAGGGTAAATGGTGGTAATTCTAGTTTAACAGACCTTGCAGAAGGGCCTTCGCCAATCATAATGTCTAATCGATAGTCCTCCATTGCTGGGTAAAGAATCTCTTCTATAACAGGTGAAATACGATGTATTTCGTCTATAAACAGAACATCGTTAGCTTCTAGATTTGATAATAATGCAGCTAGGTCGCCTGTTTTTTCAAGAACAGGTCCTGAAGTTTGTTTGAGATTTACACCCATCTCATTTGCAATAATATGGGCTAACGTTGTTTTTCCTAGTCCGGGAGGCCCAAATAAAAGAAGGTGGTCTAGGGGTTCTTTTCTTTTTTTTGCAGCGCTTATGAAGATTTCCAACTGTTCCCTTATTTTTTCTTGACCAACGTAATCTACTAACTCTTTAGGCCTTAATGCCCTCTCAAAACTCTCTTCCTCATCGCTTATTGCTTCACTATTTTTAAACTGATCAGGTTCAATCATTTTTTACCTATTTATGTAATTTAATTTGATAATAATTTTAAAGCCTGTTTGATCCCATCATTTACTGAGACATTTTCATCTAAATCTTTTGTTACTGTTAATATATCTTTCTGATTATATCCCAGGGCAAATAAAGCATTTTGAATGTCACTTAATTCAGATGATCCTTGATTTTTTGAGGTCGCAAACTCTGTATCTGAGATTTTGTCTTTAAGTTCCAAAATTAATCTTTCCGCTGTTTTTTTCCCAACACCTGGTATCTTTGTTAATGAATTTACATCTTGGGTTTGAATCGAATGCGTCAACTCATTGACTGTCATTCCACCTAAAATTGATAATGACGCTTTAGCACCAATACCATTAACTTTTAGCAATTTTCTAAAGATTATCCTTTCTTGATCTGTTGCGAAACCAAATAATAATTGTGCGTCTTCTCTGACAAGAAAATGTGTCAGCAGTACCACATCACTCCCAACTTCTGGCAAATCATAAAAGGTTGTCATCGGGACCTCTATTTCATAACCTACGCCATTACAGTCAATTAAGATATATGGGGGAATTTTTTCTAAAATTTTACCTTGAATACGTCCAATCATATTATTCTGCCTGATTTCATTCGGTTACCTACCCCTAGCCTTCCAAGTGAATCACTAATATTAGCATGACAAATAGCACAAGCGAGTGCATCGCCTGAATCTGGTCCAGGTAGTGAAGGTAACTTTAGTAACCTTTGCACCATCGTCTGCACTTGAAGTTTATCTGCATGGCCATTCCCTACTACAGATTTTTTGATTTGTAGAGCTGTATACTCGAAAATATTAATGTCTTTAGATACAATTGATGCTATTGCAGCACCTCGAGCCTGACCAAGTAAAAGCGTAGACTGAGGGTTAGTATTTACGAACACTTTTTCAATTGCAACAATACTAGGGCTAAACTTTTCAATCACCTCATCAATCCCTTTAACTATAATTTTAATCCTTGCAGCTAGATCAAGATCTTGTTTAGCCGTTTTGATTGTTCCACTTGATTCATATATAAAATTTTGTTTCTCCTGATGAATAACACCATAGCCAGTTACTCTTAATCCAGGATCAATGCCTAAGATCGTATTCAATGATTAGTTAATCTTCAAAATTTGCATTTGTATAGACTTCCTGAACATCATCTAAATCCTCTAAAATATCTAATATTTTTTGCATCCTCGAAGCGTCATCACCTCTTAAATTTATTTCATTTTCTGCCTTCATTGTTAACTCAGCTAATTCTTTTTTAAAACCTAATTTTTCAAGTCCTTCATTTATTTTAGTAAAGTCATTTGGAGCGGTAATAATCTCAATACTTTTATCATCATTAATAATGACATCATCTGCCCCTAAATTAATTGCTTCATCCATGAGTGCTTCACTATCATCTATGGGAGCAAAGAAGATACTGCCACAATGTTTGAATAAAAATGAAACAGATCCATCAGTACCAAGGTTGCCCCCATTTTTTGATAAAGCGTGCCTCACATCAGCTACTGCACGCACTTTATTGTCTGTTAAACAATCAATAATAATTGCTACACCACTGATGCCATAACCTTCATACCTAATCTCTTCGTAATTAACGCCTTCTAATTCTCCAGTTCCTTTTTTTATTGCCCTTGTAATATTTTCAGCTGGCATACTTTGTTCTTTAGCAGTTGTGACTGCAGACCTTAATCTCGGATTAAAATTAATATCTCCTCCACTTAACCTTGCAGCGACAGTAATCTCCTTAACTAACTTCGTAAAAATTTTTCCTCTCTTAGCGTCCTGTCTTCCCTTACGATGCTGAATATTTGCCCACTTTGAATGCCCTGCCATACTCAATCCTATCTAAATATTTTATTCGTTATAGTTTATCAGTAAACTTAATCCACTTAAGAAGTAGATTTGTTTTAACTTTAAAATTTTTTAACAATTTTGCTTAAAACTGATAATTTAGTTATGCTGTTTTTTATATTAATTCGACAAATTTTAATGAAAACATTAAAGCAAATTATCGATACAAAAAATATTAAGAAGCTACTGACAATTGCCCCAACTCAAACTGTCATTGAAGCACTTATAGTTATGGCAGAATATAAAATTGGTGCTTTGTTAGTGACAGAAAAAGATAAGATGGTGGGAATCATTTCCGAAAGAGATTATGCTAGGGAAATCATTCTTCATAAAAAATCATCAAAAGAAACCCTGGTCAAAGATATTATGACCAAAAAAGTTTTATCTCTTCAGCCCTCGGATTCATTTGAGAAAGGTTTAGAGGTAATGTCAGAGAAAAAAATTCGTCATATCCCTGTTCTTAAAGGAAATGAAATTATTGGCATGGTTTCGCAAGGCGACCTTGTCAAAGAAATGATCAGTCACCAAAGAGATTTAATTAGACAACTTGAAAGCTTCATTCAAAATTAAATTACTCACCAATTATTTTAACTAACGCTCTCTTCTTTCGTCTTCCGTCAAATTCACCATAGAAGATTTGTTCCCATGGGCCAAAATCTAGCTTTCCTTCTGTGATGGCAACAACCACTTCTCTGCCCATTACCTGTCTTTTAATATGTGCATCAGCATTATCTTCACCAGTATCATTATGTCTATAATGACTCAAGGGCTCATGAGGTGCTAATTCCTCAAGCCATTTTTTATAGTCATGATGTAAGCCTGATTCATCATCGTTAATAAAAACACTCGCCGTAATATGCATTGCATTCACTAGTACAAGCCCTTCTTGGATTCCACTTTCAACTAAACAGGAATTTACCTCTGGGGTAATATTAGTAAAGTGCATTCTTTCAGGAGCATTAAACCACAGCTCTTTTTTAAAGCTTTTCATACTTACCATTCCTTTAAAAATTAATATTTATTCTAAACCTTCTAAAATTTTATTGTACTTTTCATACCAGATTTCAGAAAAATCTGTTTTTTTATAATCTTCAAAGCATGGGGTCCCAAGGGTATAGTGAATAATTTTGGCCTTGTTATTTTTGGGATATTCAATAGCAAGCCAGTTCCATTCAGTATTTAATTCACCTATATCTTCTTCATTTAACCAAGAAAATCGATGTAAATATGTACCTGATTGACTTGATATAAGGTTCGGCGTTAAATTTTTATTTTTAGGATGGCTGCAGTTCCATAAAATTAAACTTGACCAGTTTTTTTTCGGATAATTTTCATTTTTATTTCCTAAATATTTTTTTTTAGCCTTAGTCTTATAATTATGTTTAACAACTTGGACTGCCTTACTTTCATCTCTTAAATCCCAGAGTTCTTTGATATCTGCCTGACAAATCATATCTCCATCTGCAAAAATAGCCCACCCTTTAAAATCATTTAAATAAGGAGTTAAAAATCTTGAGTAAACAAAATCATTACTCCTATCTTCATGCTTCTCCTCATATCCTTTTAAAGTATTTATGGCCAATGGAATAAAAGAAACAGGTAGAGAGGATTTTTCTATAACACTTTGAACAAAGGTATGGTAAGCCACAGACTCTCTCTGATCAAAACCAACGACTATTTTAATAACCTCATTCATAATTAATCTCCTGTGATAATAAATCCATCAAGTTTTTTATGGGAGCTTCCCAATCTTGAAGCTTATCTGATCTTAGTATCTGAATAGACGGGTACCATAAGCTTTTATGCTCATCAATTCCCCAATACCAAATCCTTCCATCTGTATATGGAACAATTAAGTAAGTTTTTTTATTTAATGCTCCGGCTATATGAGCCGTAACATTACTTGCTGTAATAACAAAATCACATACATTAATTAATGCTGCTAGTTTAGAAATATCATAAAAATTATCTATATCATTCATTTCAACCAATTCAAATCCAAAATTACCTTTAAACTCTTTTTTTTCTTTTTTGGTATCTCCATACTGAAGATCAACAAATTCAATATTAGGTAAGTTAAAAATTGAATTTAAATCGGTTAATCTCATACTTTTGCTTTTTCCAATAGTTGGATTTTTGCTTCGCCATGAGAGACCACAAATAAATTTTTTCTTCGAATTAATTTTATCCTTTAATATCCTTGTATATTTTTTATCTGCTTCCAATAATGGTTTTTTTTGGTCAAGAAAGTCCTGTTTTGAATTTCTAAAGAATTGGCCAAGATCCCCCATTGATATATGAAAATCATATAAGTTCTCATTATCCGCAGCATCTAAAAAAACTACATTTTTAAAATCTTTAAAGGATGCTTTGTATAAATCTAATAATCTTGAGTCAATAACAACAATGAAATCATTATCACTCATCAAAGCATCAGCTAGCATTGTGCTATATAAAATATGATCTCCTAGACCTTGCTCTGACCAAATTAGAATCTTTTTATTTTTTACATCAAAACTATTTAACTTAGGTTTTTCGGTGGATAGTGGTATTGTTTTTTGATCTTGAGCATTCCATCTTGATTCATATAATCGCCATGCATTGCTAAAATTATGAGAAGCGAATTCAAAATATGAGAGATTTAACTTAGCACTATAATTTTCACAATCAAGCTCAATTGCACGTTTATAAAACTTTATCGCCTCTTCGTTTTGATTTAATGTTCTTAGTCCATTCGCATAATTATTGTAATAAACTGCATTATCAGGTTGTATGGTTATAGCCATCTCAAGATCAGGCATTCCGCTTTTATGATTATTCATTTGATTTTGCAAATCTCCCCTTCTACAATATGCTAAACCTTTATTTTCGGCTGAAGATTCAGAATTAATAATTAGAGAATAGTCATCTAATGCCTTAGAAAAGTCTTCTATCTCCTCATGCTCCCTTGCTCTTTTAAAAATAAACCTTTCGTTAAATTCAATTTTAATTGCAGCATTAAAATCCTTAATAGCTTTATGATGTTTACTTTTATTTGAATATGTCACACCTCTATTAAAAAAGGCCTCGGTAAAGTTTTCATCTATTTTGATAGCAGCATCATAATGATCAATTGCTTTTTCAAAATCCTTGCTTATATTAAAAACAAAACCTAAATTAAAGTGTGCTAATTTATTTTTAGGTTCAATACTTATTGCTTGTTGATAACAATTAATAGCTTCATCTATTTTATTGATTGCAGTCATCGCCCTTCCTTTATTGTAAAAAGTATTAAAGCTTTTAGGGCTTAGGCTTATGGCCTTATCAAAATAATTAATCGATTTTTTAAAGTCTCCATTTTCTAAATAGAGGTTACCTAAATTATTAAGAATATTTGGTTGGTTTGGATTAATTATTAATGATCTATCTAGCAGCTCAGTTGCATACTCTGTGTTACCTATTTGCAACTCAAGAGTGCCATAGTTTGCAAGCATTTGGTCGTTTGCGGGGATTATTTTTATTAATTTTTTATATATTACTCTAGCTTCATTAAATTTACCTTTTTGGCAAAAAATAAGCGCTTCCTTCAAAGCCTTTGAAACTTTATGTTTATTTTTATAGACCATTTTTAAATCTTATATGAAAAGAAAACATTTAAATTAAAAGATTCATAAAATTTTAAAAAAGGGTTAAATAATAAAAATTAAATTAAGTAGAAAGCTACGTTTTGAATTAGCTATTTTCTTTAAAAATTAATTCAATCCCGTTACCAGCAGGATCTTTAAAAAATAACTGATCAATATTAATTTCAGGGATGTGCCTCTCTTTAAAAACAATATTATTTTTTTTAAGAGTTTCCATAAAAAAACTTTTGTCATTAGCAGAAAATGAAACATGATCTAGTGTTGAATCGATATTGATTAAGTTTTTTATATTATCTTTTGATGAACTGAGATGAAGAACATCCTTTTCTTTTGCATAAAGCCAATAACCTTTACTATTAAAAGGGGGTCGATAGCCAAGCTTTAATCCTACGATATTAATATAGAATTCTTTGAGAGTCTCAATCATCTTTTCATCTGAACGAAGATTGTAATGATCAATACCGTTAATCATTTTTTTGAGAAGCTGTTAACCTTTTTTTAATATGAAGCTCTCTTAACTGTTTGTCATCTACTTCATTTGGTGCGTTTGTTAACAAACACTGTGCTTTTTGAGTTTTTGGAAAAGCAATCACATCTCTAATTGAATCAGCACCTGCCAAAAGCGTCACTATTCTATCTACTCCAAAAGCTATTCCACCATGAGGGGGTGCGCCATATTGAAGTGCTTCTAATAAAAAACCAAATTTTTCCTGTGCTTCATCCTTAGAGATATTTAAAGCCTTAAATACTTTAGATTGCACATCGCTCTTATGGATACGTATGGAGCCGCCTCCAACTTCAGAGCCATTGATAACCATGTCATACGCTTTTGATAAGCATTTACCTGGATCTGAATCAAGAAGATCCTCATGCCCATCTTTTGGTGCAGTGAAAGGGTGGTGCAGGGCATTCCACCTTTTATTTTCTTCGTCAAAATCAAACATGGGGAAATCAACTATCCATAAAGGTGCCCAAAATAAATCATTTACAAGGCCTTTGTCATGTCCAATTTTTTCTCTCAACGCACCTAATGCCTCATTAACAACCTTCTCTTTATCAGCGCCAAAGAAAATCAAATCTCCATTGGATGCTTTAGTTTTATCCATGATTGCTTTTAATACATAAGGATTAATATTTTTTACAATTGGACTCTGAAGACCGTTTTCATCAAGTTGTGAAACATCATTTACCTTTATATAGGCTAAACCTTTAGCGCCATAAATCTTTACGAATTCGGTATATGCATCTATCTCAGATCTTGAAAGCTCAGATCCACCCGGTATTTTAAGGGCAGCCACTCTACCATTTGTCATATTTGCTGCTGAGGAAAATACTTTAAACTCAACCTTCTTAAGCTCTTCAGTTAAGTCGACAAGCTCAAGGGTGACTCGTAGATCAGGCTTATCGGAGCCATACTTATTCATTGCATCAGCATAAGTTAGCTGAGGGAAAGTTTTTGGAAGCTTTATATCCATGGTGTCTAAAAACATTTGTCGAATCATGCCTTCATTAATCTGCATTATTTCTTTTTCATTCGAAAAAGAAAGCTCAATATCTAATTGAGTAAATTCTGGCTGTCTATCGGCTCTTAAATCTTCATCGCGAAAGCATTTAGCAATTTGAAAATATCTATCAAACCCAGAAATCATTAACATTTGCTTAAATAACTGAGGGGATTGAGGCAATGCAAAAAATTCACCTTGGTGGACTCTTGAAGGCACTAAATAATCTCTAGCTCCCTCTGGGGTACTCCTTGTTAAAATTGGCGTTTCGATCTCCATAAAATCATTTTTATCAAGATAAGTTCTAAAATTTTTAGAAATATCGTATCTCAGGCGAAGATTCTTTTGCATCACATCTCTTCTAAGATCAATAAAACGGCTTTCTAACCTAACTGACTCCGAAATTGTTTCATCATCAAGCATAAAAGGTGGCGTTAGGGAAGGATTAAGGATTGTAACTTCCGACGCTAGCATTTCAACTTCCCCTGAGGGCAGGTTTTTATTAACAGTGCCTTCAGGCCTAAGCCTTACCTTACAAGTAACTTGTAAAACAAATTCGTTACGAACGGATTCACCAGCTTTAAAAGCTTCCGGTGTATCAGGGTCTATCACAATCTGAGCTAGCCCCTTCTTGTCTCTTAAGTCAATAAATATAACACCGCCATGATCTCTTCGACGATGTGCCCAGCCACATAAAGTTACTTCGGTATCCACATGGGATTTATTTAATTCACCACAAAAATTTGTTCTCATTTAACTTTCTACTTTCTTTTCTTTTTATTATTTTTAATAAACTCTTTATCTGTTGTTGAAACGCCCATAGAGATGACATACTTTAAAACCTGATCGACACTAAGATCAATCTCGATAATTTTTTTTGTAGGCACGATCAATGTATATCCAGAAGTTGGGTTTGGTGTCGTTGGCACATAAACATTAACGAACTTTCCTTTCAAATATTTAGCAATTTGATCATTTGGGACACCCGTCACAAAGGCAAATGTATATGTGCCTGCATTTGGAAATTCAATTAAAACTGCTTTAGAGAATGCTTGCCCAGAGTTGGATAAAAGTGTATCTGATACTTGCTTAATACCCTTATATATAGAACTTATTACTGGTACCTTATTTAGGACATACTCATATACAGAAATAATCTTTTTACCAAAAAAATTATTAGCAATTAAGCCCGTAAGAAAAACAACAACCAGCGTTACGATAACACCATACCCTGGAATCGCCCCTCCAAAAAATATATCAGGCTGAAATTCTTTAGGCAAGAATAATAATACTTGATCTAAAAACTGGGTGAGCGTAACAAGTACCCATAAAGTTAAAACAATAGGAATTAAAACTAAAAGACCCGTGAGTATATTTTTTTTAAACATTTGGCTTCTCGGTTTTCTTTGTTATTGATTTTTTTGTCGCATCATTTTTTTTTGAATCTTTTGCATTATTTTTATTCTTAAAATCTGTTTCATACCAGCCCGAACCTTTTAGCTTAAAATTTGGAGCTGAAACTTGCTTAATAAAATTTTGACCATTACATTTAGGGCATGAAATTATTGTTGGCTCACTAATTTTTCTAATTAGATCTTCCTTGTAATTACAGTTTTCACATATGAATTCATAAATTGGCATAAAAATTTTAAAATATTTTTAAAATGGAATATCGTCTTCCAATTGATCAAAGGATTCAACTGCAGGAGATGGCGCTTTAGTAGACTCATTAGATGATTGACTTTTTTGTTGCTCAAAATTACCTGATGAGTCACTTCCACCTGAAGCATTATCTTTAGAACCAAGCATTTGCATCGTCGCAGCAACGACCTCCGTGGTATATCTATCCTGGCCATCTTTTGTTTGCCATTTTCTTGTTTGGAGTCTGCCCTCAACAAATATTTGACTTCCTTTTTTAAGATATTCTTTAGCGATTTCCGCTACTTTGCCAAACATAACAATTCTATGCCACTCAGTTTGATCAACTTTTTCTCCTGTTTTATCTTTATATGAACTACTCGTAGCTAAACTAAAGTTACATACTGCAGTTTCGTTCGGCATATAACGAACATCAGGATCCTGCCCCAATCTTCCAACTAAAATTACCTTATTGACTGACATAATTAAATTATCCCCTTAAGTATTTTTTAAACCCTTTTTTAATTCAGGCATTTTTATTGATAGAGAAAAAATAAACCAAATCGATATTATAATTCCACAAAAATAAAAAACACCTACATAACCAAAATTCTTAGCTGCGAAACCTCCAAGAATGCCTCCAAAAAACATTCCTAATGATTGACATGTATTATACACCCCTAAAGAAAATCCTTTTCTATCAATCGGTGCAATTCTACTCACCAAGCTAGGAAGTGAAGCCTCTAAAAAGTTAAAGCCTATAAAGTAAATCAATAAGGCCAAGCTTATATTAAGTATTTCATTAGAATAATTAATGAATAAAAATTGAGATAAAAATAAAAGAATGATTGAGAATAAAAATGTTTGTTTGGACAGCTTCCACCTTTGTGAAAAAATAATCATAGGCACCATAAAGACAAATGATAAAAATAATATGGGGAGGTAGATGCTCCAATGCTCTTCTAGTGGCAAGCCACCTTTTGTTATTAAGTAATAAGGAATTGTAATAAACAAGGCAATCTGAGTTGCGTGCAAAACAAATATACCTAGGTTAAGTCGATTTAAGTCCCATCTTTTTAGAATAAATAAAAAATCATTTAAGTTGTATGAGGTTTTCTTTTTATCGGAAGCTTCAGTTATAAAAAATTTAATGACAAGTATGGCAATAATAGACAAAACTCCCATTAAAATAAAAATGCCTGATACCCCTATTAATTCATTAATCAGGGGACTTAGCACGAGCGATAAAGCAAAGGTTAGGCCGATGGATACCCCCACAATACCCATTGCTTTTGTTCGGCTTTCATCAGAGGTTAAGTCTGCTAACAATGCACTTAAAACTGCTGAAATTGCGCCAGCACCCTGAATAGCCCGCCCTACAATTATTAATTCAATGTCATTAGTTAGTCCAGCACATAATGAGCCTACAATGAATAGTGCTAAGCCAAAATAAATGACCTTTTTACGCCCCACAACATCAGATACCATCCCAAAAGGAATTTGAAATATTGCCTGAGTAAGCCCATAAATTCCAAGTGCTAAACCTATCTGAAAGATCGATGGTTGACTTGGGAGTTCTGCAGCATAAATAGAAAAAATAGGTAATATTAAAAAAATACCCAGCATTCTTAATGCATAGATAGAGGCTAAAATTGAGCTTGCTTTTATTTCATTGGGGGACATTCTGTCTTTCTGAACCATAAGAGTTGAATACGAGTCACATTAATCATAAATAATCCGTTATATTATCAGGTTGCGCATAATTAAATAAAAATTAATGAATTATATAAATATAAAAGGGGCGAGAACCCATAACCTAAAAAATATCTCTATTAACCTTCCTCGAAACAAGCTGATTGTGATTACTGGTTTATCTGGTTCAGGAAAATCATCACTAGCTTTTGACACACTCTATGCGGAAGGACAAAGAAGATATGTCGAGTCTTTATCTGCCTATGCCAGACAGTTTCTTGACCGTTTAAATAAACCTGATGTAGACCTTATTGAGGGACTTTCGCCCGCAATATCAATCGAACAGAAATCGACTTCACATAACCCAAGATCTACTGTGGGAACAGTAACTGAAATTCATGATTATTTGAGGCTCTTGTTTGCAAGAGCAGGTGACCCAGTTTGCCCAGAACATAATATTAAATTAGAAGCACAGACTATTTCCCAAATTGTTGATCAATTATTAGAACTTCCTGAAAATACAAAAGTAATTATTCTTGCCCCTGTCATAAATAATCGTAAAGGGAGTCATACAGACTTAATAAACGAACTTAGAGCTCAAGGATTTATAAGAGTCCGATTGGATGGCACAATCTACGAAATAGACAATTTGCCTGAAATAGAAAAAAAAATAAACCACCAAATCGATGTTGTCATCGACCGGTTAAAAATAAATCAAGAGATAAAACAGCGCATTACAGAATCTATTGAAACAGGTCTTAAATTAACAGATGGTAAGATTTTAGCGCTTGATATGGAAACAGAAGAAACGCGGCTTTTTTCATCCAAATTTGCATGTCCCCATTGCGACTATGCTATCCCAGAATTAGAACCTCGACTTTTTTCCTTTAATAACCCGATGGGCGCATGCCCCGATTGTGATGGGTTAGGACATAAAAGTTTTTTTGACCCACAAAAAGTAGTGGCTTTGCCGCAACTATCCCTAGCTGCCGGAGCAATAAAAGGATGGGACAAAAGAAATCAATTTTATTTTCAAATTCTTTCAAGCTTAGCTAAACATTATGATTTTGATTTAGAGACGCCATATGAAAATCTACCCAATGAAATACAGTCAGTAGTTTTGTATGGGAGTAAAAAAGAAGTTATTAATTTTTCATACCTTAGTGAACAAGGAAAGATTTATTCGAAATCGCATACTTTTGAGGGAATTTTAAATAACCTAACGAGACGTTACCAAGAAACTGAATCTGGGATTGTCAGAGATGAAATTGCTAAATATCTAAATGTACACACTTGCCCTACTTGTAAGGGAGCTAGATTGAGAGAAGAAGCTAGGCATGTTTTAGTTGGGGATAAGAATATTAATTTTATTTGTGAGCTTGCTTTAAGAAAAGCCTTTGATTTTTTTGAAAACCTGGAATTAAAGGGAGCTAAAGCTAAAGTTGCGGAAAAAATAATTCAAGAAATTAAAAATAGAATTTTTTTTCTTATCAATGTCGGCCTAGATTATTTGTCCCTTTCAAGAACAGCAGAAACATTGTCAGGCGGTGAAGCACAACGTATTAGGTTAGCCTCTCAAATTGGAAGTGGGTTAACAGGCGTGATGTATGTTTTAGATGAGCCATCGATAGGGCTGCATCAAAGGGACAATGCCAAATTATTAAAAACGCTTAAAGATTTACGTGACTTAGGAAACACTGTTATTGTTGTAGAGCATGACTATGATGCCATTATGGCAGCGGATTATGTTGTGGATATAGGTCCTGGAGCTGGACTTCATGGAGGTCAAATTATTGCAGAAGGCACGCCCCAAGAAGTTCTAAATAATGAAGATTCACTTACAGGCCAATATTTATCTGGTAAGAAAGTAATTGAATTATCCAAAGAAAAAACTAAACCAAATAGCAATTTTTTTCAAAT
The DNA here is from genome assembly GCA_019823025.1 of Methylophilales bacterium. Lineage (NCBI taxonomy): Bacteria > Pseudomonadati > Pseudomonadota > Betaproteobacteria > Nitrosomonadales > Methylophilales bacterium. The sequence goes on along the minus strand of CP081940.1, from coordinate 978,307 downwards.
TTTAAAAGCTAGCGGAAATAATTTAAAGGATGTAGACCTTAAATTACCTATTGGTTTGATGACATGTATTACGGGTGTCTCAGGGAGTGGAAAATCTACTCTAATTAACAATACACTTTATCACTCACTCGCAAAGCATCTTTATAAGAGCAACTTAGAGATTGGGCCTCATAAGGAAATCATAGGCATTGATTTTTTTGACAAAGTTGTAGACGTCAATCAGAGCCCTATTGGAAGAACGCCTAGATCCAATCCAGCAACCTATACGGGTCTCTTTACGCCAATTCGGGATATTTTTTCAAAAGTTCCTGAGAGCAAACTTAGAGGATATGCTCCTGGTAGATTTTCATTTAACGTTAAAGGTGGAAGATGTGAGTCGTGTGAGGGGGACGGAGTCGTAAAAGTTGAAATGCATTTTTTACCTGACGTTTATGTGAAATGTGATTTTTGTGAAGGTCAACGTTACAACCGAGAAACGCTAGAAATTAAATATAAAAATAAAAATATACACGATGTACTTTCTATGACAGTTGAACAAGCTTACGATTTTTTTAGTGCTATTCCTGTGATTGAAAGGAAACTTAAGACACTTTTGAATGTGGGGTTAAGTTATATAAAACTAGGACAAAATGCCACCACACTCTCAGGAGGTGAAGCACAGAGAGTCAAGCTTGCCTTGGAGTTATCGAAGAGAGATACTGGAAGAACCTTATATATCTTAGATGAACCCACAACAGGTCTTCATTTTGCTGATATTCAACTTCTTTTGAATGTTCTACATCAGTTGAAAAAAAATGGTAATACCTTAGCAATCATTGAACATAATTTAGATGTGATTAAAACTGCTGATTGGATAATTGATCTAGGGCCTGAAGGAGGGGATGGTGGTGGTCAAATTATCGCTGAAGGAACACCCAGTGAGATCTGCAAAAATAAAAATAGTTATACAGGAAAGTTTTTAAAAGATTACTTATAGGATTTGGTAAATTGATTTGGTATTTGGTTTTTGATGATGCCAAATATTAAAAGAGGCAGCAGCTTGTTCAACTAGCATCCCTAACCCATCAGAAAATTTTGCTTTATTTTGTTCAGCCTTTAATAAAAATGGCGTTTGCTTGCCATACATCATGTCGTACCAATAATACCCATTTAAATTTTCTGGAAATATCGCACTATCGTTTCCCATAGATGACGAGGTTGCATTTATAATCAAATCAAAAGTAATGTCGGCTTTGGGGTTTAAGATATTTAATAAAACATCGTTATCTTTAGCTAATAAAGACCAATTTTCTGCCATATCATGAGATTTTGAAATAGTTCTATTAGTTAAGAAAATAGTATGAGGGTGTTGCGAAATCAAATCAAACATCACCCCATTGGCTGCACCACCTGCACCAATAACTAATATTTTTTTATTATCTATGGTCACATTCTTTGTTAGCAGATCGGTAACGAGACCTATGCCGTCAGTAGTATCTCCACAAAATTTATCGTTTTTTATAGAAATTGTATTTACTGATTTTGTCTGTTGAGCTCTTGTGGATAATTCGTCGCAAATCTCATAGGCTAAATTCTTAAGTGGTAATGTGATATTTAGTCCCTCATAATCCTCCTGTTGTAAATAGATGAGTGTTTTTTTAAAATTCGTACTTTCCACATCTATTCTTTGATAGTCAAGATGGATGCCAAATTGACTTGCAAAATATTGGTGAATCTTAGGGGATAGAGAATGTGATATTGGATGGCCGAGTACGGCAAATTTTTTATTTAACTTGGTCATTTTATTATTATAAAACGTATCACTTGATGTACATAAATTAATATTTTTGTATTATATTGGTGCAATTTTTTTACATATTTGCACTTAAATAGTGCAAATTGTACCTAATATGTTTATTTTTATATAAAAGTAAGTAAAATTGCACCAATAAGTGTACTTAATGCGTAATAATTAAAAAAAATAGAACATTAATTAAGGAGTAAATAGTATGTCGGTAGCTAATGTAATGAAAAAAATTAAAAGCAATAACGTTAAATTCGTTGATTTAAGATTTTCGGATACACGGGGCAAAGAGCAGCATGTGACTGTACCAATCTCTGCATTTGACAAGAGTAAATTCACAGACGGACATGCTTTTGATGGTTCCTCAGTTGCAGGCTGGAAAGGTATTAATGCTTCAGATATGTTACTTTTCCCAGACCCTAATACGGCTAATATTGATCCATTTATGGAAGAATCAACGCTCATTCTGACTTGTAACGTAGTTGATCCTGAGGATGGCAAAGGCTATGACAGAGATCCACGAACAATTGCAAATCGTGCTGAGCAGTATCTTAAAAAAACAGGCATTGGAGATACGGTCTACTTTGGCCCTGAACCTGAATTTTTTGTTTTTGATTCTATTACCTGGGATTCAGGGATGAGCGGATCTTCAGTAAAAATTAGCTCTGAAGAAGCTGAGTGGGACTCCAAAACAGAGCATGAAGGTGGCAACGTAGGGCATAGACCAAGAGTTAAGGGTGGGTATTTTCCAGTACCGCCTGTTGACTCACTTCAAGACCTTCGTTCTCAAATGTGTCTTACATTGGAGGAAATGGGTGTTCCAGTTGAAGTGCATCACCATGAAGTAGCTGGCTCAGGTCAAAATGAGATTGGCACTAAATTTTCATCTCTTACAGAAAGAGCAGATTGGACCCAAATACTTAAATACGTTGTCATGAACACTGCCCATCATTATGGAAAGACAGCAACATTTATGCCAAAACCAGTCCTGAACGATAATGGAACTGGAATGCACGTCCACCAATCTATTTGGAAAAAAGGTAAAAACCTTTTTGCGGGAAAGAAATATGCTAACCTAAGTGATGAAGCGCTTTATTATATTGGCGGGATTATCAAACACGGTAAAGCCCTCAATGCCATAACAAACCCTTCAACTAATTCATATAAACGTCTTGTACCAGGATTTGAAGCGCCTGTGATGCTCGCTTATTCAGCAAAAAATCGATCAGCAGCAATCAGAATCCCCCATGTTTCTTCAGACAATGCAAGAAGAATCGAAGTAAGATTCCCAGACCCTATGGCTAATCCGTATCTTGCATTTAGTGCAATGATGATGGCAGGTCTTGATGGCATTCAAAATAAAATTCATCCTGGTGATGGCGAAACAAGAGATTTATATGACTTAACAGCCCAAGAGGAAGCAAAAATTCCACAGGTTGCAGCATCTCTTGAAGAGGCTTTAAGTGAATTAGACAAAGATCGTGAATTCTTAACACGAGGTGGCGTCTTTAGTAATGACTTTATCGATAGTTACATCGGACTTAAAATGGAGGATGTCACACGCATGAGAATGACACCACACCCTGTAGAATTTGATATGTACTACAGTCTATAAGAAACAAATTAAAGCGAGGCTAAGCCTCGCTTTTTTTTAAACAAAATTATCTTGCACTTTTATTGTGCATTAAGTTTTTAAAAATACCCATTAAAAGTTAAGAGGACTGGGAATGAAACAATGAGTAAAAAAGTCACAAAAATAAAATATGAAGGGATGGAGTCATTAGTCACAGCCATTATTGTTTGTAATAAAGATTTAATTATTAACTATATCAATCCTAGTACCGAGACGCTCTTTGAGGTGAGCGCTAAACAAGCCGTCAATAATAATATAAGTGTATTTTTCGAAGATACTAATAATTTTTTCAAAAACATACTTGAAAAAGTTGAACAACAAAAAAATAGCTACAAGGAACATGAGTACTTTCTTCAAACGCATCAGAAAAAAACAATCTGTGTCAGCTTGACAGTAACAGCTTTGATTGACTCCCGAGATGAATTTATTATTGAATTCATACAAATGGATCAGCAATTAAAAGTAGCTAGAGAAGAAAGAATGTTCATTCAGCAACAAGCAAACACAGAATTACTCAGAAATCTTGCCCATGAAGTTAGAAATCCCCTCGGTGGACTTAGAGGTGCAGCTCAACTTCTTGAGCAAGAATTAGATGAAGACTCACTTAAAGAATATACACAAATTATTATTAATGAAGCAGATAGACTTCAAAACCTAATGAACCGAATGCTTACGCCACATCAAATGCCTATTTACAAAAAAACTAATATTCATGAAATTCTAGAACGGGTAAGAAGTTTAATATTATCTGAGTTTACAAGTGATATTGAATTCATCAGAGATTACGATGTTAGTCTCCCAGAATTTATTGTCGATCGGGAAAAACTGATTCAAGCTATTTTGAATATTGCCCGAAATGGGGCGCAAGCAATGAAATTAAAAAATCAAGACAAAAAGCAGCTATCTTTTATCACTCGGGCAGAAAGGCAAATTGTTTTCAGGAAAAAGAAACATGCTACTGCTATTCGAATCGATATTATTGACAATGGTCCAGGAATTAAAAATGAATTAATAGACAAAATATTTTTTCCATTAGTCACCGGTAAGGAAAATGGGTCTGGATTAGGTTTGTCACTAGCTCAAAACCTAATCTCACTTCATCAGGGAATGATTGACTGTCATAGCGTTCCTGGAAAAACCATATTTTCTATCATTCTACCTATCGAAAATAATTTAATGCCGACCAAGGAGAAAAAATGAGCCAGGTTTGGGTATTGGATGATGATAAATCAATTCGCTGGGTATTTGAGAAAGCTCTTGCAAAAGCAAATATATCATTTGAATGCTTTAGCAATACGAATGAAGCCATCAACAAATTTAATCATGAAAAACCTCAAGCGATTATCAGTGACATAAGAATGCCTGGTGAATCTGGTATAGAATTTTTAACAAAAGTAAAAAATAAATTTCCTGAAATTCCCATCATCATTATGACAGCTTATTCTGATTTAGATACGGCCGTCACAGCTTTTCAAAAGGGAGCCTTTGAATATATTGCAAAACCTTTTGATATTAATAAAGTAATCAATATTATTAAGCAAGCTCTCGATTCTATTGGTAGGAAAAATGATGACGGAGAAATACTAGATGATCTCCCCGAAATAATTGGCCAAGCGAAATCGATGCAGGATGTTTTTAGAGCTATTGGGCGCTTAAGTCAATCCAATGCTATGGTATTACTCAATGGCGAATCTGGTTCCGGAAAAGAATTGGTTGCAAAAGCGATTCATAAAAATAGCCATCGAAAAAATAACGAGTTTATTGGGATTAACACTGCCGCTATCCCAAATGATCTTTTAGAAGCCGAACTTTTTGGTTTTGAGAAAGGGGCATTTACTGGTGCTAATTCTCAACGAAAAGGTAAATTTGAGCAAGCAAATCAAGGAACATTATTCTTAGATGAGATTGGTGATATGCCAACCGATCTTCAGACACGACTTTTACGTGTTTTAAGTGAAGGACAATTTTATCGTGTGGGAGGACAGGAATTAATTACTGTTGATGTCAGAGTGATTGCAGCCACTCACCAAGACTTAGAATCGTTAGTTAAATCAGGTCAATTTAGAGAAGATTTATTTCATAGGCTGAATGTCATCCGTATCAAAGTCCCCCCCCTTCGTGAAAGAGTTGAAGATATCCCCCTTCTTTCTCAATATTTTTTGAATAAAAGTGCTAAGCAATTAAATGTAAAATTAAAATCCCTTTCACCAGAGGTTATAGAATATTTTAAAAATTTATTCTGGCAAGGCAACGTGAGACAGCTTGAAAATATTTGTCATTGGCTAACAGTGATGGCGCCAGGAAACGTTATTAATGTAAGTGATTTACCTGCCGAACTTAATAGCGAACCTGTATCTGCAGGAGAATCTTCATCAAACTGGCAAGAAAACTTAGGCAGAGAGGTTACAAAAATACTTTTGACAGGTGAAGTGGATATTTTTAAGGATTACACAAAAAATTTTGAAAAAGAATTAATTGTTCAAGCTTTACATTATACAAAAGGAAGAAAGGTTGAAGCTGCCAAATTATTAGGGATTGGCAGGAACACTATTACCAGAAAAATTAAAGAATTAGAGATTAATTTAAGTAGATAAAAATTTAATTTATAAAAAAAAGGCTCCCGAGGGAGCCTTTTTTAGTATTACGTTCTTTTAGAATTAAATTCTAGAAGAATAAGATTGCACCCAAAGCGAATGTATCTGATTCATTAGAATCACCGTTGTGGTTTTCTGATTCAACGTTTGAAAATTCAGCAACTAAATTTAGATGCTTAGTTAACGGATGGTATGCACCAATTGTTAACATTTCATTTGATTCAACAAGTGTTCCACGTATAGCACCAGAATCGATCGCATTAGCATCTAGATTAGATTGACCGTATGATACACCAAGCTTAGTACCAGTTGGAATCACGTATGTAGCCTGAACATATCCACCGTCAGAATCACGTGCGTTACCTTGTGTATCGTAAGCATCACCTAGTAAAGATGTTGTACCAAGACCTTCACCAGAATAGCCATAAGCCACTAGGTTAATGTTGTAAATAGATGTCGAAACACCTGCTTCAAAAGCTGTTGAAGTATCGCTTGAACCAGTACCGCCGTCAGCAATGTTTTCTACGTTTTGTGAAAAGCCACCCACCCATAATTTACCAGCAAAATCACCAGTCCATGAGTAAGAAGCTTGAGCTTGTAAACCAAATTCATCATTAGTACCTGATGAACCTGATGAAACTGTAGTTGTAGATAAAGCTGTATTAGCTGTCCACGGTTGTGTAATACCTAATGTAGCTTGGAAGCCGTTCATGTTTGGTGTTGTATATGCAATTTGACCAATCCAGTCAGCATAAACATAACCTGTACCGATACGACCTAATGTTGTTGTGTTACCTGCAGTAACACTACCAGCACCAACACCTAATAATGTCATATCATTAAGAATCGCTGTTGAACCAAAGATACCAAGATCTTTACCAACTTTAATAGAACCCCATGATTTATCGCCAAATGTTAAGAACGCTTGACGGTTTTCAGTAGCTGCATTAGCTGAGTTACCACCTTGTAGAGCTGTAGTGTTACCAGCACCAGGTTGGAATGAAATTGTTACAGATGTATCAATATCATTTTGACGTGTAGTCGCAGTAAAGCCTAACCATGAAGGTAAAAGACCTGTGTTGATACCAACTTGGTCATCGTCGTTACCTTTTGTTCCAGCAAGACCACCATTAACTGTATTTGAATCATCAGCGCTAGTCATCGCTGCAAATGCATTAACGTTACCGTTCATGTCTACAGTCCAATCACCAGCGTCCCACGTAATGCCTGCATTAGCAACTGAAGCTGATGCTAAAACCGCACCGGCTACCGCTAATTTAATTTTGTTATTCATATGTTTCTCCTTGATTTAAAAATTTTTAAAGCTTTTCACTTTCTTAAAAAAAACCTTAAGAAATTAGGTATATTATCTACTAGATTAATAGTCCATCGCAAGTTTTTTGTCTTTTTTTGGTACATTTTTATCATTTTGTCGCATAAATGCAACAATTTCCATGAAAAATGCATTATTTCTTAGTTTATAAAGGGATAAGTAAATATGTTAGGAAGTTTTACTTTGACAAAATTTTTCGAAGGTTTGAAGCGCAAAACGGTCTGTCATTCCTGCAATATAATCGGAAACTAGAATAGCTAGCTCATTTTGACTATGCGCCTTTGTTATATTAATAAGTTCAGGATTTTGCATTAATTTTTCAAATATCGAATTAATCACATTGTAGGCGTTGTCTGTCATGACCTGCACTCGAGGGTGCAGATAAAGCTCTTCTCTTAAAAATTGCCTTAATGTTTGTTGTTTTTTTGTCATATCTACTGACAAAGCAATGATTCTATCTGCATTACGAACATCACCAATTGAATTAAGGTCTTTTTTGTCTATTCGACCTTGAGATTGTTCACATAGGTCCATAATAAAAATATTCATCATGCGACGAATAGTTGCCCTCATACATTGTCTATTATTAATTAATGGTGATTCAGATTTTATCTCTGAACATATTTCATTAAAAAATAGAACCTCTTGTAATTGCTTAAATGTGAGTAATCCGGAACGGAAGCCATCATCAATATCGTGGTGGTTATAAGCTATCTCATCAGCAAAATTGACCAACTGAGCCTCTAGGGATGGCTGAGTCTTTTGAATAAAACGCTTTCCCACATCACCTAATTTAAGAGCATTTTTTTTTGAACAATGTTTTAAAATGCCCTCTCTTGTCTCAAAGGTCAGATTAAGACCTTTATAATCAACATAATCATTCTCTAAAGAATCAACAATTCTTAATGATTGAAGGTTATGTTCAAAGCCACCATACGCTTTCATGCATTCATTTAAAGCAGTTTGTCCAGCATGTCCAAAGGGGGTGTGCCCTAGGTCATGAGCAAGCGCAATCGCTTCGGATAAATCCTCATGCAGCCCTAAAGTTCTTGAAATGCCACGTGCAATTTGAGCAACCTCCAGTGAGTGGGTTAGGCGCGTTCTAAACATATCACCTTCGTGATTCACAAACACTTGTGTTTTATATTCAAGTCTCCTAAAAGCTCCGGAGTGAATAATGCGGTCACGATCTCTTTGAAAGTCATTTCGAAGTTTTGAGGGGTTTTCTTTAAATTGCCTACCTAAACTTTTTTGGGGGTCAGCAGCGAAAGGTTTTAGATTCATCAGAGGGAAACTTTAATGCGAAGATTGTTCTAAGACTTGGCTAAGCTTTGAGGGGTCATAAGTATTGGTTAAGACTGCTTCTCCAATTGATTTTTGAAGGACTAAATTAATCTGTCCGTCCTTTGTTTTCTTATCAAGCATCATTAACTCTAAATATTTTTCAACAGTAATTCTAGGCGGTTTCGTAGGTAACCCCGCACTTTTTATCAGCTTAATGATTCGCTTTACATCTTTATCTGATAACCAATCCATGCCCTGTGATAGCTTTGCTGCCATCACCATTCCTGCGCTTACCGCTTCCCCATGAAGCCAGTTACCATAGCCTTGTGCGACTTCAATCGCATGCCCGAAAGTGTGTCCTAAATTTAATATTGCCCTGATACCTGATTCAAATTCATCCGCCTCAACAACATCTGCTTTATTTTGACAAGATCGCAATATGGCCTCAATTAAAAGGTCTAGATTCATTGCAACAAGCGATTGAATATTAACTTCTAACCACTCAAAAAATTTTACATCTCTAATTAGGCCATACTTAATAACCTCCGCTAAACCTGCTGATAGCTCTCGCCTAGGCAATGAGCTCAAGACATTCACATCCGTTATGACACACTTTGGTTGATAAAAAGCACCTATCATATTTTTGCCTAAAGGATGATTAATGCCTGTCTTACCCCCCACGGATGAGTCGACTTGTGAAAGTAATGTGGTCGGTATCTGTATAAAATTTATTCCCCTCATGAAAGTTGCTGCCGCAAAGCCAGTGAGATCACCGATAACACCCCCTCCCAAGGCAATGAGTGTGGTATTTCGATCCGCTTTATTTTTAAGCAGCTCAGAATAAATGATATTCAATGAATCCGTATTTTTATTTTTTTCTCCATCAGGCAAGATGATAGTGATTACATCCTTGTGAGGCGATAAAGAATTTTTAAGTGGGTCTAAGTAGATATCAGCTACAAGATCGTTTGTAATAATTACAATTTTTTTATGGGGTAAGTGTTGACTTATTAGCTCATAATCTGAAATTAAACCTTGACCAATATATATAGGATAACTTCGATCATCAAATTTAATATTAATAGTTTTCATAAATTTAATTTATTTCTCTAATAATTTCGTTAATGACTTCATGAATTCTTTTGTTTTTTGTGGCTATCTTGAAGTCTGCTATCGCCTCATACAAGGGCTCTCGTTCCTGACATAATTTTTTAATAATTAATTCAACGTTGCCATTTTTTAATAATGGCCTAGTTTTGTCATTTTTCATTCTTAAAATCAAATCCTTTTGATTGGATTTCAAATATATTACTATGCCGTTTTTTGCTAAAAGATCACGATTAGATTCTGAAAGAATAATACCTCCCCCAGTCGCTAAAACAATATTTTGTTTGCTCACAAGCTCTTTTAGAATAACTTTTTCTCTCTCGCGGAAACCAGCCTCTCCCTCATATTCAAATATCATGGGCACATTAACCCCTAATTTTTCCTCAATAACGTGATCGCTGTCATAAAATTGTTTATCCAATTTTTTAGACAGAATTTTACCTAAAGTAGTTTTACCTGAACCCATCAGGCCTATTAAGTAAATATTTTTATATTTTTTCATATTAAGCTAAATCAAAACAAAATTATAAATCAATTAAAAATTTTAATGATACTGTTCAGCTCTATAATATACTTATTACGATTACAAAATTTATATAAATCAATTCCATGATTTCAAAGATAAAAAATTTCTTTACGCTCACATTTCTTATTGGTATAGCGGGCTTAGCCACTATAGTTTTTACTGTAACGCTAATATATCCAACGTTACCTGATGTTGAAAGTCTTTCAAAATATCGCCCCAAGGAACCTTTACAAATTTTCACAAAAGATAATTACCTCATTCAAGAATTTGGTGAAGAAAGAAGGGATTTTATTGCCATAGAAAATGTTCCTCAAAAAATGATAAATGCTATTTTAGCTATTGAGGATAGGCGTTTTTTTGAGCACCCTGGCATTGATTTTATTGGCATAGTAAGAGCGGCTATAAAAAATTTTACAGGGCAGAGTAGAGAAGGTGCAAGCACAATAACAATGCAAGTTGCTCGCAATTTCTTTTTGTCCTCTGAAAAAACGCTCAAAAGAAAAATTAATGAAATTCTTCTATCATTAAAAATTGAAAATAAATTAACTAAAGAGGAAATTCTTGAACTTTACATTAATCAAATTTACCTTGGGCAAAGATCTTTTGGCTTTTCCGCAGCTGCAAATACTTATTTTAATAAGTCACTTGAGAATTTAAATCTAGCTGAAATTGCACTATTGGCTGGGTTGCCTAAGGCTCCTAGTAGATACAACCCTTTATCTAATCCCGATTTAGCTATAGCAAGACAACATACTGTGTTAAATAATATGTATAAATATGGCTTCATTGATCGACCGTCATATATATTAGCACTCGAAGAACATCTTGATCTTGTTGAAAAAAATATTCGTTACGAAATTCAGGCCGACTACGTTGCAGAAATGGTAAGAAAAGTTTTACATGATGAATATGGCAACAGTATCTATACAAGTGGCTTAAAAGTTATTACGACAATCAAGAAAAAGAATCAAAGTGTCGCAAATCAGGCAATCGAAAATGGCATTATTAATTACATGAATCGACAACCCCTAAAAATTCCTGAGGGATTTGTTAATCTTAATGACAAAAGCTTCAATGGTAAAAAAACAAAAAAACAATACTTAAAAAAGGCTTTGAGATCTTTTAAAACTTATAATAATTTTATTCCTGGCATTGTCTTATCAACTCAGCCTTACAAGATCGAAGTTTTTTTGAAAAATAATCAGTACATCACTATCTATAAAAAAAATTTAGGCTTATTAAAAAAAGATTTAGCTAAGGAAAACCTAGAGGAAAAATTAATTAAGCCCGGCTCCGTAATGAGGTTTTATAAAAAGAAAAGGGATTGGGTTGTCACTCAACTTCCCGAAGTTGAGAGCGCATTAATTTCAATGAACCCAAACACTGGTGCAATTGTTGCGCTGGTTGGTGGCTTTAGCTTTAAGAAAAATAAATTTAATCATGTGACCCAAGCACACCGTCAACCCGGATCAATTTTCAAACCATTTATTATTTCAAGTGCGCTTGAAAAAGGAATTACCCCTTCGACAATAATTAATGATGGCCCTTTAGAAGTATTGGCGAAAGATCTTGGCACTAATGAAAATTGGGTCCCTCAAAACTATAACGAAAAATTTTCAGGCCCGATCAGGCTTAGGGAGGGTTTAGCAAAATCAAAAAACCTGATTTCGATAAGGATTTTAAAACATATTAGCCCTGAATATTCACTTGATTATATTGCCCGCTTTGGCTTTAACCCCAACAAATATAAACCATATCTATCAATGGCGCTTGGTGTAGGTGAAGCTACAGCTTGGGAGATGGTGAGAGCTTACAGTGTTTTTGCAAATGGTGGCTACCTCAAAACACCTTATTATATTGATAGAATTATCGATTCTAAAGGGAGAAATATTAAACTTCAGGCTGGGTTGATTAATGAAGAAACGCCAAGAATTATTGATCCTAGGAATGCATTTATTATGTATGACTTATTAAAAGAGGTCATTAAAAGTGGTACTGCAAGAAAAGCTAAAACTTTAAAACGCCCTGATATTGCTGGTAAAACAGGTACTACAAACGATTTAATGGATGCTTGGTTTGCTGGGTTTAATTCTGACATAGTGACTGTGACTTGGATGGGCTACGATCAACCAAAATCATTAGGCAATAAAGAGACTGGTTCAAGAGCCGCTTTACCGATTTGGATTGATTATATGAGGCCTCTGTTAAAAGATTATCCAATTAAAAATTTAGTAAAACCTGAAGGTATTATTCCTTATAAGATCAATAAAAAAACAGGAATGATGAATAACGCTGATGAAAATGGATTCTACGAATATTTTTATGAAGAATATCCACCGTTTGATAATTCATACTTTGTAATAAACTAATTTTGTTAAAAAAATATGTCATCTAAAAACATAAAAATATCAGTTGCTAATCTTGCCGCTCAATTGATCATGGAGGAAGGCATTAAAGATTATCTGTTTGCCAAGAAAAAGGCTGCAAAGTCATTAGGCCTAAATGAAAATGTAAATCTCCCGACAAATTCACAAATTGATAAAGCTATTGATGATTTCAATAAAATTTTCAACCCAAATATAGATATTGAATTTTTACAGCAATTTAAGACCCAAGCGCTCGTGGTAATGAATCTCTTTAAAAATTTTAAACCTCATCTGATGAATCAATTATCGCAAGGCATAATTCCAAAGTTTCCCGAAATTAAGATTAATTTATTTGCTGATAATCTAAAAGACGTAGAGTACGTTCTTCTCAATAGTGAAATTTCTTATGATTTTAAAGAGGTAAAAATGAATACCAAAGAGGGTAAGCCTTCAATTAAATCTATTCCTACAATTTATATTGACAATTTATCTATACCAGCTGAAATAAAAGTATATTTCGAAAAAGACTTTTTTGATTTTAAAAAACACTTTCTACAGAACAGAGGATTGAATATTAATAAAGTTTTATCTTTTGATATTACTACTTTGCATCCATCAACCTAGCTACCTCTAATGCAAAATAAGTAATGATTGCATCCGCTCCTGCCCTTCTAAATGAAATTAGTGACTCTAAAATAACATCATCTTGATTTAGCCATCCTTTCAAGGATGCTGCCATAATCATTGCATACTCCCCGCTAACTTGATAAACAAAAGTTGGTTTGTTAAAAGTCTTTTTAACTCTAAAAACTATATCAAGATAAGGCATACCAGGTTTTATCATGACTATATCAGCTCCCTCTTTAATATCTAATTCCACTTCATTTAAGGCTTCGTCACTATTAGCAGGATCCATTTGATAAGTCTTCTTTGAGGATTTTCCCAATAGCTCTGATGAACCAACTGCGTCTCTAAATGGGCCGTAAAATGAAGAAGCATATTTCGCAGAGTAAGCTAAAATTTTTGTGTTTATAAATTTGTTCTCTTCAAGAGACTTTCTAATTCCCTGAACTCTTCCGTCCATCATGTCAGAGGGCGCCACAATATCAGCACCTGCTTTAGCGTGGCTGATGGCTTGTTTGGTTAAAATACTAACTGTTTCATCATTTAATATATTACCGGCTTTATCAATGAGTCCATCTTGTCCATGCAATGTAAATGGATCAAGTGCTACATCTGAAATAACACCAAGCCCAGGAATTTCTTTCTTTAGATCTCTTATTGCCCTTTGAACAAGACCGTCATCGTTAAATGCTTCACTTGCATCATTGGTTTTTAATTTTTTGTCGATGTAGGGAAAAATAGCAATGGCTGGAATGCCTAATTGATGGCATTCAGAAGCATCTTTTTTTAATTCATCAATACTTAATCTTTGAATGCCTGGCATTGACTCTATATCTTGTCGAATACCTGTTCCTTCAATTACAAACATAGGATAAATCAGATTACTTACTGAAATATTATTTTCACGCATGAGTGTTCTTGAAAAACTACTTTCTCGCATTCGTCTCGGTCTGTTTAACATTGTCATATTTTAAAACTCAATTATAAAAAAGTTCTTTAAGTGCTTCGCCAGGCTCAGCTTGTCTCATAAAAGCCTCCCCAACTAAAAAAGTATTAATATGATTTTCATTCATCAATTTTATATCATCATGATTAAAAATTCCTGATTCAGTAATAGGCATTCTATTCTTGATGGTCTTGACTAAATCAATTGATGTTTTTAAAGACACTTCAAATGTTTTTAGATCTCTATTATTTATTCCAATTAATGGTGTATTTAATTCTAACGCAGCATCTAACTCTAATTGATCATGAGATTCAACTAATACAGCCATACCTAAATCATTTGCAATAATCTCTAATTCCTTCATTTTCTTTAAATCCAATGCAGCAACAATTAACAAGATACAATCAGCACCTAATGCTCTTGATTCATATATTTGATAAGGATCAATAATAAAATCTTTTCGCAATACAGGAAGTTTTGTGCTTGACTTCACTTGCTTAATAAAATCAGGATGTCCTTGAAAGTAATCTCTATCAGTTAGGACAGATAAGCAAGCGGCACCTCCCTTCTCATATGACTGCGCAATTAATATAGGGTCAAAATTCTCTCTAATAATTCCCTTAGATGGACTGGCTTTTTTAATCTCAGCAATTACACCTGCTTCGGCGTTTAAATGTTTTTCTCTTAATGCATGGATAAAATCTCTTGGCTTATCAAGCTCTAAGATTTTTTTCTTAAGTTGATCAATTGAAATACTTTTTTTTGCTTCAGCAATTTCTAAAGACTTTGTCGCCAAAATATTATTTAAAATATTACTCATTTGATTTTTTAATTAATTGTTTAAGTTTTTTAATGGCAAGGCCTTCATCAATCATTTGAGCTGAAACCTCAAAAGCTGACACAAAATCTTTACAGATACCTGAAACATAGAGTGCTGCCCCTGCGTTCAAAATTGTAATATCGCGAGCCGTATTTTTATCTCCGTTCAACACACCAAGCATCATTTTTTTTGAGCTTTCTATATCAGAAACCTCAATATCTTCAATTCTTCCTAATTCAAATCCATAGTCTTGTGGGTTAAATTCATACTCTAAAATTTTTCCATTTTTAAGTTCGGCAATATATGTTTTACCCGTAATTGATATCTCATCCATACCATCATCACCATGAACGGAAAGTACATGATGACTGCCCAGTTTTTTCAAAACTTCGGTAAAAACAATGGTCAATTCTTTACCATAAACACCAACCACTTGATTTTTTGCTGAGGCTGGGTTGGTTAAAGGTCCAAGTAAATTAAAAATGGTCCTGAGTTTTAATTCCTTCCTGACAGGAGCAACATGTTTCATTGCAGGATGATAATTAGGGGCAAACATAAAACCAATACCAATATCGTCAACAAGATTTCCAAGTTGAGAAAAATTTAAATTAACATTTACGCCCAATGATTCTAATACATCCGCACTACCAGATTTTGATGAAACAGAACGGCCTCCATGCTTTGCAACAACAGCTCCTGCTGATGCAGCTAAAATGGCTGCAAGTGTTGATACATTAAAAGTTTGTAGACTATCGCCACCCGTCCCACAAGTATCAATCAAATTTTGCTTACTTATTATTTTTACTTTATTTGAAACCTCTCTCATCACCTCAGCCGCAGCAGCTATCTCATCAATTGTTGGCCCTTTAATTTGAAGAGCAACCATAAAACCAGAAATTTGGATTGGGTTTATCTCTCCAGACATTATCTGGTTCATAGCAAATTGCATATCCTCAAAAGATAAATCTTGTTGGTTCATAAGAGAGCTAATAATGCTTGTAAAGTGATTACTCATTTTGATCTAAAAAGTTTTTTAATAAGTCATGTCCGTGCTCACTCAAAATAGATTCTGGGTGAAACTGAACACCTTCAATTGCTAATTCTTTATGTTTGATTCCCATAATTTCATTATCATCAGTCCAAGCTGTTATATCGAAACAGTTTGGTAAGGATTCCCTATCAATGACTAAGGAATGATATCTTGTTGCAATGAAAGGGGTTTTAACGCCTCTAAATACACCTTTACTGTTATGAGATATTTTTGAGGTTTTTCCATGCATAATAGTCTGTGCATGAATAATTTTTCCGCCAAACGCCTGTCCTATTGATTGATGCCCGAGACAAACTCCTAAAATAGGAATTTTCCCCTTAAAAGACTCAATTAGTTCGAGTGAAATACCCGCTTCGTTTGGTGTACATGGGCCAGGAGAAATTACAATATACTGCGGATTTAACTTATTAATTTCCTCAATAGAAATTTTATCGTTTCGAACAACCTCAACCTCTTGTCCAATTTCTGCAAGATATTGCACCAGGTTAAAAGTAAATGAGTCATAGTTATCTATCATTAACAACATAAAACTACTCCGTAATCCTTGCTTGAACTAACTCGGCTGCCTTTAAAATCGCTTTTGCTTTATTTTGTGTTTCTACCCACTCATTCATGGGGATTGAGTCTGAGACTATACCTGCCCCCGCCTGAACAAATAGTGTTTGATTTTTTATGACCGCAGTTCTTATAGCGATAGCAACGTTCATATCACCGTCGAATCCAATGTATCCAACAGCACCAGAATAAACACCCCGTTTCGTTGATTCTAACTCATTAATGATTTCCATCGCCCTTACTTTTGGTGCGCCACTAACTGTCCCTGCAGGAAAGGTAGCTTTTAAAACATCCATTGCAGAAAGTTTATCTTTAAGTTTGCCTTCGACATTTGAAACAATATGCATGACATGAGAATATCTTTCAATAATCATATGATCAGTTACCTTGACTGAAGACGTTTCAGAAACTCGTCCAATATCATTTCTCCCTAAATCCATTAGTTGAACATGCTCAGCAATTTCTTTAGGGTCTTTGAGTAAGTCTTTTTCTAAAGCAAGATCTTCATTTTCATCCTTACCTCTCGGTCTTGTTCCTGCTATAGGTCTTACAGTCACTTTCTTTTTCTCCAATGTAACCAATATTTCAGGAGATGCACCTACCACGAAGTGGTCATCCATATTATAAAAATACATATAAGGAGAGGGATTAAGATTTCTTAATGTTCTATATAAAGATAGTGGATTAGATTTGAATGTTTGGCTAAGCCTTTGAGATAAGACAACCTGCATAATATCTCCATTGACTATGTATTCTTTGACTTTCTCAACTGCTTCTAAAAAATTTTCTTCGCCAAATTCTGATCGAACCTCAGTCAACTTATCATCAAAATTATTTTTCTCAATTAAATAAGGTGAAGGCCCTTGTTTTAATTTTTCCTCTAGAGCATTAAGGCGAAGGATACCTTTTTCGTAAGCATTTTGAGTTTTCACATCTACGTAGATTACAAAATATAATTTACCACTGACGTTATCAAAAACCACAACCTCATCTGATAGCATCAAAAGTATGTCAGGTAGATCAAGCTTATCCTCTAAAAATTCTTTACTTAATCTGGGTTCGATGTATTGAATCGTTTCATAACCAAAATAACCAGCAAGACCTCCAGAAAATCTTGGTAAATCTAAATTTTGTGGAGCTTTAAACTGATTCATAAACTTATCAATAAAATCTAAAGGATTTTTATCAGAGATTTCATCTATGACCTTATCTTCATTAAAAACTAAAATTTTATCTTTTTTAATCTGTATTCTAACTTTTGCTGGCAAGCCAATAATGGAATAGCGCCCATGTTTATTACCTCCATCTGCCGATTCAAGCAAATAACTATAACGATCATTTGCTAGCTTTGAATAAACAGATAATGGCGTGTCTAAATCCGCAAAGCATTCGAGTACCAAAGGAATTCTATTAAATCCATTTTTTTTAAAATTATCGAATTCTTGTCTTGAAATAGTTGACAACATATTAGTTAATAATTTGAGTTAGTTCGCTGAAATTTGACATTGCATAATCTACTTTATCAGAAATAATTGACTCACCAAATTGGTAGCCGTATGGCACTGTAAAGATATATGTGCCTGCTTCAAATCCTGCCTCAATGTCTACAACAGAATCACCCACCATAATCGCATCTTTAGGTTCTATATTTAATTGGTTGAGTGCATGTAAGATTGGAAGCGGATCTGGTTTCTTTTTCTCGGTTGTATCGCCTGAGACGATTATATCCATAAAGTCAGATAACCTAGAATGATTCATTAAGGCTTCTGTATAAATAGCGGGTTTATTTGTAACACACCCCAAAAGAAAATCTTTAGCCTTTAAGTCAATAATAGACTTTTCAACCCCCTCATACATGAGACTATTTGCAGAAATTAATGAATAGTGGTGTGCAAATAATTTTTCAGCGTTAGCAAAAACAAGGGTTGGATCTTTTTTTGAGGAAACTTCTATTGATTGCTTGATAAGATTTTCAGCCCCCCTTCCAATGAAACGTTTAATTTCATTTGTTTTTAATTCAGCCATTTCCAAATCTTTAAGCATTAAGTTTACTGCTTCAGCTAATTCAGGCGCTGTTTCAAATAATGTGCCATCCAAATCAAAAAGGATTGCTTTTATATTATTAAATTTTCCCAATTCTAGACTTTTGCTAATGACGCTCTTAATGCACTTATAATTGAGTCATATTTATTAGGGTCTTTATCATTTGATGCCCCAAATACAGCGGATCCTGCAACAAATGTATCAGCACCAGCTTGAGCGATCTCAGTAATATTATCAGCATTAACACCACCATCTACTTCTAGCCAAATCTCTTTTCCTGTCTTTTCAGTGTAGGCATCTATTTTTTTTCTTGCTAACCTTAATTTATTCAAAGTCTCTGGTATAAATTTTTGGCCGCCAAAACCAGGGTTAACTGACATTAGAAGAACCATATCAATCTTGTCCATCACATGATCAAGATAATCTAGTGAGGTTGCAGGATTAAAAACTAAACCGGATTTGCATCCAAGATCTCGAACCATGGACAGACTTCTGTCAATATGATTTGAAGCTTCAGGGTGAAAAGTAATTATATCTGCACCAGCTTTAGCAAAATCAGGAATTATTCTATCGACGGGCTCAATCATCAGGTGGACATCAATGATTGCATCTGTAACAGGTCTGATAGCATCACATACTAAAGGTCCAATAGTTAAGTTTGGTACATAATGATTATCCATTACATCAAAGTGAACAATATCTGCACCAGAAGTAATGACATCTGTGATTTCTTCACCTAATTTTGCAAAATTAGCTGATAAAATACTAGGGGCAATTCTAAATGTTTTTTCCATATATACTAAGTTCCCAAATTAATTTAATTGAATTATTGTAAAATGCGTATTTTACTCTCTTTTTAATAAAATAAATTATAAAGCAAGCGGACTGTATAAATAATGGATTTAAATCTTGTAGGCCTAAATCATAAGACAGCACCTATTGAAATAAGGGAGAAATTCGTGTTTTCGCACGATATGCTCAGCCATGTTCTTAAGGATTTAAAATTAAAAACAGGTGCTGAGGCTTTGATACTTTCAACGTGCAATAGAACAGAAATATATTTTCAAGTAAAAGATCCTAATGAAATTTACCAATGGCTCGCAACTTTTAATAAAATAAAATTTACTGAGCTTAAAAAATATCTTTATACATTTTCAAATCTAGATTGTTATGTTCATGCCTGTAAAGTTGCCTCAGGATTGGATAGTATGCTGATCGGGGAAACACAGATTTTTGGACAAATGAAACAAGCTTCACAGATTGCTCACTTATCAGGAGTTCAAGGCAAATATATCAATACATTTTTTCAAGATGTTTTTAAAACCGCAAAAGAAGTTAGAACAAAAACTCAGATAGGTTCGAGTGCCACAACGATTGCCTCTTGTGCGCTTGCAATAGCAAAAAAAATCTTTGGGGAAATAAACCAAACTCAAGTCATGTTTGTTGGTGCTGGCGATATAAGTGAAATGTGTGCAAAATATTTTCAAAAATATCAACCAAAAAAAATATCAATTGCTAACCGCTCCTTCGAAAAAGGTGAGGCTTTAGCAAAAAAAGTAAATGGTGAGGCATGTCTTATTGGTGAAATATATGATCAGTTGCATAATTATGACGTTTTAATAAGCTCAACTGCAAGTCAATTACCCATTATAGGGCTAGGTGTAATAGAACAAGCTTTGAAGAAAAGAAAACATCGACCTATCATGCTTGTAGATTTAGCAATTCCAAGAGATATTGAATCGGAAGTAAGTAAATTAGACGATGTTTTTTTATACACGTTAGATGATCTCGTTAACATAGCTCAACAAGGATTAACAAATAGGCAAGGTGCGACAAAAAAAGCTACCCAAATAATCGAACATCAAGCGAAAGATTTTTATAATAAAACTAAACAAATAAAAAATACGCCGACGATTAAACTTTTAAGAAATCAATTTGAAAAAATTGCGTTGGCTGAGGCAGAAAAAGCAAAAAAAAGCATAAAAATTGGCTCATCCTCAGATGAAGTGATTAACAAATTAATAAGCAATTTAACAAAAAAATTTCTGCATGGACCCACAAAAGCAATTCGTGAAAATGAACAAGATTTTGAAACAAATTCACTGATAAAAAAAATTTATGCCATTAAAGAAGAAAAAAAATGAAGGCATCAATGAAAAGTAAGCTTGAAGCTTTGGTAAAAAGAATTGATGTACTTAATACTGACTTGAGTCATGAAGATGTTACAAAAGATATGGAAAAATATAAGAAACTTTCCAAAGAACACTCTGATATTACGCCAATCGTTGAAATATATAAAAAATTTCAAAAAATTACTCTCGATATTACTGATGCAAAAGAACTTTTAAACGATCCCGAAATGAAAGTATTTGCACAAGAAGAAATCGAGAAAGGTGAAGCAAGTATTGAAGAGGTTGAAACAGAACTTCTTAAACTTCTAATCCCAAAAGATGACGATGATGAGAAAAATATATTTATTGAAATAAGAGCCGGTGCTGGTGGGGATGAGTCAGCATTATTTGTTGGTGATATTTATAGGATGTATACCCGATATGCTGAAAGAATGGGCTGGAAAATAGAAATTATCTCCAGCAATTCATCTGAAGCTGGAGGTTTTAAAGAAGTGATTATGAAGGTCATGGGTTCTGGTGTTTACGCAAAACTAAAATTTGAATCAGGTGGCCATCGAGTTCAAAGAGTTCCCGATACAGAAACACAAGGCAGGATTCATACTTCAGCTTGTACAGTTGCCGTTTTAGCAGAGGCAGATGAAATTAGTGACGTCGATATTAATCCCGCTGATATCCGTATTGATACATATCGTGCATCTGGTGCTGGAGGGCAACATATTAATAAAACAGATTCGGCGGTGAGAATTACACATTTACCAACTGGAATTGTTGTTGAATGTCAGGATGACAGATCTCAGCATCGAAATAAAGCACAAGCCATGAGTGTTCTTGCGGCAAGAATAAAAGATAATCAAATTAAGGAGCAGCAAAATCAAATTGCTTCAGAGAGAAAGTCATTGATTGGCAGTGGAGATAGAAGTGAGCGAATTAGAACTTATAACTTTCCTCAAGGAAGAATCACTGATCATAGAATCAATCTCACGTTATATAAAGTTGATTACATTATGGATGGTGATTTGACTGAATTAATTGAAGCATTAACAGCTGAACATCAAGCTGACCTTCTTGCGCAAATAGAAAAAGAATAAAAAAAATTGTCTTCAGTAAGTTTTCATAAAAAAAGAATTGAAGAGTGTTTAAGAGAGAATATACAAATTAATGAACGTGAGGCTCAAATTGAAGCTGAAAATATTTTAAAGTTTGCCCTCAAAAAACCCTCCTCTTTTTTTATATCTAACCAAAAAACGAATATAGATAAGATCCAAGAAGAATTGATTTCATCTATTCTAAAAAAACGCATTAAAAGTGAACCGCTTGCTTATATTTTGAATGAATGGGATTTTTATGGAGAAACTTTTTATTTAGATAAAAATTCATTAATTCCAAGGCAAGATACTGAATTATTAATTGATCTTATATTAAAAAGATACGATAAAGGATCTAAACTTAATATATTGGATTTAGGAACTGGTTCCGGAGTCATTGGCATCACATTATCAAAACTCTACCCAAATTCAATGATTACAATTTCAGATATTTCATCAAAAGCATTGAATGTTGCAAATAAAAATATTAAAAATCACAACGTAACAAATATCCGTTCTTTGGAAAGTGATTGGTTTAATAGCTTTAAAGAGAAAGAATTGTTTGACCTGATATTGACTAATCCCCCTTATATCTCAAAAGATGATGTTCATCTAAATAATCTCGAATTAAGTTATGAGCCTTCAAATGCTCTAGTTGCCGCTAATGATGGATTTGCAGATATTTTCAAAATTATTGATACCTCGCCAAAATTTCTAAATTCAGAAGGAATATTAATGATTGAGCATGGCCATACACAAGGAGATAAAGTCAAAAATTACTTTGAAGAAAAGTCTTTTGACAACATAAAACAACATCGAGATATTAATCAAAAAATTAGAGTAACGTCAGCATCAAAAATAAAAGTTTAATGCTTAATCAAATAGTATAATTATTATATGAAAGAAATTAATTCCATAGGCATTGTAAAACCCAAAATTTTTAAATGCACAGACCCAATTAAATTATCTTGTGGAATGACACTCGATAATTACGAGTTAATTTATGAGACATATGGCAAATTAAATAAAAATAAAGATAACGCCGTTTTGGTCTGCCACGCGTTATCTGGCAATCAACATGTCGCCGGCAGGCATAAAAAAACTGATAAACATCCTGGTTGGTGGGATAGTTTAGTTGGCCCTGGTAAACCATTAAATACAAATAAATTCTTTGTCATTGGAGTCAATAATTTAGGTGGCAATGAAGGCAGTACGGGGCCAAAATCTATCAATCCAAAAACAAAAAAAGTATGGGGATCCAGCTTTCCAATCATAACTGTTGAAGATTGGGTAAAGACTCAAAAAACTTTAATTAACTATTTGGGTATACAAAGATTATCATCAGTTATAGGTGGCAGCCTTGGAGGAATGCAAGCTTTAGAGTGGAATCTTCAATTTCCAAATGAAGTAAAGAATACAATTATAATAGCAGCAGCACCTAATTTAACTGCTCAAAATATTGCATTTAATGAAGTTGCGAGACAATCAATCATTACGGATCCAGATTTTCAAAAAGGTAATTTTTATACAAAAAAAAATAAACCAAAACGAGGCTTAAGGGTTGCACGTATGTTAGGTCATATCACCTACTTATCAAATGATGCAATGAAAAGTAAATTTGGTAGAAAGAAAAAAAATAAAGATTTTAAATACAATTTTAATACTGAATTTGAAATCGAATCGTATTTAAATTACCAAGGAGATAAGTTTGCCCAGGAATTTGATGCAAATACCTATATTCGTATGACAAAGGCATTGGACTATTATGACCCCACGAAACAAAATAAAAAAAAGCTAAGTGCGGTATTTAAAAAAATTAAATCTAAATTTTTAGTAATTTCCTTTACAAGCGATTGGCGGTTTTCTCCAGCTCGCTCAAAAGAGATAGTGAAGAGCTTATTGGATAATAATATTAATGTAAGTTATGCAGAAATTTCTGCAGAGAGTGGTCATGATGCTTTTCTAATGTCTGATGACCATTATCATGAAATATTGGATTCATTTTTTAAGAATATATTTAAATCTAAATGAAAAAATTTGATCAAAATTCAAGATATGATTTTCCGATTATCGAAAATTGGACACATCAAAATTCTAAAGTATTAGACCTTGGTTGCGGTGATGGATCTTTATTGAATTATTTAAAAGAAAAAAAAGATATTAAAGGTTTCGGTATTGAAAAAAATAAAGATAACTGGTTGTTGTCATTAAAAAATAATATTGATGTAATTCAAATGGATTTAGAGGCAGGTTTGGCTGGTTTTGAAACTAACTCATTTGATTTAGTGATTTTATCAAGAACTATTCAGTCAATGAATCATATTGAAGAAATTATCTATGAAATGATGAGAGTAGGTAAGGAGGTTATCATTACATTTCCTAATTTTGGTTATTGGAAAAACCGATTTCAAATAATGCAAGGAAATATGCCCGTATCAGATGAGCTCCCATACAAATGGTTTGAAACGCCAAATATACATTTATGTACCATTCAAGATTTTGATAATTTATGTAGAGAAAATAAAATAAAAGTAGAGCAACGATTGATATTAACCGATAAAAAATCAGTAAATTTTTGTCCTAACCTTTTTGGAGCTTTGGCGTTATATAAATTAGTCTCAAAATAGAACAACCCATGACAAAAACAAATATTCAGTGGAAAGATTTACTCACCAAAAAAATTGTTATTTGTTTTTTTACTGGATTCACCTCAGGCTTACCCTTATTTATACTCATTAGCTTATTCCCTGCCTGGCTTGCTGAAAGTGGATTAGACCTTAAAGCCATTGGCCTTTTTGCTTTAATTCAACTGCCCTATGCATGGAAATTTATATGGGCGCCTTTATTTGATCGATTCACCCTCGCAATGGGGAGAAGAAGAGGATGGTTAATCATTTTTCAAACAATTTTGTTATTTTTAATATCAATATGTGGTTTTATTGATCCAAAATCACAAATTTTAATCATTGCCATTGTTTCTATCGGTATCGCATTTTTTAGTGCTAGTCAGGATATTGTTATTGATGCTTACAGAAGAGAGTTGCTTCTAGATCCAGAGTTAGGTTTGGGTAATGCAGTGCATGTAAATGCTTATAAATTTGCAAGTTTAGTTCCTGGTTCACTATCTTTAATTTTAGCTGATTTCTTTTCTTGGGAATTTGTATTTACGATTACCGGATTATTTATGATTCCAGGAATTATTCTTACAATTTTAATCTCTGAACCAAAACTTAAATCAGCACCTCCCAAAACAATCAAGGAAGCAGTCGTGGATCCGTTTAAAGAATTTTTAGGGCGAAAGGGAACCAAGAATGCCTTAATGATACTGCTATTTATTTTTCTTTATAAAATTGGTGACAGCATGGCGACCGCTCTTGCTACCCCTTTTTATTTAGATCTTGGGTTCTCAATGACAGAGATTGGAATCATTGCAAAAAATGCAGGCCTATGGACAAGTATCGCTGGAGGGATTATTGGTGGGATATGGATGGTGAAATTAGGTATTAATCGAGCTTTATGGATTTTTGGCTTTCTACAAATGTTTGCGACATTAAGTTTTGCATGGTTAGCAACAGTGGGTTATGACAATACGGTCTTAGCCATCACGGTTGGGTTAGAATTTTTTGCTGCGGGGCTTGGCACAACAGCATTTGTGGCATTTATTGCTAAAACTACTAACCCTAAATATACAGCTACGCAGTTTGCACTATTCAGCAGCCTTGCCTCTGTACCAAGAACTTTTACCAACGCATCAACTGGTTATTTTGTAGATTTTTTTGGTTGGTATTATTTCTTTATTTTTTGTTTTATATTGGCAATTCCAGGCATGTTTTTATTATTAAAAATCGCCCCCTGGAGAAAGTAATTAATCATATTCAATTACTAAGGGTGCATGATCACTAAAGCGCTCGTCCTTATAAACATAAGCTTTTTTTGCTCTAATTGCATTTTCATAATTTGATATCTGATAATCTATTCGCCACCCAACATTTTTTAGCCAAGCCTGCCCTCGATTACTCCACCATGTATATGAGCCCTCTCCTTCCTCAGGATGAAGGATACGATAAACATCAGTCCATCGTCCTTTGGTAAATAACTTAGTCAACCATTCCCGCTCATCAGGGAGAAATCCAGAATTTTTCTTATTCCCTTTAAAGTTTTTTAAATCTCTTTCATGATGTGCAATATTAAAATCACCACATACTATGATATTTTTTCCTAAATTTAATTTCTCTTCAAAAACTTTATAAATCTTATCAAGCACTTTGTATTTAAAAGCTTGTCTAACTTCACCTGATGAGCCTGATGGTAAATAAATTGAAATAATAATTAAGTTTTCAAACTCAAGCTCGATATACCTCCCTTCATCGTCCAATTCAGGAATACCCAAATGCTTTGTAACTTTAAGAGGTTCATTTTTTGTATAAATGCCAACTCCACTATAGCCCCTCTTTATTGCAAAGCTAAAATACCCTTTATAGCCATATGGTGATTTCATTTCAGGTGATAAATCAGTCTCTTGAGCTTTGAGTTCCTGCAAACAAATATAATCTGCGTTTTGTTCTTTCAGCCAAGGGAAAAAATCTTTTCTGCTGGCAGCCCGAATACCATTTAAATTTAAGGTTATAATCTTCATAAGTTAACTAGAAATGTATCTATGCAAGAATCTTTTATAAAATTTGCACTTGAAAAAAAAGTACTTCAGTTTGGAGATTTTACTACTAAAGCAGGTAGAAAAAGTCCTTATTTTTTTAATCTTGGCTCTTTTAACGACGGCGATAGTCTTAAGAGGTTAGGAGATTTTTATGCAGATAAAATTATAGAAGAAAATATTGAATTCGATTTACTATTTGGACCAGCTTATAAAGGGATATCGCTTGTAGGTGCAATTGCAATTTCTCTTACAAATAAAGGTATAAACAAAAAATTTTCATCGAATAGAAAAGAGGTTAAAGATCATGGGGAGGGCGGTTTAATTATTGGTGCTCCTATTTCAGGAAAAATTCTTATTATTGATGATGTGATTTCTGCAGGGACTTCGATTAATGAAAGTTTTAGTCTGATCAATCAATTTAATGCAAAGATTGTTGGAATTATTGTATCAATTGATCGAAAAGAAAAAGGCAGCGAGAAACTCTCTGCTATTGAAGAAATATATCAGAAATATAAGGTGCCTGTTAAATCAATAATCAACTTAGATAATATTATTGATTTCTTAAAAAAAGATACAGAAAATAAAAAAGTCTTAGACGAAATGATTGGTTATAAGCAAAAGTATGGCGTTTAATTTTTTAATTTTTCTTTAAGCAATTGACTGACTTGGCCAGGGTTTGCTTTACCTTTAGAAGCTTTCATCACCTGACCTATTAATGCATTAAATGCTTTATCTTTTCCAGATTTATATTCCTCAACCATGGCTTCATTGTCTTGTAAAACTTGATTTAAAATATCAATAACCTCATTTTCATTAGATATTTGTTTAAGCCCGAGTTGATCAATCACTTCATCAACTCTTTTATCTTGGTCCCAGATTTCATCAAAAACTTTTTTAGCTGCATTATTTGAAATAGTTTTATCTTCAATTCTCAAAATTAATTCTGCTAACTTGTTAGCCTTGAGGGGGGAGCTCTTAATATCAATATCTGATTCATTTAGTCTTGAAAAAAGATTTGTTAATATCCAATTCGAAGCTAATTTTGCATTTACTTTAAATGAAAGCAATTCCTTAAAGTAGTTAGCGACGTCAATATTCGATGTAATTCCATCTGCATCATAATTTGTGAGGTCAAACTCTTTCACTAATCTTGATTTCATTTCGTTTGGCAGTTCGTACATTTTAGATTTTATATTATTAATTTTCTCTTGGCTGATAACTAGTGGCAATAAATCAGGATCTGGAAAATATCGGTAATCATTTGCCTCCTCTTTTGATCTCATTTCTCGTGTTTCTCCAGAATCTGGATCAAAAAGAATTGTTGCTTGTTTTATTTTTCCCCCATCCTCTAACTTTTCAATTTGCCAGTTCACCTCATAATCAACTGCCTGTTTGATGAACTTAAAAGAATTTAAGTTTTTGATTTCTCGCCTTGTCCCTAGCTCTTTATCCCCTTTTTTCTTAACTGATACATTCACATCGCAACGAAAATTTCCCTCTTGCATATTTCCATCACAAATTCCGATCCATTGAACTAATTCGTGAAGTTTTTTAGCATAAGCCACTGCTTCTTCTGCAGAGCTCATATCTGGTTCTGTGACAATTTCTAATAAGGGAGTACCCGCTCTGTTAAGGTCGATCCCCGATTTTCCCTCATTGATTCCATGAACAGATTTACCAGCATCTTCTTCTAAATGTGCTCTTAAAATTCTAATACTTTTATTTTCATCGCCAACTGGAATTATAAGATTCCCCTCTCCTACAACAGGCAAATCAAGCTGACTGATTTGATACCCTTTAGGTAAGTCTGGATAAAAGTAGTTTTTTCTAGCAAAAATAGAATGTTCAGTAATCTTCGCATCAACTGCTAGACCAAACTTTATTGCACAGTTGACTGCCTCTTCATTAAGCACTGGTAAAACTCCAGGGTAGGCAAGACTCACTAAGCAGGCATTTGCATTAGGCTCTTTACCAAAACTTGTGGATGCACCAGAAAATATTTTTGAGTTAGTTTTTAACTGAGCATGTGTTTCAATCCCAATAACAATTTCCCAATCCATTATTTGAACTCCTCAGGAGTTAAATTATGCCAATTTGTATTCGTTTGAAATATATGAGCAATATTTAATAACTTTGATTCAGTAAAATAATTGCCTATGAGCTGAATACCTACAGGAAGATTATTCATCAGTCCCCCAGGCATCGATAAACCTGGTAATCCAGCAAGGTTAGTTGAAATTGTGTAAACATCTTGCATGTACATTTTTAGTGGGTCTTCTTTTTTATCGCCAATTGGAAAAGCAACAGAAGGTGCCGAAGGACCTAAGATGACATCACATTTTTCAAAAGCCTTTTTGAAATCTTCTGAGATTAATCTTCTAATTTTTTGTGCTTTTAAATAATAAGCATCGTAGTAGCCTGCACTAAGAACATAGGTGCCAATCATTATTCTTCTTTTTACTTCATCGCCAAAACCTTCTTCTCTAGTCTTACAATACATGTCCATCAGGTCATCATATTCTTTTGTTCGATAGCCATATCGAACGCCGTCATATCTGGATAAATTACTAGATGCCTCAGCAGGTGCAATGACATAATAAACGGGTATGGATAAATGGTTATTCGGTAAAGATATCTCTACAATTTCAGCGCCCAATTTTTTATATTCGCTGATACCCTGTTCTATTATTTTCTCAACCTGTGGATCTAGTCCTTCACTAAAAAATTCTTTTGGGACACCAATTTTTAATCCCTTAATAGGGTTATTAATATCTGTTAAATAATTTTCTTTTTCTCTTTGTATACTAGTGGAATCTTTAGGGTCATGGCCACTCATCACATTCATCATTGCAGCACAATCTTCTGCCGAATGACACATGGGTCCCGCTTGATCTAGACTTGATGCAAATGCAATCATGCCATACCTTGAAACTAAACCATAAGTCGGCTTTAAACCTGTCAAACCACACAATGAAGCAGGCTGCCTTATCGAACCACCTGTATCTGTCGCCGTCGCAGCTGGAGCTAACATTCCAGCAACAGCAGCTGCACTTCCCCCTGAGCTTCCTCCTGGAACAGTTTTTATATCCCACGGATTTTTGACATTGCCATAAAAGGAAGTCTCATTAGATGACCCCATAGCAAATTCATCCATATTGGTTTTGCCTAGGTTCACTGCGCCCACTGCATTAAATTTACTTATTACCGTTGAATCATATGGAGCAATAAAATTATCCAACATTTTTGAACCACAACTTGTTTTCCATCCCTCTGCACAAAAAATATCCTTTTGCGCTATTGGAATCCCGGTTAAATAATTCTGATTTCCCTCCTTGATAATTTCATCTGAGCGCTTTGCCATTGCCAAACTTTTATCTTTATCAGTCGTGATAAAAGCATTTATAGATGAGTTATGAAGATCTACTCGATTTAAAAAAAATTTCGTAAGCTCTACGCTGGAAAATTTTTTTTCTTTTAATCCTTCTGAAAGTTCTTTAAGGGATAAATTTAACATCTTATTCAATCACTCTTGGGACAATAAACAAAGATTGATCAGTTTCATTTGATAATTTTAAGGATTTTTCTCTCATATCCACTTCGGTCACTTTGTCTTCTCTTAAGGGCTGCTTAATATCAAGGGCATGGGCCATAGGTTCAATACTATCTGTATTTACCTCAGTCATTTGGTCGATGAGTCCTAAAATCCCTTCTAACTTTTCACTCACTTTATTAGCCTCATTTTCATTTATATTTATTCGAGCTAAATGGGCAATTTTTTTAATTTCGTCATTATCGAATTTCATTTTATTAAAACACCATTTTTTGTTTAATTTATGTTGATTAATCAGTTATTATACAAGGATACGAAGACACTTTAAAATTCAATCTTATATAAATTATGATTAAAAGTTTGTTTAGAAATTTTGTTGATAATGATTTGGCTATTGACCTTGGCACAGCAAATACATTAATTTTTGCTAAAGGAAGAGGTGTGGTCCTTGATGAGCCTTCAGTTGTTGCTATTCAAAATGTGCAAGGGCCTGGTGGACCCCAAACTAGAAAAACTGTTCTCGCCGTGGGTGCTGAAGCTAAATCAATGCTCGGCAGGTCGCCTCAAAGCATCAACGCTATTCGTCCAATGAAAGACGGAGTGATAGCTGATTTTAATATCACCGAAGAAATGATCAAGCATTTTATCAAGAAGACTGTATCAACCAATATGTTTTCTCCTAGCCCAAGAATAGTTATTTGTGTTCCATATGGCGCAACACAAGTTGAAAAAAGAGCTATTCGAGAATCTGCAGAGAGAGCTGGTGCGAAACAAGTATTTTTAATTGAAGAGCCCATGGCAGCTGCTATTGGTGCCGAACTACCCATTCAAGATGCGACAGGCTCAATGGTAATTGACGTGGGGGGTGGTACTACAGAAGTTGGCATCATCTCATTAGGTGGAATTGTTTACGCAAGTTCTGCTCGCGTTGGTGGAGACAAAATTGATCAATCTATTGTTGACTACATGAGAAGGAACTATGGGACATTAATATCTGAACCAACAGCTGAAAAAATAAAACAAACGATTGGTAGCGCATTCCCTTTAAATGAACTTTTATCAATGGATATCACTGGGAGAAATTTAGCTGAAGGCTTGCCCAGAAAATTAAGTATCTCCAGTAATGAAATATTAGAAGCTATCGCAGAACCACTTCACACTATCGTTGGTGCAGTAAAAACTGCACTTGAACAAACACCTCCTGAACTTGGATCTGATATTGCAGAAAATGGAATGGTCCTCACTGGTGGTGGTGCCCTTTTGAAAAATCTTGATCGACTTCTACAAGAGGAGACAGGCATCCCAGTAATTATTGCTGAAGATCCTTTGACTTGTGTAGCTAGAGGTTGCGGAAAAACATTAGACCAACTAGATTATTTTAAAAATACATTTGTTTATGAATAGACATAATGGCAATCAAGGTTTCTAAAAAAGAATTAAGCTTATTTACTACTAACTTTTCTTTAACTTATTTTATTCTTTTTGTTTTCTTGGCTGTGCTCATGATGTTTATGGACAGTCGATATGAATATCTTAAGCAAATTAGAAAAGATTTTTCATTTATCACTTCCCCTTTGATCATTTTAACTAATGACTCCATTAATTTTTTTGCTAATTTTCAAAGCTTATCAAAATCTAAAGCTCTGTTAGAAGAAGAAATAAATCAACTTAATATTCAAGTTGATAGCCTTTCCATTGAAAATCAAATAAGAAAATTTCTGGTAGCTGAGAATGATAACTTGAGAAAGATAACGCTCTTATCAAAAAAATATTCTCCAAAAAAAACTTATCCCGCTGAGATTATTAGGCCAACTATAAGAGGCAGGGCACAGATAATTACAATCAACAAGGGTGAAAAGGATGGAATTCGTCAAGGCATGCCAGTCGTAAACAGGTCAGGTTTAGTTGGGCAAATATATTCAACCTATGACCAAACAAGTGAAGTTGTTCCCTTACTTTCAAAAAAATTTGCTGTCAACGCACTCCAAGATAATGGACAAAATCATGCCATCATTTATGGTGATGCTGATTTTTTAGTAATCCCTTTCTTTCCTGCTTCAATAGACGTCGCTCCTGGAGACACATTTGTGACTTCAGGTCTCGATAACGTATACCCTAGTGGAATTAATATAGGAAAAGTCGTTGAGGTGTCTCCGGAAGATAAACAATTTAACAAAATTTTATTACAGCCAGCAACCTTTTCAAGTCAAT
Source organism: Methylophilales bacterium (assembly GCA_019823025.1). Taxonomy (NCBI): domain Bacteria; kingdom Pseudomonadati; phylum Pseudomonadota; class Betaproteobacteria; order Nitrosomonadales; species Methylophilales bacterium. Next base: position 946,010 of record CP081940.1, on the reverse strand, counting down.
TTTCTTTAATTACCATTCTTGATTATTAAAACATGCTAAAAAAATCTCATGACGTTAAACTAAGACAACAAAAGTTATTTGTTGGGTTATTTTTAGTCTCTACTTTTTTCAGTTTCATAAATTTATTTAGTTTTTTAAATATTAATATTTACCCAGAGTATTTCTTAGCATTAATGGTAATAACTATTTCATCTAATTTAATATCAATTAATATCACTAAAGTCTTTTTGATGGGTGTCATAGTAGATATTTTGATTGGGTCAATTTTAGGACAATACACCATCGCATTCCTGCTTTTATATGGTCTCCAAATTTTTTACCAAAAATATTTTTTAATACCGACAAGGCCTCAAGCAATTCTTCTTAAATTTCTATCTATTTGCCTTGGTATAATAGTTGTAACGATCATATCTCAAAATTTTAATCCTACTTTTCATATCAATGGAAGCTTATTAAATTATTTAATAATAGAAATAGCTATCACTTTTGTAATTTTAGTAATTTTTCAAATTTTTTATGAAAGAACTTATGGCACTTAAATTTTATTTTGGATAATTATCGTTTTAAATATTTTTTTAAAAAAAGAATTCAAATACTATTTGTATTTTTAATCATCCTGCTGCTCATTCCTTTATTAAAAATATTTTATTTACAGATCATACAGTTTGATAGATTTACCGCACTAAGTAAAAATAATAGTATTAAAATTATTCCGACCCCTCCCAAAAGAGGAGTCATTCTCGATAGAAATAATATAATTTTAGCTGATAACAAATTAGTTCATTCCTTAGAAATAGATCGTGCGTCTTTTTCTGCGCTTCCTGAAATAAGACACCGTTTAAAAACTAAATTAAATATTGATATTGACACTGACATTGTTAATAAAAAAATTAGTTACTTATATGAAAATACAGTTCCCATCAGCTTTAATCTGAACGATAAACAAATCGCTCGTTTCGTTGCACATCAATATTTATTTCCGAACCTTAAAATTAAACAAAGGTTTATAAGAGACTATCCTCAGGGAAAGTCATCTGCGCACCTAATTGGATTTATAAATAGAATTAATGACAAAGATATCAATTCCTTAGAAAAAGAAAATTTAACTAATCGATATTTGGGTAGCACACATATTGGTAAATCAGGTACTGAAAAATTCTACGAGAATTTAATACATGGAACACCAGGATTTAGAGAGATTGAAGTGGATGCCAAGCAAAACATCATTAGAACTTTACAAGAAAAAAAGCCTATTCCTGGAAAGGTTATCAATTTAACAATTGATTATAGATTGCAAAAAATTGCTGAGAAAGCATTTGGTGAGAAAAAGGGGGCTCTTGTCGCAATCAATCCAAAAAATTCTGAGGTACTTGCTTATGTGAGTCAACCAACATTTAATCCAGCTTTATTTACAAACGGCATATCTCATGAAGCTTGGGCTAATCTAAACGATAAAAACTCAAGAGTCATGCTCGATAGGGTCGTTGCTGGCCTTTATCCGCCAGGCTCTACGCTTAAGCCTTTTGTCGCTCTTGCTGCTCTTAAAAACAATATAAGAAAACCCCCTTTTTCAATTTTCGATATTGGATATTTTAAAATGCCAAGATCTTCTAAAGTATTTCGTGATTGGAAACGAGGAGGCCACGGAACTGTAGATATGATTAAAGCAATTGCTGTTTCATGCGATACCTTTTTCTATGGATTAGGTCTTGAATTAGGAATCCCTAAATTAAATAAGGTGCTTGATGACTTTAACTTTGGTAAGAAGACTGACATTGATATTGATGGAGAAAAAAGTGGTTTAATTGCCAATAAAGCCTGGAAAAAAAAGAAGTTTAATGAAAGTTGGTATGCTGGGGAAACTGCGATTACTGCAATTGGCCAAGGATTTACTCTTGTCACACCACTCCAGCTTGCAAATGCCACAGCAAAACTTGCGAACCCAAGATTATCAATAAAGCCCCACTTACTTTTAAGCATTGATGGAATCAACCAAGATAAACAAAAAGTCAAAGAGAAAAAACAAAGCTACTCAGATGAAAACCTAAAATGGGTTAAGAAAGGAATGGTGAATGTCACAAAAGAGGGAGGAACCGCTGCTTTTTTAGGCAGAAAATCAAATTATCAAATGGCATCTAAAACTGGGACGGCTCAATTATTTGGTTTAAAAATAGATGAAGAATATAACGAGGATATCCTTCCTGATAAACTTAAAGATCATGCCCTTTTTATTACCTATGCTCCTGCTATTGAGCCTGAAATTGTCATCGCCGTTATCGTTGAGAATGGGGGTCACGGTGGCTCGGTAGCAGGTCCAATTGCAAAAAAAGTTTTAGATGCTTATTTATATAAATAAAAAATTATGATTAAAGTCTTACAAAAATATAAAAAAAGAATTGATATGCCCCTTTTAGCTATTACTTCCGTCATTATATTTCTGGGCTTGATTAGTTTATCAGGGAGCAATTTAGACACTTCGAGTATTATTATTAGTCAAGTTATAAATATTTTTGTTGGACTGATAGTTTTTACAATTTTAGTCTTTACCAATCCTCGTATTTTGTTTTGGTACGCTCCTGTGTTGTTTTTAATCACTATATTTTTATTAATCTTAGTGCATTTTTTTGGGGTAGAAAGTAATGGGGCGAAAAGGTGGTTAGCTTTTGGCGTTTTAAACCTACAACCTTCTGAATTAATGAAAATTACCTTACCAATAATGATAGCTTGGCTTTATCAACAGTATCAAAATAAGATTTCTTTACGACTCCACTTCACAGCCATCTTTTTAATTTGTATTCCCGTCTACCTTGTATTACTTCAACCTGATTTAGGCACATCTATCATGATTGCCTTGTCTGGTTTTTTGATTATTTTTTTAGCGGGCATTTCCTGGCGTTTAATAATCTTGTCTATGATTTTTACCATTCTTTCCTCACCTCTCATCTGGATCAATCTTCATGCTTATCAAAAAAATAGGATCATTAATATGTTTGATCCTTTTGTTGATCCATTAGGTGCTGGCTATCATACAATTCAATCCATGATTGCCATAGGTTCGGGTGGTGGTTTTGGGAAAGGTTGGGGAGAAGGATCACAAACAAATTTAAATTTTTTACCAGAAGCGAACACTGATTTTATTTTTGCTGTCTATTCTGAGGAATTTGGTTTTTTTGGTGTAACTATAATTTTTGTTTTGTTTTTTCTGCTTATATTCAGGATATTTATTTTGGCAAACAATATGCAAAGTACGTTCTCAAAGCTTTTAACTGTATCCCTAGGTGTTTCAATTTTTAGCGCTATTTTTGTCAACATTGCAATGATTAGTGGATTAGTTCCAATTGTCGGCTTACCATTACCTTTTATGAGTTATGGAGGCACATCCATGGTAGTTTCATTGGCTAGTGTCGGTATAATAATGAGCTTAAATTATCATAAAACTTTAATAGCAAATTAAATAAAAACTATGAGACAGCTTATTTTAAATATATTTTTTTTGATTTTTATTGTTGGCTGTGCTTCAAAAGATTATTCAATTGATGAATTATTTGAAGATGGCGGGGAAATAGACACAACGCCTGAAGATTCAATTAAATATGTTTGTAATCAAAAAAAATATTTCTTTGTTCGTTACGTTGGTGATGATAAAGAAAGTCTTTGGATAATTTTTCCAAAAAGAGAAATTAAACTTGATAAAACAGAAATTTCGAATGTTTTTTCAAATGGAATTACTAAATTAGTATTTAATGAGAAGACCACCACCGTCAAAAAAGAAGATACTATTTTATATAGTGAATGCGCCGTACAATTTGAATAAAATATGATTTAATAATTAAACATCTTACTTTATTAAATATTTTAATTTATTTATTTTATTTAAAGTAAAATAAAAAATTTTTTACAGGGATAGTCATGATACTAGAGTCTGAGTTTGTTGATTTAAATACACCAACAGGAATAATGAGAACTTATGTTCATAGGCCAAAATCAACCTCGAAGTTTCCTGCTATTCTTTTTTATTCAGAAATTTTTCAACAAACAGGCCCAATAGAAAGAGCTGCCAAAATTTTAGCAAGCCACGGATTTGTAGTTTTGGTGCCCGAAGTTTTTCATGAACTTAATGAAATTGGCACCGTGCTTAATTACGATGATGCAGGAAGAGATAAAGGCAATGCTGATAAATCTGAAAAAGATGTTCAATCATATGATTCAGATAATCAAGCCATGATTGACTGGATCGAAACACAAAAGTGGTCAAATGGTCATATCGGTGCAATGGGTTTTTGCATTGGTGGTCATCTTGCATTTAGAGCTGCTCTTAATCCAAGTATTAAGGCTACAGCCTGCTTTTATGCTACAGATCTTCATACAAATACAATCCCAAATAAACCTGGACAGCACAGTATGGAAAGACTTTCAGACATTCAGGGTGAATTATTAATGATTTGGGGAAAGCAAGATAATCATATACCTACTGAGAAACGAACAAATATACATCAACAACTGCTAGATACTAAAATTAAATTCAGCTGGCATGAATTTAATGCTCAACATGCTTTTATGAGAGATGAGGGCGAAAGATATGATGCTGAACTTGCAGCAATATGTTATCAGTTAACTTTCGGCCTATTTAATAGAGCTTTAAAAAGCTAAACGCAATCAGAAAAAGCTTCGAGTGCTCTATGAAAATTGTTGTGGTTTATTTTTTTTATCTCTTTTGATTGAGTTTTAACATCACTTTCAAGTTTTAAATTAGAAGTGTCAGTTTGCACTTGGTAAAGCTGAGGATTTGTTTTTTTTCTTTTCAAAATATTTTTTTCCTTTTGGGAATTTAAAAATTATTGGGATTTTGTCCCAATTACTGTTATATGATAAAGGTTATAGTAATAAATTCAAATTTTTTAATTTTAAAAATAACCTGATGAAAATTTACGTTAATGGGCAACAAAAAAGTTTTGAAGCTTCAGAAATGTGCCTTACTACATTAATTAAAGAATTAGCACTTAATGAAAAAAAGTTTGCCATAGAATATAATGGGGAAATAATTTCAAAAAGTAATTTCTCTCAAACCTTTTTAAAAGAGGGTGACAAACTCGAGATTGTTATAGCCGTAGGTGGCGGCTAATTAATGGAATCAGACAAATTTTTAATTGCAGGAAAACATTATTTATCTAGGCTTCTAGTAGGCACAGGTAAATATAAAGATTTTAAAGAAACCCAAACAGCTATAAAAGAAAGTGGTGCAGAGATTGTGACGGTTGCAATTAGAAGAACTAATATTGGACAAGATATTAAAGAAGAATCTTTGTTAGATTTTATACCCAAGGAAAAATATACATATTTACCCAATACAGCAGGATGTTATACAAAAGATGATGCCATTAGAACATTGCGACTTGCGAGAGAACTTTTAGACGGACATAACCTTGTCAAATTAGAGGTCTTAGGTGATCCAAATACGCTATATCCGAATGTTGTTGAAACTGTAGAGGCTGCCAAAATTTTAATTAAGGAAGGATTTGATGTCATGGTTTATACATCAGATGATCCTATTATTGCAAAAGAACTTGAAGATATAGGCTGCTGTGCCATCATGCCATTAGCATCACTCATCGGTTCTGGAATGGGTATCTTAAACCCTCATAATTTAGAAATTATCATTGATAATGCAAAGGTTCCAGTCATTGTAGACGCAGGCGTAGGTACTGCTTCAGATGCAGTTATTGCAATGGAGCTTGGTTGTGATGGGGTTTTAATGAATACAGCCATTGCGGCTGCCGAAAATCCTATTTTAATGGCGGCTGCAATGAAAAAAGCTATTGAATCAGGGAGGGAGGCTTTCCTAGCAGGTAGGATGAAGAAAAAGTTTTATCAAGCAGACCCAAGCTCACCAACTTCAGGATTAATTAAGTGATGGATAAAGAGAATAACCATATTTTAATTAAAGTGACACCAAATTTTATTGAAAAAAATTCTATGATTGAATTCAATAAATACGTTTTTGCTTATGAGGTTGAGATTAAAAATGAAAGCCAACAACCCATACAATTAATCAGCAGGCATTGGATAATTGAGAATTCAAAGTTTGAAAAATTTGAAGTTAAAGGAGAGGGTGTGATTGGAGAGCAACCAACAATCGCTCCTGGAGAAGTTTACAATTATTCAAGTTTCACTGAAATTAGCACCCCCTCGGGTTTTATGTGGGGCTCTTATCAAATGTTAACAGAGAGCGAAATAAGCTTTGATGTTGAAATTCCAAAGTTTGAGTTAAATATGCCGAGAACACTGCATTGATCAGCTCACCTAGATTACTGATTGTTTTGTTTTTATTCCTAGCGGGCTGTCAAGATGCTCAACCACCTGTAGATTGTAATTGCCCTGAAGTAGAACCGCCGGTCGTTGAAGAAAAAAAAGAAGTCAAATTTAAACCCTACAGCTTTCTTAAAGAAACATACTGGAGTGACATTGAGTATGCACTCTCGGAAGACTACTTGATTCTCGCATGGCCTGCTTGGATGAGAAGCTGCTCAACGCTTATCAATAAAAAATCTTGGCGTAAAGTTTGTGAGCAAGCTTATTTAATTGGCTCGTCTCCAAGTAATGACGAAATAATTAATTACTACAGAAATTATTTTAATTTATATCAAGCAACAAATAATGACGGCTCAAAAGAAGGATTAATTACAGGATATTATCAGCCTGTACTTCAGGGCAATTGGGAGAAAACAAAAAAATACAATATTCCCCTATACTCTATTCCTGACGATTTAATAACGGTCAATCTAAGTGAAATTTATCCTGACTTAAAGTATAAAAGATTGAGAGGAAGAGTTGAGGGTAATAAATTAGTCCCTTACTTTACAAGAGATGAAATTACAGAAAAAGTGGCCCCTCTAAAAGGGAATGAATTAGTTTGGGTCAATAATGCCGTTGAAGCTTTTTTTCTGGAAATTCAAGGATCCGGTGTCATTGAGTTTAATAATGGCAAAAGAATTCAAATTGGATATGCAGATCAAAATGGACACCCCTATCGCTCAATGGGCCGTGCACTTATTCGAGCGGGAGAATTGCAAAGAGGTAAGGTTTCTATGCAAAGTATTAAAAAATGGGCAAAAAATAATAAAAAGAAATTAAGAAAATTCTTAAGCGCTAACCCAAGTTATGTATTTTTTAGAATTCTGCCAGAAGGCTTACCTGGCCCAATTGGCGCACTTGGTGTTCCCATAACATCTGAAAGATCAGTTGCTATAGATCGTAGGTATGTCCCACTTGGTGCGCCTATTTTTCTCAAGACAACTAAACCAAATACTGATATCCCTATAAAACAGCTTATGATTGCTCAAGATACTGGTGGTGCCATTAATGGTGGTGTTAGAGCAGATTTTTATTGGGGGCAAGGAAATGAAGCTGGCAAGATGGCTGGCAAAATGAAACAAGATGGTCGGATATGGGTTTTGTTACCTAAAGGCTTTAAGCTTCCATAAAAAAAGGAACTCAAAGAGTTCCTTTTTTTAATATAAAGTAAATAAACAATTACTTGTTCATTACGTACATTGTTACTTCAAAACCGAAACGCATTTCAGTTGCAACTGGTGTTGTCCACATAATATGATCTCCTTTCAATTTTTAAATTCTACTAAATAAATAATAGTGATGTAAATATACATGGATTGCTAATTAATCTGTTATGAAAATACCCTAAGTAAAATCATGAACGTAAAATATTATATACAATAAAAAAAAAGGCCCACCAAACGGTGGGCCTTTAATCACTCTAAAATTACAGGAGGATAATTAAGAGTGGTACGCAGTCTCTCCGTGAGAAGTAGTATCAAGTCCAGTTCTTTCGCTTTCATCTGAAACCCTCATACCCACTACGGAATTGACAATTTTATATAAGACGAAGGTTGCAATAGCACACCAAACAATTGTTATGCCAACACTCTTCGCTTGAATAACAAATTGAGAAGCCATTGATACGCCTTCATCAAAACCAACTCCACCAAATGTTGGTGACATTAAAATTGCTAATCCTAGTGCGCCGACTATGCCTGCTACACCGTGAATACCAAATACGTCTAATGAGTCATCGTAACCAATCGCTTTTTTAAGACTAGTACAAGCCCAGTAAGCAAATATTGAAGCTACGAAGCCAAGGATAATTGCGCCCATCGGACCCACTACCGCACAAGCTGGAGTGATTGCAACTAGGCCTGAAATCGCACCCGACACACCACCTAACAATGAAGCTTTGCCTTTTTGTAGAGACTCAATAAATAACCAACCTAGTACTGCGGCAGCGGCTGCAATTTGCGTATTAATCATCACTGCACCTGCTACACCATCGGCAGCTAGTTCACTACCAACATTGAAACCGAACCAACCTGCCCAAAGTAAGGCAGCGCCAATCAACGTCATTGGCATATTGTGTGGAGGCATTGGCTCTTTACCAAAGCCAATTCTTGGTCCAATTAAAAGTGCTAAGACTAATGCTGCGATACCTGCATTAATATGAACTACGGTACCACCAGCGAAATCAATTGCACCCATTTCTGCGATAAGTCCGCCGCCCCAAACCATATGACATATTGGAAGATAAACAATCGTAAACCAGCCTGTCATAAATAAAAGCATACCTGAGAACTTAATTCTTTCCGCAAATCCACCAACAATCAATGCGGGTGTTAGTGCTGCAAAAGTAAGTTGGAAAGTCACAAAAACAAATTCAGGAATTGTGCCTGACACTGTATCAGGGGTAATGCCATTTAAAAATGCTGCGCCAAAACCACCCGCAATCATTTGTCCCCAAGGCGTTCCTGTGCCATCAGAAAAAGCCACACTATATCCGTAAATAACCCAGAGTATTGACATTAAAGAAAAGGTCACAAAAACCTGCATCAAGACCGATAACATGTTTTTAGATCTGACTAACCCGCCATAAAATAATGCTAAGCCAGGAATAGCCATCACGATCACTAATATTGTTGCTACGATCATCCAGGCAGTATCACCTGAGTTAAGTGTGGGAGCCTCCTCAACTGCTTCTTCCACAACGAGCACATCTTGTTCTGCAACTAAAACTGTTTCTTGAGTGATATCAAAGACTTCGTTTGACACACCTATTTGTGAAAAACTAAGAAGGAAGAGGCTTAATAAACCAATGACTCCTAATTTTGAAAATATTTTATTCATGATTGTCTCCTTAAAGAGCATCTTCGCCGGTTTCACCGGTTCGGATTCGTTGAACTTGATCAAGTGACATTACAAAGATCTTGCCATCACCAATTTTTCCAGTGAGTGCAGACTTTGAAATAGCCTCGATAACTTTTTTTGTGAGTTTGTCGGAGACGGCAATTTCAATTTTCACCTTAGGTAAGAAATCGATAACGTACTCTGCTCCTCGGTAAAGCTCTGTATGGCCTTTTTGACGACCAAACCCTTTGACTTCTGTGACGGTAATTCCTTGAACACCTATCTCAGAAAGGGCTTCCCTTACTTCATCAAGCTTGAACGGCTTGATAATTGCACTAATTAATTTCATATTTATTCCCCTTAAATATATAAACCTTGTATGTGGTAAATAAAGGTGCAGGGTTTACGACTACACCTTTATATTCAATTTAGAATCCTGCGCTTAAGTAAGCTCCAACCGTAGAATCACCAAGATAAGTAGTACCTACTGTCCAAGCAGCTTTGTCTTGGTCAGTGTCTGTATAGAATGCACCTGCTGAAAAATTATCATTAATCGCATAATCTACATTCACCTTCCAGTCTGTATAGTCCCAATCATAACCATCACCTTGCCCACCAAAAGTTTGGTGTCCAACATGACCTGATAATGTTAGCGGTGAAGAACCAATTGGAACATCAACGGTAAGGTCGTGGTACATTTCACCATCCATATTCGCAAAGCCCCATGCCTCATCAGAAACTACAACATAGTTCGTAACACTTGTTGAAAATGCTCCATCCAACCAGTCTTTACTAAATCCAAAATAAACCTCTGTGGCGTCAGTATCAGCCACACCTTCTGTATTATTGCCTGGATAATAAAACTGAAGAACACCAATATCAAAACCTAAACCCCAAAAACCAAGATCGGTTGCCCAGCCTGCGTAAACATCAATCTCAATACTGTTTTTATCCATATAACCACCTGCAGTCGTCCAATCTACATTGGATGCCCAAGTACCCGCATATAAACCACTTGAATGTTCCACATCAAATCCACCTTGAATTGCAGGCTCATTTTGTGTCTGAGTGTAGCCACGGAATATATAATCTGAATATAAGCCTACATTTCCACTAAAACTAAAATCATCAAGCATCGAAGGTGCTTTAACATCTTCTACCTCATCAGCCGCAAAGCTCATTGGTGCAACTGAAAATAATGCTCCTATAACAGCTGCTTTAATTAATTTCTTGTTCATACTACTTTCTCCTTTTAAAATATCGTTGACGCCTTTTGTTTGCGTACACTTATATGTAAAGCAAAAACCGTGCCAACTTTGTTATTTTCTAAATTTTTTTGTTTTTTTTAATCTAATTTGGGGAATAAATTAAATTAATTGATTAACAATAAAATATAAAAAACCTGTTAAAATCAACGTTTTACGGAAAGAATATATGGTAGATAAAGAAACAATTCAAGAAATTTCACAAAAAATTAAAAATATTATTTCTGATTCACCAATAAGTGACATTGAGGATAATATAAATGCACTATTAAAGAGCATGTTCACCAAAATGGACCTTATTACCAGGGAAGAATTTGATGTACAAACCGGCGTTCTCAAGAAAACACGCGAAAAACTTGAGAGGCTAGAAGAACAATTATCTAAAATTGAAAAGAATATAAAGTAAAGGGAAAAAAAATTTGTCATCTGAAATAGAAGCTGAATTAAATGAAATCCTTAGTAATCGAATTATGATTATGGATGGTGCTACGGGCACGATGATCCAACAACATAACTTGACAGAGGATGATTACCGAGGTGGCAAAGATGGAAAATTCATCAATTTTTCTGCCCCTAAAGGGGAACGAGAGCTTTTCTTAAAAGGCAACAACGAACTACTTAGCCTGACACAACCGCAAATAATAAAGAAAATCCATGAAGATTATCTCGATGCTGGTGCAGATATCATAGAAACGAATACATTTGGAGCTAATAGCATTGCACAAGATGATTACTATATGCCCCACCTGATTTATGAGATGAATTTTGAATCAGCCAGACTTGCAAAAGAAGCAACAAAAAAAATTAGCACGCCTGAAAAACCTAGGTTTGTCGCAGGGGCAATTGGGCCAACGCCTAAAACAGCATCGATATCACCTGACGTCAATGATCCAGGTGCACGAAATGTCGATTTTGACCAACTAGTAGCATCTTATAAGGAGCAAACAAAATCTCTTATTGAGGGTGGTGTTGATATTATTTTAGTTGAGACAGTCTTTGATACATTAAATTGTAAAGCTGCCTTATTTGCCATTGACCATGTGTTTGAAGAAAATTCTAAAAAATTACCTCTTATGATTTCTGGAACTGTGACTGATGCTTCGGGCAGAATATTATCTGGACAAACGGTTAGTGCATTTTGGAACTCTATAAGGCATGCAAAACCATTAACGATAGGATTAAATTGTGCATTGGGTGCAGCTCTTATGCGACCTTATGCTGAAGAACTATCAAGGATTGCAGATACCAATATATGTATCTATCCAAATGCAGGGCTTCCAAACCCAATGTCAGATACAGGTTTTGATGAAAAGCCACATGACACCTCAGAACTTTTAAAAGAATTTGCTGATAGTGGATTTGTGAATATTGCTGGTGGTTGTTGTGGAACAACACCGGATCATATCAAAGCAATTGCTAATCAGTTAGAAAATGTACAACCTCGAAAACTTCCAACACAAGAAGTATTCACTAGGCTTGCTGGACTTGAGCCATTGAGTATAAAAGAAGATACCCTGTTTATTAATGTTGGTGAAAGAACTAATGTTACGGGCTCTAAAGCTTTTGCTCGACTAATTATCGAAGAAAAATTTGAGGAAGCAGTATCCGTTGCAAGGCAACAAGTTGAAAATGGCGCTCAAGTTATAGACATAAATATGGATGAAGGCATGCTTGACTCACTTAATGCCATGAAATATTTCCTAAATTTAATTGCCTCTGAACCCGATATTGCTCGTATTCCCATAATGATTGACTCATCGAAATGGGAGGTCATTGAAGCTGGTTTGAAGTGTGTTCAAGGTAAAGCTATCGTCAACTCAATCTCTATTAAAGAAGGAGAGGAAGAATTTTTAAAACACGCTCAATTGTGTAGAAATTTTGGTGCTGCAATTATAGTCATGGCCTTTGACGAGCAAGGTCAAGCTGATACCTATGAACGTAAAATTGAAATATGCAAGCGTGCTTACGATATCCTCACCCAAAAGTTGGACTTTCCGCCTGAGGATATTATTTTTGATCCGAATATCTTTGCTGTGGCAACTGGTATTGAGGAACACAATAATTATGCTGTAGATTTTATTAACGCCACTAAATGGATCAAGGAAAATCTTCCATACGCTAAAATTTCAGGCGGTGTATCAAATGTTAGTTTTAGCTTTCGTGGAAACGATCAAGCAAGAGAAGCCATACATACCGTTTTCTTGCATCATGCAATAAAAGCAGGTTTAACGATGGGAATTGTAAATGCTGGAATGATTGGACTTTATGATGACCTCAGTAAAGAACTAAAAGAGGCTGTTGAAGACGTCATTTTAAATCGTAGGCCAGATGCTACTGAAAGAATGATTGATATGGCCGGCACACTTAAAGGCAGTAAAAAAGAAGAATTAAAACTTAATTGGAGAGGGAACGATGAAAATCCGCTACCCATTGAGAAAAAAATTGAGTATGCATTAGTGCATGGCGTGACAGACTTTATAGTCGAGGATACTGAAGAAGCCCGACTTAAAATTATGAATAGCGAAGGTGGCAGACCCATCAATGTCATTGAAGGTCCCCTTATGGATGGAATGAATGTTGTAGGTGATCTATTTGGTCAAGGCAAAATGTTCCTGCCTCAAGTTGTAAAATCAGCAAGAGTAATGAAACAGGCTGTTGCCCATCTTGTTCCATTTATTGAGAAAGAAAAAGAAGAGGATGAAAAAAGAACAGGTATTAAAGCAAAGCCTAAAGGAAAAATGCTAATTGCAACCGTAAAGGGTGATGTCCATGATATCGGGAAAAATATCGTGTCGGTCGTATTGCAATGTAATAACTTTGAAGTAGTTAACATGGGTGTAATGGTTCCCGCTGCTGAAATACTTGCAAAAGCAAAAGAGGAAAACGTAGACATTATTGGTTTATCCGGCTTAATTACACCTTCTTTAGAAGAAATGTCTAATGTAGCCAGTGAGATGCAACGTGATTCGTATTTCAAAGAAAATAACATTCCTTTGCTCATTGGTGGGGCAACGACATCCCGTGCCCATACAGCCGTAAAAATATCTGAACATTATGATGGACCTGTTGTGCATGTTTCTGATGCATCTCGATCAGTATCCGTGATGCAATCTTTGATGGATCCAAAACAAAAAATGGAATACATCGTCAATTTATCTAAAGACTATGAAAACGTTCGACAATTGCACTCAAAGAAAAAGGGAGCAACATTCATATCTATTGATGACGCACGAAAAAATAAATTAGACCTTGAGTTTAATCCGAAGAAACCAAAATTTGTCGGTAGAAGAGTCTTTAAAAACATTGATCTTAATTTAATAAAAGAATATATAGATTGGTCTCCTTTTTTCCAAACCTGGGACCTTCATGGAAAATATCCTGATATTCTCTCAGACAAAGTAGTTGGTAAAAGTGCCTCTGATCTGTTTAAAGAAGCACAAAAAATGTTAAATAAACTTATTAACGAAAAAAAATTAAAAGCAAACGGTGTTGTTGGTTTTTACCCTGCCAATTCTATCAATGATGATGATATTGAAATATTTAAAGATGAATCCATGGAATTAGCTTTTACCTATTATTGCTTAAGGCAGCAAACAGAAAAACCTGTAATTAAAGGTACTCAAAAACCCAATCTGTGTTTAGCAGATTTTATTTCGCCAAAAGAAAATAATGTCACAGATTACATAGGTCTCTTTGCTGTTACTTCAGGCATAAATGCTGATATCTATGAGGATATGTTTATGAAGGCTGAAGATGATTACAGCAGCATCATGGTCAAAGCCATCACAGATAGATTGGCTGAAGCTTTTGCAGAGTATATGCATGATAGAGTTCGCCAAGATCTATGGGGATATCAAAAAGAAAAACTGAGCAATGAAGCAATGATAAAAGAAAAATATCAAGGAATAAGGCCAGCTCCAGGCTATCCAGCTTGTCCTGAACATACAGTTAAGAATGATATATTTGCATTGCTTCGGGCAAAAGAGATAGGTATGGAACTAACAGAGGGGATGTCAATGATGCCGGCTTCCTCAGTTAGTGGTTTTTACTTTGCGCACCCAGAAGCGAAATATTTTAGTGTTGATAAGATTGATGAAGATCAAATTAATGACATGGCTAAAAGAAGATCTATATCTAAAGAACAATTAAAAAAATGGCTTGCATCGAGTCTTAAATAAATATGCACATTCATATATTAGGTATATGTGGAACATTTATGGCAGGGATAGCCTCTCTCGCAAAATCAAAAGGCTTTAAGGTTACTGGGTGTGATCAAAACGTATATCCACCCATGTCAACCCAACTAGAGGGGCAGGGAATTGAAATCATTGAAGGATTTAATCCTTCTCAAGTAGAACTCAACCCAGATACTTATATAGTTGGCAATATTGTCAAAAGAGGTAACCCTCTTATGGAAACTATATTAAATGAGGGTCTTGCATTCCAATCAGGTCCCCAATGGCTATATGAAAATATTCTTCATGAAAAATGGGTTATAGCTGTCGCAGGTACACATGGCAAAACAACTACAACAGCTATGCTCACATGGATTTTTGAATATGCTGGGTTC
Organism: Methylophilales bacterium; assembly: GCA_019823025.1. NCBI lineage: Bacteria > Pseudomonadati > Pseudomonadota > Betaproteobacteria > Nitrosomonadales > Methylophilales bacterium. Next base: position 930,986 of record CP081940.1, on the reverse strand, counting down.
GGCCCGAGTTACTTGATTGGTGGGATTCCAACAAACTTAAAGTCCTCTTCTAGATTTATAGAAAATAAAAAGTCAAATTTTTTTATAATCGAAGCAGATGAATATGACACAGCTTTCTTTGATAAACGTTCCAAGTTTATTCATTATCATCCTCGTACACTTGTTATGAACAATTTGGAATTTGATCACGCAGATATTTTTGACGATCTAGATCATATAAAGAAGCATTTTCACCATCTAGTTAGAATAATTCCTGAAAATGGTCGTGTAATTTCAAATGCACAGAGTAAGGCGCTCGATTCAGTCATTAAATTGGGTATTTGGTCTGAGTTAGAATTTTTTAATAATGATAAGGGATGGTCATATCAATGGGTTGATAATAAAAATTCTATTGATATTTTATATAAGAATAAAAAACAAGGATTACTCGATTGGGAATTAATAGGTGACCATAATGCTTCAAATGCATTGGCTGCAATTGCAGCAGCTAATCATATTGACATCCCTATTTCCAAATCTATTGAAGCTTTAAACTCATTTAAAGGCGTTAAAAGGAGAATGGAAAAAATTGGTGAATACAAGAATAATATTAAAGTTTATGATGATTTTGCGCATCATCCATCTGCTATCAAAAGCACATTGGATGGAATGAAAAAAATGCAAAAAGGTCGAATTATTGCTGTAATTGAGCCAAGATCAAATACCATGAAGCTAGGAAGTATGAAGAAAGATTTACGAGACAGTCTTACGTCAGCCGATATGATCTATTGCTATAAAAATAATTTAGATTGGGATCCGTCCGAGTTGTTTAAAAATGATCAAAAAGTAAGAGTTTCAAATAGTACGCAATGGATTTTAGATAGTATCATTGAAGAAAAAAAAGCAAATGATCAAATTGTATTCATGAGCAATGGTGGATTTGCAGGAATTCAAAACAAATGTTTAAATTTATTTGAAAATGAAGAATGACAGTAGCATAAAATTTACGCCCCTTAAAATAACAGTAGCCATCATTATTTCATTGATTCTTCACCTTGTATTTTTTACAAATTTTAATTTTAAACAGCTTTTTATATCCAAAAATAATAATCAATCAAATGAATTAGAAATTTTCGTTACCCAAAAAATAGAAACGCCTATAAACCAGACTAAAGCGCAAAAACCAATAAAAACGGATGGCTTTGAAAAAAAATTATTAAACAAGACCCCCGTAAAAAAAGACAAAGAAGTCAAACAGGTAATCGAGGATGATTTATCTACAAATTCAAAGAGCATTCAAAATGAAGAGGTAGAAGCTCAAAAAAAACCAATTGATAAAGAAAAGATTTTATCTAATTTAAGTCAATTAGATTTCAATGTTAAACCACAAACACAAAATGAAAATTTAAGAATTAAAAATATATCCGCTAAGTCTCCAGAATATATTTATCGTTTATACTTTGAAGCTTGGAAGAAAAAAGTCGAGCGAATGGGATCTATGAACTACCCTGAGGCTGCAAAAATAAATAATAGCTTTAGTAACTTGGTAATGAAGGTCACTATTAATTCGGATGGTTTAGTTCATAATATTGCCATCATAAAAAGTTCTGGAAATGAAGATTTAGATATTGCGGCTGCAGATATAGTGAAAAATGGTTCACCTTATGCTCCTTTCAGTGAGCAAATGAAAAGAGAAGTTGATCAAGTTAATATCACAAGAATCTGGAAGTTTATTGAAGATCAAAATTTTTCTACGGCTGAATAATGTCTTATTATAAATATCACATCTTCTTTTGTCTTAATCAAAGGAATGATGGGGAACAATGTTGCAATAATTATAGCGCTAGCGACTGTTTCAATTATATGAAGCATAAACTTAAATCGTTAGATTTATACGGGATTAATCTATCAAGAGTTAACCGAGCTGGATGTTTAAACAGATGTAAGGAAGGTCCGTTATTAGTTATATATCCTGAAGAAACATGGTATCGATATGTTGATAATGAAGATATTGACGAAATCATCAATGAGCATATTACTCATGGGAGAAAAGTGACACGTTTATTAATTTAGATTTTTTATGATAAAGCTATTTATATTTTTTCTTACCTGACTTGATATCTTCGTTTTTTTAAATTTTTTTTGCTCCGACCAAATAGTGCCTGGAAAATGATTATCATCGTAAAATCTTGGGATTACGTGCCAATGAACATGTGGTGTTAAATTTCCAAGAGAAGCTAAATTAATTTTATCAGGCTTATAGTAAATTTTAATTGCTGACTCCACAATAAATACGAGCTTCATTAATTCATCTCTTTCGCTCTCATCGAGATCAGTCATTTCCTTGATATGTTGAATATGCTCTACCCGATAATATGCAGAGTATGATGGATCATCTATTTCAATGATCCTGAATTTACTATTTTTCCAAACAATTGGATAAACTGGAGGTTGGCACAGTTCACATTTATCCAATTATGAAACCTCGAGCATTTTATCAAGGGTAAGTCTTGCTAAATCAGCCTCTTTTTGGGGAACCTTAATTATGTTGACAGGATTTTCTTCGATAAGACTTTCTAACGTCCATGCTAGATGTTGAGGATCAATTCTTGCCATAGTTGAGCACTCACAAATGACATGTGACATAAATTTCACAAGCTTACCTTCAGCCTTCATTTCTTTTGCAAGGCGATTGACTAAATTAAGCTCTGTTCCAACTAACCACTCAGTTCCAGGGTTTGCATTTTCTATAGTACGAAGAATAAATTCCGTCGAACCTACTAAATCTGAATTTTTACACACATCAAATGGAGCCTCTGGATGTGAAATAACATTTCCATTGGGATAGTTTTTTTTAAAATCTTCGATACTCTCCACTCTGAACATTTGATGGACAGCACAATGACCTTTCCACAATAAAATTTTAGAATCTATAATTTGTTTTTCTGTAAGTCCTCCTAATGGAAGATCTGGATCCCAAACTGGCATCTTATCAAGAGGTATACCCATCTTATATCCCGTCCATCTGCCTAAATTTTGATCTGGAAAGAAGAGTGCTTTCTCTTTTTGCTTAAAAGCCCAATTTAAAATTTTAGGTGCATTTGTTGACGTACAAACAATGCCCTGATGTTCACCACAAAAGGCTTTAAGATCCGCTGCTGAATTAATATATGTCACAGGGGTAATTTTTTCATCAAAGTCTAACACCTTTGAAATCTCCCTATACGTCCTTTCAACCTTAGCTAGGTTGGCCATATCAGCCATCGAACAACCAGCGGACAAATCTGGAAGTATAGTAGTTTGATTGTCCCTTGATAAAATATCTGAGACTTCTGCCATAAAATGAACGCCTAAAAATACAATGTATTTTGCTTCCACATTTTGAACATGCTGTGCTAATTTTAAGGAGTCCCCAGCAAAGTCAGCGTGCCGGTATACTGCTTCGTTTTGATAATGGTGGCCAAGGATAAGTAGATCTTTACCTAATATTTTTTTTGCCTTAATAATTCTTTCCTGGCAATCTTCATCTTTTAATTTTTGAAAAGAATCGAAGTTAATAGTAGATATATTCATTGGATAAATTTTAACTTACAATTGATTTGATTTCGCATAATTTTTCTAATGCTTTACGGTTCGTCCAAGAAAACACTTTGGACTTAGCTTCTTCAATACCAACCCATTCATATTCCAGATGTTCTCTTGGTGCTATTGTGATATCAATCTTTCTTGGAAGTTCCATACCAAAAATATGCTCCGTGTTCTTAGAAACATTGGGTGGGTAACGATGTCTCCAATGAGTGAAAATTTCATACTCATGGTTAAGGTTCCAGTCTTGTAAAGCATATTGATTTGGGTTTATCCCAGTCTCTTCAAAAACTTCTCTTCGAGCAGCTTCATAAGGCGATTCCTCAGGTTCTAGGCTTCCTGTCACAGACTGCCAGTAATCTTTTTTGTCAGCTCGACTTAGCAGTAAAATGTCATTCTTTTTTGTATAAATTACAATTAAGGACGATACAGGTATTTTATATTTACGAGTTTTCAAATATTAGGTAATTTAAATATAATGTTTTCTTCGATCCCGTTCATTTCATCAATCAAAACATCGTAGTTTCTCTTTATCTTTTTTATAAGATTTTTAACTAAAATTTCTGGTGCCGAGGCTCCTGCAGTAATTCCAATCTTTTTTTTATTCAATAATATAGATAAATCAAAGTTTTCTATATTACCAACAAGTACTGATTCAACTCCTTCTTGTTTTGCAAGTTCAGCTAATCTAGAAGAATTTGAGCTATTTGAAGATCCCACAACAATAATCAGCTCTTTATCTTTTATTAATGATTTAATTGCATCTTGACGATTTTGCGTTGCGTAACAGATATCACTTTTATTTGGCCCTGAAATATTAGGATATTTTTCCTTTAATTTATTTATGATCTCTTTTGTTTCGTCAATTGATAAGGTTGTTTGTGTTACATAGCTAATTTTTTCTGTATTTTTAATCCTAAGTCTATCTACATCTCCAAGGTTTTGTACTAAGAAGGTTTTGTCATTATCATCAACTTGCCCCATTGTTCCATCAACTTCTGGGTGGCCTTCGTGGCCTATCATAATAATAATGTGCCCCTTTTTATTTTGTTGGATAACTTCTTTATGGACTTTTGTGACCAATGGACATGTTGCATCAATAGGAATGAGATTAAAATCGCTTGCCTTTTTTCTAACTAATTTCGATACACCATGAGCACTATAAATTACATGGCTTCCCTTTGGAATATCTTCCATATCCTCAACAAAAATGGCGCCCTTTCTTTTTAAATTCTCAATGACAAACTCGTTATGGACAACCTCATGTCTCACATAAATAGGTGCCCCATATTTTTCAAGCGCTTTATCAACAATTGTAATTGCTCTATCAACGCCAGCACAAAAACCTCTAGGCTCCGCTAATGTAATATGTATTTCTTTCTTCATTCAGCAATTAGGATTCTGGTAGAACCTTTTCCCCTTTAATAAGCTGATCAAAAGTCTCTTTCTCTCTGATAATATGAGTTTTGGCTTTATCAATCATCAGTTCGTATAGCCGTGGCCTCGTATTATAGTTTGAGCTCATTGACATTGCATAAGCCCCAGTATCCATGATAACTAAAATATTATTAGGTTCTATACTAATGACTCTATCTTTTCCAATGAAATCACCTGTTTCACAAATGGGCCCCACAATGTCAAAAACAGATTCCTTATCAGCTGTCTCTGAGGTATTGACTATCTTGTGGAATGCACCATATAAGGAGGGTCGCATAAGATCATTCATTGCAGCATCTATAATTGCAAAGTTCTTATCTTGGGTTTTTTTAACATATTCTACTTTAGTCAAAATAACACCTGCATCTGCCATAATTACCCTACCAGGTTCTAATAGAATCTTGAAATCCCTTCCTTTAGTTAATGTGGTAACTGCTTTTGCATAGTCATCATAGGGAATAGCTTTTTCATCCTCGTAACTGATTCCGATGCCTCCACCAATGTCCATATGTTCAATCTTTATACCTTCTACCTCTAATTTATCGATTAAAGCAATTAACTTTTTTATAGAATCCTCAAATGGTTTAAGATCCGTTATTTGTGAACCAATATGACAATCAATTCCTTTTATTAAAATTGAATCCATTGTTTTAGCCTTTTTGTATAAATTCAAGGCAGATTCTTCACTTACGCCAAATTTGTTCTCTTTAAGACCTGTTGATATATATGGGTGGGTATTAGCATTAACATCAGGGTTAACCCTAATGGAAATAGATGCATGTTTACTTAATGATTTTGCTATTTCTTGAATTTTTGTGAGCTCACCCTCTGATTCAATATTAAAAGCAAGAATATTATTTTCGATAGCTAATTTAATTTCTTCAGAAGTTTTACCTACGCCAGAGAAAACAATTTTTTTAGGGTCACCATCAGCCGCAATGACTCTTCTCAGTTCACCCCCTGAAACGATATCAAAACCTGCTCCATTTTTTGCAAGTAAATTTAATATTGCAAGATTGGAATTTGCTTTAACAGCAAAACAAATAAGGTGATCTACATTTTTAAACGCAGATTCTAGGTTCTTAAAGTTATCTACTATTCTTTTTTTAGAATAAATATAAGTTGGGGTAGCATACTTTTCTATAATTGAATCGATACAAACGTCTTCGACAAAAAATTTATCTTTTTTATTAATTAAAATTGAAGATTTCATTTACGCTAGCTGTTTTTGATCAGTAATTTCATCTTTATATTTATTAAGCTGAGATTGGGGGTATTTCTCCTCAGGAATATAAAGCTCTCCTTTCGTACCACAGCCAACTAGTATAAGAAAATAAAAACAAATTAAAAAAGAATATTTTTTCATATGCGTATTTTATCATTAATAAATAGTAATTTTTTTCTCATCTATTTATCTTCCCATACAATAATCTTATTAAGCTCCTCGCTAATTAAAATCTCGTTATTTTCTAAGACAATCAAATAATGACTAACGCCTAATTCATTGGCGATTTCAATTTTTTTAGAGATCTCTTCAATAAATATTGGATTAGAATAAACATCCGATTTTTCTCCAGAATTATCTCCAGGCGGAATTAATACTGTGACTGACATTGTGTTAGAGACAGGATAACCTGAATGAGGATTGATAATATGTGAATATCTTTTTTTATTCACAGCAAAATATTTTTGATAATCACCGGATGTTCCAATTGACCAACCTGGCTTTAATGGCAAACTCGCCATTAAATTTGGATTTCTAGGATCCTGAATACCTACTATCCATTCTTTATTACCCTGCTTACCTAATGCTAAAATATTTCCTCCAATATTAATAAGTGCATTTTTTATATTATATTGCTCCAATATATTTTTAGCTTGGTCTAGTGCATAACCTTTGGCGTATCCTCCCATATCAACTTGAACAAACTTATTGGTACTACTGAGTATATTATTAATGATTTTTATATTTCCCATAGAAGGTTTAGCTTCAACCAACTTTGAAATAGATCTAGCATCTGGCATTGCCTTACGAGGAACTTCTGAATGAAATCCCCATAAACTCACAAGTTTTCCAATTGCAGGATTGAAGTAGCCATTGGTTTGGTTTTCATATTCCTGACCTCTTCGAATCAAAGATATTACCTCTTCATCTTCTATAAAAAAGGGTGTTTCATTTTGAATTGCTTCGTTAATTTCAAAAATCACCCCTTCTCGCCAGGGGTGGAGCTTATAATGAAGCTTATTGAAGTTTGATAAGATTTCTTTTGAGGCTTCTGAAGCTAATTTTTTAGATTCTCCATATATTTTGATATCTACAATCGTACCAAAGACATAATCTTTTTTTTGAAATAGTAAGTTTTCATGCATGCTTATAGTTAATATAAGAATAAATACTATAATAAATAATAAAAACTTTACGTATCTTTGCATTAGATTTTTTTAAAGTGCATCAATTATAAATTCAGCGCTATTAAAATTGGTTTGATTTTCTATTTCAACTAAGCATGTTGGACTTGTCACATTTATTTCTGTTAAGTATTTTCCAATCACATCAATTCCGACAAAATCTAATTTACTCTTTACTAAATACTTTTTGATTACATTAACAATTTTAATATCATCAGCTGTTAATTTTTTTGCGATGCCCGTCCCACCTTTTGCTAAATTTGCTCTGAAATCTTTACCGTCTGGGATTCGTGCAAGACAAAAAGGAAGTGGCTCACCTTTAATAATAATAATTCGCTTATCCCCCTCAGTGATATCTGGAATATACTTTTGAGCCATCATAACTTTAGTGTCATTTACGGTGCTAGTTTCAAGAATACTATTTATGTTTTTATCTAATTCATCAATCACAAAAATTCCATTACCTGCCATACCATTAATGGGCTTAAGAACAATCTTTTCATGTATCTTAAGAAAATTGACTACATCACTAGCAGTTGAGGTAACGATTGTGGGTGGAATAATTTCTTGGAAATTAAGAATAGACAGTTTTTCATTATGATTTCTTATTGATGAAGGATTATTGATGATATCTGTTCCTTCTTGAACTGCGTGATCTAATAAATAAGTAAGATTTAAATAATCATCATCAAATGGTGGATCTTTTCTAATAATAATTTTTTTAAAAAAAGAACTAAAATTCATTTCAGTATCCTGATACTTTATTCCTTTCTCTAAACTTAAAATTTTCTGACTATGAATATTTACGTTTCCTTCATCTATTGAAAATTGATTAATTTCAGAGAAATGTACCTCAATATTTCTTCTTAGGCACTCTTTCATTAATAATAGAGAGGAATCCTTAGTTTTATTAAGAGACTCAATAGGATCGATGATAAAAAGATATGCCATCATTTCCTTTCTGCTAGTTCTTTAGACGCTGCTAGCATTGATAATCTTGCAATAACGCCATAAGCATAAAATCTGTTGGCCTTATCATGGCAGGGCCTTCCTTGATCAGGCATTAGGCATGAGGTTTCAAAAGCGACAGGTTCAAAATGCATTCCTGGAGAATTCAAATTTTCATCTTTACCCTTACTTGTATGGACGCGGTAAAAACCTCCCACAACAAAATGGTCAATCATATATACAACGGGTTCAGCCACTGCTGCGTTAATAGTTTCTTCAGTGTGAATACCCTCTTGCACCAGCACCTCAGATACTGACATCCCCTCTTTTATCACTGACATTTTCTTTCGCATCTTTCTATTTAGGTTGATAGCCTCTGAACTGGATTTAACAGTCATCACACCCATGCCATATGTACCTGCATTAGCTTTGACAACTATGTATGGATCTTGAGAAATATTATATTCACTATATTTTTTTTGTATCTGATCTAAAAGGCTATCAATAGTCTCTTCAAGTCTATCTTCTCCTTCACCAGCTGAAAAATCTAAATTATCTAATTTCTCTGATAATGGATCAATTAACCAAGGGTCACTGTTTGTTAATATTGAAAACTCTTTTGCTACTTGACTATAAAAATGAAAATGGGACGATTTTTTTCTTGTGGGCCAGCCAGCATTAATTGGTGGAATAATTTGCTGTCCAAGATTTTTAATTATTTCAGGTACGCCACCAGACAAATCATTATTCAAAATAATTGAACAGGGTATAAATTCAGTGCCATCTTTATTTTTTAAAAATAAAAAGTCCTCCCTTCTGCAAATAGGCTCAATAGTAATAAACTGATTTTCGTCTATATCAATATTCGTGGATTCTAAAATACTTGCATCTACAGAGCCAATCCTAACCTCAAGTCCAGAATTTTTTAGAATCTCTTTGAGTTGGTATAGATTTTTTAGATAAAACAAATTTCTTGTATGTTTTTCGGGGATTATGAGAACCCTCTTTGCTTCTGGACAAACTTTTTCTATGGCAACAGATGATGCTTGGATTGCGAGCGGAGAAAAATCTGGATTTAAATTGTTAAATCCTCCAGGAAATAAGTTCATATCAACAGGTGCTAGTTTAAAGCCTGAATTTCTGAGATCAACTGATCCATAGAAGGGTGCTTGATTTTCTAGCCACTGGCTTCTAAACCACTGTTCTATATCACAGCTACGATGTATTATAAAATTTTCTAATTCTAATAACTCTTCTGTTAAATTAATTTTAAGAGGCTGGTTCATTCAATGACCTTACCTTGCACCTGAAGATCTGCATGGTAACTACTCCTCACCATTGGACCACTTGCAACAGAATTAAAACCTAAATTTTCAGCTATCGTTTTTAAACTTTCAAATTCTTCTGGGGGGACATATCTTTCAACAGGTAGGTGAAATTCTGTTGGTTGGAGATATTGCCCTATCGTGATCATGTCTACCTTATGAGTTCTCAAGTCTCGCATAACTTCTATAATTTCATCGTTTGTTTCCCCCAGACCTAGCATTAAACCGGACTTTGTAGAAACATTTGGATATTTACTTTTATATGTTGACAATAATTTTAATGAGTGTGAATAATCAGAGCCAGGCCTTGCTTGCTTGTAGAGTCTTGGAATTGTCTCAAGATTATGATTAAAAACGTTCGGGGGGGACTCATATAATATATCTATTGCTTTGTCTAAACGCCCTCTGAAATCTGGTACAAGAATCTCAATGCCAATGTTAGGATTTAACCTTCTTATTTGATCTATACACTGAACAAAATGTGAGGCCCCTCCATCTCTTAAATCATCTCTATCGACACTTGTAATTACAACATATTTCAATTTTAGTGATGAAATTGTTTTTGCCAAATGTAATGGCTCTAAATCATCTGGTGGTTTAGGTTTACCATGTGTTACGTCGCAAAAAGGGCATCTTCTTGTGCACAAATCTCCTAAGATCATAAATGTTGCTGTGCCATGGCTATAACATTCTGCAATATTAGGACAGCTTGCCTCCTCACATACACTGTGTAATTCTCGCTCACTAAGTAAATTTTTTACCCTCATGTACTCCGCAGTTTTTGGAAGCTTCATTTTTATCCATGAAGGTTTTTTTAGGGTCTCTGTTGGTACAATTTTAATAGGGATTCTTGATGTTTTATCCCTGCCTAATTCCTTATTGTTTTTCATTCAATGACCTAAAAAAAAATTTAAAATGCTCCAAAACTTCCTTCTCAACTTCACTTTGACTAATCTTTGGCAAATAGTCTTCTAATTGTGACATTTTTAAGCCTTTATAACCACAGGGATCAATATCTAAGAAGGGATCTAAATTCATATTTACATTTAAACTTAAACCGTGGTATGTGTAGCCTTTTTTTAATCTCAAACCAATGGAAGCAATTTTTTTTTCATCAACATAAATGCCAGGTGCATTTTTTTTTAGTTTTCCAATTATTTTTTTATTCTTAAGATACATTAAAATAGAGTGCTCAATACCAGATACTAGCCGTCTTATTGAAAGCTTGTTTTTATCTAAGTTTATTAAAAAATAAAAAATAATCTGCCCTGGTCCATGGAACGTTATTTTTCCACCACGATCCACAAAAAGGTGAGGTATTGAGCTGTTCGGTAATTTAAAATTTTTTTTATTAAGCCCCGTCGTATATATGGGATTATGTTCGGTAACCCAAATTTCATCTGATTGAGGGTTATTCTCAATGTGAGCTTTCATGGCCAACCAGCAAGTTTTATAATCCGTTAAGCCTAAATATTTAATATTCAAAGCCATTTATAAAACAAACTTAGTGACTTTTAATCCTGAAAGTTCTATGTAAATATTATCTAACTGTTTTTGGGATAAGACAAAGACATTGCAAGTAAGGCTAATGTATTTGCCTGCGCTGCTTCCTTTCATTTCAATACATGAGCTATCAAAACGGGCATCAAATTTAGTTATTGATTTGAGCACAATATCAGAAAAATCTTCAACGGCATCACCTATTACTTTTATTGCAAAATGACAAGGGAAGTTAATCAGAGGTTCTTTGATTGGGTCATCCATTTTTTAATTTTATCTTTTTACAATAAAACCATTTATAAAAAAATTGTCAGATAGCTCATCTTTCTTAATTTCAGCTTTTTGATTGTTTTTGAAAGGCCCTATTAATACTTGAAATTGATCTTCATTCTTAATTTTTTTAATGTTTTCATTTTTAACTGTGCCTAATTTTTTAATCTTATTTATGAGGTTGTTTGCATTTTTCTCATCTGAAAATAAGCCTGCTTGTATGTATATTTGTTTACTTATCTTGCTTACTTTAACTTTTTTATCAAGGTCGATTAATTCTACTTTTACAAGCTCACTACCTTTTTCAATAATTTCTAATCTATTCGCTGCTGCATAAGACAAATCAATAATACGATCTTTGACAAATGGGCCTCTATCGTTAACCCGTACAATCACTGTTTTATCATTTTTTAAGTTTGTAACTTTCACATAGCAGGGAAGTGGAAGGGTTTTATGGGCTGCCGTCATCTTATACATGTCATATACCTCACCGATTGATGTTTTATTACCGTGATATTTTTTTCCATACCATGTAGCATAACCCGTTGCCTTATATGGCTTTAAAGACGTCATTGGATAATATGTTTTACCAAAAACCTTATAAGGTCGATTTGAGAACTTATTTAAAGGCTCTTTTTTGGGTATCGCATTAGGAATATTCGAGAGATTTTCCGGAATGACTTCTTCGGGACCATCATCAAGATAGTAAGCCCCTTTTGATTTTGAGTCTGTTACCGGTTTTTCATTGTTGTTATCAACGTTATTTGTTTGACAACCGGCAAGACAAAGGGCTGTTAATAAAAATGCAATGCTTTTTGTATTATTCATCCATTTCCAAGTTTATATTTGAATCGAGCTGTTCAACATTTTTTTTGTATTCAACCATTTCGATTTGATTGTTATTTGCTTTGGCAATTTTATACAAATATAAATAAGATAGTGTATGTTTTTTATTTTGACTGACAACTTTTTTAAATAATTTATAAGCATCGTCCTGATTTTCTTGGTGATAATTTGCTAAGCCTAAATGAAAGTTTGACTCGTCTGCTTCTGGTTCATTCTTAACCCAGTCCTCCGAAATAATTTTAAGCTTGTTCCAGTCTTTATTATTTAAAGCACTTACCACCCTCATAAAGTACGGTTGATCTTCTTCAGGCTGATCCCAAAATGCTCTTTCCGGAGCAGTTGTAATTGAAACCTCCTCACCCTTTGTTAACATTTCTTCAATAATTTCTACTGGCATACTGTAATAAAAAGCCGACCTTCCTGGTGTTTTAAATGTAGTAATACCTAAAAGCTCCCCTTGATAATTAAAAATTCCTCCTCCACTAGCCCCTAACATAAAGGAAGCTGATGACTGAATAATCTGATGCCCATCGAAATCAAACTTAGCCTTTACAGTTCCAAATGACGAGCCTGGTCTTGCCGAATTTCCCCCATAGCTTTTTGTAAAAACATCCGTTTCGTATTCAACGTCTGCTGTCTTTTTCATTGTGACTGGTTTTAATTCTAAAAATTTAAATTTCAAAATGCAAAGGTCACTCTTCCAGTCTGCTATTAAAGCATCCGGAGAATAGCTTATGCCATATTTGGTTACATGTATTCCTTGTGAGTTTGCAATTACATGACAATTAGTCACGATATAATTTTTTGCAACGACAACCCCAGAACCTACGCCGTGATTTCCTTTATCATTAGCAACATGAACTTTTACGACAGATGGATTTGTATTAAATAATACTTCAACACTTGGCGTTGAAAAACTCGTTACTGGAAATAACATACCTAGTAGAAATAATTTTTTGAACATGGGTTTTGAATAACTGTTTGTTGAATAGGCTGTAGACAAAATCAACTGCCTTAGTTCATGTTATTTTAGCCGCACTTACTTTCACCACAGTTTAAACAAGTAAGGCATCCATCCATCATGATAGCTGCTTTTGTTTGGCACTTATTGCATAACTGTGCATCTTTTGGAAAACCAGAATCATCTAACTTATCAGGATTTTTTTTTAAATACTCTGCTTTCTTATCATCGATTAATTGTTGCTGATGCGCTTCTGGCTCTGTAACTTTTAGCATACCAATATTTTTAAGATGCTCTTCAAGAACTTGGCCTAATTCGGCAACTAAACTTGGAACATATTTACCACCTTTTTTATAATAACCTCCGTTGGGATCGAAAACACTTTCTAACTCTTCAATTAAAAATGTTAAATCACCACCTTTTCGAAATACAGCTGACATTACCCTTGTAAGCCCAACTATCCATTGAAAATGCTCCATATTTTTTGAATTAACGAATATTTCAAAAGGCCTTCTATGTTCTTGGTCAGTACCTTCATTCATAATGACATCGTTAATAGTTATATATAAAGCATGTTCTGTTACGGGAGTTTTAACTTTATAAGTTGAGCCTGTTATTTTATCTGGCCTTGCTAATGGCTCGCCAATTTGAACCACTTCAGCAGGTATTTCTTTTTTTTCATCTTTTTGCTCATCTGTTTTATCAACAACAGAATAGCTTACGATTTTCTTTTCAATCTTAATTGACATCTACTAACTCCTAAAATTTTCCGTAATAACCTTCTTTTAAGGCGTCATACAAATTGGCTGCGGAATGAACCTCTCCATCATACTCAATTTCTTCATTTCCCTTTACCTCAACTTCTTGTCCATCATCAAGAGTAAATTTATAACTAGTATTTTCTAAATCTTTTTCAGTTACCAATACACCTTGAAATGCTTCTGGGTTAAATCTAAAGGTTGTACAACCTTTTAATCCTTTTTCATACGCATACAAATATATTTCCTTAAAATCTTCATAATCGTAATCTGTAGGGACGTTAATTGTTTTGGATATCGAACTATCAATCCATTTTTGGGCTGCAGCTTGAATGTCTACATGAGCTTTTGCCTTGATTGTTGACGAATCAATAAAGTAATCTGGTAATTTCTCATCAGCATTTTCTGAAAACGGCATCGCCTTAGGATTCACCAATGCTCTATAAGCAAGAAGTTCATACGAAAAAACATCGACTTTTTCTTTTGATTTTTTACCTTCCCTGATCACATTACGACTATAGTGATGTGCAAACGAGGGTTCAATTCCATTACTAGCATTATTTGCTAATGACAGTGAAATAGTTCCTGTTGGTGCAATAGAACTATGGTGAGTAAATCGACAACCGTTCTTTGCTATTTGAGCTTGAATAGAAGATGGAAACTGCTGCATATACCTGCTATATTTTCCGAGTAAAACTTTCCCTGTTAATTTATCACCAACTTTAATTCCATCTTTTTTCATTTCAGGCCTCATTAAAAGCATTGATGCTGTGACCTCAAACTCTTCATCCATTATTGGTGCTGGCCCTTTCTCTTTAGCAAGATCTATGCCCACCTGCCATCCAATTTCAGCTAGAATTCGACTTACTTCTTCTGTGAATTTTAATGATTCTTCGTCACCATAAACAAGACCCATCATTGACAATGTTGAACCGAGACCAAGATAGCCCATTCCATGACGTCTTTTTCTTGCAATCTCATCTCTTTGCTTACCTAATGGCAACCCATTGATCTCAACAACATTATCAAGCATTCTTGTAAATATACTGACAACTTCTTTATACTTGTCCCAATCAAACTGCGCCTCTTCTGTAAAAGGTTTTTTGACAAACTTGGTTAAATTTACAGATCCAAGTAAACACGCTCCATAGGGAGGGAGTGGCTGCTCACCACAAGGATTTGTTGCCCTAATATTTTCACAAAACCAGTTATTATTCATCTCATTAACACGATCAATTAGAATAAATCCTGGTTCTGCGTAATCGTATGTTGATGACATAATTATGTCCCACAACCTCTTCGCTGGAATAACTTTATAAACTCGACATGCAACCTTTCCAGTATCTTTTCCTTCAGTTTTAGATAAATATTTACCAGGTACTGGCCAATTTCTCCATACTACTTGATCTTCATTCTCCAAATCTAAGCCTTCATCTTTGGCTTCTTTTGCCGTTACAGGAAATGCAACCTTCCATTTTTGATCATTCTTAACGGCTTCCATAAAATCTTTAGTAATCAAACAAGACAAATTAAACTGCCTTAATCTTCCATCTTCTCTTTTTGCTTTAATAAAATCAGTGACGTCAGGATGAGCAATATCAAATGTGGCCATTTGTGCTCCGCGTCTACCCCCAGCGCTTGAAACGGTAAAACACATACGGTCATAAATATCCATAAATGAAAGAGGGCCACTTGTATAAGCGCCAGCACCTGCAACAAACGCACCTTTTGGTCTTAATGTTGAGTACTCATAACCAATTCCACAACCCGCCTTTAAAGTCAGGCCTGCTTCATGAACTTTATCTAAAATATCAGTCATGCTGTCTTCAATTATTCCTGATACCGTACAGTTAATTGTACTCGTAGCAGGTTTATGTTCTAAGGCGCCAGCATTTGAAGTAATTCTTCCAGCTGGTATTGCTCCATTTTGTAAAGCCCAAACAAATCTCTCGCTCCATTGCTCTTGAATCTCTTTTTCTTCAACATCTGAAAGCGCTTTAGCAACTCTAAGGTAAGTATCATCTACATCCTTATCAACAAAGTCACCTTTCTTAGACTTAAGTCGATATTTTTTATCCCATATATCAAGTGATACTGGTTGGACTGGAATCGAACCTTCTTCAGGATGATCCTCATTATTTGATACCGCTTTAAGCATTACAAACCCCCTAATTTAAGTGCTAAATTGCTTTTTTATTGAAAATTATCGATTTTTTTAAAACCACTACATCTTGTGCTTACATAAAAAATAATATCACTTGATTGTGTCTGGTCAAGTAATTTTTATTAAAAGAACAATAAAAAAATGACGCCCTAAAAAATTACCATTTAAAACAACAACTTTCATAAAAATTAATTTTATTTATCTATAATTTATGTGAGAAAATAAAAAAGATGCGTCTTATTATTTACAATATCATTGTTTATCTTATTCTTCCCCTTACTACAATCAAATTAGTTTATCGAGGAATAAAAAATAAAGATTATTTAAGAGGTTGGTCTGAGCGTTTCGCCATTTACCCCGTATCTGAAAAAAATAAGTGGTTAAAAAGAAAAACCTTATGGATTCATTGTGTGTCGGTCGGAGAAACAAAGGCAATTTATAGGCTTTTAGAACAATTACAAAAAAAATATCCAAGAGCGCATTTCTTAATCACCCATGGTACTCCAACAGGCAAAAAAGTTGCCCTTCCAAAAAATAAAAATATTCACAGAGCCTATCTACCTTATGATGCTTTTGACCTAGTCAGAAGATTTCTCAAATTTTATAGGCCCACAGTAGGTATATTGCTTGAAAAAGAAATTTGGCCAAATTTAATTATCCAATGTAACAGCAAAAAAATTCCGCTACTTCTCATAAACGGAAGGCTTTCTAATGAATCTATTGAAAAGTATAAAAAATTCAGAAATTTTTATACACCTTTGTTAAATAAACTATCAACTATTTACGTACAGGGTGAATCTGATAAGAAAAATTTCGAGCAATTAACTACCCATAAAGTTCAAGTGATGGGTAACTTAAAATTTGACCAAATGCCCCCTAAGGAAACGGAGCAAAATTCAAAAAAGATGAAGAATGATTTAATGATTAATGATCAAATTGTAATAGTTGCCGGCAGTACAAGGAAAGGTGAGGAAGAAATTATACTTAATGAAATATTAAAGATGAATAAGAAAAATATTTCATTAATTTTGACGCCAAGACACCCGGAAAGATTTAGTAAAGTAGAAAATCTTTTAAAATCAAAGAACGTGCAATTTGCTAAAAGAAGTCAAGCCTCTTCAATCAAATCAACACCAAATTTTATATTAGGTGACTCTATGGATGAGATGTATATGTATTACGAGTTGGCAAATGTCGTAATTCTTGGAGGCAGTTTCTTCAATTATGGAAGCCAAAACCCAATTGAACCGATAAAATTGAAAAAGCCCACTATTATTGGGCCATCGATTTTTAACTTTAAGGACATCATTCTTGGAGCGATAAAATCAAAAGCCGCTATTCAAATAAACCATATCCACGAATTACCCAAAACTATTACAAAATTAAGTAATTTAGAAACACGAAATTCAATGATTCAAAAGTCAAAGGAGTTTATTTCAAGGTCAGAGGGAAGTTCCAGAAAAGCGCTAAAAATTATTAGTCAATATTTTTAATTAGAGGAGTAATTTCTTTAAAAATTGGATTCTCAGATGAGCCCAACCATTCAAATACAACTGATTCAACATTTGTAATAATACATCCTGCACTTTTTAGTCTTCCTAAAGCATTTTGCTTATTTAATATATTCCTTGAAACTACTGCATCCTCAATCACAAAAACTTCTTTGCCTGCTTTGATAAGTCCCAGAGCTGTTTGTAAAATACAAATATGCGCTTCCATACCAATTAAAAAAACTTGCGGTTTAGTGCGGATTAAATACCGATTAAAAATAGCATCATCTGTACATGCAAAGACTTTTTTTTCTATATAACTCGCCTCATTAACAAAAGCTTTAATAGATGGCAAAGTTGGCCCTAAACCTTGTGGATATTGCTCAGTAATAATTGAGGGAATTTCTAATTTCTGAGCTACCGCGAATAAAAGCTCGCACCTCTTGATAATTTTATTAATAACTTCTTTTGGCATAACAGAGGCTAACTTTTCCTGCATATCTACTAAAACTAATTGGCTTTTATTTTTTGATGCAATCATTACTGTTCCAATATTAGATATTTATTTATTTCAATTATGTCTTGTTTTGTAAGCATACCCACAGAAAATTTTAAATTAATCAAATTCATTAAGTAATCATATTTGTTATCAAGTATATCTTTTTCAGCATCAAAATAAACTTGTTGAGCTCTCAAGACGTCAATACTATCTCTTAAGCCTGCCTTAAAACCCAAATTGGTTGAATCAAGCGTTAATTTAGCACTTTTTAATGCTACGTCATAAGCAACTATTTCTGCAAAATTTGTTTGAAGATGTAAAAAATTTTCTCTTACCTCTAACTTAACTTGTCTTTCTAAATATTCTTCATCTTCTTGTAATTTGAGTTTAAGTAACTTGCCTTCACGTATCCTTGAGCTTCTAAATCCACCTTCATAAATGGGAATATTAATTTCAACGCCAATCGCGTCAGAAAAGTCTTTGCCCCCTTGGTTTTTAGTTGTGCCATAAGGATATCCTCCACTATTCCAATTTCTTGAACGTGAAGCGAATGCATCGATTGTTGGGAGCCTATCGCCTGTTCGAATGTCTATTTCTCTGTCTGCGATTTTGACTTCGTCTCTTCTTATTTGAAGATCTAAATTATTTTCTAATGCAATATCGATCCATTCTTCTGCTTTATTTTCAACCTCTGTAAATGTAATCACCGGATTTAATTTATTAAGCTTTCCTGGAAGTGACCCTGTAATAGTTTCAAATTCTCTTTTTTTAATTTTAAAAAGTTGCACAGCGTTTAATTGTTCAACCTCTATCAATGCGGCTTTTGTTTTTGTTTCATTAACATCGGTAATGGAAACTAGTCCTGCTTTAAACATCGCTTCCGCCTCAGCAAGCTGTGCAAGTATTTCTTTACGCTGGGCTTGAAGTAAATCAATCTCATCTGATGCTTGTAGTGTTTCAAAATATAATTTTACAACACGATAAATCAAGTCTTGTCGGGACCAGAGAAGCTGTTTGTCACTTAAGCTCGTTTGAACTAAATTTTGTTTGTAGCGATTATAAGAAGCATAATTAAAAATTGGCTGCCTCACTACAACACCATATTCATAATTTTGATAATCTGCTTTCGTTCCAGCCAATAGTACATTACTAATTGGCGTATTAAATTTTCTTGAATTATCTAGATCAGAATAGCTTCCTGAAGCCGATATATTTGGTAATAAAAGAGATAGGCCTTGATCTATTAATTCCTGAGTTGCTTGGTTTTGAATAGTCGCAGCAGATAAAAGGGCATCATGTCTTAGTGCTTCATTGTATAGTGACAATAAGTCACTTGTTTTTTCAGCACTTATAAATGAAGAAAAACTCATACAAAACAAAAATACCAATAATCTGATCTTTACATAAAGAATCGACATAAAATTTAAATATTGTTTTCCCACATTTAAAAAATAAACTTAGATGCTTCACTTTTCATAATTAAAAAAGGAATAACATCTTCAAACATAGACTTAGATTCATACTCATTTTGACCAACTTTCTCAATAAGGTTCGCCTGCATAAGCGTTTTAGTACCTTCGAAAAAAAATAATTTACCGCCTACTTTAAGCTGTTCTCTCAGCCCTAAAGGCTCTTTAAGGATGCCCCCCGTAAATACAATTACATCATAAGGTGCAAAATCTAAGTTACCTTGAACACCATCATTATTTACATATGATAAATTTGAGAGATTATCTTTTTGATGAATTTTTTTTGCTTCCTCTAAGAAATTGTCAAATAAATCCATCGTAACGACATGCTTTGAAAGAGAAGCCAGCAAAGCTGCAAAAAAACCCGTCCCAGTACCAATATGTAAAATATGATCTGTTGGTTTTAACTTAAGAGATTGCAAAACTCTTGCCTCTTGTTTTGGGGCAAGCATATATTGTTTATGTTGAAGTGGAATTTGTACGTCTGTGAAAGCAATTTTTTTATATGTTTCTGGGACATATGCTTCCCTTTTAATTTTGTCATACAAATCTAATATCGATGCATCAAACACATCCCATGTCCTGATTTGTTGCTCAATCATATTAAAACGTTTGACATCAGTAAGGGTTTTCATTTATTTGTAAGCTCTGAAAAAAATTTAGAATAATTTAGAATCAATTATAGCTGAGACGGTCAAAAAACGGAGGTTATTTTCATTAAAAATATCATGCTTACCTTGCTATAAGCATGATAATCAAGTAGTTTATACCTAGTGCTAGGGGTCCGCTTTTCAGTGGTGAGAAAAACTCTTTGAACCTGATGTGAATTAAATATCGCCGTAGGGAATGCATCTATAAACTGCTCCCTACCATATGTAAAATTAATAAAGGAGTCAGCAGTGAACGCTTCAGATAAACAGATTAAAATGAATGTTGATAAATTCGTAAGTAAAGACGCAGGCCTTGACAAAGCAGCTCTTGAATCTTTTGAAAACTCAAAAAAAGTTTACATAGAAGGGTCAACGCCGGATATTCAAGTGCCTTTTAGAGAAATTTCTATTTCAGATACACCTTCTGAATTTGGTGCTGAAAAAAATGCCCCGGTATTAACTTACGATACCTCGGGTCCTTACACTGACCCCAAAAGTAAAATTGATATTAAAAATGGTTTAATTCCCTTACGTAATAAATGGATTGAGGATAGAAAAGATACAGAACAACTTCAGGGCCCTTCATCAACTTTTGGCAAAAAAAGAAAAACAGATCCGTCATTAGAAAATATGCGATTTAACCTTAAGCGCAACCCAAAGAAAGCTATGGTAGGAAAAAATGTATCTCAAATGCACTATGCCAAAAAAGGAATTATTACCCCCGAAATGGAGTTTATAGCCATTAGGGAAAACCAAAGGCGTGAAGGGATTTCGGAAGTCCTCCAAACACAACACCCTGGTGAAAATCATGGTGCCAAGATTCCTCAAAAAATAACCGCGGAATTTGTAAGAGATGAAGTTGCCAAAGGGCGAGCTATCATTCCAGCAAATATTAATCACCCAGAAACAGAACCGATGATTATCGGAAGAAATTTTTTAGTTAAGATCAATGCCAATATTGGTAACTCAGCCCTAGGATCTAGTATTAGCGAAGAAGTCGAAAAGATGGTTTGGGGTACCCGTTGGGGTGGTGATACTGTAATGGATTTATCTACTGGAAAAAATATTCATGAAACGAGAGAGTGGATCATTAGAAATAGCCCTGTGCCTATAGGGACCGTTCCAATTTATCAAGCACTGGAAAAAGTAAATGGTAAAGCCGAGGATTTAACATGGGAAATTTTTAAGGACACCCTCATTGAACAAGCAGAGCAAGGGGTAGATTATTTTACAATTCATGCGGGCGTGAGATTAGCTTATATTCCAATGACTGCTAAAAGAATGACAGGAATTGTGAGTCGGGGAGGCTCTATTATGGCGAGCTGGTGTCTTGCTCATCACAAGGAATCATTCTTATATACCCACTTTGAAGAAATTTGCGAAATAATGAAAACCTATGATGTTAGCTTTAGCTTGGGTGATGGTTTAAGGCCGGGATCAATATACGATGCTAATGACGAAGCACAATTTGCTGAATTAAAAACATTGGGTGAACTAACTAAAATCGCTTGGAAACATGATGTCCAGGTGATGATTGAAGGCCCGGGTCACGTACCTATGCATATGATTAAAGAGAATATGGATCTACAGTTAGAGCATTGTGACGAAGCCCCTTTTTACACACTCGGACCGTTAACTACCGATATCGCACCTGGCTATGATCACATCACTTCAGGTATTGGTGCTGCTATGATTGGTTGGTATGGCTGTGCCATGCTTTGCTATGTCACACCAAAAGAACATTTAGGTTTACCTGAAAAAGAGGACGTGAGAACGGGAATTATTACTTATAAAATTGCAGCACATGCGGCAGACCTCGCAAAAGGTCACCCCGGCGCGCAAATCCGTGATAATGCCCTATCGAAGGCAAGATTTGAATTCAGATGGAATGATCAGTTTAATTTAGGCCTAGATCCTGAAAAAGCAAAAGAATTTCATGATGAAACACTTCCGCAAGAGGGTGCTAAACAAGCCCACTTCTGTTCAATGTGTGGGCCCCACTTCTGTTCAATGAAAATATCCCAAGATGTGAGAGACTATGCAACCAAAAAAGGGATATCTGATAAAGAGGCTCTAGAAAAAGGCATGGAAGAAAAATCTATTGAATTTGTAAAAAAAGGTGCTGAAGTTTACCAAAAAATTTAACGAGGCATTTTAAGGAATATTAATGGATTTATATCTTTTATGGGTAGCCTTTATTCTCGGGATTGTTGAAGGAATCACTGAGTTTATACCCGTCAGCTCTACTGGCCATTTGATTTTAGCAGCTGAGCTTTTACAATTTAACGACGACTCAAGTAAAGTTTTTGAAATTTTTATACAGCTCGGCGCCATCCTCGCCGTTATCGTTCAATACAAAAACAAATTAATATTGACCTTTAAAGGGGCTTTGCATGAAAAAGTCGCCCAAAACTTTATTCTCCATCTATTCATTGCCTTCCTTCCAGCTGCGATAATGGGACTTTTATTTCATAAAATGATTAAGTTTTATCTCTTTAACCCAATAATCGTCGGTATCAGTCTGATAATTGGTGGTTTTATAATGATTTTAATTGAAAAAAAATTAACCATTAAAACAAAAACAAATGTTGATCAGATTACAAAAAAGCAAGCTTTAGTCGTAGGCTTGGCCCAATGTTTTGCTTTAATTCCAGGGGTTTCAAGGTCTGCGTCTACTATCATGGGTGGTTTAATATCGGGGCTGGATCGAAAAACGGCCACTGAATTTTCGTTTTTCTTAGCTATCCCCATTATATTTGCCGCTTCGTTATTTGATTTAGCAACCAACTTTTCTTTACTCAACATGCATCATGTACCCATCTTCTCAATTGGCTTTATCACCGCATTTGTGAGTGCTTTATTAATTATAAAAGTTTTTATCAAGTATGTAGCCAACCATGACTTTGTCATATTTGGTTGGTATAGGATTCTTATTGGAATAATTGCTGTTATTTATTTTTTCTAGTAAAAATTGATTATGGGTTTTATTTCAGACCAACTAATTCAATGGCATAAGAGATCAGGGCGACATAACTTGCCATGGCAAAATACAGATAATCCTTATCTTATTTGGTTGTCAGAGATTATGCTTCAACAGACGCAAGTTAGTACTGTTTTAACTTATTTTGAAAAATTTATTAAGCGTTTTCCGAATATAGATGCCCTTGCTAATGCAGAAGAAGAAAGGGTTCTTGAATTGTGGAGTGGACTCGGTTATTACGCTCGAGCAAGGAACTTACACAAAACAGCTATAGAAATTTCAAAAAATTATGATGGTAAATTCCCATCATCATTCGATACACTTTTAACTTTACCAGGGATTGGTCGCTCAACAGCGGGAGCAATTTCTGCATTCGCCTTTAAAGAAAAGAAGCCCATTTTAGATGGAAATGTTAAACGCGTATTTACAAGACACTTCGGAATTATGGAATGGGCTGGAAAACTTTCAGTAGAAAAAAAATTATGGGAAATAGCTTCTGACAATTTACCGAAAACCAATAAATATATTCAAACCTACACCCAAGCACTGATGGATTTAGGCGCAACTGTCTGTAAAAGAAGTCAGCCGCTGTGTAATAATTGCCCCTTACAAAGAGAGTGTATTAGTTTTAAGAAAAATTTAACAAAAGACATTCCTATTTCTAAACCAAAAAAAACCTTACCGACAAAAGAGATTTATTTATTAGTAATTAATTCTGATGATTCCTATTTATTCAAAAAAAAACCATCAAAGGGAATTTGGGCAGGCCTTTGGTCCATGCCTGAATTAGAAAATTTTGAGAATTCTGAAAATTGGATAAAAGAAAATCTAGGTGAAGGTAATTTTAAAATTTTAAAATTAGGTAAACACAAGACTGCATTTACGCACTATAAACTAAATATTCATTTTCAATATATATTGTTGGATAAGCTTGGGCTCCCTAGAATTGATAATTACAAATGGATTGAGAGAAATAATTTAAAAAATGCTGCTTTGCCTAGCCCTATTAAAAAAATTCTAAACTCTTTCGAGAGTGTTTAAAACTTGCAGAGTTTTCCATAAAAAGGCATTATTCATTTTAATTACTATTAAGGAAAAATGACTGTGTGTAAATTATTAGGTGTTATCTCTCGAGTGTTAATGGCACTCATATTTTTTGTATCTGTTCTTTTTATCATCAACAATATCTACAACACCCCTAACGGTTATGCTTTATATCAAGATTTATTAGGTGCCAGAGGCATACCAGGAATTTTTGCGCCTATCAGTATACTTGTTCAGCTCATTGCAGGATTTACTCTAATTATTGGTTACAAAATCAAAATTACTTCTTATGTTCTTTCAGTTTATTCATTTGTATGGGCAATAATTTACTTTATGAACGCTTTAGGAGGGCAACCGCTATTATTAATGTCACTTCAATATCTTGCAATTTGTGGCGGTCTTCTGCACTTAGCGTTAAACCCAGAGACTGGCTACAGTATTGATGGTTGTAAGAAAGGCAAATAATTAGATTCCAGACATAGATACGTCATGCTTATGTCTGGAGTTACTCCCACTCCATCGTAGGAAATATTTTATTTATATTTCTACCGTTTTGGATATCAAATAACTCCCATTTTTCTGACTCCGATTGGCCTGCTGTATCAATTGTTAATTGAAGGTCCTGATCATTATCAATCGCCAACCTAACTTCGTCTCTTAATAATTTAAAATAATTTTGTTCTTTTAAAAAAGCTTCTTTCCATTTTTTTGTAGGAGTCCCATGACCAGGGATGACTTGATCAATATCCAACATTAAAATTTTGTCGATAACGTCTATGAACCCGTGAATATCACCATCAATGACTGGGGTTCTTTCTGTGAATAATAAATCTCCTGCCCAAAGTGTCTTAGTTCTTAAATCTTCGACGGTAACATCGGTTTTTGTATGGGCGATCGAGTAGGCCGTGACTTTTATTTTTCTATTGCCCAAGTCAAAAATTTTACTTTCATTCGGTTTAATTAATATATTAGGTGCAATTTGGATAGATTGATCATTGGGAACATCAAGGTATTCGAGATTGATACGCTCATAAAACTCTTTTCTAAGTGCCATGGCTTTGGGTAATTCAACATGACCTATAAAATCTACATTTTCTCCAACAAAGGAAGCGTTCCCATAAATATGATCAAGATGAACATGGGTGTTGATTACATATCGAACGGGTAATTTAGAAAATTTTCTAATTGCCGTTTTAAGTTCGTTACCAATTTTAAGAGAACCTCCCGAATCAATGACGGCAATTGATTCTTCTCCAACAATAAAGCCAATGTTTGCAATGTCTCCATGGTATGTTTCGTCTACGTCCAAGTGCTCACCTTGATGAACAAAAATGCCTGGAGCAACTTCTTCAAATTCAATTGAAGGACTTGAAGCATAAATAAACTTACTAAAAATGAGTAAGAAAATTAACACCAAAGAATGTTTCAAAAAAAAGTTTTTTCTATATCTAATCATGTAAATTTATTATAATCTGTTTATAAAATTTAACTAGTTTACTTGCCAGATGAATAATAATATCAAATACACAAACGTAGCCATTGCCCTTCATTGGTTGATTGGCATTGCCATTTTATTTATGTTTGTTCTTGGTTGGTTTATGACTGAACTACCTAAAGAAACGCCTAAGACTACTAGTTTTGATATATTTAATTTGGGCCTCATAACATGGGAAGTAGAAGAGGAACAATCACAAAGATCCTTTTACTTTAATCTTCATAAGTCAGTGGGCCTGAGTTTACTTATGCTTATTGTTTTAAGGATGTACTGGAGGTTTACCCATCGCCCGCCTGCTTTTCTTAGTTCGATGAAACTTTGGGAAAAGCGCTTAGCCAAAGCCACGCATCACTCACTTTATCTGCTTATGTTTCTCATCCCTCTATCAGGAATCATTATGTCAGCTGGCAGTAAATATGGAATCAAATGGTTTGGTATTAAAGTAATTCCTGGTTTTGATGACAAAGCAATCAGGGAATTATTTTATGAATTCCATGAAATTTTTGGTTTGCTTCTTTTATTTCTTCTAATATTCCATATTCTCGGTGCAATAAAACACTCTCTTATTGATAAAGACGGTACATTGAGAAGGATGTGGTTCAATAAAAACTAATTATCATGTTATTGGTCTATAGTGATCTAGATGCAACCCTTCTAGATCATGAAAATTATTCCTTTAATCCAGCAATACCCGCTCTAAAGTTACTTGAAAAAAAAGGAATTCCACTGATACTTGCAAGTAGTAAAACTTATCAGGAGATGATTGCTATCAAAAAATCTATGGGCAATCATTATCCCTTTATTTACGAAAATGGGTCTGGTATTTTTTTTAGAAAAAAAATTGCCTTTGGAGTTGCGCACAAAGATATTAAGAGCTTTCTTGAATCTCTAAGAAAAAAATTTTCGTTTGAGTTATTCTCTGACTTTTCACCTAATCAACTAAAAAAATATACTGGGCTTACTGAGAAACATGCAGAAAATGCAATGAAAAGAGAGCACTCTGAACCTATTTTATGGAACGACGAGTATAAAAAATTAAAAAATTTCATAACGTTAATTGAAAAAAAGTCTTTAGTTGCAGCACAAGGGGGCCGATTTTTAACCATTTCAGGGCAATATACTAAAGCAGATGCACTATTATGGATCAAAAAGGCTTATGAAAACGAATTTAGAGTTCCAGTCACTACAATAGCATTGGGTGATAGTGAGAATGATATTAAGATGTTAAAAATAGCTGATTATGCTATTTTGGTGAAACATCCTTATAAAAATTTCCCGCAAATCGATCACCCAAATATTATTCGAACAAAGGAAATTGGGCCATTAGGATGGAATAATGCATTAATTAATTTAGTGAGTGAACTATGAGTGATTTTTACCAAAATGGAATTGTGACGAATCTTCATAATCTAAGATCACAACATCCAGAGAATTTAGAAAAGGAATTGATAGAATTTTCAAAAAGTAGGCCTTTGGGTTTGGTTTTACCATCGCTTTATTCAGAGCTACTCAAGCCAGCTCTAAAGAACATCGTTGAAGAACTAAAACATGTCCACTTCATTGATAAGATCATTGTAGGGTTGGATCAAGCATCAAAATACGAATATCGTGATGCATTAAGTTTTTTTTCTTCGCTCCCTCAGGATGTAATCGTCTTATGGAATGACGGTCCCAGGCTAAAAAAAATTCACCAAAAGTTAATTGATAAAAAACTTGCGCCGACAGAGCTAGGAAAAGGTAGAAACGTATGGTATTGCTTTGGCTATGTTTTAGCTGAAGAAAAGCTTGAAGCCATAGCGCTACATGACTGTGACATCCTTACCTATAAAAAAGATTTGCTAGCAAAACTTATTTATCCTGTTGCAAATCCGAGTTTTAATTATCAATTTTGCAAAGGCTACTATGCCAGAGTATCTGAGGATAGAATCAATGGACGTGTATGTCGCCTTCTTGTTACTCCTTTAATTCGTGCATTGATGAGAATTTTTCCTGCAAACAACTATCTTGAATACCTCAATAGCTTTCGTTATGCATTGTCGGGTGAATTTTCTTTAAGAACTGAGGTATTAAATGACCTCCGAATTCCAAGCGATTGGGGCTTAGAAGTTGGAATCTTATCTGAAATGAATCGTAACTATGCAAACAACCGATTATGTCAGGTTGATATAGCTGATAAATATGATCACAAACATCAGGATTTAAGCGTAAAAGATTCTACTAAAGGCCTCTCCAAAATGTCGATTGATATCAGTAAATCAATTTTTAGGAAGTTGGCTACAAATGGCTTGGTTTTTAATAACGAAACATTTCGCTCTCTGAAAGCAACATACTTCAGAATAGCACTAGATTTTGTCGAGACCTATCACAATGATGCCACAATCAATGGATTAAATTTTGATATTCACGCAGAAGAGAAAGCTGTTGAACTCTTCGCAGAAAATATACTTAACGCCGGCCAACACTTTTTAGATAATCCTATGGAAACACCATTTATTCCTAGTTGGACAAGAGTGACAAGTGCCTTACCAGAGATAAAACAAGAAATTATCCAAGCTGTAAATGACGATATAAAAGAATACTCAGGATAGCTTTATGCAACAAGAGAAAACTAGACAGCAACTAAAGTTAAAAATCAAATACCATCTTAACCAAATTTATAAAAATAAAAAAAACCATAAATTAAGTCAAACAATTTTTAATATTTTTTTTGAAAAAAAAAATCCTATTCAACCAAACCTCTCGAATACGAAGTGGGGGCAAGAGGATATTATTTTAATCACTTATGCAAATACGTTCATTAATCAAAAAAAAGCTCCTCTTAAAAACTTAAGAAATTTCCTTTCTAAGTACATAAAAAAAACAATAAATTCTGTCCATATATTACCTTACTTTCCATACAGCTCAGACGATGGATTTGCAGTTATTGATTTTACAAAAGTTAATGAAGGTTTTGGTACTTGGAGTGATATTGAGGAAATTGCAAAAAATTATAAGCTAATGACAGATGTCGTCATTAATCATTGCTCATCAAGAAGTCAATGGTTTGAACAATTCAAAAATAATCATAAGCCAGGAGTAGATTTCTTTTTAGATTTACCAAAAAAAACAAACACCAAAAAAGTTATCAGACCACGAACCTCTGATTTATTACAAGAGATCAATACAGCCAGTGGTAAAAAATATGTATGGTGTACTTTTGGCCCAGATCAACCAGACCTAAACTATCAAAATCCTGAGGTTATGATAGAAATGCTAAAAATTGTCAAAAATTATCTTGATAAAGGGTCTCAAATATTACGTCTAGATGCAATCGCGTTTCTTTGGAAAGATCTAAATACAAACTGTATAAACCTAACTGAAACACATGAGTTTGTGAGACTAGTTCGAACATTAATTGATCATTATTCGGATAAAGCCTATTTAATTACTGAGACAAATATTCCTAACCGTGAAAATCTCTCTTATTTTGGAAATCGTAATGAAGCACATCTGGTTTATAACTTTGCTCTCCCTCCACTCATAATGCATAGTTTATTAAATAATAGTAGTCATAAATTGAAACAATGGCTTATGAGAATGCCTCCCGCAATGTTTGGAACTACTTACTTTAACTTTATTGCGAGTCATGATGGGATAGGCCTTAGGTCAGTAGAAAATATTCTTGAAAAGTCTGAAATTGCTGCATTAATTTCAAGCGCTAAAAAAGCTAACGGTAAAATTTCCTATCGAACCACAGGGCATATAAGTGAACCCTATGAAATTAATATTAGCTTATTTGATGCTTTTAAATATCATATTAAAGATGGACTGGATCGCATGCAAAACCAAAGGTTTATTTGTGCACACACCATTATGCTTGCAATGGAGGGAATACCTGCATTCTATATACACAGTCTACTGGCAACTAAAAATGATTATAAAAAATTACTCCATTCATCACAAAATCGTTCAATTAATCGCCATCAGTGGTCATTAGAAGATATTGAGAAAAAATTGGGTTCAAGGACCCATCACAAGAAAATTTTTTTTGAATTATTACGACTTATTGAGGTTAGAAAAAAACAGAAGGCATTTCATCCCAATGCGACACAGTTTACCTTAGAAATAAATGAATCAATATTTGGTCTATGGCGGCAGAGCTTAGATCGCGAACAAAGTATATTTAGTATTCATAATGTTTCTAACAAAACTGTAACTTTTAATCCGTCCTTACTAAATATGATTGAGACTGACCGCTGGAGTGACCTTATCTCGGGCAAATCACTCAAAAATTTATACCAAGAAATAAAATTAAAACCCTATAAATCAATATGGCTCTCTAATAAATAACGTATCATAATAGGTAAACTTTTTATTATGAAACTCATTGTCACAAACCATAACCGCGATACTTTTAATAGTCGCTATGTATATCCAGTAGTTTCAAGGAGAGCTGGAGGGTTGTCTCTTGGTATAAATTTAAATACAAATAATAAATGTAATTGGCAGTGTATCTATTGTGAGATCCCTAATTTAAAACGAGGTAAACCTGAATCTATAGATCTAAATCGTCTCCGAAATGAATTAAAAGATTGGCTCAACAATATAGTTAAAGGAGATTTTATAGATAAACATACTAACCCCGGTACTAAGTTTAAAGATATTGCTCTATCTGGAAATGGTGAGCCAACTGCTTGTAAAGAATTTAAAAGTGTTCTGGGAATTATTGAGAAAGAGTTCGCTGACAGTCAATTTCCTAAAGACGTTAAAATTAGACTAATCACCAACGGTAGCTATTTGTCCGAGAGAGAGATTCAGGATGCATGGCAAGAAATGCCGCTGGCAAAAGAAATATGGTTTAAAATTGACTCTGTAAATACTGAGACTATTAAACAATTGAATCAAGTTAATTTAACCCATAACCAAATCAAAAAAAATCTTGAATCAGCTCTATCCATATCCTCAACAGTCATTCAAACTTGTCTAACCAAAATAAATGGGCAACTTCCAAAAGAAAGTGAAGTTTCTGACTATGTGAACTTTCTAAAACCCTATGAAAAAAAAATAACTAGCATTCATTTATATAGTCTTGCTAGACCCACCGAACAGAAAACGCTTTATAATCTTGGGAGGCTCAATGATCAAGAAATGATTCGGATTGCTGAAAAAATGAATGAACTTTCCATACCAATTTTTACATTTAGCTAAATGAAGTTTATTACTCTAATTCTTTTAGTTTTCTTTTTACTATTTTTTCTTACTAGTTGTGGTCAGCCAGACCAAGAATGGAATTCATATGGAGAAGATCTAACTAATCAACGTTTTTCTAAAATTACCCAAATCAATAAAACAAATGTTGAAAAACTTGGCTTAGCTTGGCAGTTTCAAACAGGGGTTAAAGCAACATTTCAAGCTACTCCAATTGTACATAAAGGTATTATGTATGTTTCACTCCCTTTCAATAATGTACTTGCTTTGGATGCCAAAACTGGAAATGAAATTTGGCGTTATGAGCATGATCTTAACCCTAACTGGAAACTTTGTTGTGGTCCATCAAACAGGGGAGTTGCACTTCAAGGTAAACAATTATTCTTTGGCACGGTAGATGCTCGACTTATTTCCCTAAATATTAAAACAGGTGAAAAAATATGGGATATCAATGTTGTCAAAAACAATGTTGAGTCTGAATCTATAAGCGACCTGGATGAATCTGATGCCAATTCTGATAAACAAATAAGTGGTGGGACTGGCGTAGGTATTTCTATGGCGCCGGTAGTCTATAACGGCAAAGTGATTATTGGAATCACCGGCGTAGGATATGGACTTCATGTAGAGGAAGAGGGAGCTAATACACCATTAGGTGCGGTGGTTGGTGTATCAGGGAAATTCGGTCGGTCAGGCTTTTTAGCTGCATACGATATACATTCTGGTCAGCAAATATGGCAATTTAATACTATTTTAGAGACTGGATGGGAAGGGAATTTTAATAACTTTATTGAAGATGGGGTCACTTTAAACAGAGATATTTATCATGAAAAGGCTACCTTAGACAAATATCCCAATGCGGCAGAATTTGGAGGAGGTTCTGCATGGACAACTCCTGCAATAGACAAGGAAACAAATACCCTTTTCTTTGGTACAGGGAATCCTTCTCCTCAAATGAGTGGAGAAACTCGGCCGGGTGATAATTTATATACTGTATCCATTGTCGCACTTGATGCTGAAACGGGGAAATTGAAATGGTACTACCAACAAGTTCCTCACGACATTTGGGGGTATGATGTTGCTAGCCCACCTGTACTTTTTTATGCATATCATGATGGTCAAGTCATTCCTGCTGTCGCCCAGGCAAGTAAAACTGGATGGTTATATATTATAAATAGAGACACGGGAGCGCTCATATTAAAATCAGAAGCATTTGTACCCCAGAGTAATCTCTTTGCTGGAGCATCAAAGGAGGGGACTATTATTTACCCTGGTATCTTAGGAGGTTCTAATTGGTCTCCTATCAGCATTAATTCAGATTTAAATCTTGCCTTTGTCTCAGGCATTCATGCTCCAATCAAATATACACTTCATGAAAAAAATACTGAAAACGGAATCACTGAATATACCAGTTCAGAGCCCACAAATGACCCGCAGTGGGGTCTGCTTTCAGCAATCAATTTATCGACAGGTAAAATACAATGGCAATATAAAACACCACAGCCACTTGTTGGAGGAACGTTATCTACCAAAGGGGGTTTAGTATTCCTGGGAGAGGGCAATGGAAATTTTAATGCCATCGATGCGACTTCAGGGGCATTACTTTGGCAAACTTATACTGATGCTGGCGTTAATGCACCTCCCATCACCTACCTCATAGATGGGGAACAGTATATCGCTGTCGTCGCCGGTGGTAATAAAATTATGGGCTTTTCTCAGGGTGATTATATAAGTGTTTATAAACTTCCAAAAGCTGAATGAATTCATTGAAGAAAATATAAATTCTTAAATGGTTAAATTTTCTTTAATCATCATTCATCTTTTTTACGGTTTTTTTCAAGCGCTATATATTTTGTATATCAATGACAAACCAAAAAAGAGATACATAAAAAGCTGGTCAAAAAGACTTTTAAGTATCTTAAAAATTCATTTAGAAATAAACCAAGATTTAAACAAACTTTTATCTAATAAACATTTTTTAATTGTAAGCAACCATATCTCATGGTTAGATATTTTCTTAATTAACTCCCTCGTTCCTATTTCTTTTTTATCAAAGGGCGATGTAGAAAGCTGGCCACTCATCGGCAAATTAACTAAATGTGCAGACACGATTTATATAAAAAGAGGAAACAAAAAATCACTCACAATGGCATCAGATCAAATTGAAAAAAAGTTAAATAAAATGGATAGCGTGTATTTTTTTCCTGAGGGTTTTGCAACGGATGGATCAAGATTGCTCCCCTTTAAAAGTAACTTTTTTCAAACTGCTATCAATTGCAATATAAATATCTTACCTTTATCGATACGATATACTTCTGATGGTAAATTTACCTCCGCTCCTTCATATGCAGGGGATATAAGCCTTGCCCGATCAATGTGGGCCTTAATAAAGGTAAAAAATTTAACAGCACACATATCTGTGCTTCCATTAGTATCCAATAAAAAAAATAGAAAATTTGTCGCAAATGAAGCGCATCAGAAAATATATAAAGCTTTAGAACAGTTTAAATAGCATCATTATTTTTAATTTGGCTATATGAATTCAATCCTGTAACCTTATTTTTTTATTTTACAGTATATTTTATGAAGTCAAATTATAACCATCAACTTAATGTTCTAACAAAATTGAGAGCAAAAATAATTCGCCCACTCTTATTTTTAACTATAGCCCCGTATTTCCTTTTTATTGGAGTTATTGCATTTAAACCCGAAATGTTTAGTCCTTTCATTTTTGATACTCATATTTCCTTAGGGATTTTTTTAGGATTAGTACTTATTCTTTTGATATTCATCATTACGATCATATATGTTTATCTAGCCAACAAATTTATTGAGCCACAGATTAGTGCCATCAAGAAATAATGAATAAATTAATTTTATCAATCTTATTATTTAGTAACCTTTCTCTAGCCAGTGATGGTAATAGTGGAGACAATCATATCTCTATCATCATGTTTGTTTTATTTGTTTCTGTCACTCTCTTCATTACTTACTGGGCCTCAAAAAAGTCTTCAACTGCAGATGGGTTTTATACGGCGGGCGGGAATATTTCAGGCTTACAAAACGGATTAGCCATATCTGGAGATTTTATGTCGGCCGCATCTTTCTTAGGCATTTCTGGGCTAGTATATTTAACAGGATTCGATGGATTAATATACTCAATTGGTTTTTTAATTGGTTGGCCCATTATTCTTTTATTAATTGCTGAGCCGTTAAGGAATCTTGGAAAGTATAGCTTCGCTGATGTTGTTTCCTTTCGCTTAAACCAGAGACCCATTAGGATTTTAGCTGCGTGTGGATCACTTTCCACCGTCATTTTATACCTAATCGCTCAAATGGTAGGGGCAGGCAAACTTATTGAAATTCTTTTTGGATTACCATATTACTCGGCTGTGATGATTGTTGGGGGGTTAATGATTCTATATGTCACCTTTGGTGGAATGTTGGCGACGACGTGGGTGCAAATTATCAAAGCTATTTTATTATTGTTTGGTGCAACTGTTATTGCGGTGCTTGTGCTATTTCAATTTAATTTTGATTTAAATTTATTCTTTAATGAGGCTACAAGTATTCATAAAAAGGGGGTTACTATTTTGTCTCCGGGTGGCTTAATCTCAGATCCAATCTCAGCAGTTTCACTAGGACTTGCTTTAATGTTTGGAACAGCTGGCTTACCCCATATTTTAATGAGATTTTTTACGGTCCCCAATGCCATACAAGCAAGAAAATCTGTTGCATACGCAACCGGGTTTATCGGTTACTTTTATCTATTAACTTTTATTATTGGCTTTGGTGCTATCATTTTAATTTCAAATAATCCAGCTTATCTTGATACCTCTAACACGCTGATTGGAGGCAACAATATGGCTGCCATTCATTTAGCTGATGCTGTGGGAGGCGAAATATTACTGGGCTTCATTTCTGCTGTAGCATTTGCCACAATTTTAGCTGTAGTATCTGGACTTACACTTGCAGGTGCCTCTGCAATCTCACACGATTTATATGCTAATGCTTTTCTAAAAGGAAAACAAAGTGAAAAAAATGAAATGTTTGTTTCCAAATTAGCAACTATATTGCTTGGTATTCTAACTATTTATCTTGGGATTATTTTTCAAAATCAGAATGTTGCTTTCATGGTTGGGCTTGCCTTTGCAATTGCGGCAAGTGCAAATTTTCCTTTATTGTTACTTTCAATTTACTGGAAAAAACTGACAACTAGAGGAGCGGTGATTGGTGGTTCTCTTGGGTTATTCTCCGCAATCACATTTGTCGTTTTAGGACCGGTTGTTTGGGTAGATGTTTTAGGGAATCCTAACCCAATCTTTCCCTACAAATATCCGGCATTATTTTCCATGACAATAACGTTTACAACTATTTGGATACTTTGTACATTCGATAGGTCTGAGAATGGATATAAAGAAATTAATAAATTTGATTCTCAATATTTTAGATCCCAGACCGGGATTGGTATTGATGCTAACACTTCACACTAACTATTAATATGCTGACTTGGAAAAAAATCGAGGACTTTGTAAAATATGGTGTTCGCGCACCTGAAAATAAAGTTATCAAGACTGAGGAAGAATGGCGGAAGTTATTGAGTGATGATGTTTTTTTTATAACAAGGCAATCAGGCACGGAACATGCTTTTAGCTCAGAAATGTGTTCACGTTTTGAGCCTGGGATTTATGCTTGTGCGTGCTGTGGAACATTACTTTTTGATGCCTCAGAAAAATTTGATTCACACTCAGGCTGGCCTTCCTTCACGCAACCTTTAAAAGAAAACGCAATCGCTTATACTGCTGACACTACTCATATGATGAAAAGAATTGAAGTGACATGTAATTGCTGTGATGCCCACCTTGGGCACGTATTTCCAGACGGCCCTGAACCATCAGGTTTAAGGTATTGTATTAATTCTCTTTCTTTAAAAAGAGAGTAGATTTTAATGGAATTGTTTACTGTATTTTCTAATCGTTTCAAGCATTGCTGATACATTTTCTACCGGCGTAAACTGTGTAATACCGTGCCCTAAATTAAAAATATGGCCCTCGCCAATTCCGTAATCATCCAGCACTTTTTTTACTGATGCTTCAATTACTTTAGGTTCAGATAATAAAATTGATGGGTCAAGGTTACCTTGCAATGTTATTTGATCATTTACTTCGTTTCTTGCTTTATTTAAATTTGTTTGCCAATCCAACCCTATACCATCAGCACCAATTTTTGCTTGTTTGCCAATCCATTGACCCCCACCTTTAGTAAAAATAATTTTAGGGATTTTATCAAAACCAAGGATATTTAGATTTGAAATAATAACTTTCATATAATTTAATGAATATTGTTCATAATCATGATGTGAAAGAATACCTCCCCAGGTATCAAATAACATGACCACATCAGCACCCGCTTTTATTTGACATGCTAAATATCTTGATACTGTTTCGGCGTTTATTTTTAAAATATGGTTCATTAGGTCAGGCCGGGAATACATCATTTTCTTAATTCTCATGAAATCTGTACCTCCTTGACCTTCAATCATATAGGTAGCTAAGGTCCAAGGGCTTCCTGAAAAACCTATAAGAGGTACTCTGCCATTGAGCGCCTCCTTAATTGATTTAACTGCATCAAATACATATTTTAAACTTTCATCAACATCAGGAATATCTAATTTGAAAATTGCCTCCTCATTTTGCAAAGGATATTTAAATTTAGGTCCTTCCCCCTCTACGAAGTGAAGTCCTAATCCCATTGCATCGGGTACCGTTAAAATATCTGAAAATAGAATAGCGGCATCTAAATATGGGTATCGATCAAGTGGCTGCAAGGCTACTTCTGTCGCGAAGTTTTTGTTTTTACAGAGGTCTAAGAAGCTTCCTGCTGTTTTTCTTGATGCTCTATACTCTGGTAAGTATCGGCCCGCCTGTCTCATCATCCATACAGGGGTATAAGGAGTTGCTTCTCTTCTTAAGGTTTTTAAAAAAGAGTCGTTTATTATTTTTGTCATTAATTTGAGGGAATTGCTTTTATCGAGGTAGAGTCGTTTTACCCATCAAAAATTCGTCAACAGATCGAGCACATTGTCGGCCCTCTCTAATTGCCCATACTACGAGAGATTGACCTCTTCTCATATCGCCTGCAGCAAAAACTTTATTTTTAGAGGTGGCGTATGAGCTCTCTCCCTCTGTATCAGCTTTAGCATTTCCACGTTGATCTTTTTCGACATTAAATAGGTCTAGAATTTTTTGCTGGGGACTAATAAAACCCATCGCTAGCAACACGAGATCTGCTTTCAATTTAAATTCAGATCCAGGAATTTCTTTCATTTTTCCATCTTCCCATTTAACTTTACTTGCTATCAATTCTTTAACTTTACCGTTGCCATCATCAACAAATGATTTTGTAGCAATCGACCAATCTCTATCGCAACCCTCTTCATGTGAGCTTGATGTTCTCATCTTAAGAGGCCAATAAGGCCATGCTAATAATTTGTTTTCATTTTCTGGGGGCTGCGGCATTAGTTCAAATTGTGAAATTGAAGCAGCGCCATGGCGGTTTGAAGTTCCAACACAATCCGATCCTGTATCTCCACCTCCGATCACCACAACATGTTTGTTTGTAGCCATGATTTGGTCCTCAAATTTATCACCGGCAACAACCTTATTTTGCAGTGGTAAGAAATCCATTGCAAAATGTACTCCATCTAAGTCTCTGCCTGGTATTGGCAGATCTCTTGGCCATTCTGCCCCACCGGCAAGAATCACTGCATCATATTCATTTATAAGATCATCAGGCTTAACGTTTTCACCTACGTTTTGATTAGTTTTAAATACAACGCCCTCTTCTTCCATCTGTCTGACTCTTCGGTCAATATGTATTTTCTCCATCTTAAAATCAGGGATACCGTATCTAAGTAATCCACCGATTCGGTCATTTTTCTCAAGGACAACAACATGATGACCAACACGAGCTAGCTGTTGCGCGGCTGCCATTCCTGCAGGGCCTGAACCAACAATCGCTATTTTTTTTCCTGTTTTATTTTTTGGAACTTGAGGCAATACCCAATTATTCTCCCATGCCTTATCTATAATCGCGTGTTCTATTGACTTGATGCCCACAGGGTCTGAATTGATATTAAGCGTGCAAGCAGACTCACATGGTGCTGGGCAAATTCTACTGGTGAATTCAGGAAAATTATTTGTTGAATGTAATACTTCCAATGCGCCTTCCCAGTCTTGCTTATAAACAAGATCATTCCAATCAGGAATGATGTTATTAACTGGGCATCCGTTATTACAAAATGGAATCCCACAATCCATACAGCGTGCACCTTGAGTTTTTGCCTCCTCATCTGAAAGATGCATTACAAATTCTTTATAATTTTTTACTCTTTCAGCAGGAGCTACATAACCCTCTGCAAGTCGGGGGAAGTCTAAAAATCCAGTTACCTTTCCCATTTATGCGGCCTCCTTGTTAGAAGCAGTAAACATTTCATCTAAAGCTCTTTTATATTCATTTGGCATTACTTTAATAAAATTGACTAACTCTTTATCCCAGTGTTCAATAATTTTTTTTGCAATTTTACTATCAGTATATTGAAGATGATTTTCTACTAAAGACTTAAGAATTTTTTCATCAGCCTGATCTAAATGTCTAGGGCCAGACGCTTGTTCGTTTTCTTTTTTAATCTTTTCTAAAGTTACCATTGAAGGATTACAATTTAATCTAAATCTATTTAATGGATCATAGATATAGGCAACCCCTCCTGACATACCGGCTGCAAAATTTTGACCTGTTTGTCCTAAAACTACCACAGTACCTCCAGTCATATATTCACAACCATGATTACCTACTCCTTCCACAACAGCTGATGCCCCAGAGTTTCTGACACAGAAACGTTCTCCAGCAATGCCTCTAAAGTAAGTTTCTCCTGATGTTGCACCATACATTACCGTATTTCCAATAATAATATTTTTGTCATCAATTCCTTTAAAGTTTTCTGGCGGTCTTATCACTATTTTTCCGCCACATAACCCTTTGCCCACATAATCGTTTCCTTCTCCATGTAAAATAAAGGTAATTCCTTTTGCTAAAAAAGCCCCAAAACTTTGGCCTGCTGTTCCTTCTAAATTAATTTTGATAGAGTCATCAGGGAGACCTTCATTTCCATATGTTTTAGCAATTTCATGAGATAAAAGAGTACCTACAGTTCGATTGGTATTACTAATAGGCATCGTAAATTCACAAGGCTCTTTTGTTTTTATGGCATTCTGTGCGCGACTAATTAACTCGTTATCAAGTGCTTTATCAAGTGCATGATATTGAGTTTCTGTATTGTATCTTGACACTTCTTTACCCATATCCGGTTGATGGAAAATTTTTGAAAAATCTAATCCTTGAATCTTCCAATGATCAATGCCTTTTTTTGTATCAAGCAAATCACTTCTGCCTACTAAATCATCAAATCTCTTAATTCCAAGTGATGCCATTATTTCTCGAATTTCTTCTGCAACAAAGAAGAAAAAATTGACAACATGTTCCGGCTGACCTGCAAACCTTTTTCTTAATATTGGATCTTGAGTAGCTATGCCGACAGGGCACGTATTAAGATGACACTTTCTCATCATGATACAACCTTCTACAACAAGTGGAGCCGTCGCAAAACCAAATTCTTCTGCTCCAAGTAAGGCGCCAATAACTACATCACGACCTGTTTTCATTTGACCATCAACTTGAAGCACCACCCTTCCTCTTAATTGGTTGAGCACTAAGGTTTGTTGTGTCTCGGCCAAACCTAATTCCCATGGCGTCCCCGCATGCTTGATTGAAGATATAGGTGAAGCACCTGTTCCGCCATCATGGCCGGCGATAACAATGTGATCAGATTTTGCTTTTGCAACCCCTGCTGCTACTGTTCCCACTCCTGTTTCTGAAACAAGTTTTACAGATATGCTCGCTTGTGGGTTGGCATTTTTTAAATCATGAATCAATTGAGCTAAATCTTCAATTGAATAGATATCATGGTGAGGGGGTGGTGATATCAAACCTACTCCGGGCACCGAGAACCTTAATTTAGCAATATATGAACTTACCTTGTGACCAGGCAATTGCCCTCCCTCACCAGGCTTAGCGCCTTGAGCCATTTTAATTTGTATTTGGTCTGCCGTTGATAAGTATTCTGCTGTTACTCCAAACCTACCTGACGCAACTTGCTTTATCCTAGATCGCATAGAGTCGCCCGCTTTTAATTTAAAATCGGACTCTATGATTTCACTTCCTAAATGTTCCGCGATCGATGAATCATTTTCGATTGGAAAGAATCGCTTTTTATCTTCTCCGCCTTCGCCTGTATTGGATTTACCACCTATTCGGTTCATCGCAATTGCTAAAGTAGAGTGAGCTTCTGTAGAAATCGAT
Source organism: Methylophilales bacterium (assembly GCA_019823025.1). Lineage (NCBI taxonomy): Bacteria > Pseudomonadati > Pseudomonadota > Betaproteobacteria > Nitrosomonadales > Methylophilales bacterium. The sequence goes on along the minus strand of CP081940.1, from coordinate 890,576 downwards.
CCTAATGACATCGCTCCCGTTGCGAACCTTTTTACAATATTTTTAGCTGATTCCACCTCATTAATATTGATAGCTGTTTTTTTCTTAAAACTAAAGAGGCCCCTTAAGGTTTTATGTTTTTTAGTTTGATCATTAATTAGCTGCGCATATTCTTTATATGTCTCATATTGGTTCATGCGCGTTGCATGTTGAAGCTTGGCTATAGAATCCGGATTCCACATATGCTCTTCGCCTCTAATTCTAAAAGCATATTCTCCACCAGCGTCTAGTGCGTTTATTAGTACAGGGTCATCACCAAATGCTTTTTGATGAATTCTACTCATTTCTTCAGCAATTTCCTTTGTTCCAATACCCTCAATATTTGTCGAAGTACCTCTAAAATATTGATTAATAAAATCTTGATTTAATCCCACAGCCTCAAAAATTTGAGCGCCACAGTATGACTGATAAGTCGAGATGCCCATTTTTGACATAACCTTAAATAAGCCTTTTCCAACCGCTTTTATATAATTATCTTGAGCGACAATAAAATCATCTGAAATATTTTCAATTGTTTTAAATGTTAGCCAAGGACATATAGCCTCAGCTCCGTAGCCTGCAAGTAAAGCAAAATGATGTATTTCTTTTGCAGATCCAGTATCGACGACTAAACCTGTATGTGTTCTTAAGCCTTCAGCAATCAAGTATTGATGAGTCGCTGAGCAAGCTAATAAAGCCGGCACAGCCATTCGAGTTTTAGATAAATTTCTATCAGATAGAATTATTATATTATTATTCTCTATAGATTTTTTTGCGAGCTCACAAATTCTGTCTAATTCATTAATAAGAGTCGTTTCAAGCGACTGACCTTTTTTCATCTCAAAAGTTATGTCTATTATGCAAGATTTAAACTTATTATCAGTTAAGTCTTCGATCGAACTTAATTTGTCTAAGTCACTGATTGTCAAAATCGGTTGACTCACCTCAAGCCTCGGTGAAGCAGTATCCTCAGTTTGATTAAATAAGTTTGGCTTTGGACCAATAAAAGTAATCAACGACATCACGATGTTTTCACGTATAGGGTCAATTGGAGGATTAGTAACTTGTGCAAAAAGCTGTTTAAAATAATTAAAAATTAACTTAGGCCTATTCGACAACACGGGGAGAGCTGCATCATTACCCATAGATCCAGACGGTTCCATACCAGCATCAATCATAGGTTTAATTATGAAATTGATATCTTCCTGCGAGTAACCAAATGCTTGTTGCGTATCTAAAATAGACTCATTAAGTGGAAAATCTTCAGTTTTTAAAGTCAAATCTGATAAACAAAATCGTGAGTCTTTAATTTTTTTCATGTAAGGCTTTGCTGTTGATAAAAGCGTTTTAACTTCATCATCGTCTATTAATCTGCCCTCTTGTAAGTCAATTAAAAGCATTTTACCGGGCTCTAAGCGCCATTTTTTTACAATTTTTTCTTCAGGAAATTTCAATACGCCCATCTCAGAAGCCATCATGACAACCCCTTCATCAGTCATCAGATATCTTGCTGGCCTAAGCCCATTTCTATCGAGAGTTGCTCCTATCATTTGTCCATCCGTGAAAGCGACCGCTGCGGGTCCATCCCATGGCTCCATTTTGGTTGCATGGTATTCATAGAAGGCTTTTCGGTCATCATTCATTAATGGATTATCAGACCAGGCTTCTGGCACAAGCATCATCATGGCATGTGGGAGGCTATAACCACCTGCTACCAATAACTCCAAACAATTATCAAAACTTGCTGAATCTGATTGAGTTTCATCTATTAGTGGCCACAATTTTTCTAAATCTTCTCCTAGAAGCATGGATTCCATTTTTCCAGCTCTGGCTTTAATCCAATTGATATTTCCCCTAACCGTATTAATTTCACCATTATGAGCAATCATTCTATATGGGTGCGCAAGCTCCCAAGCCGGAAAGGTATTAGTAGAGAATCTTTGGTGTACAAGTGCGATAGCGGATAAAGCTGATTCATCAATGAGGTCTGGAAAAAATTCTCCCACCTCGTGAGCCATGAGCATACCTTTGTATACGATAGTCCTTGAGGACATTGAGGAAATATAAAAATTAGCAGGGTCATCTATTGATAATTTACCAACTTCTATTTCTATTCTCTTCCTAATTACAAATAATTTTCTTTCAAATGCGGCTTGATTCGCTAAATCCTTGTTTCTCTGTATAAAGACTTGTTTTATCGTTGGCTGAACATCCTTTGCGGCATCAGCGATATCATTATTATTAAATGGAACATCGCGCCAGCAAATAAAAACTTGTTTTTCATCTTCAATAATTTGTTTAATTTTCGATTCGCATAGCTCTCGATTTTTTTTGCTTTGCGGAAGAAAACACATCCCAACAGCATAATCACCTAGAGGTGGAAGCTTTAAACTGCCTGCTTCAAATTCATTTTTGAAAAAAGTATCGGGAATTTGAATTAAAATGCCTGCACCATCGCCCAACTTAGGGTCATATCCAGTGGCACCCCTATGAGTTAAGTTAGTTAATAACTCTAGACCTTGAGAAATAATTTTATGGCTTTGCTTGCCATGAATATTAGCAACAAACCCAACTCCACAGGAGTCATGCTCATTGATCGGATTATATAAGCCTTGTTTTTTTTGTTTAAGATGATGCTTCATGCTTACTAAAAGTTAATTGTTAAATCGGATGACAATGTTAGCGTTTTTTCCTTGTTAATTCAATGTTCTAGACGAATTTTTCTATTTTTATTTAAGCTTTTTAAAGCTAATTTCTGCCGCCTTAATAGTTTGGTTAATATCATCCATACTGTGAGCTGAGGAAACAAACCCTGCTTCAAAAGCCGATGGTCCAAAATAAATACCTTGATCGAGCATTAAATGAAAAAACTTGTTAAATTTCTCTCTATCAGAGACCATAACTTCACCAAAAGATTCAGGTGGCTGTGCACTAAAATAAAACCCAAACATTCCACCCACACTTTGAGCAGAAAATTCAACGTTATTTGTTCTAGCTGCCTCAATAAGTCCATCAACTAAGGATTTTGTATTTTTTGTAAGGTTTTCGAAAAAATTTGGTTTTTGAATTAGTTCTAATGTTTTCATACCTGCAGATACTGCAACTGGATTTCCTGACAACGTTCCAGCTTGATAGACTGGGCCTAATGGAGCAAGTTGTTGCATTATTTCTTTCTTTCCTCCGAATGCTCCTACAGGCAAACCTCCTCCTATTACCTTACCTAGTGTTGTCATATCTGGCTTTATATCAAATAGAGATTGTGCGCCACCTAATGCCACCCTGAACCCTGTCATTACTTCATCGAATATTAATACTGTGTCGTATTTTGTACATAACTCTCGTAATTTATTTAGAAAAGCCATTTTTGGAATTATTAGGTTCATATTTCCAACTACCGGCTCAATAATTACGCAAGCTAGTTCGTGGCCCATTTTTTTAAAACATTCCTCAAGGGCTGTGACGTTATTATATTCAAGGGTATGAGTATGTTTAGCGATATCAGCAGGAACACCTGCTGAGCTTGGCTGCCCAAAGGTTAAGGCACCTGAGCCAGCTTTTACTAATAAGGAGTCTGCATGCCCATGATAACAACCTTCAAATTTCAAGATTTTATCCCTTTTGGTATAGCCTCTGGCAACACGGATCGCGCTCATTGTTGCTTCAGTTCCACTACTCACTAATCTCACTTGCTCTATACTTGGAACCAATTTAACCAATAATTCTGCCATTGTAAGTTCTCTTGATGTCGGGGCTCCAAATGAAAGTGAAAACTCTGCTGTTTTTTTGACTGCATTTATAATTTCTGGGTTTGCATGCCCAACAATCATAGGGCCCCATGAATTAATATAGTCGATATATTCTTTATCATTTTCATCAATGAGACGACTACCCATTCCAGCTTTAAAAAATATCGGCGTCCCCCCCACAGAACCAAATGCTCTCACGGGTGAATTGACACCTCCTGGAATAAATACTTCTGATTGTTCAAATAATTCTTTATTTTTATTCATCTTAAATTTTTAATTTAAATTGTTTAATTGTCGATATGATGTCCGTAGATGTAAATATACTATTGATTAGAGCAAAGCATTGAATACCCGTCTCTTTCAAAGCGCCTATATTATCAATGGTTATACCTCCAATTGCCACCATAGGAATATCATATTTTTGTCTTATCATTCTTATCATTTCTAAAGATACTATTGGAGCATTAGGTTTTGTTTTAGTTTCAAAGCAAGCCCCCAAAGCAATGTAGTCTGCTTTATTTTTTATTGCCATCTCTACTCTATTCGCCTGATTATAGCAGGACATGCCTATGCATTTATCAGCCCCAAGGGCTGAACGCGCATTTTTTATACTTTCATCATCTTTCCCTAAATGTATCCCAAAAGTATCTAATTGTACGCAAATATCAATATCATCATTTATTATCAATGGTATTTGGTATTCATCCGTCACCTTTTTTATTTCCTTGGCTTGTTCGAGCCTTGTTTTCCAAGGAAGCGACTTAGATCGATATTGTAAAATGTTGACACCCCCCTCACAACAATCTCTTACTTGTTTTAGCAGAAATTCAGTATTCTTTTGATCTGGTGTAATTGCATATATGCCTTTAATGGTGGGTTGGGTTATTGCCATCCTCATCTTCCTCATATGAACTATTATTAAATATCCAATGAAATCTATCGGGAATTAATTGGCCATGTCCAATATTGAATGCATTCTTTAACGCCAGTGAAGTAAAGTGTATCGCTTCATTTACGGCCTCTTTTAATGAATAATCTTGGGCACAAAATCCAGCAATGGCCGAAGCTAAGGTGCATCCTGATCCATGGTATGCGTTGGGTAGAAGCTCTGATTCAAACGGGATAACATCTCCATTTTCTAAATAAAGAGTATTGATGACAGCAGCCGTTTTTTCATCACCGCCCGTAATCAGAAGATTTTTACAGCCAAGATTAAACAGGCGTTTAGCACTTTCTGAAATTGAAATACTTTCAAAATCTTCATTGTCATAACAAACTAATTTTCTTGCCTCTATACTATTTGGTGTTATCAACGTTGTACGGGGAAGTAACAAGCGAATCATTGCTTTTTTCATTTGATCATTCATTAAAATATCACCTCGGCCTGAGGCGATAATAGGGTCCAACACGACTGGTATATCGGGATAGCTTTCGAGGATTTCTGATATGGCTTTTATATTTTCGAGGCTTCCTAATAAACCTAATTTAAATATAGCCACCTCTACATCTTTTAGAGCTGTTATTGCTTGCTGTTTTAACAATTGAGAATCTACAGGTGATACTAATTCAACACCTGTTGTGTCTTGGACTGTAATTGCTGTCGTGATTGAAATAGGGTGGCAATATATACTTGCCAGTGTCAATATATCTGCTTGCAGACCTGCGCCACCTGTTGGGTCGGTTGCAGAAAAAGTCATTACTTTTGGTGGTGATAACAAATGTCTCATTATTTAGAAGTCCGTCGGGTCTACATCTACACTCCATTTTACGCGATTCACCAATGGATGTTGTCTTATTTGAGAAATCCACGGCTTTAACATCATATGAAGGTCCTTTCGAGAGGGGGCTTGTATGTATAGATGAAAACGTTCGAATCCCTTAAGCTTTTCGATAGTTGGTCTTGCTGGACCTAAAACATTTATTGTCGACACTAAAGACTTTTTTGCCCAACCAGACACATCATTTATAAATTGTTTTGCCATATTTAAATTTTTTGATTTTACTGTAAAGACTGCATCATAGCTAAAAGGTGATAGGCCCATACTTTTTCTTTCCGTCACCAATTGATTACTAAATGAATCAAAATCATGCGCTTTCAATGAATCAAATAGGTGATTATTTGGAAACACAGATTGTATTAAAACTTCACCCTTAATTTTTCCTCTGCCTGCTCGACCGGAAACTTGCATCAATTGTGAAAATAATCTTTCGCTTGCCCTAAAATCTGGACTATATAAGGCATTATCAGCATCTAAAACAACCACTAATGTCACACCCGGAAAATCATGACCTTTTGCTAACATTTGTGTGCCTATAACAATATCTATTTCTCTGTTATTCATTTTTAAATAAAGATCTTCAATAGATTTTTTCGAGTTTGTAGTATCACGATCAACTCTTGTTATTTTTGCTTCAGAAAAATGATATTTCAATATATCTTCTATCTTTTGAGTACCCGTTCCTAAAGGAAATAAGTCTGTATTGCCACATTCAACACATGAATTGGTGATTTTTTGATCATAACCACAGTGATGGCATTTAAGGCGTTTTTTCTTAAGATGTACCACTAATCGAGATGAACAACGCTCACATTCAGCAACCCACCCACAAGAAGAACAAATTAAAACAGGTGAGTACCCCCTCCGATTTATAAAAACGATCGTTTGCTCTTTTTTATCTAATCTATTTTGAATTGCATCAATCACTTCCTTAGAGACTTGAAGCTTGGTTTTATCATTGACTTGGATTGTTTTAATCTCTGGGAGAGTAGCACTCTCAACAGCCCTCGCATTTAACTTTAAATATTTAAAATTTTGTTTTGTATTGATTGCTTTGTACCAAGTTTCTAAAGAGGGTGTCGCAGATCCCATAATAATTGGAATGTCTAAATTTTTTGCTCTCATCATTGCCACATCTCTGGCGTGATATCGTAAGCCTTCACTTTGTTTAAATGAGGTGTCATGCTCCTCATCAATGATAATAATTTTAAGATTTGGCATAGGCGTAAAAACACCCAACCTCGTTCCGATGACAATATCAGCATTACCTAATTTAGATTCTCTCCAGTTATCCAATCTCTCTATGTCCGACAGGTAACTGTGGAGAACCACAATTTTTTTATTAAAAAAACGATTTTGGAATCTTTCTTCCAACTGAGGTGTTAGATTAATTTCTGGGACTAGAACTAACGCTTGGCTTTTGGAATTCTCTAAAAACTCCGCTATCAAATTCATATAAATTTCAGTCTTACCGCTTGCTGTAACTCCATGGATCAACCAAGGCTTAAATACTTTATTATTTTTAATTGCATCGACTACTTTTTGTTGTTCTTTATTTAAAATTGGCTGATCTTTTTGGGATCTACTTATTTCTTGGATGAATACTTCTGAGGATATTAACCCCATTTTTTCAAGCTTTCCAACACACTCAGATCCATTTGAGACAAGTTTACTTAAATCCTTCTGTCTTAAGTCTTTTTCCAAAATTGTCTGGGCTACTTTTTTCAAACGAAGCTGCCTAGAGGGAAAATTATCAATTACTTCACTGGTAAGACATTTATCTGCCTTGAAAATTAACTCTTTCTTTTTTAAAGTTAATGAATTTTTTTTTATTCTGCTTGGTACAACAGACATAATCGTTTGGCCAATAGGATGGTGATAGTAATCAGATACAAAATACAAAAGTTTAAGCATGGATTCATCAAAAATAATTTCATTATCTGTGCTGATAATGCGTTTTAATTTATCGCTAGGGATCTCTGATTCGATAGATGTTTTACAGCAAATTCCTATCAAATTTCTTTTACCAAAGGGAACTTTTACATATTGGCCAATTTTAATATTTGCTTCATTAGAAATATAGTCAAAGAACTTATTGACGGGAACATCTAAAGCAATTTTAAATATTTTTTGATCTTTACTCAATTTTAGAAAATTCCTCAATCACACAACAAGAACCATAGATAGGGTAAAATGTTTTTTTATATTTATATTGTAACCTTGTGAAAGATTATCTAACCAATTTACTTAATAATGCGCTTAAAGATTTAGTTAAAAGTTTTGATAAAGACATTATTCAGGTTAGTAGGCCAAAACAAATTCAACATGGTGATTTCTCTACCAATGTTAGCCTGCCGTTAGCAAAGATTCTAAAAAAGGCACCTATTGAAATAGCAAAAGGAATAGTTGAGCGCATTCCTTCATCAACCTTAATAGAAAAAGTTGAGATAGCTGGACCTGGCTATATTAATTTTTTCATAAGCTCAGAAGCGCGCGTTGAGTTAGTCAACAAAATTCTAGCTGAAAAAGAAGATTTTGGTAAATCTACTTTTGGAAAAAATCAAAAAGTACAAGTTGAATTTGTTTCGGCTAATCCAACGGGACCCCTTCATGTTGGTCATGGAAGGGGTGCCGCTATCGGAGACTCTATCGCTCGACTTTTAGAAGCTACAGGTTGGGATGTAACAAAAGAATTTTATTATAATGATGCCGGCGCTCAAATTAATTCTTTAGGTTTATCCGTCCAAGCAAGGGCAAAAAAAATTAGTCCAGGTGATAAAGAATTCCCTAAAGATGGCTATCAAGGCGAATACATTAACGATATTGCAGATGGATTTTTGAGTGCATCAGAATTTAATTTTAAGGGTAATATGATCCGCCCATCAGGGGATGCTGAAAATTTTCAAGCGCTCAAAGAATTCAGTGTAGCCTATCTTCGCCATGAACAAGATCTAGACCTTGAAGCATTTAATGTTAATTTTGATATTTTTAGCCTTGAATCTTCATTATACAAAAACGGGCAGGTCGAGCATATAGTAAATATGCTTATAAAAAATGGCCATACTTATGAAAAGGATGATGCTTTATGGCTTAAAACAACCGCATTTGGTGATGATAAAGATAGAGTAATGAGGAAATCAGATGGTGAGTACACATATTTTGTACCTGATATTGCTTACCATCTTGATAAATGGGAGAGAGGTTTCAAAAGGGTCATTAACGAACAAGGCGCTGACCATCACAGCACGATTAATCGTGTAAGAGGCGGATTACAGGCAATAGATATGGAGATACCTCTGAAATGGCCTGAATATATTCTGCATCAAATGATCACTGTCATAAAGAATAAAAAAGAAGTTAAAATTTCGAAAAGAGCAGGAAGCTACGTCACCTTAAGGGACCTTATTGATGAAGTCGGCTGTGATGCAACGAGATACTTTTTAACTGCAAGAAGACCAGATTCACAGCTCATTTTTGATATCGACCTTGCCAAAACTAAAAATAATGAAAATCCAGTTTATTATATACAATATGCACACGCGAGAATCTCAAGGGTGCTTGAACAATGGAATGGTGATCAAGAGAGACTTTCTGTGAAAAATGGAGATAACATAAAAAATTTAAATGAGCTAAAGCTTATCAAAAGCATAAGTGAATTTCCAGAAGTAGTTATACAGGCTGCTGAAGAATTAGCACCTCACCAAATTGCAAACTATCTTAAAGAATGCGCTGCGGAATTTCATAGTTACTATAATGATACAAAATTTCTTATTGACGATAAAAATATCATGGACGACAGACTTGCTCTTATTCGGGCAACGCAGTTTATATTAAAAAATGGATTGAATTTGCTGGGTATTAGTGCTCCAAATAAAATGTAAAAAGGAAAGCCAATGATTGATAACAAAGAAGCGAGAGAACAAAAAAAATATAAAGGAACACCTTTTGCAAACGGCTTATTTTTTGGTGTCTTTCTTGGCATAGTCATGGCTATCGTCATTACCCTATTGGTCACAAGTGGGAAAAGTCCCTTTATTTCAAAAAAAACAGAAGGATCTTGCATAGAAGTTAACTCAGCCTTGGGTGATGAGGATGTTATCAATATTGACGAAGATGCAAATATAGAAGCTTATGCGGAGCCTTCTGAATTGGCCGAACCAAGAAATGATCGAGATATCCTTTACTATATTCAAGTTGGTGCATTTTCAGAAAAAAGAGCTGCCATCAATTTAAAAGCCCGTTTGGCACTGATGGGTTACGAGTCCGTTGTAATGACAGCTGAAATCGGAGTCAATACTTTTCATAGGGTAAGTGTTGGTCCCTATAAAAATTATGACGATGCAAAAGACAACCGTGAAAAACTCTTTCTTGAGGGATTTAAAGCGAACTTAATTAAATTAACTACACCTAAATAATAATTAATAAGAGGATTTAAAAACTATGAAGAAATATATTTTATTATTGGCGTTATTATTATCAAGCACAACTTTTGCTGTTGAACCAAAATTCAATGATAATTTTAAACAAACCAAGAATGAGATTGAAACTTCATCCCCAGGAAAAATAGAAGTTCTCGAATTATTTTGGTATGGCTGTATTCATTGCTACTCCATGGATCCCTACCTTGATAAATGGGCCGACTCTCTGCCTGATGACGTTGTATTTAAAAGAGTACCCGCTATACCGAGAAAGAGTTGGGTTCCAGGAGCGAAGGCCTACTACGCACTTGAAACACTTGGTTTAGAAGGAAAGTTACATAAAAAATTATTTGATGCCATCCATAAAGAAAAGGATGTAGACCCAAATAATGAAGCTGCTTTAATTAATTGGGTAACTCTAAATGGGAAACTTGATGAAAAGGAAGTTAAGGCTGCCTTTAATAGTTTTTCGATTGATACAAAATTAAAAAAATCATACAAGATTTTTAAAGATGCTGGCGCGACTGGCGTTCCAACAATTATTATTGATGGGAACTACATGACTTCAAGCACGATGGCTGGAGGAGAGCAAAATGCTATTGATATCACAAATTATATTATTGAGAACATTAGAAACGACCGAAAAAAATCTAACTGATAGCTTTAAACTATTTTTTGCTCGCTAAAAATTATCAATTAATTTAAAATATGATCTTTAAATAGGTTAATTAATGTATCAGCACCGTTCTCCTGAAAATATTAGCGATCACGTCGCTTTAATTATCACTAAAATACTTCGTTTTTTTGCCGACACATTTTTCGCGAAACGCTACGGACATAGAGCTGTTGTTCTAGAAACTGTGGCCGCCGTTCCTGGAATGGTTGGAGGGATGTGGATTCATTTGACTTGTTTAAGAAAGATGCAAAGTGATCGAGGTTGGATAAAGATACTGCTTGATGAGGCTGAAAATGAAAGGATGCATCTGATGACGTTTATCGAGATTGCCCAACCGAAGTGGTATGAAAGACTCATTATTCTTGCTGCACAAGCAATCTTTTGGAATTTTTATTTTTTATTGTATGTATTTTTCCCAAGGACCGCCCATAGGCTCGTTGGATATTTTGAGGATGAAGCTGTGATTAGCTATACCGCATACTATGACCAAGTTTCTGCAGACTTAAATTTAAATGTCGAAGCGCCTCAAATTGCAAAAGATTACTGGAATTTAGCAGACGATGCGAAGTTGCTTGATGTTATTAAGGTGGTTAGAGCCGATGAACAAAACCACGCAAATGTAAATCATGGTCGCGCAGATTCTTTAGATAAGCCTGATGATCAAAGGGCAACAAAAAAAGAGCCTAGCTTTACCAAGATTAATTCTGTCAATATTCAGTCATACAAAGATGCAAACTATCATATTTATGATAAGCCGCTATTTGTTATAAATATTGGTTCAGAATGTTCAGGCCTACATAAATTATATGAAAGATATGGAGTAAATGAAGCTGCCGTTTTAACTGCTTATAATCCGATGAGCCAAGAGACAAGCAATCACGATAATAAACAAAATAACCAACAGTTAGAGCTTATTTTAAAAGACAAAAAACTATCTTTTATTCATGCAGAAGGCATCTGTCCAGATAACAAATGGCCTGGGGAAGAAAGTTTTCTCGTTCTTGGGATGACATTAAATGCTGCCAAAGAACTAGGGAAGAAATTCAATCAAAATGCGATTGTTTGGTCAGATCAATCGGCCATTTCTCAATTAATTTTATTAAGATAAGTTATGAATTTCCGTAAAGCGATATTAAATTTTTTTACAATACTTAACACCGTTTATCTTGGACTCGTTATTTATATTGAGTTTTTTATGGAAAATCTTACAAAAGATTCTTACGAATTTTACTATGATTTATGGATGTATGTTTTTGTTGGTTACTGTGCAATTTTAATTTTCAATTTTGCAATGTTTGGTAAGGTAACCTTATGGAACTTACGATCAAAAAAGTAAGTCATATTTTTTTTATGAATGAAAATAATAATGATTCGCAATAACATAACAAATTTAAAATACTCATATAATCTGAAATATGAATATTTTAATCGCTTATCTAATACATATATCTATAGCAATAAGTCTATTGCTCTCATATTGCTTGTTGCTAGTTTTAGCAATTTAAGCGTAACGCTTTATTAGAGATGTCAAAAGTTAACTCCGATTTCTCTGAGGAAGATATTTCTCGCATAATTGAAATGGCTTGGGAAGATCGCACACCATTTGAGGCTATTTTAAAAAATTACGGATTAGATGAGCCTAAACTCATGCGCCTCATGCAGTCTAATTTAAAAAAATCATCGTACAAATTATGGAGGAAAAGAGTAAAAGAAAAATCTATCAAGCATTTGAAATTACGTTCATCCGAAGTAACAAGAGGATATTGTCCTTCGCAATACAAAATTTCTCGTTAAGTAAATATTCCTAAAAGAGGCTTCACAAGCTAAGGGAGGAGTAAGCTTATGAAGCCAGGTAAGCAATAAGAATAGCCTACTTATTTTATAGAGAGTCTGATTTAAATTAAATTCAATTTATTTATCTTGATCTTTCAAATCTAAATCAACCCCCTTCACTCTTTTTAAAAACTCTTTGCTATATTGTATTTTAGGTTCTTTTGATGGTTTTTTTGTTGGCTTTATCTTTCTACTAATTTCTGGTTTGTTATCAACTGGTGTCATAACTATATGAAAAATAGACATTACAACAACAATGATTGAAATGATCAGAATTGCAACAATGAATTCTGATAGGTATAAATCGGTTAAATGTTCAAATGCTTCATACATAGCTTAATTGTCTAATATTTACCTTCATTATAATGTGCTAACATATTTTTACATGTAATATTTATTAGGATTAATGATGTTAAAAAATATTATCATCTTAGTCGTTATAATTATAGGTGGCTATATGGTTTATACATATTATATGCAAAATAAAGAAATTACTGCCCTTGATGGAGTTGTCAATGAAGAACATCCTGGAGAATTAAATCCTGATGATGTTGTTAGTGATTAATTATTATTTTCATTATTTTTAAAATTTTTTAGGAGTCTAAAATGTTAAAGAAAATTATCTTATTAGTAATTATTGGAGCTATCGGTTGGTATGTATACAATAATTATATGAAATCAGAAGTTGACCAAGCAATTGATGCCACAGAGGAAGTTGTTGAAGAGGTTGTTGAAGATGTAGAGGATGCTGTAGATGATATGTAGCATGTAAGTTTTTTAAAAGGGCCTTTGAGGCCCTTTTTTATATCTGCTTTACTAAATCCTCTACTACTTTCTTCGCGTCTCCAAATAACATCATTGTCTTATCAGAATAAAAGAGCTCGTTATCCAAACCTGCATAACCAGGTGACATAGACCTTTTATTAACGATAATCATTTTTGCTTTATCTGCTTCTAGAATTGGCATGCCATAGATTGCACTCCCAGGAGTTTTTGCAGCAGGATTGACGACATCATTTGCCCCGATAACAAGAACTAAGTCGGTTTGACTAAATTCACTATTAATATCCTCCATTTCAACAACCTGTTCATATGGCACATCGGCCTCAGCTAATAGAACATTCATATGCCCCGGCATTCTTCCAGCTACAGGGTGAATCGCATATCTCACCGATACCCCTTTTTCAATTAGCTTTTCTGTGAGCTCTTGAAGTGCGTGTTGCGCTCTGGCCACAGCCAAACCATAACCTGGAATTATGATGATCGAGTCCGCATTTGACATTAAAAATGAAACATCGTCTGCTGAACCAGATTTAACATTTCTTTCTTTATCATCCGTTTGAAGAGAGCTTTGCTCGCCCCCAAACCCGCCCAGCATGACTGAGATGATTGAGCGATTCATTGCTTTACACATAATGTATGAGAGGATTGCACCAGAAGACCCGACACACGCACCTGCAATAATGAGCACTGAATTATTTAAGGTAAAGCCTATCCCAGCGGCTGCCCAACCAGAATAGCTATTAAGCATTGAAACTACAACTGGCATATCGGCGCCTCCAATTGGGATAATCAGCATAACACCCAAAACTAAAGCAATTGAAAGCATGACGAAGAATGCAAATAGTGATTCTGTTTGAAAGAATATTACGCCCGCACCAACCATAATTATAGCTAATACTAAATTAAGTAAATGTTGACCCTTAAATATGGAGGGATTTGCCCCAAATTTTCCTGACAGCTTTCCAAAAGCGATGACAGATGCTGAAAATGTAATTGCCCCGATGAATGCACCAATGAATAATTCAAACCTTTGAACTACCGAATGAATTTCTGAAACATTTAGCACTGCAGCTGTCGCAATTAGCACAGCGGCTAAACCTACAAATGAATGCATTAACGCTACTAATTCTGGCATCTTGGTCATCTCTACTTTTTTAGCTACGTAAATTCCAATAAATGCTCCAGATATTAGAGGTACGGCTATTAGTAAAGAAATTAAATTTGTGCCAATCATTAAAGTAGTGATAATGGCTATCCCCATCCCCACCATACCAAATATGTTTCCTAATCTTGAGGAGGTTGGAGATGACAGCCCCCTCAAAGCCAATATAAAAAATATTGCCGCAATTAAGTAGCTAATCATTGCAAATGCTTCATTTTTCATTTTTTAGCCTCCTCTTTTTTCTCTTTTTTCTTGAACATCTCTAACATCCTTTGGGTAACATAAAACCCACCAAAAATGTTAATGGCTGCAAAAAATATAGCAAAAGCTCCTAAAATGCTGCTAAATGTTATTATTTCTCCGTTAATTTCAACAACTTGCAATATCGCGCCTACGATGACTATCCCAGAAATTGCATTTGTCACTGACATGAGAGGTGTATGTAGTGCTGAAGTTACGTTCCAGACAACGTGATATCCAACAAATATTGCTAGAACGAATATAGTTATGTTTTGAACTGTTAATAGATCCGTCATCTTTATCCCTTTTTATTATTTTTCGATATTAATGTTTCTGTCACCAATTCGTCATTCTCATTTATATGTAATTGCCCCGATTCATTGATTAGTAATTTTGTAAATTCTAAGATATTTCTAGAATATAGAGCAGAGGCATCCGTACTCAACATGCTTGGTAAGTTATTAAAACCAATTATGGTGACGTTTTCTATCTGACAAACTTTGTTGTTCTGTGTGAGTGGACAGTTACCAGATCCATCAGAACCGCTACCTGCCGCCATATCAACTATCACTGACCCAAATTTCATTTTCTTTACTGTTTCTTCAGATAGAAGTTGTGGAGGTGATTTACCAGGAATTAAAGCAGAAGTGATAATAATATCTGCTGAAATAGCTTTCTCAGCCACTATTTTTGATTGTCTTATTAACCACGATTTAGGCATTGGTTTTGCGTAACCTCCTTGACCGATTGCGCATTCTTTTTCTTCTTCTGTTTCAAAAGGCACCTCTATAAATTTACCTCCTAAGGATTCAATTTGTTCCTGCACTGATGGTCTGACATCAGAGGCTTCAACAACTGCGCCTAGCCTTTTAGCTGTTGCAACTGCTTGAAGCCCTGCGACACCTGCGCCTAAAACTATTACTTTAGCTGCTTTGACAGTTCCCGCTGCGGTCATCAACATAGGCATAAATTTTTTATAGTAATCAGCCGCAAGTATTACCGCTTTGTAACCTGCAATATTTGCCTGAGACGATAAGACATCCATGGACTGTGCTCTTGTATTTCTAGGTAAGGCTTCTAAGGCAAAAGCTGATACTCCTTGTTTTTTTAGTAAATTTTGCAATTCATTGTTAAAAGGCTCTAACATTCCCACTAAAAACTGAGTTGGTTTTAGTGTGGTTATCTCCTTTTCACTTAAAGGCCTGACCATTAATAACAAATCTGATTTAAGGGCCTGGTCTCTTGAGACAATATCAGCGCCATTATTTTGATAATCTTCATCTGATATCGAAGCTTGTATGCCGGCACCCGCTTCTATTGAAACAGAATGGCTTAAAGCAATCATTTTTTTTACTGTTTCCGGAGTAGCTGCGACTCTTGATTCGCCACTGACTGTTTCTTTTAAAACACCTATCTTCATTATTGCTCCTTACCAAAATTTAAACCAAGATATCCAGCACTCACTCAAAAATTACTGATGAGTAGAATTGATATCTAACTTGCTATTATTTTGTCTTTAATGCTCGTTATTGATTTTACTATCTTAACAAGAGATGACTGTTTTGACGACCCCCGCCTAAATGCCATAGCAACACGGCGAAATGGTATTGGACTTTCAAAAGGCAAAATGTTTATTAAGTCATTTGAATAATTATTAGCAGTTGCACTTTGCGGTAATATAGAAATCCCTAAATTCGAAGCAACCATATTTCTTATTGTCTCGAGAGAGGTGCCA
Organism: Methylophilales bacterium; assembly: GCA_019823025.1. Taxonomy (NCBI): domain Bacteria; kingdom Pseudomonadati; phylum Pseudomonadota; class Betaproteobacteria; order Nitrosomonadales; species Methylophilales bacterium. The sequence goes on along the minus strand of CP081940.1, from coordinate 874,187 downwards.
GCTTGAACCTCGGCCTTATCTGATATACCTGGACATGCCTCCCTTACCTGCATGCTAAAACAGTGTGTATTATCTAACAATAAAATCTTTTCATTTTTTAACTCTTTAGCATTAATTTTTTGTTTATTGTTCCAAGGGTGCTTTGTTGGTATTAAAACCTTAAAGGGTTCGTCATATAAAGGCTGTGTTTCAATACCAGGAACAACAAATGGTAGGGCAATTATTGCTGCATCAATTGATCCCTCCTCTAGCTTTTTAATTAGGTTTGTGGTGATATCTTCCTCAGCTTCAAGGATTATTTCTGGGGATGAGTTTTTTACTAATGGAATTATTGAAGGTAACAAATATGGAGCTATCGAGTATATTAAACCTATTTTGACTTCAACTTGTTGGGTATTTTTTTCAGTTACTGAAATTGCTTTAATCTTATCAACCTCTTCTATAACTATTTGTGCTTGATTGACAATTTTTTCACCAACAGTGGTCAGCGAAATTCCCATACGGTTTCTTTCAAAAATCAACACACCTAATTCATTTTCTATTTTTTTTATTGCTAAGCTAAGAGCTGGTTGACTAACGAAACTTTTTGCAGCCGCCCGCCTGAAATTTTTTTCTTGAGCAACTGAGACGACAAACCTTAGCTCACTGAGTGTCATTTACAAATTTATATATCTAAGTTACTAACTGCAAGCGCATTACTTTCAATAAACTTACGTCGTGGTTCAACATTATCGCCCATAAGCTCAGTAAAAGTTTCCTCTACTATCTGTGTGTCTTCTATTGTTACCTTAAGCAATCTTCTAACACTAGGGTCCATTGTAGTTTCCCATAGCTGTTCAGGATTCATCTCCCCTAAACCTTTGTACCTTTGAACATTTAATGTATTTCTTGCTTCTTGAAGCATCCATTCTATGGCTTCCTGGAATGATTCTATATTTTTAGATTTTTCCCCTCTACTTATAACAGCACCAGGTCCAATTAAGCCTTTAATTAAAAGGGATGTTTTTATAATTTGCTTATATTCACCGCTTAATAAAAACTCAGAGTCAATATTACTTGTATTTAAATTGCCATGGACAAATTGATTTATTTCTATTGAATATTTCTTATTTTCTTCATCATGTTTTAATTCGAAATTAATATTATCTTGATTCATGAAAGTCTTAAGTTGTTCTAAGTAATTTTTAGTAGAATCTTCACTATCTAAATTAATATCCCCGATTTGATGAATGGCTCTTAGCAATGATTCATCATAACGACTTGATAATCGCCTGATAATAGATTCTGTTATTAACATTTCTTTCGAGATATTTCTAAGACTTTTATCGTCCAACGCATCCCCTTTTTCTTTAGTAATCAATGATGCATCATTTAGAGCAGATTCAATTAAATACTGTTCTAATTCTTCCTCATCTTTTAAATACCTTTCGTCTTTACCTTGTTTTACTTTAAACAAAGGGGGTTGTGCGATGTAAATATGTCCTTTCTCAACTAACGCATGCATTTGTCTGAAGAAAAATGTGAGCAAGAGTGTTCGAATGTGAGCGCCATCCACATCAGCATCTGTCATAATTATAATTCGATGGTATCTTAATTTTTCGACATCAAATTCTGCCCCTATATTTGTTCCAAGCGCTGTGATGAGAGTGGTTATTTCTTGAGAGGATAAAATCTTATCAATTCTTGCTTTTTCTACATTTAGAATTTTACCTTTTAAAGGAAGAATAGCTTGATTTTTTCTGTCTCTACCTTGTTTGGCAGACCCTCCCGCTGAATCTCCCTCCACTAAGTATATTTCGCATTCTTCTGGGTTTTTTTCTTGGCAATCAGCTAGCTTACCTGGCAATCCCATTGAGTCCATTACCCCTTTTCTTCTTGTCATATCTCTAGCTTTTCTGGCAGCATCTCTAGCTCTTGCTGCATCTACAATTTTATTACATATAACTTTGGCGTCTTGGGGATGTTCTAATAAAAACTCTGTCAGTCTCTTGCCTACAACATCTGATACAACGGGTTGTACTTCGCTAGACACAAGTTTATCCTTGGTTTGTGATGAAAACTTTGGTTCCGGAACCTTAATGGATAAAACACAAGTTAAGCCTTCCCTCATATCATCACCCGATGTTTCTACTTTTGCCTTTTTTGCAATTTCGTTACTTTCAATATATGCATTGATAGTTCTTGTCATCGCCGCTTTCAAGCCTGTTAGGTGAGTACCGCCATCCCTTTGGGGAATATTATTTGTAAAACAAAGGGTATTTTCTGCATATGAATCATTCCATTGCATACTCACCTCAATCGTCATGCCATCTTTTTCTGTCTCTGCATAAAATGAGTTTTTATGTAAAACATTTTTTGCTCTATTCATGTAATCAACAAAACCCTTTATTCCACCAGACAAGGCAAAGTTTTCTGACTTACCGGTTCTATGGTCAATTAATTCAATCTTTACACCATTGTTTAAAAAAGAAAGTTCACGTATGCGCTTAGCCAATAACTCAAAGTGAAAATTTACATCTGTAAAGGTTTCTTTAGATGCAAGGAAGGTTATTTCTGATCCTGTTTTATCTGTTTTGCCAGTAACCTTCAGAGGCTCAACAATATTGCCTTTTTGAAACTCTGCTTCATGTATATTCCCGCCCTTACTTATCTTTAATTTAAGCCAATCTGACAGGGCATTGACAACTGAAACTCCAACGCCATGAAGACCTCCAGACACTTTATAAGAGTTTTGATCAAATTTTCCACCTGCATGAAGCTCAGTCATTACAATTTCAGCTGCACTTCTTTTTAGCTCATCTCCCTCTTTGATATCTGTAGGAATTCCCCGGCCATTATCACTTATAGATACAGAGTTGTCTGGATGAATTATGACCTTTATGTCATCACAGTGCCCAGCTAGCGCCTCATCAATCGCATTATCAAGAACTTCAAATACCATATGATGCAGACCACTTCCATCGGATGTATCACCAATATACATCCCCGGTCTTTTTCTAACAGCATCTAAGCCTTTAAGGACTTTAATACTACTTGAATCATAGTCTACGTTATCATTATCTGCGGGCATCTATTGATCCTTTATATTCTCATTGGCATTACTACATACTTATAATCTTCATTATTTGGGATGGTTACTAAACAACTACTTGATGAATCTTTAAAGGCAAAATTTAGTTTATCGTATTGAATGTTGTTCAATACATCTATTAGGTAAGTAACATTAAAACCAACATCAATATCTTCACCTTGATACTTTATTTCCATTTCTTCTTCTGCCTGCTCCTGTTCACTGTTGGTGCTAATCATTTTTAAATTATTTTTTGTTATCACAACCCTTATACCTCTATATTTTTCATTTGATAAAATAGAAGCTCTTTGCATGGCAGTTAAAAGGGTTTGTCGGTCTATCTCAAAAATATTTGGATGCCCAACTGGAATCACTCTAGAGTAGTCAGGGAATTTACCATCGATTACTTTGGTAATTAAGTCTATGTTGTTAAAATGAAAATGAGCTTGGGTTTTGCTAATATTAATTTCTATATCATCATCTCCATCACCTAATAGTTTTACTAGTTCCAAAATTGTTTTTCTTGGGATGATGGTTTGAATTTTGCCAAAATCTTTCTGAAGTTTAATTGAGGTAAAGCTTAATCGATGACCATCAGTACCCACAATATTTAATTTTTGGTTGTCCACCTCAAATAACAATCCATTCAAATAATATCTTATGTCCTGTTGAGCCATAGAAAAATCAACTTGCTTTAAGATGGCTTTAAAATCTTTTTGTTTAAGCTTAACAAAAGTATTATCTTCTTCATCCTTTTTCATAACAGGATAATCTTGGGCAGCTAGTGTTTGAAGATTAAATTTACTCTTTAGCGCCTTTACCAAAACTGTTGTATCGTTTATTTGGATATTTAATTTAGATTTTTCCGGTAACGCTCTCGTAATATCAAGAATCTTTCTTGCTGAAATAGTTGTTTCAAAAGAATCTTCAAGTTTTGTCTCAACAGAAAGAGAAATTTGCATTTCTAAGTCTGTGGCTGTAAATCTTAAATTGCCTTGAGATCCTTCAAGTAGGATATTTGATAAAATAGGAAGGCTTAATTTTCTTTCAACAATTCCTGCAACATTACTTAAGGGATCTAAAAGAGTATCTCTATCTATTTCTATATTCATAATATTTTCTTTATATATTTATTAATAATAATAATAATAATAGGACGGTTTTACAAAATAAACTTAATATAACCTCTATAAATCATTTACTTAAGGTGTTATAAAACCTATGATTTACAATAGTTTTAATTGTGAACAAATTGTGCATTAAAATAAAACCAACGTTGAGTTTTTGTTAACTCTAATATTATTCACAACCAATCCACAGTTTATCATTTTTAACCGCGCAATACTTGCGTTAAAAAACCTAAGTCTTGACTAATGTTTTGGTCTTTAAGTCTTAATGCTTCAATTTCTTCACATGCGTGCATAATTGTTGTGTGGTGCCTCCCACCATAAGCAGCGCCAATGTCAGGAAAACTTAAATTAGTAAGCTCTCTTGTAAGTGTCATAGCTATTTGTCTAGGGCGTGAAAAATTTCTAGATCTTTTTTTACTTAATATGTCGCTAATCTTTATTTTATAAAATTCTGCTACAGTCTTCTGTATATTTTCTACACTCACTTGTCTACCTCGAACAGCAATTAAGTCCTTTAATGATTCTTTGGCTAGGTTTGTATTAATAGGTACATTCATAAAGTTTGACATAGCGACTATGCGGTTCAATGCTCCCTCTAACTCTCTTACATTTGACCGAATCTGTTTGGCCACAAAGAATGCTACGTCTTCAGGTAAATCAATTTTATTTTGTTCTGCTTTCTTTAAAAGAATGGCAACCCTCATTTCAAGTTCGGGGGGGTCAATAGAGACTGTTAATCCCCAACTAAATCTTGTTCTTAGTCTGTCATCAACACCGATTATTTCTTTAGGATAAGAGTCACAAGTAATAATTATTTGTTTTTTATTTTCAATTAAATGATTAAATGCATAAAAGAATTCTTCTTGAGTTCTATTTTTCTTTGCAATAAATTGAATATCGTCAATGAGTAGCAGATCTAAATTGTGGAAGGTTTTCTTAAAGCTATCAAACGATTTATTTTCATATGCTTTTACAACAGCATGCACATACCTTTCAGCATGTAAATATTTAATCTTTGAATCAGGTTTTAATAGCTTAACGTGGTTGCCAATTGCATGCATCAAATGGGTTTTGCCAAGCCCAACGCCTCCATATATAAAAAGTGGGTTATAAGTTTCTCCAGGATTCTCAGCAACCTGTTTACCAGCAGCAGTGGCCAGTTGGTTTGCTTTTCCTGTTATAAAATTATTAAAATCAAAGCTTTTACTGAGTCCGTTTATTGTTGTATTTGAGGGACTCTTTTTTGGAATTTTGTTTGGGGGCGGTGCTTGAAGTAAGGGGTCTTTTTTCTTACCTTTTTTGGTTACTAAATATTCTATATTTTCAGTATTTAAATATTCTTTAGCCAGAAGTGATATTTCTTTATCGAATCTATCTTTTACCCATTCAAGAACAAATTGATTGGGAGCATGTATAGTAGATTGATTTTTACTAGCTTTGAACGAAAGGGGCTTTATCCACGTATTAATTTGTTGGTTGGTAAGTTTCTTTGAAAACTTATCAAGACATAACTCCCAAAATTCAGTCTCTTCCATCATTCTCTATAAATCATCCATTATTTCTATTGTTTCTAAACCAACAAATTTGTTCAAATATTTACACTGATGTTATCTTAAATTCTAAAAGTTATCCACAACCTTTTTTAATCTATTTAAGGTACATTTCGTTGACAAAATACACTACATGACGTAATGTTCTGATTCAAAAATTATTGTAAGTAATTAGGAGTTAAAATGAAACGCACTTATCAACCATCAAAAATAAAGCGTGCAAGAACTCATGGATTTTTGGTGCGAATGAAGACTCGTGGCGGTCGTTCTGTAATAGCATCACGTCGAGCTAAAGGAAGGGCTCGCTTAGGATTATAATTACCATCATGAAACTAGTAAATTCAGATGAATTTACAGCGGTATTTAATCATAAAAAAAGGTTATCCTCAGAAAACTTGTTTCTTTACTACCGTCCTAATGAGATGGGTAAAAATAGATTGGGATTTGTTGTTCCAAAAAGAATTGAAAAGCTTGCCGTTAAACGAAATTATATGAGGAGATCGCTAAGGGAAATCTTCAAGAGTATTTTTAAATCAAACCATCATTATTCTTTTGATTTTATTGTCAGCATTAAAAAAACTTTTTACAAAGATGATTTTCATTCGCTTAAAGCACAGGTAGATTCCCTTTTTTTAAAGTTACCTCACTAAAAAAATGAGAAAAATTATTATTTTATTAATAAGATTTTACCAGGCGTGCATTAGCTCATTTATTTTGCCTAGATGTAGGTTTACTCCTACATGCTCAGAATATACAATTGAGGTTTTAAAAAATCACGGAATCCTTAAGGGCTCATGGTTTGCTTTCAAAAGAATTTCAAGGTGTCATCCATTTTGTAAAGGTGGTTATGACCCCGAACCAAAATAATACTTGAGGTAAATATGGAAACTAAAAATCTAATTATATTCGTTGTTTTATCATTTTTAATACTGGCTTTCTTTGGACCTCAACCAGACAAACCAAATGAAGACAATAGTAATGATACAAATGTAGTTGCAGATAAATCATTACCAAGTGACATAAAAAACAAAGAGATTTCAACAGGCTTTAGTTTAGATAAAACAAACTATGTACAAGTTGAAACTGATATGTACAAAGTTTCTATTAGTAAAGAGGGTGGAGATATTAGAAATTTATATTTAAAAAAATATAAGGACAAAAATTCTAATGATTCTTATCAGTTAATGAGCGATGCTACGGACCCACTTTTATATATAGCTCAATCAGGCTTGTTGGGAAAATCTCTACCGACGCACAGGTCTATTTATGAATCCCCTGTTAATAACTACAAAATGGAGGGGAGAGACCTGCAGGTCCCATTAATCTTTGAAAATGACGATTTTCTTGTGAAGAAGGTTTACACATTTAGGGCAGATTCATACGAAATTGATACGACCTTTGAAATTATGAATAAATCTCAAAGTAATATTACTCCCACCGCTTATTATCAGTTTATTCATGATGGAGAATCAAATCAGGGTTCCACTTTTATGCCAACTTACACTGGCACGGCTTACTATACTGATACTGAGAATTTTCAAAAGGTTAGTTTTGGTGATGTAGAAAGCGCTCCATTTACATTAAACGCTAACAATGGGTGGATTGGCATAATTCAAAGATACTTTGCATCATCATGGATCATTTCTTCAAAAGCAAAGAGAGAATTTTTTTCTAAAGAAGTGACATCCAATACTTATGCCTCTGGTTTAAAAACAGGGCTTTCAGAAATCTTACCTGGAGAATCATTATCATTTAATGCCACGTTATATAGTGGACCTCAAGCTAAAGAATTGTTAGAAAAAGCAGCGCCTGGAATGGAACTTACGGTTGATTATGGTTGGCTGACAATACTAGCAGCGCCACTATTTTCCGTATTATCTGGCATTCAAAAGGTTGTCGTGAACTGGGGAGTCTCAATCATATTGCTTACTGTACTAATTAAGCTTTTATTTTATCCATTATCGGCAGCTAGTTACAAATCTATGGCACAGATGCGTGAACTTGCTCCTCGTCTTCAAAGTATGAAAGAAAAATTTGGTGATGATAAGCAAAAAATGCAAAAGGCAATGATGGAATTATATAAAGCTGAAAAAATTAATCCTCTGGGAGGGTGTTTACCTATTCTAGTTCAAATTCCAGTATTTATTGCTCTATATTGGGTGTTGTTGGGTTCGGTTGAATTGAGAAATGCACCGTTTTTGTATATTTCAGATTTATCTTCAAAAGACCCTTACTATTTGTTGCCAATTTTAATGGCAGCTTCTATGTTTGTTCAAACAAAGTTAAATCCAAAGCCTACAGACCCAATGCAGGCAAGATTAATGATGATGATGCCAATAATATTTAGCATATTCTTTTTCTTTTTCCCAGCAGGTCTAGTTTTATATTGGCTTGTAAATAATTTACTCTCCATGGTGCAACAATGGCATATCAACAGAAAAATACATGCGGCGGCATTGAAAAAGAAAGGCCATGCTTAACGAAAGCACTACAATTGCTGCAATATCAACAGCAAAAGGTGTCGGTGGCATTGGCGTAGTTCGAGTTTCTGGTAAACGTGCACTCGAAATTGCAAAAAATATATGTACAGCTGACCTATCTCCTCGAAAGGTAGAATTCACCTCTTTTAAAGATAAAAAAAATGTCACCTTAGATCAGGGCATTGTTATATATTTTCCATCTCCTAGTTCTTTTACGGGTGAAGATATCGTTGAATTTCAAGGCCATGGTGGCGTTATGGTTCTAAATTTAATCTTAAATGCCTGTTTATCTTTTGGTGCAATTTTGGCCGAACCTGGTGAATTCACTAAAAGAGCCTTCTTAAATAATAAATTGGATCTCTCTCAAGCAGAGTCTGTTGCTGACCTTATTAATGCATCTACGGAAGCAGCCGCTAAAAGCGCTATAAATTCTTTACGTGGAGTTTTTTCTAATAAAATCAACAACTTACTTAAAAATCTTACTGAGCTAAGAATATTTGTTGAAGCTTGCCTAGATTTCCCTGAAGAAGATATTAACTTTATTGATCAAGGCAAAGTAGATGAAAAGTTGAAAAATATAGAAAAAAATGTGAGTGAAATTCTAAACGTTGCTCGTCATGGCCAATTACTAAGAGATGGGTTAAAGGTAGCTTTAATAGGGCAGCCTAATGTAGGTAAATCAAGCTTATTGAATCAACTAGCAAAAGAAAGTAAGGCAATTGTGACAGAAATTCCAGGCACTACGAGAGATCTAATAAAAAGTGATATTAATATTCAAGGTATCCCAATTCACTTAACTGACACTGCAGGTTTAAGAGAAACCGCGGATATTGTCGAGAAGCTAGGGATTCAAAAAACCTGGGAAGCAATTAAAGAAGCTGATATCACATTAATAATTGTTGATGTTACAGATAATAATTTTAATTATGAAAATAAATTAAAAAAAGAGCTACCGAAGGACAACGTAATAATTATTATAAGAAATAAAATAGACTTACTAAAACAACAATCTAGAGTTGATGAGCAGAACAATGTAACAGAGATATTTGTATCAGCTAAAAAAGGAAATGGTATAGAGTTAGTTGAAAAAGAAATCCTCAAAGTTGTCCATAGAGATGAGCTTTCAAGCAATAAAGAAGATTTATTTATGGCAAGAACAAGGCATATAGAAGCGCTAGAAAATGTAAAAAGCGCCTTAACAAAAGCTCTCTTAAACCTCCAATCACCCGAGCTGGTAGCAGAGGAGCTGATGATCGCTCAAAAATCCTTAAGCAAAATTACTGGTGAATTTTCATCCGATGACCTGTTAGGCAATATATTTGGACAATTCTGTATAGGTAAGTAGGTTTCACGTGAAACAATTTAAAAAAAGAAGAGATAATGGTTTCACGTGAAACATCGACATATCAATATCCAATTAAATCCAGTAAAATTAAACCCTAAAAAATTTAATAAAAAAATATGGATTTTCCTAATAACTTTGACGTGATTGTAATCGGTGGCGGTCATGCTGGTACTGAAGCATCGCTGGCATCTGCACGTCTGGGCAAAAAAACCCTCTTGTTAACTCATAATATTGAAACACTTGGCCAAATGTCATGCAATCCGTCAATTGGAGGCATTGGTAAAGGACATTTAGTCAAAGAGATTGATGCAATGGGAGGCATCATGGGTCGAGCTGCAGATTATGCAGGTATCCAGTTTAGAACACTTAATTCAAGTAAGGGACCAGCAGTTAGAGCTACAAGAGCTCAATCAGACCGGTTACTATATAAATCATATGTAAGGAAAAGTTTAGAGAATCAAGATAATTTATGGATTTTTCAACAATCAGTCGATGATGTAATTTTAAAAAATCAAGAAATTAAGGGCGTTGAAACCCAGATGGGCCTGAAGTTTTTCGCAAAAAACGTAGTTTTAACTGCCGGTACCTTTTTGGGGGGTTTAATTCATGTCGGTTTAGAAAATTATAATGCAGGTAGAGCAGGTGACCCATCTTCAACAAAGTTAGCAGCCAAACTTAAAGAATTAAATCTTCCAGTAGGAAGATTAAAAACCGGGACACCACCAAGAATTGATGGTAAAACTATAGATAAATCAAAAATGATAGAGCAGCCTGGAGATAGTCCCACTCCTCATTTTTCTTTTATCACGCCAAAAATTGAACATCCTGAACAAATCTCTTGTTGGATCACCCATACAAATAATAAAACACACGATATTATAAAGAGTGGAATTGATAGATCTCCGATGTATACCGGGGTTATTGAGGGAATAGGTCCAAGGTATTGCCCATCAATTGAAGATAAAATTCATCGATTTGCTGATAAAGATTCTCATCAGATATTTATAGAGCCAGAAGGGTTAACAACGAATGAAATATACCCTAACGGCATATCTACAAGCCTTCCTTTTGATGTCCAGATAGATTTAGTAAGATCTATCAAAGGATTAGAAAATGCACATATTTTAAGACCGGGTTATGCCATTGAGTATGATTATTACGATCCACGCGCCCTAAAAATGAGCTTAGAGACAAAAGATATTAAAGGTTTATTTTTTGCTGGACAAATTAATGGGACTACAGGCTATGAGGAGGCAGCAGCCCAAGGACTAATAGCAGGTATGAATGCGGCTTTGAGGGTAGATGGCAAAAAATATTGGACGCCATCAAGAGAAGAATCTTATATCGGCGTTATGATAGACGACTTAATAACAAGGGGTGTCACAGAACCTTACAGAATGTTTACAAGCAGGGCTGAATACCGTCTTTTATTAAGAGAAGATAACGCTGATGAAAGGTTGACACAAAAAGCAAAAGAAGTTGGCTTGGTATGTGATAATCAATGGCAGAACTTCTCTGAGAAGCAGGCTATCATTAACAATGAAGAAAAAAGACTAAAGAAATTAGTTGTAAAGCCAAATGATTTAAAAAAAGATGATCAAATAAAAATGTTTGGTCATCACCTCGATAAAGAATACAAAGCATTTGATCTATTGAAAAGGCCGAATTTAAAATACGATGATCTCATGGAATCACTCAATGAAGATAACAACATAAGGCGGGATGCGGCAGATCAAATTGATATCTTAGCAAAATATTCTGGATATATCATGAGACAAAAAGAGGAAATCGCCAGAATTAAAGGGCAACTCAACGTACTTATACCAGAGGATATTAAATTTGATGAAATTCACGGCATCAGCACTGAGGTTAGACAACTTCTAAATTTACATCGACCAGAATCAGTTGACCAGGCATCAAGGATATCTGGCATAACACCTTCAGCAATATCAATCTTATTAGTTTTTATTAAAAAAAATAGAGATAAGCTAACAATTAAGAGGAAAGAAAAAATTGCTTGATGATAAAGCACAATTAGAAAAAGGAATGCAAAAATTAGGCTTTGAAAATATCCCTCAAATTATTAGTAAACTATTGATTTATAAAGAATTATTAATGAAATGGAATAATTATGTTAACTTAACTTCAGTTGAAAATACAGAAATTGTGACACATCATTTTTTAGATTGTCTCGCGGTTATTCCTTTTATTAAGTCTTCAAGACTGTTAGATGTTGGAACAGGTGCAGGTTTACCAGGAATAGTCATTGCCATTGTAAATCCAGATATTAAGGTAAGTTTGATAGATAAAGTTGGTAAAAAAATCACTTTCATTAAAAGGATTATTGCCGAATTAGAAATTAAAAATATTGAGACATACCATGAAAGAGTGGAATTATTAACCTCTGAAGAAAAATATGATGGCATTATATCTAGAGCTTTTTCAAACATGGAGGTTTTTATAAAATCTACAAAACACCTTATAAAAAGTAAAGGAGTTTGGTATGGCATGAAAAGTAAAAAGATTTTGGATGATGAGATGATTAATATCAATGATCCTTGGGTCTTAGAAAAACTTGATATCCCATTTTTACAGGCTGAAAGATATTTAGTTAAGGTATCAAGCTCGTGAAAATAATAGCAATATCAAATCAAAAAGGCGGTGTAGGTAAAACCACAACAACAGTAAACTTAGCCGCATCCCTTGTTAGCATGAATAAAAAGGTATTGTTAATTGACCTCGATCCACAGGGTAACGCAACGTCAGGTGGGGGAATAAATAAAAGCCAGATCCAAAACTCCATATACGATGTCCTAATAGGCGAGGTTTCCTTAGATGGAACGATTCTGCACTCCAAAGAAAGTTTGTTTGATATCTCACCAGCTAATCAAGATTTAGCTGGTGCAGAGATAGATTTAGTCGGTATTGATAACAGAGAATATATGCTAAAAAATGCAATTGGCACATTAAAAAAAACCTACGATTTTATTTTAATTGATTGCCCCCCAACACTAAATTTACTAACTATTAACGCGTTAGTTGCGGCAACGGCTGTCCTGATTCCCATGCAATGTGAATATTATGCATTAGAAGGGCTGTCAGATTTAGTGGGCACAATTAAGCGAGTAAAAAAACAATTGAACCCCACTATAGAAATAGAAGGGTTATTAAGGACATTATTTGATAAAAGAAATACGCTTGCACAGCAAGTATCTGATGAACTGTCCTCGCACTTTGGTTCAAAAGTTTATAAAACTATCATTCCAAGAAATGTAAGATTGGCTGAGGCTCCAAGTCATGGTAAAGCTGCTATGTTCTATGACAGATCATCTAAAGGTGCTAAGGCATATTTAGCTTTAGCTGAAGAAATATTAAAAGGAAAACTATAATGAAAAATAGAGGGTTAGGTAGAGGGTTAGATGCATTGCTTAGCAATGATGGCGATAATGTATCAAGTAAAATAGAGACAACAAACGTAATGCCATTAAACCAGCTAATACCCGGAAAGTTTCAGCCAAGGAAAAATTTTAATCAAGACTCATTGAAAGAACTCGCTGAATCAATAAAAGCCCAAGGTATTATCCAACCAATTCTTGTGAGGATGACGTCCAATAATCAGTACGAAATTATAGCGGGTGAGAGAAGATGGCAAGCAGCTAGAATTGCAAAACTTGATGAGGTCCCAGTTGTTGTCAAAGATATATCTGATTCAACAGCATTAGCTATGGCTTTAATTGAAAATATTCAACGTGAAGATTTGAATGTTATTGAAGAGGCAAGAGGTATAAAGCGTTTGATTGATGAATTTAATATTACACATGAAGCTGCTGCTGAAGCAGTGGGAAAATCTAGAGCTGCCGTATCTAATACTTTAAGATTGTTAAGCTTGTGTGAACATGCACAAAATGCATTAGAGACGAATAAAATAGAAATGGGTCACGCTAGGGCAATCCTTTCTTTAAGCCCAATAGATCAAGCGATGATGTGTCAAAAAATAGTTAACCAGAAACTTACCGTCAGAGAAGTTGAAAAAGAAGTTTCAAAAGGAGTAACAAAAAAAACTTCAAAGCAATCAAAAGATCATGATATTAAACGTTTGGAAAATGAGCTATCCGACATATTTGGAATTAATATATCAATAAGCCATAGACAATCTGGTAAAGGGTCAATCAATTTTAAGTATTCAAATTTAGATGAGCTGGAAAGAATTATTGCCAAGTTAAAATAATTGGGTTAGAAAACTTGACGAATTAGTAAAATAAAGGGAAAATTGCGAGCTTTGGTATTTAAGTAATAAAGCAATTACAATTTAAAGGTTTATTTCGTTAAGCTTTATTTTAACTAAATCAAAATGTTAATAACATAATATGGCTTTGCTAAAAAGTATTCCATCAGAATTATTTGATATGATGAAAAAGCTTCACATCATTGTTCTAGTGGTAGCTTTAATTGTGTTTTTTATAGCAGGCTTTACAGCGGCAATTTCGGTTGTATTGGGAGCAATGTGTGTAACCTTAGGCATAATATTTTCAGCCCCAATAGCTTATAAAGCTAAAGGCACTGTTGCTGCATCAAAAGTAGTTACAGATGCTCTAAAAGGTGAATTGGTTAAAATTTTAACCATAGTTGTTTCTTTGGCAGGCATATTTATTTTTATTACAGCCATAGTACCAATTTTTATAATATTAGGTTTAGCAATAGCAGCAATTTTTTCTGGTATAGCAATATCAAAAGTAGACATTAAATAAGGGACATATAAACTAAATTGGCAGATAGCGCATACAACACTCCAGCTGATTATATTAGCCATCACTTAACCAACAACACCTATGCATTAAGTGACCATGATCTAATGATTCTTCACCTTGATTCTGTGGTAATGGCAATTATTATTGGTCTTTTTTCTATAGGTTTGATTTGGTTAGTTGCTCGTAAAGCGACCTCAGCAGTTCCAACAAAAACGCAAGCTTTTGTAGAGTTAATTTTTAGCTTTATTGACAGTCAAGTTTCGGCAATTTTTCATGGTAATCGTCACACGTTTGTTGCCCCCGCAGCACTCACTGTATTTTTGTGGGTTTTAATGATGAATGCGATGGATTTCTTACCTATTGATGTTATGTCAAAATTTTATGGTTTTCTCGGATTGCATGAATGGAAACATGTTCCAACATCAGATGTTAATACAACATTTGGATTAGCATTGGGGGTATGGTTCTTAATGATATTTTTTGGAATTAAAGCTAAAGGTTTAGGGGGCTGGCTTCATGAATTTTTTTGTGAGCCGTTTGGTTCTAAAATCTGGGTATGGCCAGCAAACTTTCTATTTAATTTAATTGAATATGTTTCAAAACCACTTTCTCATTCGCTTCGATTATTTGGTAACATGTATGCCGGCGAAGTTATATTTTTGCTTTTAGGATTGTGGGCGGCTACAGGAGTCTCTGGAATATTTTTTAGCTCTATCCTAGGAGCAGGCTGGGCGATATTTCATATACTAATAGTAGTTCTACAGGCATATATTTTTATGATGCTAACAGTAGTTTATTTAGCAATGGCTCAAGAAGGGCATTAATTTTTTTAACTTTTAAAGGAAGTAAATTATGGAATCAGTTGAATTTTTAGCTTTAATACAAGCATATACAGGTATTGGTATTGGTCTTATTATTGGTTTGGGTGCTGCAGGGGCATGTATAGGTATTGGTATCATGTGCGCAAGTTTTCTGGAAGGCGCTGCTAGACAACCTGAAATGATCCCCCAACTTCAAGTTAAGGTTTTCTTGTTATTAGGGTTGATTGATGCTTCATTTATTATTGGCGTTGGCTTAGCAATGATGTTTGCTTTTGCAAATCCATTATTAGCTGTAGTTGCTTAATAATTTAATATATAGAATTTTTAATCAGACGAGGAAAAGATGAATCTTAATTTTACATTAATTGCTCAAGCAATAGCCTTTGCAATTTTAATTTGGTTCACAATTAAATTTGTTTGGCCTCCGCTACTCAATGCAATTGAAAAAAGACAAAAGGAAATTGCTGATGGTTTAGCTGCTGCTCAAGAAGGAAAGCTTTCTTTGGAAGTTGCGGCAAAAAAAAATGCCGAAAGCCTTAATGAAGTAAAACAAAAAGGAGCGGAAATTGTAAGCCAAGCAGAAAAAAGAGCTTCAGAAATTGTTGAGTCAGCAAAAAAAGTTGCAAAAGAAGAAGGAGATAGAATTATAACAAGTGCTAAATCTGAAATTGATCAAGAAATTAATAGGGCAAAAGAAGATCTTAGGACACAAGTATCTACTTTGGCAATTGCAGGCGCCGAGAAAATTTTAAGTAAAGAAATTGATAAAAAAGCGCATGCAGATATGTTATCTAAATTAGCAAAGGATCTATAAGCTACTATGGCTGAAATTTCAACAATCGCTAGACCTTATGCAACTGCCATTTTTAATTTGGCCAAAGAGAATAAAAGTTTATCTGATTGGTCAAATATGTTGAGCTTGCTCAGTAATGTAGTTTCAGATAGTCAAATAAAAGATTTCATAGCAGATTCTAAAGTTTTAGATTCTGATAGAGAAAAAGTCATTCTAAAAATATGTAAAGATAAGATTGATAAAAGTGTTGAAAACTTTATTAAATTACTAATTGAAAATAAACGTTTATTAGTTTTACCAGAAATTGCATCATTTTTTGAAGAACTCAAAGATGCAGATGAAGGTGTTGTTGAGGCACACATAATAATGGCTGAAGAGCCAAGTAAAAAAACAGTTGATGATTTAATTAAAAGTTTAGAAAAAAGGTTTAATAAAAAAATAGAAGGCAAGGTAGAAATAAACAAGAGCATTATTGGTGGCACCAAGATTATAGTTGGTGATACCGTCATTGATGCATCAGTTCGTGGACAATTAGATAATTTAGCTTATACATTAAAAGCTTAAAATTAGGAGATATTTAATGCAGTTATCAACATCAGAAATAAGTGAACTAATTAAAAACAGAATAAAAGATTTCTCTACAAGTTCTGAAGCCAGAACGCAGGGAACAGTTGTTTCAGTTACAGACGGTATTGTTCGGATACATGGACTGTCGAATGTAATGTCAGGTGAAATGATAGAATTTCCCGGTAATACATTTGGGCTAGCTTTAAACTTAGAAAGAGACTCGGTTGGTGCAGTTGTTTTGGGTGATTATGAACATATTACTGAAGGCGATATCTGTAAATGTACAGGTAAAATCCTGGAAGTGCCAGTGGGCCCAGAGCTTTTAGGACGCGTTGTTGATGCACTTGGAGTTCCGATTGATGGCAAGGGTCCGATAAAAACTAAATTTTCTGATAAATTAGAAAAAGTTGCGCCAGGTGTTATTGATAGACAATCAGTTTCTCAGCCTGTTCAGACAGGTCTTAAATCGGTTGATTCAATGGTACCAATTGGGAGAGGTCAAAGAGAGTTAATTATTGGAGACAGACAGACAGGTAAAACTGCAGTAGCAGTTGACGCAATTATTAATCAAAAAGGCCAGGATATGAAATGTGTCTATGTGGCTATTGGTCAAAAAGCCTCAACGATTATGAATGTCGTTAAAAAATTAGAAGAAAATGGTGCAATGGAATATACAACAGTTGTAAGTGCATCTGCATCTGATTCTGCAGCTCTTCAATTCTTAGCCCCTTATGCTGGTTGTACAATGGGCGAGTTTTATAGGGATCGAGGAGAAGACGCATTAATTGTTTATGATGATCTTACAAAACAAGCAATTGCTTATCGTCAAATTTCGCTATTACTCCGACGTCCTCCAGGACGAGAAGCTTATCCTGGTGATGTTTTCTACATTCATTCTAGATTATTAGAAAGAGCGGCTCGAGTAAATGCTGAATATGTAAACAAATTTACAAAAGGAAAGGTTAAGGATAAAACAGGATCATTAACTGCCCTACCTGTCATTGAAACTGCGGCAGGTGACGTATCAGCTTTTGTTCCAACAAATGTAATTTCTATTACAGACGGTCAAATTTTCTTAGAAAGTGATTTATTTAATGCGGGAATACGACCAGCAATAAACGCCGGTATTTCAGTGTCTCGAGTTGGTGGAGCAGCACAAACTAAAGTAATTAAAAAACTTGGTGGAGGGGTACGATTAGCCTTAGCTCAATATAGAGAATTGGCTGCATTTGCTCAATTTGCATCAGATCTCGACGAAGCGACAAGAAAACAATTAGATAGAGGCCGAATGTTTACAGAGCTTATGAAACAAGCACAATATGCTCCTTTATCTGTATCTAATATGGCTATAACTTTATTGGCTGCTAATAATGGCTATCTTGACGATGTTCCTACTGAAAAAGTTTTATCATTTGAAAGTGCCCTACATGGTTTCATGTCCTCAAAATATAAAAAGGTAATAGATGACATTGAGTCCACATTATCATTGAGTGAAGATAGTGAGAAGAAAGCAATAAAAGCAATCGAAGATTTTAAAGCGACAAATACTTATTAAAAATAGGATTTTAAATGGCAGGAAGTAAGGAAATACGGACAAAGATTAAAAGTGTAGAAAATACACGGAAAATCACTAAAGCGATGGAGATGGTAGCTGCTTCTAAAATGCGTAAAGCACAGGATAGAATGACAGCAGCTAGACCCTATGCGGAAAAAATTAGGTCTGTTGCTGCTCACTTATCTCATGCACAGTCAGAATATAAACATCCTTTTATTATCGAAAGAGACAATATTAAGAACATAGGTCTTATCGTTGTTACTTCTGATAAAGGTCTTTGCGGAGGTCTTAATACAAATGTCTTAAGATCTTCTATCTCTCAAATTAAAGACTGGGAAAAACAAGGAAAGAAAGTACAGGTTTCTGCTATAGGCACAAAAGCAATTAGTTTTATGGGGCGGGTAGGCGCAAATATAAAATCCCAAGTTTCTGGAATGGGAGATACTCCACATATGGAGGACCTCTTAGGAGCAATTAAAGTCATGCTTGATGGATATGTAAATGGAGAGATAGATCAGTTGCATATTTGTTATACAAAATTTATTAATACCATGAAGCAAGAACCTAATATGGAACAGTTACTTCCACTTTCAGGCGATAAAAGTGAAACTCCGGATAGCACATGGGACTATATTTATGAGCCCGATGCGACTTTAGTAATAGATGCATTGTTATCAAGATATATAGAAACACTTATTTATCATGGGGTGGCAGAGAATATGGCTTCAGAACAATCATCAAGAATGGTTGCCATGAAGGCAGCATCAGATAATGCAGGAAATGTTATTGATGAATTGACATTGGTTTATAACAAAGCAAGACAGGCAGCAATTACTAAAGAAATATCAGAGATAGTTGGCGGTGCAGCAGCTGTATCTTAAATTTTAAATTAACTTTAAATTAAATAAAGTAAGGATAAATTAAATGAGTACCAAACAAATCGGAAAAGTAGTTCAATGTATCGGGGCTGTTGTTGATGTGGAGTTTCCACGAGACCAACTTCCTAAAGTTTATGATGCATTAATGATTGATGACAAAGACTCCACAGCGGAAACAGGTTTAACTTTAGAAGTGCAGCAACAACTTGGTGACGGAGTTGTTAGAACTATTGCGATGGGTTCATCTGATGGCTTATCTAGAGGTACTCAATTTGCTTCTACAGGAGCACCGATTCAAGTTCCAGTCGGTGAAGGTACTTTAGGTAGAATTATGGATGTTTTAGGTAGACCAATTGATGAGGTGGGTAAAATTGATTCAAAAGAATTTAGGTCTATCCATCAAAAAGCACCCGAATTTAATGATCTATCACCATCTATTGAGTTATTAGAAACAGGTATTAAAGTGATTGACTTAATGTGTCCTTTTGCAAAAGGAGGAAAAGTTGGCTTGTTTGGTGGTGCTGGCGTTGGTAAAACAGTTAATATGCTTGAGCTTATTAATAATATTGCTAAACAACATTCTGGCCTATCAGTTTTTGCTGGTGTTGGTGAAAGAACACGAGAGGGAAATGACTTCTATCACGAGATGGCAGAGGCTGGAGTAATTCAGTTAGAAAATATGAAAGAGTCAAAAGTTGCCATGGTGTTTGGTCAGATGAATGAGCCTCCTGGTAACCGACTAAGAGTTGCACTGTCAGGTCTTACAATGGCAGAAAAATTTCGTGATGAAGGAAGAGATGTTTTATTTTTTGTTGATAATATTTATCGTTACACATTGGCAGGAACAGAAGTTTCTGCATTATTAGGTCGTATGCCCTCGGCTGTTGGCTATCAACCAACACTTGCTGATGAGATGGGTAAACTTCAAGAAAGAATTACATCAACAAAAACTGGTTCTATTACATCGATTCAGGCAGTTTATGTCCCTGCTGATGATTTAACAGATCCATCCCCTGCTACTACTTTCCAACATTTGGATTCAACAGTTGTTCTATCAAGAGATATTGCCTCGTTGGGCATTTATCCAGCTGTAGATCCCCTAGATTCAACATCAAGACAATTAGACCCTCAAGTTGTTGGTGAGGAACATTATGCAGTTGCTAGAGCGGTCCAATCAACTTTACAAAAGTATAAAGAACTAAGAGATATTATTGCAATTTTAGGGATGGACGAGCTAGCACCTGAAGATAAGTTAGCGGTGGGGCGTGCCAGAAAAATTCAAAGATTCTTATCACAGCCTTTCCATGTAGCGGAAGTATTTACGGGGTCTCCTGGTAAATATGTGTCTCTAAAAGATACTATTAAAGGCTTTAAAGCGATTGTGGATGGAGAATATGACGACCTTCCAGAGCAAGCTTTTTACATGGTTGGAAGCATTGAAGAGGCTGTTGAAAAAGCAAAAACAGTTTCATAAATAAAGGACCAAATGGCAAATACAATTCAAATTGATGTTGTTAGCGCAGAAGAATCCATACTCTCAGAAGAGGCTGAATTTGTTGTAGCTCCAGCAAAAATGGGCGAAGTAGGAATATACCCAAATCATGCTTCGATGATTACATTATTGAAAGCAGGATCGGTTCGCATAAAAAAGGTTAACAAATCAGATGAAGATTTGATTTTTATTTCAGGTGGAATCTTAGAAGTTCAACCAGGCAAGATTACTATCTTATCTGATACTGCTATTCGTGGAAAAGACTTAGATGAAACAAAAGCCAAGGCAGCAAAGAAAGCAGCTGAGGAATCATTAAGTAAAAAAGGTAGTGATATTGATTTTGCTCTAGCTGAAGCAGAATTAGCAGAAGCAGTTGCTCAAATTCAAGCCATTGCTAAGCTTAGAAAAAAATAATAATTAAATTGTAAAATTAAAAAAGCAGCTATAGGCTGTTTTTTTTGTTTATACTCTTTAAAAAAGGAAAACAAATGACACTAAGTGTAGTTATTTTAGCTGCTGGAAAAGGTACTAGAATGTTTTCCGAGAAACCAAAAGTATTGCATGAATTATCAAATCAACCTTTATTGCAATATGTCATCAAGGCAGCCAAAAATTTAAAACCAGTTAACATAAATGTAGTAGTAGGTTATAAATCTAAATTAATTGAGCAAGAATTTTCAAAAGAAGATATCAATTGGGTTGTCCAAAAAGAACAACTTGGTACAGGTGATGCCGTTAAATATACCACGTCATTTTTGGAAGGCTCACAAACTTTAATTCTTTATGGAGATGTACCATTAATAAATATCAATGATTTAACTAAATTAATACAAGTATCTGAAAATTGCTTGGGCATCCTCACATTTGATAAAAGAAATCCCAAAGGATACGGGAGAATTAAAAGGACAGGTGGTTTGGTTGAAGGAATCATAGAGGAGAAAGATTGCTCAATAACAGAAAAAAAAATAACAGAAATAAATACAGGGATTATGTGTATTGACAGTAGTAAGTTAAATAATTGGTTATCTCAAATCACCAATAATAATTCTCAAAAAGAATATTATTTAACTGATATAGTAGCTTTAGCAAAAAAAGATAATACTAAAATTGTGACTCATGAAGCGAAAAATGAAAGTACAATTTTAGGCATAAACTCTAAAGCTGAATTAATTGCTATGGAAAAAAAAATGAAGCAAAAAAAGAATGAGAAGTTGCTTGAGCAAGGGGTAACTATAATCGATCCCTCGCGAACTGAAATAAGAGGATCGCTGGTTTGTGGGTCGGATGTTGAAATTGATGTGGGTTGTATATTTGAAGGTGAAGTAAAGCTTGGAAATAATGTAAAAGTAGGTGCTTATTCCCACGTTAAAGACAGTAATATTTTAGATAACTCTAATATAAAACCTTATTCGCATATTGATACATCAGAAATTGGTATGAATAATAATGTAGGTCCTTACGCAAGATTAAGGCCTGGTGCTAAGACGAAGAATAATGTAAATATTGGGAATTTTGTCGAAATAAAAAATTCAATAGTAGGGTCAGGGAGTAAAGTAAATCATTTAAGCTATGTCGGTGATAGTGAAGTAGGTGAAAATGTAAATATTGGTGCGGGTTGTATTACATGTAATTATGATGGTGTAAATAAGCACAAAACTATCATCGAAGATGATGTTTTTATTGGTTCAAATTCACAATTGGTTGCACCACTTACAATAAGTGCGGGTTCAACGATAGGAGCTGGTTCAACAATTACTAAAGATACTCCAGCAAATCAGTTATCTCTCGCAAGATCAAAACAAACAAGCATCCCAAGCTGGGAAAGGCCAAAGAAGAAATAAATATGTGTGGAATTGTCGCAGGCATATCAAATAAAAATGTCTTACCAAAACTTATTGAAGGCTTAGAGCATCTTGAATACAGAGGTTATGATTCAGCTGGCGTTGCAATCTTAAATGGATCAATTAGAAGAGTTCGATCTACCGGAAGAGTCAATTCTATTAAAACTAAAGTTAAAAATACAAAATTAGAAGGTTTAATTGGAATTGGACACACAAGGTGGGCAACGCATGGAGGAGTTACTGAAGAGAATGCTCATCCGCATATTTCAAACAATAAAATTGCTTTAGTTCATAACGGCATTATTGAAAATCATGAAGAACAATGTGCTCGATTGAAGAAACTAGGATATAAGTTTGAGTCTGAAACAGATACAGAAGTAATTGCGCACTTAATTGATCATTATCATAAGAAAAATAATTTACTTAAGTCAACGCAACTTGCCACAAAAGATTTAACAGGTGCATACGCCATTGCAGTAATTTCTATTGAAAATAAAGATGAAATAATATGTGCTCGCCTAGGCTGCCCATTGATAATTGGTCAAGGAAAATATGAGCATTTTGCTGCATCTGATATAAGTGCATTAATTGCTATTACAAGAAAAGTAATTTATTTAGAGGATGGAGATTTTGCAAAATTAACCAAAAATAATATAGAAATCTTTGACTCTAATTTAAAAAAAGCTAAAAGAAAAGTTAATGATAGCAAGGTTAAAACATCGTCTATGGATTTAGGCCCTCATGATCATTTCATGCAAAAAGAAATTTATGAACAACCCAGAGCAATTGGGGATACAATCGAAGCAGTTATAGATAACAATAAATTTGATAGTGAGTTATTTGGTAAAAATGCAAAAAATGTATTCAAAGATGTAAATAGCATTCTTATTCTTGCTGCAGGAACAAGTTATTACGCTGGGCTTACTGCAAAGTATTGGCTAGAAGATGTTGCAAAAATTCAAACTTCTGTAGAAATTTCAAGTGAATATCGATATCGAAATACAGTCCCAAATAAAAATCAATTAGTTATAAGCATCTCACAGTCAGGAGAAACCTTAGATACAATTGAAGCGTTAAAACATGCTAAGAAAATGGGGCATAAAAAAACATTAGCGATATGTAATGTTCAAGAAAGTGCTATAGCGAGAGCATCAAAGATAACTTTTTATACACGAGCAGGTATTGAAATTGGTGTTGCTTCGACCAAAGCTTTTACTACACAACTCGTATCCTTATTTATTTTAACGATTACCTTAGCTAAAAATAAAAAACTTATTACTAGAAAAATAGAAACAAAATATCTAAATGAGTTAAGAGGGCTTGTTGGTGGTATTCAAACAGCCTTAAATTTAGAGCCACAGATTAAACAATGGACAAAATATTTCTCAAATAAAGAGAATGCGCTATTTTTAGGTCGTGGCATTCATTATCCAATCGCTTTAGAAGGATCTTTAAAATTAAAAGAAATATCATATATCCATGCAGAAGCTTATCCTGCAGGTGAGTTAAAACATGGCCCATTAGCATTAGTAGATAAAAATATGCCTGTTGTTGTTATAGCCCCTAATGATGCCTTGTTAGAAAAAGTAAAATCTAATATGCAAGAAGTAAAAGCAAGGGGAGGTATATTATTTGTTTTTGCTGATTCTGATAGCCATTTCGTAGAGACAAAAGGAATTAAAGTTATAAGAGCTCCAAGACATTCTGGAATTCTATCTCCTATTATCCACACTATTCCAGTTCAATTGCTTGCTTATCATGTTGCTTTAAGAAAAGGAACGGATGTGGATAAACCAAGAAACCTAGCAAAATCAGTAACAGTTGAATAAGCTTTCTAGAAGCTTAAACGTTGTAAAAACTAACCTTCGGCTTTTTGATTTTTTTCATACTCCTTAAGCTTTTCTAGGTATTCTTCTTCAGAAAGGTCATGCCAACCAAGACATTTACCATTTGGGCTTCTTCCACATCCACAATCCATAATTACCATCCTAAGTATATAAAGTTTTATAATAAATAATAAAAATAAAAAATTATTAAATGAGAATTATTCTCAATAATTATAAATATGTTTTTTTAGTATTGAAGAATGATTTTAAATAAAATATTTGTGTACAAAAGATATTCTAATATATTCATCCAATAAAAAGTAATAGCTTAGAAAATTTAATTTTAAATATTTTAATTATTCAGTACATTTAAATAAATTAAATATCCAAAAGATAAACAAATGAAATTAAGAAACATGAGCCATTCCGGTACAAAGTAAATTTCGCCTAATATCCCAAGTATAGCCATTAATAATGAAACAGTTATAATGAGTAACAAAATTGTTCTATTGCTATAGCGATAATGACTTTTAAGCTGATGGTGGATGTGGGTACGGTCTGGTAGGAAGGGAGATTTACGATTCTTAATACGCATAAATACTGTTGCTATGCTATCGACTAATGGAACTGAATAAAGCCATAGTGCTGTCACGGGTCTAATTAGGGGCTCTTGACCTTGAGAACAAATAATTAATGTCCACACAATTCCTATTCCAATAAATAATGTACCGCTATCCCCCATAAAAACCTTATTTTGTGATGATAAATTAAAAAATAAGAAAGGTATTAAAATAAACAAATACAACAAAGATAGATTAATAATATCGGGGACCTTTCCAATATAGGCTATTAAAAGTATTGATGAAAAAACTATTAGCGCCAATCCAGAAGCAAGTCCATCTATACCGTCCATTACGTTAAATGCATTAGTACCGCCTACTATTGCAAGAGTGGTTACAAGTAATGAAGCGCTCCCTAAGGTTACATTATCATCGGTGAATAGATTACCAAATGATTTTAATTCTATTCCTAAAATTGACACTACAAATACTGCAACTAAAACTTGAAGAAATAATTTAGGAAAAAAATTAACCTCATGCCTGTCGTCGATTGCACCAATAGACAGCATAATGAATGAAATCAATGATAGAGAGATAATTTGAATATATCCATTTGCTAGGAATATTGCACCAAATAGAAAGCCCACAAACATTGCAATTCCTCCAATTAGCGGTATATTTCCCTCATGTTGCTTTCGATGATTTGGAAGGTCAATTAGATTCAATTTTTCGGAAAAGTTAGATAATATTTTTATTGATATAGCTACAGAAATAAATATTAAAAAAATTTTTATAATAAATTCATACATTTTATGATTTGATTAGCTCTTGGTAAATTTTTGTGTATTTGTTACCCATTAATCTTCCTTTAAAAAATTTATTATATCTTTTGAAAGCAGCTTGACCCATTTTTTTTGCCAATCTCTTATTATTTTTTAATAGTAACATTGATTCTCTCAATGAACCTTTATCTCTTGCTGGAACAACTAAACCTGTCTCTCCATTAATATTTATGTGACTAGTTCCTGTGTTTAATTCCGTTGAGATAAGGGGTTTTTTATACATTGCACCTTCAAGCAAAATAACCCCAAAGGCTTCAGATCTTAAATATGATGGCAATACTATTGCATGACAAAGTTTTATAAGGGAAACTTTGTCAGTTTCACTTACTCTCCCTAAAAATAAAATATTTTTTAGTTTTAGATCTTTTGCTAAAATTTTTAATCGCTTCAATTCTGGCCCAGAACCTGCGATAACACATTTAAGCTTTGTATCTTTTAAAGCATTTAATAAAAATTTTAAACCTTTATATTCTCTCAGAGTACCTATAAATAGGAAAAAATCTTGGCCAATAAGATCTTTAAAATTTGTTAATTCATGCTTTGTGGGTATAGGATAGTTTTCCTTACTTATGCCAATTTCAATTGTTGTTACTTTTTCTTTATATTGTTGAAGGACTTTACTTGATGTAACATAATTAACTGAAGTTGCTACAATGACGTCAGCTTGATTAAGAAAAATCTTCATTAGAGGTTTGTATAGTAGCAATAATCTTTTTTGACGAACAATATCTGAATGATATGTTACAACTATTTTTGCATTGCAGTTATTCACCAAGTGTAATAGGTCCATAAACGGCCATGGAAAATGATAGTTAACAACTTGTGCCCAATCAACCAAATTCTTAAATTGCTTTAATGCTGAAATAGACATTCCACAGGATGCAATCTTGGCTGTTAATGGCGCGCGATAAATCTTTACGCCGTCTATTTCAATAATGGTGGGTATAGGTTTTTTACTTAAGGCAAATACCCTTGTCTCAACACCAAATTTCTTGGTATTTAAAGCTATTTGCCTAATTACTTCTTCGATTCCTCCTCTAGTATCAGGATAATAAGTTTGAGTGACATGTAGTACTCGCATTAAGAATTACTACCTTTCCGTTTTGATTGTACCTCTGTAAATGTTCTTAAAGTCTCCTCTGCGGCTTTATCCCAACAAAAGTATTTTGATTGTTTAAGTCCTGCCCTTGATAGTAAGGACTTTAACTTTGAATCAGTTAGTACTTTTTCAATGCTTTCTCTAATTGAGTCTACGCTATATGGATCAGCTAATAATGCAGCATCCCCAACAATTTCAGGCATGGAGGATATGTTAGATGTAACGATAGGAACTCCAACACTCATGGCTTCAACTAATGGCAATCCAAACCCCTCATACAAAGATGGCATAACTAATAAAGAGGCTTTTCTATAAGTAACATCTAACTCCTTTTCAGACACGTACCCTAGGAGTTTCACATATTTTTCAATGTCCAACCGTTTTATAATACTTTCAATATTATCTTTACCCCAACCTTTCCCCCCCACAATAATTAAGGAGTATTTGTCTTTAATATTACAAGAGAGTAAAGAGTAGGCCTCTAGCAAACGTGGAAGGTTTTTTCTAGGCTCTAATGTACCAACAAATAATAAATATTTTTCATCTACGTTGTCATTACTGATAAGTTGGTCCCACGTTAAAGATCCAGCTTCGTAAATAACACTTGTTTTTGTCTTGGCTTCAGGTACTTCAGCTATCAAATCCTTTGCAGTCCACTTAGATACTGCAATAACCCAATCAGCAGCTTTTATAGCCTCTGGCATTAATTTTGCATCAAGTTTTTGACTTAAAGGGCGCATGGTTTCAGGAGCATATTTCCATACTAAATCATGAATAGTAACAACACCACTAATTGAGCTAGAAAGAAATCTGGGCAAACGGTGCGCGGGTGACCAAAAAAGATCAACTTTATCTTTTTTGGCCATGAGAGGTAATATGCTTTGTGCCCAAAGCATCCTAGGAATTCTTGCCCATTGGGGTAAATTCCAAGTACACACTGTAACATTATTTTTATTCCATTCTCCATGTTTTAATGGGCGATGAGAATAAAGTATCCAATCATGTGACTTGTCCAATACCATCAATTTTAATAAGCTTAATGTATATCGACCAATCCCACTTATTGGTTCAGAAAGTGATCTTGCATCAACCCCTATTCTCATTTCCTTCTCCGATCCAGTCACGCCATAATATCAATCCTAGCCCTACAAATAAAACTCCTTCTGAAAAAATGGTTGCCCATGCAGCACCTATTGCCCCAAAATCTGGAATTAACCATAAATTCAAAAAAATGTTTAAAAGTGCGACTAAAACAACAATCTTCGCATAACTTCTCTCTTTATTAATAGCGATGGTACCCTGAGTCAAAATATAATTGGGAAGTATAAATATCATAGCAAACAATAGTAATGGTAACAGCGTACCTGCTAAATGATACTGCTCACCAAACACAATCAGCATTAAATCTGCACCAAAGAATACTCCTATTAATGAAATAATTACTGCAGTAAGAACCATCAATAAAACTAACCAACCCAATAGCCTAAAAAATTCATTAGCACGCTGTTTTAGCCGTAATGATCTGAATGCTATTTGAGCCACCGGTGTTGCCAATAGAATTACTCCCTCAAGAACACGGTAAGCTGCAGAGTATTGTCCTACATCGCCCTCTATATGTCCAAAATACTCTAGCATCACGATATCGCTGCGAAAATAAAATATGGTTGCAATATCAATGGTTAGAAATACCATACTAGCTCTGAATAGTTTCCCTTTGAAATTAAAACTTGGCCATCTAATATATCCCTTTACTATAGGCCAAATAAGAGCCAATACTAAGGCCAAACTCCAGCCAACAAATAGCTTAGCTATAGAGCTATCTTCATAAAAAAAAAATGCAGATAAAATAGCGCAAGCAGTTAAACTTCGAACTGCAGTTTGCCATATGGCATCAGACTTAAACTCTCCCATGCCTTTCAGAAGACTAGAAATAAAATTACAAAGAACCACTAGCCCCATACAACAAAAAGAAGCCAATATTGCCAACCAATGTTGCGGTTGCAACAAAATAACCACCAAAGCTCCAAGAGTAGTGATAGATAAGACATGGACAATACCAGATGTCAGCAATGACTTGGCAGAGCGGTCGATGCTCTCACGAAAAATGAGTGTTTTGTATCCACCATCCTGAATGATCAAAAAGATACCAGCCAAGCTCAATATAAAACTATAAGTACCAAAATCATCTACCCCTAGCTCTCTTGCTAGAATAACTGATACCAAAAAACCTAATACCGCAACGTAAATTGTTGAAACCCACTGATAACTCAGATTTTTCTTCCAAGAATGAGCTGCAGAATTTATATTCATTTATCTACATTACTTTTTTTATTAATCTGATTTACGATTTCTATCCCCACACCAACAAATAGCATGTAATAGCCAATGAGTGCTAATTGATCAGCAATAGTTTCAAGTCCAAATATAATCATTACTGCGACTGCAGCTAAAACAACAATTAAGCCTGAGAAATATTTTAAGCTTGCCCTTCTATACAATTTTTTAATAAGCTCGGGCCAACGTGACTTAATGCTTGGCTTGTAATATTCTACAAACGCTCGCCAGGTCAATACTGATGCTAAACCCCCGAAAGTGAACCAATAATTATCTTTGGGTATTCCAGAAAATAGCAAGAAACCGGCCGTATAAAGTGAAAGGGTTACTATAGACCACCACCAAAAGGCAATTTTCCAACTAACTATAATATTGGGTTGTCTTAAAACCCTCGGCAACAAATTCCATAATGTCAGAAGCTTGGCCCTTAAGACCCAAAATGATTTAATCAACCACAAGGCACCAATAATTATTAATAAATAAATTAATAATTTAAGAAAAGAATATTTACTCACATTATCTTGAACAAAATCTTTTTTAAATAGCTGCTCTTTTTGATCAAGGACTATTTTATCAACCTCGAGCCAAGGATGATCAAGATTAACTTTAAATCCCGTGTCAGAAACATATCTAGTAGAATCTAGATCAAAATACAAATTACCTTTAATTTTATTAAATTTTATTTCATCAGGAAGTAATTTATTACCATCCAAAGTTAATACAGACTGATTAACTAGTAAATTTTTCACAGTAAGCATATAACTCGTAAAACTTTCAACATTTAAAAAAAATTTATTTTTATTTGAATTACTCCATATATTATTTTTACCTGGCAAAGTTGCTTTCCATTTTATTTGATCTACCCATGACGGTAGCTTTAACAATTTCTTCCCAGAAGAAGAATCAAAACAGAGTTTTTTATGTATCTTTTTCCCACTTCCCACAGCAGTCAATTCTAGCCAGCACATATTAACAATAGCCCATGGCACCTCATAATTAAGATCTAAAATTTTTTCTTTAGCTTTAGCTTTAGCTTTTTTCTCTAAAAGAGTGGTAAAAAAAATGTCACCATCTAAAATTTTACTATCATAATTAAAATATATCCCTCCCCCTTTAGCCTTGTCGATAGTAAAATTTGACGGCATGCTTTCTATTTCTAGAATAATTGAATCTTTTTTTATGTTTGATAAATCTTGACTTGGTAATACGTTATCTAACATCTCGTCAAAAGTTAAATTATCGATATTAAAAAGAGTTATATTTGTGATGGGAGATTTACTGATATTTTGTATATTTATGTCTTCTATTTTTGTGTTTTTTGATTCTATTAAAGAAGTATCAAAGTGGACTCGAATTTTTATATAATCAACTTTTACATGGCTACTATTAAAATTATTGAATTGCATTGACTCATTAAGGTTTGAAAACCAGTAATTTCCTAAATTTTCACCAAGTGAAGAATATGCCGTTGCTTGTATTTTTAGGATTTTTTTTTGGCCTTCTTTTCCACCAATGTATAAATATGATCCGTTAATAACAATATTTCCAACATCCAATTTTATGTCAGCCCATTGACCTTGTGGGTCAATACTAGTTGTTCTTATTCCTTTGGGATTATTTATATCTCTTTGGATAACCGGCCATACACTTTTTTTATAAGTAGCGGTTTTGTTTTCTAATTTTATGCCAAGGTCACTTAAAATATTCGTTCCCTCGAGGATGATGCTAGGAGTTTGTTCTTCCTTGGTGGAAATTAAGCGAACTTTTGAGACCTTAATCTCACTGAACTTATCATTGAGTTTAGGTTTTATAATTAATTTAATTGAAACCACCTGAGTATTCCAATTAATCTGCTTTTTAAAATTAGAGAGATTAAATTTAATCCTCTTTTCTTTGAAACCCAATTTTTCAATTTGAAATGTGGAAAGAATTGCCTCAGTCACCTCTTTCTTTTTAAGTTTTTTTTCTTGTTCAGCAACTTTAGAAAAGTGCAAAGAACGCAGCGGATTATTCGACAATCGTTCTTCTACAGTACCGTTAAAAAATAATATTATCTCTTTTAAAATTAGTTTTTTGTGTATGCTTTGAAGATGACTTAAAAATAAACTGATTTTTACATTATTGTCTGAAGTTAAAAGATAATTCTTATTTAGCGAGTCGAACCCAACAATTAATTCATCGCCATCTTCATTTTCTAGTCTTAGATTCAACCATTGCAAATCAGTAGTTTGATCTAAAATTAAATCAATAGATCCATTATGAGGAAGTATTTTATTGAATCTTTTTTGAAATACCGCATTATTTTCTTCTTGTGTGTAGCGCCAATTGTTATCCAGATTACTATTAAATATACGGTTAATGATGTAAAGATTGTCCTTTTGTTGCCAATTGTCTTTTGAAAAGTCTTCTTTATCAACCTCAATAATATTAGTTAACTTTTGCTGAGTAATATCAGGGGCAATTTCATAATTTTTCACCTCCAAAGCACTATCTGATTCAACAGATAGTATGACATCAATATTGGGAGGGTTAGAACCATCAATATTTTTATAATCAATCCATAGTTCATCATAGTCTGATATTGATGTGCTCTGAAGAGAAAGAGCGGTGTCTTGAGAGCTTTGTAAATCTGGTAATAAATTAACTTCTTTTACATTATTTTGTTCCATGTTATTTTGTTCAGAAACAAAGAATTCTTTCTGACCGCTGCTACTGTGAAAATTCTCATTTACCTTAAATTGCAAGTCATATAATAGTATTTTTTGCTTTATTGTTCTAAAGGATACGCCAGCATTTAATCGATAATTGTTATAGTCCTGTAATCTCTGATTAGTATTGACCTTGCTGATATTTTTCATGAACTGCTTAGAGACTTTATCTTCATCAATAACTTTAGACACGATTATATTTTGTGGTTTATCGGGTCTTGATTCAGCAAATGCAATGCTATTAAAAACTACAATAAACTGAAGAGACAAAAATATGTATAGAATATTTTTCATAGGTCAATTTTATTAATTATTTGATAATAAGTTTATATCACCTTGACATAAACCGCTTAAATTAAATTATGGGGGTCAATTTTTATTAGTTATAATTTTTTCTTTTTAAAATAATAAATCCATCTTTTTCAAAAACTACGTGCATAATACGTTTTGTTTTTTTAACCCACTCTAAGTATTCATTTGCTACTTTTTTATTCGTACACTTTCCATAAAGCCAGTCACAACCTTTATCTATTATTGACCAAGGCCTTTTTAGATCTAATACAACAAAATCTGACTTTATAGGTTTCCATTTAGTTTTCTCAAGTTTTAAACCTCGTTGAATAAATGGCCCAGACCCAACCTCCGAAATTCCTCGGGGAAAAAGTAAAAAATGTCTTCGCTGAACCAATGGTAGCCAGTTTAGAGTATTTTGGATTGACACTACTACATCTGGATTCTCTGGAATAAAAAGAGAGATTTTTTGTTTTATCATTTGGTCTCTATCTGTTTGAATATAAGCATGATAATTATATGACCATACTTTATCAGACCAAAATATACGACTAATAGGTGAGGGGGACAGAGCTATATGTGTTATTAGTAGCCCTATAAGCAAAATAGATGTAAACCATTTAATAGGTAAGCCAATTCCTTCCCAAATAATCCTAGCTCGTGGTAATCCATTAGAAAAAGAAAAGATCAAAGGTGCAATCAAGCCAGCAGTGTAATGATGCCCCAAACCATAATAGGCTTTGTGGTCAAGAATTAAGGAGATAGCTAAGATAGGTAGGCCAACAATCAAAGCTTTGGGACTTAATAGTGAAATAAAACCCAACGAGCCAAACAATGCAACTACATATATGACCTTATCTGGGTTGGAAAAATTTTTACTTAATACTTCACCAAAATTATTAAAAATATAAAATATTATTTCACTTATGCTCGATCCAGCGCTGTGGAAAGACGAGTATGTGCTTATGCTTGATTTTTCTATGCCTGAGAAGTATGGAATAACGAACGAAGTGGCTATATAAAAATAAACAATACCAAAACCAATCAGACCAAAACCATAAAATAAATTATTTGGAGAACTAGTAAAAAACTTACTAGAACTTTTTGGAACCAACTCATTCTTTAAAAATAATAAATATATTCCACATGCTACAGTTTGAAGGGCAAAAGGTTCTTTAACAAAGGCGAGAGCTATGGCAGAAATTGCCGCATATTTAATATAATTATTTTGAGCAAATATAAAAAAACACAGCAATAAAAGAATTGATAAATGATCAGGGTGAAAGTCGAATAGAGCATTAAACCAAACAGGGAAAAAAAGTACATATGCTACAAAAGGCAATAGGCCAAGATATTTTTTTATTATATATCCTGAAAGTGCAATAATTAGCGATTGAAAAAATAATATTCCTTCAACAGAAAATACTGAATATATTCCGGAGTAAATAATTAAAGAAGGTGATGTATGACCAAAAAATATCTTCCAGAAGTACCCAAGCTCAGAAACGTTGTAAAGTGTGGAGGAATAAACACCTAAATCCATTACCCCACTGTGAAGAGAAAGATATTTTAAAAGACTAAGAGAAAATATAGCAATTAGCATAGCCAAAAAACAAAATGCATTGATATATTTGTAGATCAATAAATTTTTAAAATATTTGTAGCTAATCTTGAAAATTACCATATTATTAAATTAAAGTTTTTCATATAACTACAATG
Source organism: Methylophilales bacterium (assembly GCA_019823025.1). Lineage (NCBI taxonomy): Bacteria > Pseudomonadati > Pseudomonadota > Betaproteobacteria > Nitrosomonadales > Methylophilales bacterium. Next base: position 840,538 of record CP081940.1, on the reverse strand, counting down.
GCATCCTAAATGCATATCCTTAAGTGCTTAATTAATAATGCGCTCAACTATTGATCATCTAAAATTTCATAAAGATACCTAATTTTATCTTGAATATCATAATGATGATTTCCTACAAAAAAACCATTTTTATGAATTAAGTCTGCATTATCTAATTTATTATGTATCGTAAAATTGAAAAATTTAATAGCTTCGTTTTTGGTAAAGTTACCTGCAACTATAGGTCTACAATCTATTTTATTTTCTCGTAATTTTTTGATAACATTTTTTCTTGTTATTTTAGATTGTGGTTTAATAATAAGAGAAAAGCCAAACCAAGAACTATTGTCAATATCTTTTTGGATAATAAATTCCGGATGATTTTTGAATAGTTTTACAAAAAACTTTGCATTATCTCTTCTGTATTTCAGAAATGTAGGTAATTTTTTTAATTGTTCAATACCTATAGCTCCACTCATCTCAACGGGCCTGACATTATACCCGGGCAAAACAAACCTAAATGATTCCTCGAAATCGTCATCCTCTTTATTTGATACAAAGTTTTTCTTAGGAAGATTTCTAGTCCAACCATGTGCCCTTAATGAAAGTAATATATGATAGAGCTCCTCTTCATCAGTGCTTACAAAACCACCTTCCATTGTTGATATATGATGAGAAAAGAATGTCGAAAACGTTCCTAAGACACCAAAGGAACCTGCAGATTTGCCATTATATTTAGCCCCCAATGATTCGCAATTATCTTCAATAATAATTATATCTTTTCCATTAATAAGCTTATTTATAGCATTAAAATCATTAGGGTTCCCTAGAAGGTTTACAACTACAACCATTTTAGTTTGATTCGAAATCGCTGATCCCAAAGCGTCAAGGTCATAATTTAATGTTTCTAAGTCAATATCAACAAACTTTAATTTGAGTCCATACTGTTGCAATGGAAAGTAAGTTGTAGACCACGATACTGCTGGAACTATTACTTCATCTCCTCTCTTAAGCTTTGGAATTTTGGTATAGAAAAGTGCTGCAGTTGCAATTAGGTTAGCAGCTGAACCTGAGCTGACCATGACAGCGTATTTTCTATTTATAAAATTAGCAAAATCTGTTTCACACTTACTTACCTTTTCACCCATAGAATATGAACCAGTATCTATTACTGAATGAATAGCTTTTATTTCTTCAGAATTCCAAGTGCTAGAAGCTAATGGATATTTAATCACGACTCTACCTTATTCAAGTTTTTTTATTTTATAGGGTACATTTTAACATTCCTTTTTCGCCTATTAAGAATACATATTTATTTTTAATTGTTTCTGATAACTGTCTCAATTAGTTTAAAAAAAACTATTTTTTTAACTCTAAAACCTATTAATATATAAAATAAAACATTTGTTTAAATGATTTAATAAGAAAGAGAGGCAACGATCTTAATTTCAAATATCTTCATTACGTTCCCAATAAAATTTTTATTATATATAATAGTTACAATATTATAGACATTACCTTATATGCAAAATTTTTTTACAAGAATAGATGAGATCAAAAAAAATGAAATAGGTGTAAAAATATATAAAAATGTATTTGATGCTAATTTTTTGAAAGAGTTAGAAGATATTAATAAAACTTTATTTGCTCAAGTAGATAGAGCTGATTCAAAAAAAGTATCATTTTCTTTCAGTGAAAATAAACATTTAATTAAATTAGAAAAAATACTTAAAGAATTTTTAGGTGATTTATATGTAAATGATTTTAAACCACATTTTATAACCTCTCGGTTCCCTCTAAGAATTCATGCAGATAGTGGTAAAGATCCAGATGATGTTATAGGTCAAAATATATTGATTCCAATTAATATTTACCCAAAAAACAAACCTGCTCATACAGTAATTTTTAAGAATAGATGGTATGGGCCTGCTGCGTATTTTGTCTCCAAAAAATCAGATGGCCATGATCATATATTTAAAGATATTAATAATAAATTTATTGACGTTCCTAACGTATTAATCTTCAATGAAATGATATCAGATACTGAAAATCAAAATATTCTTAAATTTAAGGGGGGTGAATTTTTAATTAATGATTCATTTAGAAATGAGGTCTCAAATCTTTTAAATTCAGCTAGATACGGAATAAGGACAAATGAGCATATCACTAGTGGTAAGGAATTCGACAAAAAAATCTATAATGAATATTTAAGCCATCAACCTTATGAAGATTTAAGAGATTTAGAAATTCACACAATATATAAATGGAATCTTGGTGACATTCTAACCTGGGATAGATCCTTAATTCACAGTTCAGATAATTATCTTATTAATGGTGTTGACCATAAAATTTCTATTCCTATCTCAACTTCAAAAATTGATAAACCATTTAAATGATTTTAAATAAATGTAATTTGATTTATTCCTTAGTAATCAGCAACTCAAAGCCATGCTCTTTAAGCAAGGCATGACGTTTTGCTTCTTTCAAGTCTTCTCTTACCATTTCAGAGCAAACTTGTTGGACTGTAATCTCGGGAATCCATCCTAAGCTATCTTTTGCTTTCTTTGAGCTTCCTAATAGTGTTTCGACCTCTGCAGGCCTAAAGTAACGACTATCAACTCTAAAAATAACATCCCCAACTTTCAATGCAGGTGCATTTGGGCCCTCAATAGATTTTACTTTACCAACCTCATTAAGTCCTTCACCTTCGAAGCTAATTGTAATACCGAGCTCTAACGCGGACCACTGAATAAACTGACGAACAGAATACTGAATACCTGTAGCAATACAAAAATCATCGGGTCTATCTTGTTGAAGCATCATCCATTGCATACGCACAAAGTCTTTTGCATGCCCCCAATCTCTCAAGGAATTAATATTTCCCATATAGAGGCATTTTTGCAAACCTTGGGCTATATTTGCAAGACCTCTTGTTATTTTTCGAGTGGCGAAGGTTTCTCCACGCCTGGGTGATTCATGATTAAATAAAATTCCATTGCAAGCATAAATTCCATAAGATTCACGATAGTTAACAGTAATCCAATAAGCATACATCTTAGCAACCCCATATGGAGATCTTGGGTGGAATGGAGTAGTTTCAGTTTGAGGTGTTTCCTGAACATCACCAAAAAGCTCTGAGGTTGATGCTTGATAAAAACGTGTTTTATTTTCAAATCCTAAAAACCGAATTGCCTCTAGCAACCTGAGTGTACCTATTGCTACAACATCCGCAGTATATTCTGGCACTTCGAAGCTCACAGCAACATGAGATTGAGCAGCTAAATTGTATACCTCATCTGGTTCTACTTCTTTAAGTATTCGAATTAAATTACTACTATCTGTTAAATCACCATAATGAAGATATAATCCTGATTTATCATCATGTGGAGCCTGAAGAATATGATCAATACGCTGAGTATTGAATGACGAAGCTCTTCTTTTTATTCCGTGCACCTCGTAGCCTTTTTCCAAAAGAAACTCTGCAAGGTAGGAGCCATCTTGTCCAGTAATTCCTGTAATTAAAGCTACTTTCTTTTTTTTCATAATAATATTTTAATACGAAATAAAAATTTTTCTTAATAAGTGCATGAATTTAACTCTAAATTTCCAGGAAATTAAAAGCCTTACTGAATTAAAGTAATATTTTTTTAATTTGCTTATAATTCTACTAGAAAATTTTGAAATAGGTCTTGGAAATAGATTTATATTAACACTATTTTTTTTTGCCCATATCAAAGACTCATTTGTCCAACAGCCTTTCTCTACAAGATTAACCCAATCAAATAAATTTTTTTTAATTACGTAAAAACCGGTATCATAAGAGACTCTATATGAACCCATAATTTCAAAATTCCATGGACTCTCCCCTGGAATTAATAATCTAGTTAAATAACTCTTATCCCAAAAACCACAGACTAGGGACCTATATGGCATTTGTTTTGGTATTTCTAAAAATAAATTATTTTTTGAGGTTAAATTATTATGCCAAGGCCAGTGAGAATATTGAACATGAGTTGCATTACTAGAAATTCCAAATTCAACAAACTCTTTTAATTTATAAGCTTCTACAGGTGTTACAACAATCATATCTTCAAGAATTACTAATATTTTAGAGCAAGATATTTGTTCTAAAATTTTTATATAACTTGAGGACCAATTAGTATCTTTTCCCGATAATAATGGAATAACTCTTGGATCATTGTTAGGGACTTCATTGCTTCCAAAATATACCGGATACGAAGTTCCATCTAAGTCAAAATTATTAAAAAAATACTCTAAAAAAAGTGGCCATAAGTCTAAATATGCGTCACATGATAATATCAATATACCGAATTCGTTGTTAGATAATTTATTCATAAACGATATATTTAGAATCCATGCTTAAGCAAATAATAATTTATAGATATTATCTTAAATTTAGCGAGAGGACTCATAAAGTTTAAATTTTTTTGTAACCAGACCTTATTAAAAATATTAGAATTGGAATCTGACAAGATTATTTCCTTCGAAGATTTACTTGACACCCATGAATCTAAATCAACGGCAAACCCAAGTTTTTTTCTATTTACAAGGTGTGAGGGTAGGTTTTTTGCTAGCATTTTTTTAAGTAAAATTTTCTTTGATAAGAACTTTTTATGCTCAGACGAAGAAAAAGAAAAAGATAGTTCAGCTATCTTATGATCAAGTAATGGACTTCTCAATTCAAGTCCATTTGCCATTGATGCTCTGTCTGCCTTAAATAAATACCAATCTGGCAATTGGAACAAAGTATCAAGATACATTGATTGTAAGAACGGGTCATTGAGAAATGGTTGATTTGCCTTTGAAACTGAAGCAAATATTGCTTTTTTATTAAAATTTTTATTTTCTAATAGCTCTTCCATTTCCTCAATTAAAAAACCACCACTACCAAATATAAACTGCCTTTCATTAAAATTTAATTTTAGACCACTTGCTAATCTTTTAAGAGATATTGAATTTGTATTTTTAAGTAATGATGCTATAAAATTTCTAATAAACTGAGGGGTTTTTTCAATATATTCCTGCACAGGATATTTAATATAGCCACCAAAAATTTCATCACCACCATCGCCACTTAGGGCGACCTTATATCTATTCCCAACAATCTTAGATAAATAATGGAGTGGTATCATTGCCGCATCAGCAACAGGTTCATCCAGGATATTTAGCATGCTTTCTGCACTATCTGAAAATTGCTTAGCATTCATATCAACAATATTTAGTTTTCCCTTAAGGCTTCTTGCTACTTGCTTAGCGAAGTCGCTTTCATCATTTTTATAGTTCTTATAAGAAATTGTAAAAGCTTCCATATCTGGCATATGCATTAGAGCTTTCGAATAAACCAAGCTACTATCTACTCCGCCTGATAAAAACATACATATTGGAACATCAGAAACAAGTCTGTCTCCTACAGATTTGTCTAATAATCGCTCCATTTCTTTGGAGGGTTCCTGAAAAATTCTAGAACTATTATTGTAGTTTTCTACTGACCAATAAATTTTACTATCAATAAAATCCATGCGCTTTATAGAAAAAACGGCAATAGTTGAGGGATTTATTTTTTTAATTTCATTAAAGATACTACTTTGGCCATGAATAAAACCAGTAATTAAAATTTGATTAATGGACGTTTTATCTACTGATAAAGATGACTTTATTCTATTTAGTTCTAGGATTGAATTTAATTCAGAAGCAAAAACAAAATTTTCATTATCAAGATAATAATACAGTGGTTTTTTACCAAAACGATCTCTTGCAATTGTAATTTCTCCTTTAAAATTATCTAAAATTACAAATGCAAACATGCCAGATAACTTTTCAACACAATCTAAACCATATCTTATAAAAAGCTGAAGAATAACTTCAGTATCAGAGCTACCAGAAAAAATTACTCCTGCAGCTTTTAGATCATTGCGTAATTCATTAAAGTTATATATCTCTCCATTAAATATAATTGTATATCTTTTATCCGAGGTACTCATAGGTTGACAACCTGAATCAGATAAATCTTGGACGGAAAGTCTGGTATGCCCAAGAAAAATAGAGTGCTTTCTTTTATATGTTAATGAAGTCCATCCTGAATCATCAGGACCTCTATGGCGAAGGCTATTTACAGAATTAATACACTCTGCCTGAGAAATTTTTTTAGTTGAAATAATTCCAAAAATACCACACATAATATGTTTTATCTAAGCCTTATTTTTTCTAGGAAATTGGTTAAGTAAACATCTAACACGACTGACAGATTTTTCATTTGAATCAATTCTTCCAGAAAATAAAATTTTTAATCCATCTGCAAAGCCTACCCAATACAAAACAATTAAATCAAACCTAAAATAACGTAAAGCTATAAAGCTATAAATAAAGGGCCAAACCCATGAAAAAAAGGTGTTAAAGATGATTTTTTGTCCTAATGAACCATACCTGCTAACAAATAAGATTCTATTCCTCATTATATAATATGCTTTCTGCCTAAAATTATTGTTTGAGATTTGAATGCCCGCATGCCCCCAAATTTTGTTGTGAAATGTTTTAGCACTTAGTATCATCTCACACTTATAACCATGTTCTCTTGCAGAAAATGCAAAATCAGGCTCTGTAAATGTTTGAACAATTCGTTCATCAAAATAATTGTTTTTTTCTAGAGCTATTTTTTTAATCATAAAAACATTAGGGATACCATCTGATGAAGAAGATTTTTTTGTTTCAGAATTTAGTCCTTTTGTTTTTCCCGTAAAAAAATTTATTTTTTGTGATGTCAAATAAGGAATATTTGAACCTTTGTGATACATAGATGGCCCGACTATGCCTAATTTAGGATTATTTTCAAGGTGGATAATAAGATTGTCTATCATTTTTATATCGACTTCATTGTCATCATCTACAAATAAAACTAATTTACCTTTTGCTTTTCTAGCACCAAGATTTCTAGAACGGACCATCATTTTTTGCTGTTTATTTCTTATTACAACTAAATTTAATCTAGAGTATTCATTTTTATTAAATTTTTTTGTGCCATCACTGGACGCATCATCTACAACAATGACCTCATAGGGAATAGTTAGATTACTATTAATAATTGACTCGAGGCAACTCCGAAATAATAACTCTCTATTTCTAGTTGTTATAACAATGGACAATTTAACTTTATTCACGTTTTTTTAAAATTATTTCAAAATTCGTGTAAATTCCATTATCTTTTGAAATATAATCGATGAACTCCGATAAAATACCTGTAATTAAAATAAATGGCGTTGATAAAATAGCATACAAATAATAAATGACATTAGATCTATTTTTAAAGAGAGTTCTTATAGGCCAAGTCCAAAAAGCATAATGGATAAGATTCGCAGTAGCACCATGTCTTTCAAAATGAATAACTTCAAATTTAGAATTTTTTGCCAAAAGCCTCATACCAAACTCAGTAAAGCGCCAATAGTCATGAGGTAACATATGTTCTTCAAAAGCCATATGGGTTGTTAAATAAACTTTACCTCCTGGCTTTAGAACTCTAAACATTTCATCAAGTGCACTCTGGGGGGCTGTTAAATGTTCTAAAACTTGGGCGCACAAAATTACATTGACTGCTTCACTATCAAGGATTTCATCTTTCGAACAAATATCATATACATAATCTATTGTGTTGTATGAATTCTGAATAATATCTTGAGAAAGATACTTTGCTTTTGAAAAGTGACCAGAATGATACGTAGACCCTGCACCAATATCTAAGATCTTATTGCCTTTAAAGTCATATTCTTGAGCCATTTTTTTTATAAATCTTTCAACTCTATATGCATGAAACCTAATAAATCTAAGTGGCACAATTGTATAATAAAGCTTTGTAATTTGATCTGTATTCATTTTTTATTCTTACCCTTTGTTTGTTGTATTATCCCGAAAATAAGAATACTTATAAGAAAAGATATACTAATACCTAACCCAATAATAAATGTAATATAGGGCCAGTAAACGATAAATTTGTTTTTATCTTTATCCTTTGAAGTGCCTAAAATCACATCCCTGGTTTTGTGAGCGATACCGCAACCTATATCAGAAATATATTTTTGCATCCCATCTTTTTTTTGTTTTATTAACCCATTAGAGTTATTTATATTTTTTTGATATTTGTCACCATCACACAACCACCAACTATCTTGATGATTGCCATATTTAATTATATCGGGGTTCTTACATGAAGAATTTATATTAATAAGGCTTGCATTTACCCTAACAGCAGAAGACTGCTCTTTATCGTTATGACAATTTATTGATAAAAAATGTAGACTATTATCTACTTCTTTAACACTTTCAAACAAATAAAAATGTTGATTTTTTTCAACAGTCTTTAAGATACCCAGCTTTTCCATATCTAACAATTTACTTCTAACAAGATTATGATCACCTCTATTGATCAAGCTATCATTTTTCACTAAAAAAAATGAATTCCCTCTTGATATCATATCCTTAATGCAATTTAAGTTTACAGAGCCCCCGCAATTATCAACAATTCTTCTTGTACCAGAATTGCCATCGTAAAAGTATATGGCTGGGCCGTCCCAATACATCCTAATAAACTCTGAACCAACAAAACCCTCTTCATCATTCCATTTTAATATTATATTGTATGATTTTTCGTTTATTGGCAGCTTTACTAAAGAAGGTGGAAAATCATAATTAGCATCTTGTGAGATTTTTTTTAAAACATCATATTCATCAGGTGGCATCATATACTCAGGGGGTTTTGATCCATTATTATCTGAGTAATTTAAGCCTTTCAAAAAAGGTAGAGTTGATAGTAGTATGAAAATAAATGTTATCACTTTAAATGGTGTTTTTACAGAATACGACATTATTATCGAAGCAAAAAATGCCAGAATTAGTCCAACTTTCATAGATATTGATCTAAACCCTCTCTCAAAACCAGGAATATCAAGAAATAATTCAGGAATCAAATTAATTGGAAACGTATATTTCATCCCAGCAATTAAGACCACTATAAACAAATAAGCACCTAAAAATATAACGTGTTTTTTATCAACTTTTGGGGTAAATAATGGAAATATAGATATTAAAACAACTAATATGTTGAAGAGGATAAATATGTTTGATCTTATAAATTCACCCCATATTCTTATGGGCATGTTTGGCCCATGAAAACCATTTGCAGTCCAAAGACCACCACCATTTCCTAATAAAGAGTACAAAATTGCGTAGCTATCGTTAATAGCTATTTTCCGATCATTTACTAATCCAGCAATTAAATTAGATGCAGAGTTATGTTGATTAGCAATATCGGCAACAAAAGGGAAGAGCCAATAACAATTAGCAATAAAAAAAATAAATACTACTAAAGCCTTTCGACTAAGGGTGATATGATTTTTATTTGAAAGTATATGTCCAGAAATAACAAGAAAGAATAACAATACTGCGAAATAACAAATAAAAAAAGCTGGATTAGAAAAACCTGGATTTAAACAAATTATAAAAAAACCAACTAAAAATAACAAATTGTTTGTGTTTAAAAACTTTAAAGCTAAGGCCATTGTTGCTGGTAACAATTGATATACAAAAATGTTCATGCCGTGATCGGGACTCCAATAATGAAGTGATATCGAAGAAAAAATATACAGCAAAGAAAAAACAATACTTTGCTCTTCCTTCCAGCTAAACAATCTTCCGAGTTGCAGGGTCCCTAATAAACAAATAACAGTAAATACAAAAAATATAATAGATTGTACAGTTGCATGACTAAAATCAAATTGAGTAAGTAAATAACCAATGCTTCCAAACAACAAAGTCACATGATGCCTTGGGACTGGGTTACCAAAATTATAACTATCATCCCAAGTACTTAATCCACGATTAAAATATCCATTGAAATCTAATGACCATGCATAGTCTCCTGCATTTAAAATACGGCCATCCCCATAATAAATATGTGGCAGGATTACTATTAATGCTGCCAATAGTAAATAATATTTTTTGTTGAATGTAATCATATCTTTCAGATACTCAATTAATACATCAATTATTTACCCCGAACCCCTATTACTTTTGCTGGAGTTCCTGCAACTATATTTAGAGGCTTAACTTCTTTTGTTACAACACTATTAGCTCCAACAATTGCACCATCACCCAAAATAACGCCGGGCATGATAACCGCGTTATTACCAATCCAAACATCTTTGCCTATAGTAGTTTTTTTAGTATTAATTCCCTGGCATTTCATTGGCACACTAATATCATGAAAATCGTGGCTAGCAGACAATATTGTTACATTTATTCCAACCATTGAAAAATCTCCAATATCAAGACCTCCGGGGCCATCTAAACGGCAACGTAAATTTATAGTCACATCATTTCCAACCCTCACATTTGTGGGGCTCGTAACTACAACCCCTTGCGAAAAATAAGTGCGCTTGCCAACACCCTTCATAAATATACTATAAATAATCGCTCTAACTCTTGAAGTAAAAAAAGTATACTTATTGAAAATAGATTGGAGTATTCTCAATTTTTTATCGTCTTTAATCTCGAAAATAAATAACCAATCCCGGTTAAGAATCTAATTAGAACTATTGAAAAATACAAATCTGGTCTTTTAAGAGTTCTTTTCCACTTTCCATTTTCTACAAAAACAAAAACAAATCTATACCATAGTCCTAGTTGTTTTTGTATATCTGGGTCTGATGATCCCCACTTCTTAACATATGCATTCAAATCAGTTGAATAATAAGTCTTCTTTTTAATAAATTTCCAAATAGACATTTTGGATTCATTATGAAAAATACAGCTATTTTTACTATATTGCGGATTTATATTCAATTTTAGTGAATTTAATATTTCACCTGTATTTTCTTCTGTTTCTTCAATATACCCAATCTCTCCAATCAATTTTAGTTCTTTATCTAAATCCCAGTCATCTGCCCCATGCTCCCAATTTTTAGAGAAACCGCCAGACTTTATAAAGGCATTTCTTAGAATTATTCTAGAACCATCAATGACAGTATTATTATAAAAAGATCTTTCAAATCTTCTAACCTTTGAAAAAAAGTCATCGCCAAGGATTATTTCAGGAATATTTAATGCTATTAAATTTTTATTTGATAAATAGGCAATACAATTTTCTATAAGTCTCTTTGACAAAATCATGTCTGCATCAATCCAAACCAAATATTTTCCAGTGGATAAGTCTAACATTCCATAATTTCGTTGTGTATTCCTTTCAGGACCTATATTTGCGACAATATCTGCATACTTTTTTGAAATTTTTTTTGTTTTATCTGTCGAATAATTATCTACTACGATAATTTCCATTAGATTTCTTGGGTATGTTTGATTCAATATAGATAACAAACAATTTTCGATATTATCTTGCTCATTTTTTGTTGTTATGACTATTGAAACAATCGCATCTTTATTAGAATCCTTGTATTTCATAAATTTTCCTGTTACCAATTTAAATCTCTTAAAGTTACAAATTTACAACCTGATTTTACCAAATCAGGATTATTTAATTTAATATCATCTAAGAAATTCCATGCCAATACTAGAATATAGTCTGGTAGTTTTTTCAGGGCATCTTTTTTCGATTTAATTGGAATTTTCATACCGGGAAGTAAATGATTATGTTTTAGCTCATTGTCTTCAATGATATAGTCAATATCTTTATATGAAATACCATAATAATTTAGGACAGTTGTTGCTTTTGCAGGAGATCCATAGCCAACTATAGAATTTCCTTCCTTCTTAATTTTCGATACTGTCTTTAGTACACTTGTTTTGAGATTTTTCACTTTGCTGGCAAATTTTTCATAAGTCCTAAACTGACTAATTCCAAAATCTTTCTCTTTATTTAAAAATATTTCGACTGATGAATCAACTTTTGTATCATTGCTAATATATGCTCTTATTGAACCACCATGAGTTTCAACATGTTCAACCTTAATTAGTTTAAGATCATTCAAGTTGCAGAATTCTTTTAAAGAAGTAACAGACCAGTAATTAACATGCTCATGGTAAATATTATCAAATGTGACATCTTTAAGGGTGTCCAATAAATACTGAACTTCAATAATAAAAACACCATCTTTCTTAAGTGCCCTAAAAGCATTATTCACTAGTGACTTTAGATCATCTGCATGAGCAAAAACATTAAAAGCAGTAACTATATCTGCCTTACCTTTTAATTTAATTACTTTATCTACTATTTTTTCATCAAAATAACCCTGCAGCGTTTCTAATCCTTTGGAGTTTGCTAAACTAGCTAAATTTTCAGCAGGGTCCACACCTAATATTTGAATTCCATTTTCTTTAAGTGGTTTGAGAAAAACACCATCGTTACTACCTATATCCAAAACAAAACTTTTTTTATTAAGGTTAAACTCTTTTATAAATTTGTCTGCCATGCTTGAAAAATGATTTCTAAATGTCTGATTTGTCGAAGATACATAAAGGTAACTATCAAACATTTGTTTAGCTGGTACTGTAAACGAAAGTTGGCAATTTGAGCAATTTGGACAAAAATTGAGTTCTAAAGGATATAAATTATCTTTTTCATTAATATCCTTAAGTAAGCTATTAGCTAATGGTGACATTCCTAGAGAGATTACCTCTTTAAGGTTCTTTTTTCCACACACTCTGCAATTAGCCTTATAGTGATCTACTATCTGTTTTCTTAGGTTATCATCTACCAATTCATAAAAAATTGTGTGCGTTAAACCATAATTCTCATGCTCTCTTTCACCTCTAACTAGATTGAGAAAAATTGAATCCTCTAGAAAAACCATTGTGTGGGCTACATTGGGGTGGATTACTGCCAAATCTCCAGGGTTGATAATATTGGTCTCAATTACAGCATTTTCATCAGATAAATCCTTAAGAACACTTATATATTGACCAGATATAAGTAAACATTTTTGCTCCTGAATCGGATGGTAATGGTTTGCTCTAACTGTTCCTGTTTTTGATTCAATATATCCAATGAGATTGATGGGTTCAGTAAGCTCAAAATTACTTATCTTTCCGCGCTCATCTATATATTCTTTCTGGCCTTTTTGAATCAACTCAAGTTTATTAAACTGATCTTTTGTCGACCAAGCCTTAATCATTTCATTAAGTGACTCTTTCAATGGATATTTAAATTCAAAACCAGTTGCTAGGATTTTCTTATTTGAAGTTGTATAGCCTAGATTAGGTATTTCATCATCAGTTTCTATGAGCTCGACATAAGTATTAATTTTTTTACATATTTCAGCCACTTCTTTTACTGTTGTATTAACACTTGAGCAATGAAAAATTTCTTTAGCAACCTCATCTTTTTCAGCAAGGAATTTCATTGATCTCACAACATCAAAAACTGATACTAGGCTTTTATATTGTTTGCCCCCAGAAAAAAGCTTAATAATTCCATTTTGAGATGTAATTTTTGCAAATAAATTTGGCATAATATTTATCCGCATAGTATCTGAGAATGAAAGACCAAATACTGTAGCGAGCCTAAGGATAACAAAATTTATGTTTGCATTTTGTATATCAATTTCTGATTTTGCCTTACCATCTGCATAAGATAAGATCGGGAGTAAAGGCTCATTCTCTTCTATATCAAACTTAGTTTTTTGAAGGCCTTCATAAACTACATGTGTTGATGGAAAAATTAGTTTTGCATTTTTAGGTAAAGATTTAATAACATTATTTGTACCATCAATCCCAACTTCAGCGATCAGCTTTTCTTTTTCATTGTTTACTTCAGTTTTAGTATGGGCTACATCGGTTATTCCAGCTAAGTGATATACAATATCGGCGTCACCCAAAACGCTCTGCATTAAATCTAAATCTAGTATATCTCCGTGAACAAAATTAATGCCCCAATCTCTAAGTTGGATGACTCTTTCTGAGGCAAATTTATTATCAATAACCGTTATATCTTTATATCTAGATTCACCGGAATAAATTTTACATAATTCAGTCCCTATGTAACCAAGACCACCCGTAATAACAACCTTCATTTTTTCTCCAAAAATTAAACGAAGTACAAATTAAATATACTGTATAAACAATTAACCATTATATACATTAACGAAGTTTACTTACTAATTCACCTTTTCTTAAAAAGCCCATCATAAACCGAATTCCATAAAAAAAATGAGTGGGAGGTAAATATAAAAGTGTTGCTAATGATACAAGTAAACCTTCATGTTTGCTTGAATCATAAATAGATGAAACAATCGCTAAAATATATATTGTCCAGCCAAAAAGTATAAACAAAAATAAAAATAGACTTTGACCCGAAAGAGCGAATATGATCGAAACCAAAACAAAAAAAACAAATAATGATGGTATAAAAAACTTAAATCGAAAAGATGTCTCGGGGTAATGTCGGGCAAAATAGCCTCTATGAAGACCATAGGCGCCAACTTGTTTTAAATGAAGTAAAAATCCTGCCCTACGATGATGCCAAACAATCATTTCAGGTGCATACATTATTTTCTTGCCTGTTTTTTTAAGCTTGAGACACAACCAAGTATCATCACCTGGCCAATAATGACAATCAAACCCTCCCACAGAGAGAAAATCTTTTCTTCTAACCATTAAGTTAACAGTCGGCCAATCATCAATTTCTTTTGAAGGCCCATAAGGGACATACCTTTCTGGGAATCCACCTGTTAGTTTTCCTAAAAAAACAGCACCTGAAACATGCTGCCAAAAACTATCTTCTTTGGGAGTTATAGCTGGACCACCAATTGCTATAACATTAGAATTTAAAAAATAAGTTTTTGCAATTTTCAGGAAGTTAACATCTGGATATGAATCGTCATCTAGAAATACTACAATATCACCATTTGAACTCATTGCACCAAGATCGCGTTTTTGGGCAGGGCCTACTTTACCAGATTCTAATATAGTAATTCTTTTATCATCAGCCCACTCATTCTCTTCAATAGAGTTGGGGATGATAAACAGTTCCCATTTATGAGTTTTTAATGCTTGTATATGGGGGACAGTCTCTCTTACATAATTGTTAATAGACTTAACAGGTATAATAATTGAAAATAACATATATTTTAATATTTTCTTAGTTGTTTTCTAAATAACTAATTTTGGGGTTATTTAATTTTCGATAAAAGTATTTAGTACATACATCAGATAATTAAGCTATTAAATTTGCAGATATAATTTGGTTATTTTTCAACAGACATCTTTTCTGGAGATTTACTAGTTTCATGACGAGTCAGGTTAAATATATGTTGTCGAACTCGACGAATAGCACGGATACTGTAAGTAAATAAAAATTGCCAGTCTTTCTTTTTAAAGCTAGTTAAGAAAAGTAACTGTCTGAGAATAAACTTTGGATGAAATGCAATTGAATACATATCCCTTACAGCTTTGTAGTATTGATCGTGTGGAATTGGTGTTTTAACAATAAGTTTACTCATGTCAAAATCATTATAGTCATCTGTTAAAAGAACGCCTTCTTTTATGCATTCTTTATGATAGGGTGTGTAATCAAGTGGTGTACACAATGTAACTTGAAGTGTACGAGCTAAACCACTAAACATAAGACGTTTTACTTCAGACACTGTATTATCTAATTGTTTTTGGGTTTGCCAATAATAACCTACCATAATAGTCAAGTGAGGATGCATTCCATACTTTGTCATCCATTTTAAGCAATTATCTACATGTTGTAATTGATAACCTTTATTGAGCTTTATTAGAGTTACATTATCAGCTGCCTCATATCCCAACAAAATAAATCTAAAATTTGCTTTGCCCATTAGCTTTATTGTCTCTTCATCAAGGTATTCAAAGCGAGTATTAATACCAAAATAACAACCTTTTTTGTGTAGACCTCTATCAATAATACCTTGAGCAAACTGCCTAGCTTCTTTACCTCTATACCAAACACCTGAATCATCAAAAATTTCTTTTACTCCGTGCTCATTAATTAAGCGTTCATACTCATCTAAACTTCGCTCTACCGACATCATAGAAAAAGTTAAATCTGGGCCGTTATATCGACAAAATGTACATTTACCAAACATACAATCTCTAATAACACTGGATGCATATGTACCAGGAGTTTGAAGGAAGTTACCATTCTCAAAAGCATAATCCTCCCAATTAACAAGATCTCTATCAACTAATGGAACATTATCAAGAGGTTCTACTTGTCTAAAGTCACCTGTGGACCTTAATTGCCCATTATCTAGACGAATAAGCAGACCTTCACCAAGATAATCTGTTCGCCAATTATCATTCTCATGAATGAAAGGAATAAGGCGATGAAGGGCAAAATCAACATTACTACTTCTTAATACCATGTCTGCCGCACATTTTTGCATAGTCTCTTCGGGCATACGCATAGAATGATAGCCTGTCATAATTACGATGCTATTAGGCAATGCTTTTTTAACCTTATCAATTGTTTGCCAATAAAATTTCATAACGGGCGTTGTACTTTCAAGTACAATTACATTTGGACTTTCGTTAATTAAATCCTCAAACCATTTATCAAAAGATTTAAGCTGAGCATTCCCATCATCCCAATAAACTTCATAACCCATTTGTTTTAAATAGGTCGCTGCTTGAGCATAAGTTACAGGTAATAAATAAGTAGGTTCTTTGAAGAACTGAACATTACGATTCTGAGAAACCATCGCCTTTTGACCATGATCATTAATAATTGGTGGATAAGATATTGATATTTTCATTTTATTTTAGAAAAAAACTTCTGTCATAATTTTATCACCTGAGACACCTTTGGAATGGAGTATTTCAAAGGTATCGATAATCATTTTTCTATTACCACAAATATAAACTTGTGTATTTAAAGGCAATTTATTGTTAGAAAGGTAATCAGTTACCCTTTTTCCTTTGCTACCATCAGCTGGCTTTGAAATACATGGTATATAAGAACCCTCTTTATAGTCATTCGAATGGTAACATTCGTCAGTATATCTTACACCGTGAAGTAAAGTGTAATTAATAGTTGGCCAAGTTTCAACAAAAGAGTGAAATGGTGCAATACCGGTTCCTGTCGCAATGAATAAATATTCCTTATCATTATTCAATGGATCTTTTAGACTGAACTCTCCATAAGCACCATCAACTTCAATTAAATCACCTGGCTTTATTTTTTGAAGCGCTGAACTAACTTGCCCGCCTTCAACTGCACGAATTAAAAAATCTAAATACTTAGAGTCGGCAGCAGAATAGATTGAATACTCTCTATTAATTTGTAAGCCTGGTAGACCAATATTAAAACATTGTCCTGATACGATATCAATATCTGGACGTTTTATCCTAATTCTAAATGTATGTTTTGAAAGGTGCTCTATATCATAAAGTGGGTATGTATTCATGGCTGCACTTTAAGTTATTTTTTTAAAATACTCAATAGTTTTAATTAAACCTTGATCTAAATTGATTTGAGGACGCCAATTTAATTTTTCTTTTGCTAGGGTTATGTCTGGTTGGCGTTGAGTTGGATCATCTTGTGGTAGAGGCTTTAAATCAATTGTTGACTTTGAGCTCGTCATTTCAATTACTTTTTCTGCTAACTCTAGGATAGTAAATTCTACGGGATTTCCAGTATTAACTGGCCCTGAAAAACTATCTGGAGAGCTCATTAGCTTTATAAAAGCTTCAATTAAATCATCAACGTAACAAAATGAACGTGTTTGTGTACCATCGCCATATACTGTAATTGGCTTATTTTTTAACGCTTGAGTGATAAAGTTAGACACAACTCTCCCATCGTTAGGATGCATATTTGGGCCATAAGTATTAAATATTCTCGCTACTTTAATATTTATCCCATGCTGTCTTTTATAGTCAAAAAACAAAGTTTCAGCACTACGTTTACTTTCATCATAACAAGATCGTATACCGTTTGGATTAACTTTACCCCAGTAGCTTTCTGGTTGTGGATGCACTTCTGGGTCACCATAAACTTCACTGGTAGATGCTTGCATAATTTTAGCACCCGTACGTTTTGCTAAACCTAGCATATTTATTGCACCTAATACGCCTGTTTTAAAAGTACCAATTGGATTATGTTGATAATGAATAGGTGAGGCAGGGCAGGCTAAATTATAAATTTCATCAATCTCTATATAAAGTGGGGAAACAACATCGTGACGTAAAATTTCAAAACGTTCATTGCCTCTTAAATGTGCAATATTACTCTTGGTGCCAGTAAAAAAATTATCTAGACAAATCACTTCATGACCGTCATCTAATAACCTTTCACAAAGATGTGAGCCTAAGAAGCCAGCGCCACCGGTGACTAAAATTCTTTTTAAAGGGCTATAATTTCTTCGTTCTTTTATCATTTTTTAAATTCTCTCCATAGAAATCCATATCCAGAAATAACCAGTATTGATCCACTAATAAATAATGCTAAAAGTATATTTAATACAGAATCATGATAAAAATAAATAACAATAATTTGCAAAGGTGCTACTATTACGAATAAATAAGCAAAAAGCACACGGCCTATAGCTATTAAAAATTGTTCGGCTATCATTATTAGCGACATTGGAAGTATAGCGAAACCAAAATATTTAAGTATATTAGAAGCTTCTTTATAATCATCACCATAAAATAATAAAATAATATTATCTGCAAAGAAATAATAAAATAGTGCACCTATCAAACTAAGTAAAAAAGTTAAGCTTACCGCTTGTAAAAATAAATTTTGACTACTTTCCCCGCTTGCATGGTTTTCTGCAACCATTGGAAATAATGCACTTGAAATCCCGCTAGGTAAATACATGACTGCTTTGCCCAATATAGATGCAGCTGCATAAATACCTGCCTCTTGACTAGAAAAATAATGCTTGACCAATACTATGTCAATTTGTGTCATGATTGCAAAAGCAAAATTTGCTAATAAAACAGGAAAAGAAGACTTAAATAAAAGCTGTGTTGAGCTTGAGCCACTTACATTAGTTTTTTTTATTGATGGATATAAGATTATATAAGTTATTATTAATAGTGCTAGTGATGAGAAAATAACACCTCCTAACGCACCTGTAACACCCAAACCAACATAAATTAGAGTGATAGCAAAAATAATTTTTAAAAAGGTAACAAAAACAGAACTTAATGCAAGCCATTTGAAATATTGCAACCCTTGAAGAAAGCCATTGATTATTGCTTGAGGAAAAGCAATCAAAATGATTGCTACTAAAGAAAAAAGGTAAACACTTTTTTCTATTAGTAAAAAATTTTGTAACGACTTAGCATTAAAAATAATAATAACTATCAGCACAATGCTAATTAAAATTAATCTTCGATTAATCCAGAAGAATAAATGACTTAAATTACTTATATCTTTATCAGATCTAAATGCAGAAACTCGACGGGCGATTATCATTGTCAAAGCAGACATAGGGGCTCCAATAACAATTATCATTGCCATTAATGCAGAGAAAATTCCATATTCAGACACACTAAGCATACGGCCCATGATTATCTGAAATAAATATCCTAAAACACCAGCCGATACACCACCCATAAATAGCCAGCTGCTACCTCGTATTAGCTTACTTAAAAAGATTCCCCTAACTTTTTGCTTCACTTAATCTTTTGTTCTTCAGGGGAATTAGAAAAATTAAGGCGCTCTCTGATAATATAAAGTGGGCGATTAATTACCTCTGTATGAATATTACCCACATAAAGAGCCACCAACCCTATTGACACTAACACCAAACCCATTAAAAAAGTGTTAGCAACAACAACAATGGCCAAAGGTGAGAAATTCCAATTACTAGTAGTTAAATAATCCAACAGCATCCATAAAAGAACAACTCCACTTGAAATAGTAATCAGTACTCCTATACGACCAGTTATTCTTAATGGCCAAAGAGAGAAGGAGGTGATGCTATTAATAGCTAAATGCCAAAGTTTAGAGTATGAATAACCAGCCTCTCCGTTTATGCGAGCATCTGCTTTAAATTTAATATAAGTTTTCTTAAAACCCATCCAGTCCATTACACCTCTAAACATCCTTTCGCGCTCTGTAACATGGCGAAAAGCTTGGGTCACTTTTTTGTCATATAGTCGAAAATCGGTCGTCTGGGACTTCATCTGCACACCAGAAATTTTTGTCATTACCCAATAAAATAGTTTTGACCCTATACGTTTAATCAAAGGTTGTTTTTCAATACTGGAGCGAATTGTAGCAACAACTTCAAACCCTTTTTGCCAGGCAATAATTAGATCTGGTATTAATTCTGGAGGATGTTGAAGATCAGCATCAATACAAATAACGGCATCTGAATTATCTGCTTCATGAACACCTGCGCTAAGGGCTACTTCTTTGCCAAAATTACGGGACAAGTCTAATATTTTATTTTTTTTGTCAAGTTTGGCAAGTTCACTCAAAACAGAAAAAGAATCATCAGTGCTACCGTCATTGACAAAAATAAGTTCGCATTGATATTTTTTCAACTTACTTGTAACTGATTTTAAACGGTTATAAAAAGAAAGTAAGATTGTTGACTCATTGTAAACAGGGATAATAATTGAAATTATATTTTTCTTCATTTGACTTTTAAGTTAAGTTTCCTGTTCATATGAAGCTCCTAAAGTAGGAACTAGATTAGTTTACTTAGATATAAAATAATATTTTTATCAAGTCGTTTATTTTTTGTTAATCAGAATTAAATATATCTCTAGTATAAACTTTATCTTTGATATCCTCCAGTTCTTGAGCCATACGGTTTGTTACAATTAAATTGCTATCTTCTTTAAATTTAGTTAATTTTTCGATTACTTTACATCCAAGAAAACTTTTATTCTTCAACTCAGGTTCAAAAACTATTATTTCAATACCATAAGCCTTAAGGCGTTTAATGACTCCTTGAATTGCAGAAGATCTAAAGTTATCACTACCTACTTTCATTATAAGCCTAAAAATTCCTACCACTTTTGGCTGTTTAGCAATAATTGAATTAGCAATAACATCTTTTCGCGTTGAATTTGACTCGACAATAGCACTGATTAAGTTGTTAGGTACATCTTTAAAGTTAGCTTTAAGTTGTTTGGTATCCTTAGGAAAGCAGTAACCACCATAACCAAATGAAGGATTATTATAATGATTGCCAATTCGGGGCTCTAGGCTTACGCCTTGAATAATTTGTTTTGCATTTAGATTATTTAGTTCAGCATAGGAATCTAACTCATTAAAATAAGAAACACGCATAGCAAGATAGCTGTTTGAAAATAACTTTACGGCTTCAGCTTCAGTATTATTAATTAACAATACATTAATATTTTCTTTCTCGGCGCCTTCTACTAATAAATTTGCAAATTGCCTACCACGATCAGATTGCTCTCCTACAATAATTCTAGAAGGGTACAAATTGTCATAAAGCGCTTTCCCTTCTCTTAAAAACTCCGGTGAAAACATAATATTGTTTGATGAGAATCTTTTTTTAATATCCTCGGTAAAGCCTACTGGAACTGTAGATTTTATAACTATAGTTGCTTTAGAGTTGATGGAAATAACATCTTTAATGACTGATTCAACCGATTTTGTATCAAAGCTAATGGTTTCGACATCATAGTCAGTTGGTGTCGCAATAATAACAAAATCAGCTTTAGAATAGGCATACTCTTTATTAATGGTGGCTTTAAAGAATTGGTCATGAATTCTTACCTTTGACTTTTTGTGAAGTTTTGATAAGTATTTTTGGATTTCGCTATCATCAATGGGCGATATGCCTTTATTTATTAAATCAACTTTGTCAGAGTTGATATCCAAGGCAATAACATGATTATTTTTTGAAAGTAACATTGCATTTGATAACCCAACGTAACCTGTACCTACAATAGTTATTTTCATTAATATTATTAATTGGTTTAAAAAAGAATTATTAATGATAAATTATAGAATTCATTTAGCAAGCAATAAATATTAAAAAACTTTTCTTTAAAAAGATAAATAGTCGATAATATTAATTAGAAATTAAAAAAAGATGCTTAAAATGAAAATATATTTACAAAGATTCATGAATCTTTATTTTATTGCCCTTCTATCCATTACAGGATTCTATGCATTTAATTATTTTCAGATACTAAACTTGGACGGATGGGAAATTTTTGATAAGTACGCAACGGAAAACGAAAAAGAAATGAAAGAGAATTTAGCGGATCAAATGTTAGAAGCAAATGGAAATTCAGATCAAAAAGAAGTCGAAAGATTAGGCATAGAATATAAAAATATTTATATTGAAGTTAGGAATAAAGCTAAAAAAGAGTTTTGGGATCATAAGAAAAACAACTGGAAGATAGCATCCTTTCTAATTGTATTTTTATTTGTAATTAATTACTTACTGTCTGGACGCGTTACATTATTTCATAAAAGTAACAATTAATAAGCTCATTATTATTATTTGCATGCTTTTAGGGGGACTTATAATTCTATACTAAAAAAACATCATATAGTGAATTTTTAAAAAAAAATACTATATATTGTATTTTCGTTGATTAATAAGGGTAAACTTTACACAGTTTAAAGAGATGAAAGTTTAAACTTATTTTTAAATTACAGGAGAAATTGAAATGGATATATTAGCAACCATTAGGAAGTGGGCTGGCGGACTTGCTGAAACAGTAGTTAGTCTTATGGCTCTTGCAATTGTTCTTCAAATCTTGATGGGTACTTCAAATGTACCTTTTATCGGTCAAACCGATGTAATTGGAAATGTTTCAGGAATATTAGCTCAGCTAGGAAGTGAGGGTCTAATTGGCCTTGTAGCTTTATGGGTATTATATTCAATCTGGAAATCACGCAAGTAAGAATTTTTATTTTGAATAATAAAAAGGGACTTAATAGGTCCCTTTTTTAATAGAACTTCTTCATTAGCAAGGTACCTACTGTTATTCCAACGATTGCAATGGCTAGCGCTAAATAGTAATTAAAACCTGATTTCACTAAGAAACTAAACAAAAATAAAAAAGGGATAACGGGCAAAATATACATTGTGGTTTCCTGTATAAGCCCACTGATCAGTGATCGATCTTTAGATTCTTCCCAAATTAATGTGAAAGAAACAAAAAAAATAATAGGCATTGCTAAAAGAATAGCAGCAAGGGTTGTATTTTTTCTACTCAGTTCTGTTGCTCCAATAATGACAACAAGAGCAATAACAATTTTTAATAAATAAAACATGATTTACTAGACTAGAAAGAAAAGATTTAATTCAAACTTACAATAAATCAATTCCAAACTTTTTTAAAACAGCAACATAAACAATAAATAAAACAACTGTGAATCCGATTGATAGAACTATAGCAGGCCAAAATGACCAATGCTTAATAATCCATGGAAAAAGGAGAAACATAGGAAGTGTTGGAAGCACATACCAGAAAGTATAGTAAGAATGATTGGCTATTTTTTCAGTTGATTGGTTTTCAAAAAATAACCAAAATAACACGCTGATTGTGATTAAAGGTAAAGCACTGGTGAGAGCACCGATTTTATCTGAAATTTTTGCAAGCTCTGATATGAGAACAATAAGACCAGCTGTAATGATATATTTAAAAACAATATAGGACATATTTTAATTTTAATCTAATTTTTAAACCAATGTATCTTTATTAGACTTAAGATAAATAAAGTAGGTTAAAATAACCTTTTATGTGTGATATAGAATAAATTATGCGCCCACCTATCCTCTCTAAATATCCAGTTGATAAGATAATCAGTAATTTTAAGTCATCAAAGGAAAAGGAAATGTGGATTGTTAGATTTATTCCACAAATTTTGAATAAACAAAAGATTAATGCAAATGCAATATCTGTTATGAAAAGGATAAGTTTATTAAGGCTTGAGCCCTTAACAAATCAAGAGACAGATAAAATCAAAAAATTGATGGTGGAAATTGGAAGGGAAGACATCAAATGTGTACGACAAACAGAAGCTAAACAAAAAAATGTTTTAATATTTTGTGGTCATGACGATGCTCCAGAATCAATTGATGGAATTGAAAGGTATATATATAGAATTATTCCAAACGCTAAACTAAAATTTGGTGTCGCAGATATGAATAGAGACCGTTGCTGTATTGTAAAAGATAAATATTGGGGATCCGATAAAAAAAGACCGACGGGCGTTTATTCTTTAGCTGACTTAGCTGTTGGAGATTGACCTTCTTTTCTATTTTTACTTCGTATTCTTTTCTGAGCATTTGAGCTGTTCTTAAAATTCTTTGTTGACTTAATAAAAGGCCTTTTCTTTCCGCTGCGGCGCTTTTTCTTTTTGTGAACATCTGCTGTTGTTTTAGTAGGTTCCATTCCTTCAATAGTCTGAACGTTTATCTTTAATTTTGTGAATCGCTCAATTTTTCTCAAATGTTCCTTATCAGGTTCATTAACAAAACTAATAGCAAAGCCTTTTTTGTCAGCTCGACCTGTTCTTCCAATTCGATGGACATAATCTTCAGCAAAGCGAGGTAGGTCATAATTGAATACATGAGTGATATGTTTAACATCAATCCCTCTAGATGCAAGATCTGTTGCAACTAAAACTTTTATCCCATTTTTTTTGAACCGATTAATAGTTCTTGTTCGACTATTTTGGGTCATATCACCATGAAGTGCTGATGCTTTTATATCCTTATGGTACAAATCGTCTGATAATTTATCAGCTAATCTTTTAGTCGCGGTAAATATAATTGCTTGATTAACATTATCTTGCGACAAGAAATGATCGAGTAGGTTAATTTTATGTGATTGGCTATCAACGTAATACAGAGTCTGTTCAATATTTGTATGACCAATTGCCTGTGGCTCAATAGATATTTTTGTGGGCGATTTTAAAAATTCTTCTGCAATCTTTGATACATCAGGGTCCAGCGTTGCTGAAAACATCAGCATTTGTTGTTCTTTATTTGTTGCATTAAAAATTTTTCTAATATCTGGCACAAAGCCCATATCGAGCATTTTATCTGCTTCATCTAAAACCATAATTTCAGTGTCATTAATTTTAACTTTTCTTTGCTTATGCAGGTCAAGAAGCCTACCCGGCGTTGCAATGAGAATATCTACAGGTTTTGATAGCAATTTGTTTTGAAGTTGATATGACATTCCACCAGTTATGGTGACAGAAAATATTTTAAGATAACGTGAATACGTTTTAATACTGTCCGATATTTGATTAGCTAATTCACGTGTTGGTGAAATAATTAATATTCTTGGTCCCTTACCTCTTCGTTTTGTAGTGGTTAAATGATTTAAGATGGGTAATACAAATGCTGCTGTTTTACCTGTGCCTGTTTGAGCCGTTGCTAAAATATGTTCTTTTTTTATGATGTGCGGGATGGATTTTGTTTGGATGGCTGTAGGCTCTTTGTATCCAGCTTCATGGATTGCTTTGAGTATTTCAGGAGCAAGATTTAGGGTATTAAATGACAAAAAATTATCCTTAAGTGATGTCTATGAGAAGATTAGACCTAATGATAAATTATAGATAATCTTTACGAGTGCGAAGTATATAGGTAATTGAAAATAAAGTAAATTTTCAATCTTTTAATTATTTCTTATTTATGGAAAGACAGCATCAGATTTAAGTAGTTTAAGTTTTTCTTGAAGGGGTAGGGATTTAATTCTATGTTCCTCTTTACTGGCTGAGCTTCTATTATGAAAAGAAGCTTTATAAACTAATTTAAAAGGACCACGTTGTTTTGTATATTTGGCACCCTTTTTTGTACCATGTTCTTTTATTCGGCGATTAATATCTGTGGTAATTCCCGTATAAAAAGTACCATCTGTACACCTTAAAATATAGACGCACCAACTATTTTTTGATAAGCGAGCTAGTTCAGCTAATGTTTCAAGTCCACTCACATTGTAGTTAGCCATGTAGTAATTACCAACTTAAAACTGCACGAAATCTGACCTCATTGCTTCTAACTTTATCAATCGCATTATTAATATCATTGAATTTAAAGTGCTCAACAATAGGTTTAATGTTATGTTGAACACAAAAATTAAGCATTTTTTTAATATTTTTTGGACTCCCTACAGGAGATCCAGATATAGAACGACGACCCGTCATAAGCGAGAATACTGAGGATTTAATAGGTTCTAACACAGCTCCAACAAAGTGGAGTCTGCCTCTTGGCTTTATAGTGTTTAGAAATAAGTTCCAATCTAAGCTAACATTAACTGTAGATATCAGTAGATCAAATTTCGCACCCATATTTTTTAAGGTCACTTGATCAGTGGACGATACAACCTCATCAGCACCCATTGATTTGATTAACTCATTTTTATCTTGTGAGCTTGTAAAAGCTGTTACATGGCAACCTAAGGCTTTATAAAAATTTATTGCTAAGTGGCCAAGCCCCCCTATACCAATAATTCCTACTTTGTGATTTGCATTAATTCCAAATTCAACTATAGGAGTAAATACAGTTATTCCGCCACATAATAATGGACCTGCATCTTCAAGATTTAGCTTTAAAGGAATAGGAATTACGCTCGCTGCTTCGGCAACAACTTCTTCAGCAAAACCACCGAACTGACTAAATACAGTTTTCTTAGTGTTATTACAAAAATTATGATCACCTGCATGGCAATAATCACATTTATTACAATATCCCGAATGCCAACCAAGGCCAACGCTGTCTCCAACTTTGTGCATTGAGATATTAGGAGCAGTCTCAATTACTTCGCCTATGATTTCATGTCCTGCAATCATAGGATATGTAGATTTTCCCCAGCTATTATCTATTGCGCTTATGTCACTATGGCATATGCCACAAGAGTGAACCTTAATTCGAACCTCATTTTGTTTTAATTCTTCAGGTTCATATTCGTAGAGTTTAAGATTTTCTCCAGGATTTAATGCAGCGTAAGCTTTTACCATTAAGCAGTAGTCCTTAAATTTTTATATTTAGTGGATTAATTATAGAATAATTTTTTTTATTTCAATAATATATTCAGGGAAATACTGGCTGATAACTTCAAGATTAAATTTTTTTAATATGGATTGATTTGATTCTCTTTTTAATAAAAACTCAAAAGAATGAGTGATAAGCTCAGTTTTTGTTAGTTTATTATTTGTGACATCTTGATGAAAACGATCACTTAATAAAACTATATGTTCTGTTGAGGAATCTTTTGTGACTGAAACTTTAAACGAATTATTATCAATAGCTTCAACTGATATCATAGGTTAACTTTTTTCACAATCACCTGAAAATGTTTCTACATACTGACCAAATCCCTTATTTCCTGAAATAAAGTCGGTGGCTGTATTATTTTTAAGATTAATTTCTAAATTTCGTACATTTAAAAAATTCGATGTACATTTAATTAATTCACTAGACCAGATGCAGTCAATATTATTTAAATCTTGTAACGAGCCGTCAATGAAATTAAAAGACATTGTTTTAACTTCCTCTTTTTTCCCTGATGAACCCATTAATTCAAACGTTGCAATTCCCTTGCATTTAAAATTAGTAGTTTTATTTTCAGCAACAGCAAACGAAGTGCCCGCAGAAATAATTACTAATATGAAGGCCCATTTTATTTCTTTTGTCATTGTGTAAGTATCCTCAAACATTTTGGAAATTCTGTAGAGCCAATTTTAAAGCCAAGCTCCTCGCATTTTTTTTTAGCAGCACTTCCAGATAACCTCTTAACAGATTTCCCGTCAATAGTAATCTCATCAGATGACCTATTCGCAAAATTACACTGATAACTTACTACATCTTGTAATAATAAATCATCACCAGAATTATTAATACTGTTTTGATCAAGCCCGCCATATTGTGAACATGCTCTCATCATTTCAGAAGTTACACCATCTTCTCCGCTGAAATAAGTATCAACAGTTAGTCCACTATAATTATTGTGAGGCGCTGGAAGCTGTTCTTTTTTTGTCGACGCACAACCAAAGGAAAAGCATATGAAAATTATCATAAATACCCAACTATAAAATTTCATCTAAACTTTAACCCCACTAAGACATACCCAACCATTATTTTTTAAGGTTTTTTCAAAATTAAACCAAGGTGCATAAATTTTTTTTATTTGATTTTCCTGTGATTCAAGTATACCTGATAGGGCAATCTTGCCTTTTGGCGCACAGTAACTTGCTAACAATGGGGCTAAAACGGAGAGTGCGCTAGATAAAATATTTGCAACTAATAGGTCGGTTTGAAACTTAAAATCTTCATTTGTATTTAACCAATCGATATTACATTCATTTACATTCCCATTTTCTTTACTTGCAATAATAGCTTGGGGATCTATATCAACCCCTTTTACCATTTTAGCGCCAAGTTTAAAAGCAGCGATAGCTAAGATACCTGAGCCACATCCGTAATCTAGTACTTTTTTTTCTTTAGAAACATTATCAATAAGCCATTCTGTGCAAAGATGCGTTGTTGGATGAGCTCCCGTCCCAAAAGCTAAACCAGGGTCTAAAATAATATTAATTAGTTTTGGGTTATTTATTTTATGCCATGATGGAACAATATTAATTCTGTTTTTAATACAAATTGGTTTAAATTGAGATTGTGATAATTTTACCCAATCTGTCTCAGATACAGATGAGGCAGTAAATTTAAAATCAATATCCTGAAAATTCAAGATGAGCTCATCTTGAATTTCTTTTATATCTACGGAATCATTAAATAACGCTTGAATTTGATTGGTGGCCCAAAATTTATTTGGTCCGCTATGAGGCTCACCAAAGATTAATTCTTCATCACTGTTATTTAAGTTTTTATCTTGAATAAATATGGATAATGCACCTCGGGTTTCTAACGCTTCACTTAATAGATCAATATGTTTTTCTTCCGCAAAAAAAGTTAAATTTATCCATGCCATATTTTTTAGGATTTATTCTTAAGCTTATTTTCGAGGTAATGAATATTTACACCTCCATCCATGAAGCTACGATCATTCACTAGATCCCGATGAAGGGGCACATTTGTT
This sequence comes from Methylophilales bacterium, assembly GCA_019823025.1. NCBI lineage: Bacteria > Pseudomonadati > Pseudomonadota > Betaproteobacteria > Nitrosomonadales > Methylophilales bacterium. The sequence continues at coordinate 811,576 of CP081940.1, read as the reverse complement.
TTAATACCTTCTACAACAATTTCAGATAAAGCAATATCCATCCTAGCAAGTGCTTGATCTCTGGACTCTCCGTAAGTAATTAACTTACCAACCATTGAGTCATAGTTTGAGGGGACCTTATAACCCCCATAAGCATGGGTATCGATTCTTACACCGGGTCCACCGGGAAGATGAAACCTAGAAATTGTGCCGGGAGAAGGCATAAAGTTATATGGATCTTCTGCATTTAGTCTGCACTCGATAGCATGACCTTGGTATTTAATATCCTTTTGGCGAAAACTCAGTTTTTCACCAAAAGCAATTTTAATTTGTTCTTGCACCAAGTCTATATCCGTAATAAGTTCGGTAACGGTATGTTCAACTTGGAGTCTTGTATTCATTTCAATGAAATAAAACTCATTATTTTCATATAAAAATTCAAATGTACCTGCTCCGCGATAATTTATTTTTTCACAAGCCGATGCGCATCTAGCACCAATTTTATTCATCTGTTTTTCACTAATACCAGGAGCGGGAGCCTCTTCGATAATTTTTTGATGACGTCTTTGAAGGGAACAATCTCTTGTTCCAAGATGAATTGCCTTCCCATGTGAGTCAGCTAATACCTGAAATTCAACATGTCTTGGTTTTTCAAGGAATTTTTCCATATAAACGACAGGATTGCCGAAAGCTGCTTGTGCCTCATTCTTCGTCATTACTACAGAATTTAGAAGGGCTGCTTCAGTGTGAACTACCCGCATACCTCGCCCACCTCCACCACCTGCAGCTTTAATAATGACAGGGTAACCAATTTTTTTTGCAATTTTTTTGATTTCATCACTATCTTCTGGGATTGCACCATCAGAACCAGGAACGCAAGGCACACCCGTTTTATTCATGGTCTCCTTAGCACTGACTTTATCTCCCATCATTCGGATTGTTTCGGGTCTTGGACCAATAAACGTAAAGCCACTTTTCTCTACTCGTTCAGCAAAATCTGCATTTTCTGATAGAAATCCATAACCAGGGTGTATGGCCTGTGCATCAGTAACTTCTGCTGCGCTTATGATTGCTGGTATATTTAAATAGCTTAAGTTGGAAGGTGCTGGACCAATGCATACGGATTCGTCGGAAAGTTTTACATATTTGGCTTCAGCATCTGCCTCAGAATAAACTGTGACTGTTTTAATTCCCATGGCTCTGCAAGCCCTGAGGATTCTAAGAGCTATTTCACCACGGTTGGCAATTAAAATTTTATCAAACATTGTATGGTTAGCTTATTTCGAAGAGTGGCTGTCCATACTCAACAGGTTGACCATTCTCAATTAAAATTTTAGTAATGGTACCCTCTTTATCAGACTCTATTTCATTAAGAATTTTCATAGCTTCAATAATGCATAATGTCTCACCCTTTTTAACGGTTGAGCCAATATCTATAAAGGGAGCTGAATCAGGAGAGGCAGCTCTATAAAAGGTACCAACCATTGGAGAAGTAATAGAATTTTTATTATCTGCTGGTGTTGTTTCTACCTTATCGGAGGGCGCCTCAGATTGCACTTGAGGTTGCATATTTACTGTTGGTTGGATAGGTTGTTGAACATAATTAGTAGGCGGTAAAGAGGACCCCGTATTATTTTGACGACTAATTTTTACTTTTTCCTCACCTTCTGTCAGTTCAAGTTCAGAGATATCTGATGCTTCAACTAAATCTATTAAGGTCTTTAACTTTCTTAAATCCATTTTTATTTACCTCGAAATTTATTCAGATTGATTTATATAATTAAGGGCAGCAATATACCCCTCTGCCCCAAAGCCACTTATGACTCCAACAGCAACGTCAGAAAAAAAAGAATTTTTTCTAAAAGCTTCACGTGCAAAAACATTCGAGAGATGAACCTCTATAAACTTTATTTTTTTGGCAACAAGACTATCTCTGATAGCGACTGAACTATGCGTGAAGGCAGCAGGATTGATGATAGTGAAGTCACTGGTTAATAATTGAATTTTTTCAATTATTTCGGCTTCACTATTGCTTTGAAAAATATCGATTTCTACACCTAATTCGCTTGCTCGATCTTTAAGCATAGAATTGATATCTTCAAGCGTCATGCTTCCATAATGTTCGGGTTCTCTTTCACCAAGTAAGTTTAAATTTGGTCCGTGAATTACACTTATTTTCTTCTTTGACATAAATATTTCTTTGTATATATAACGATATTTAACTTATTTTGCCGAAATTAAGTCATTTTGTCTATATTTTAATAGATTTTAAGAGAATTTAGAGCCCATTCTAATTAATGATCGAGTTTAATGCTTGATTTAATTGATTTAATTTGAGTCTTCCATAAAATACTTTTTTAATCTTTTTCTCAGGGCTAATAATGACACTAAAGGGTAAAACACCCCGCTCATTACCAAGTGATTGTGATAGTTCAACTCCCTCGTTCTCAGCAATAAAAGACAAGTACTCAATAGGTATTTTTTTTGTAAATTTATTAACAGATTCTAAATCATCTATAGCGATTGCAATGGTTTGGATGATTTTATTTTTATGAGAAAATTCATTTAATTCAGGTATTTCTTCTCGACAAGGTGCACACCATGTTGCCCAAAAATTAAGTAATAACCATTGACCCTCGAACTTAGAAAAAGAAATCATTTCTCCAGAGTTATCCATAATATTAGCGTTAAATAGTGATGCAGTTGAGATATCGGTTGGATTAGAAATGACTAACTCGTCATTAAGATTATTTTTTTTCATAAGGTAACCTGAAAAACCAGCAACTATGGCAATAAATACGAGTAGCAATATAAATTTTATATTTTTTTTCATTAATCTAACCCTATTTGTAATATTTTTTTAAATTCTTTCGGATTTTTAAAACCGATCGTTCTTATTTTTCTAACTTCATTGCCAGCATTATCAAAAAATAGAATAGCAGGCGGGCCAAAAATGTTAAATTCTTTCATTAATGCCTTATCATTTACATTGTTACCTGTTACATCAGCTTTTAGTAGAATATATTGTTTCATCAATGCATTTACTTCCTTGTCAGTAAAAGTAAATTTTTCAAATTCAAGACAAGCTACACACCAATCTGCATAAAAATCGAGCATGATGGGTTTTGCCTTGTTAGAAGCAATTATATTGTCTAATTGTTCTATTGAATTAATAACAATAAACTCAGGTTTTTCATTTGATGATAAATTTATATCTTTATCAATATAATTCTTAGTATGGTAAATATTAAAGCAGACGGAAAAAAGCAATCCTAAAATTAAAACTATCTTTAAAATAGCTATTTTATTTTCAGTAAAAAATAAATAATAAGATATTGAGATTGTTAATAAGGTATTTAAAAGTAAAAAGAAAACAGTTTCGTCCAAAATAGGACGAATAATATAAATTGACATGCCAATTAATACAAAACCTATTAATTTTTTAACCTTCACCATCCATATCCCAGGCTTTGGGAGAAACCTATTAGCAGAAAAACCAATAAGCAATAAAGGAACACTCATTCCAATGCTCATGATAAATAAAGAAAGGCCACCCAATAAAATATCATTTGCTTGGCTTATATATAAGATTGCTGCCGCTAAAGGTGGGGCCACACAGGGGCTTAATATAAGTGCTGAAAACAAACCTAGGAAAAAAATATGTATGATATTTTTCTTATTTATTTTGTTAAGAAGCCTTGATAGAAAATTATTTTGAGAAATATTAAAATGAAAAACATCAAACATGGCAAGAGCAAAAATAATAAATAAAAATCCATTGAATAATAAGAAATAAATATTTTGCAAGCTCGAGGATAAAAAACTACCTGTAATAGATGCAACAATGCCAAAAATAATATAAGTCGCAGATACACCTCCAACATAACTTAAAGTATAACGAATAGCATGATCCTTATTAGATGATATGACGATACTTGATAAAATTGGGACCATAGGCAGAACACAAGGTGTTAAGGATAATAGTAAGCCGGCTAGAAAAAAGCTTATTAAAATAATAAGGAAATTTCTGTCATTAAGTGTTTCAACAAATGAGTCTGTTTCAGAAAGATAATTTATATTAGATTGACCTTCCATATTAATAATATGCGTTGAAGGTGGATAACAAAGACCTTTTTCACTACACCCTTGAAAATCTATTATAATTTTTTGATTAGTTGGTATCTGACCTTTGTGCAGAATAGTAATAATTTGTTTATCAAAATAAACTTCTTGCTTTCCAAAGAATTCGTCTTCTTTGATATCACCTTGAGGATAGGTTGTTTCTATTTTAGTTGAAGGCTCAAAAGAAACTTTAAACTTGGCCTTGTAGGTATAGTAACCGGGGGCATTATTAAGCTCTATTTTAATTATTGATTTATTTTCATCGGGCAAAAGTTCAAATTGAAATGCTTCTTCAACAGGGAGAAAAGCCTCTTTTTCATCATAAAAACTGAAATCATCATTCGCGGATGATGAAAGGCTGAAAAAAAACAGAATAAAAACTAAATTTAAATGTCTTAACATCTTTATAGAATAGGATTTGAAGCTTATAATTATCCGCAATTAAGACTAATTACTCAATGAATTTCATAACTTTAATTAAAACATGCGAAAAATAATTATCATTTTTTTAATTCTATTACCTGGCCTAGAGTTAGCGGGGATTATTTATTTCTTTAATCTTTATGGCTGGTGGTTCTTATTGTATTTAATATCGATCGCTATTTTAGGCTGGCAATTAATTCGAGAAGAAAAGGCAAACGCATTAAGTAAACTTACAGGATTGATGTCTAAGGGAGGAAATCCTGCTGACGCAATAATGGGCTCAGCAAAAAATTTTCTTGCAGGTATTTTATTCTTATTTCCAGGAGTGATAACGGATGTATTTGGCTTGCTAATTTTATTGCAAGGAGGCAAGGCCTCGGCTTTGAAAAAAGAACAAGCATATAAGTCTCATGAAGGAAAAACGCCAGACATCATTGAAGGCGAGTTTCACCGAGAGGATAAAAAAAATAATGACGACTTATAAAATTAAAATACAGTCGTCTGGAGAAGAGTTTGAAATCAAGCCAAGCCAAACAATACTAGAAGGCGCTATAGTAGCTGGAATTACGATTCCATATGGATGTCAAGATGGCGCTTGTGGTTCTTGTAAAGGAAAAATAATATCTGGTAAATTTTTCTTAAACGACCATCAATCATCTGCTTTAACAGAATCTGATATCAAATTGGGAATGACGCTTTATTGTAAAACAATGGCCCAAGAAGATTTAGTGATTGAACCAAATATTCCAGATGCGTATGATGAATATTCGCCAAAATTTTATCCTGTTAGGGTAGAAAGTTTAGCAAACTTAAATCATGATGTAATGCAGATGTATCTTAAACTACCTGCATCTGAAACATTAAAATTTAAAGCAGGTCAGTATATTGAATTTTTAATGGCCGATGGAAGTCGTCGAGCTTTTTCAATGGCAAATGCACCCCATGAATCAATGATTGAACTCCATTTAAGGCTTATTGAAGGTGGAAAATTCACAAGTTTTGTTTTTAATGAAATGAAAGAAAAATCAATTCATAGAATCGAGGGCCCTATAGGGCAGTTCTATTTAAGAGCAAGCGACAAGCCTATAGTTTTTATTGCGGGCGGAACTGGATTTGCACCAATAAAATCTATTATTGAAGATATGATTTTTACTAAAAATGAAAGAAAAATATATTTGTATAGGGGCGTGAGATCAAAAGAAGATCTTTATATGGCTGAGTTAGTTACTGATTGGAAAAAAAAGTTAAAAAATTTAAATTATATTCCTGTCATTGAGGATGGACTTTCGGAAAAAGTTAGGAGTGGGTTCGTTCACCATGCTGTCCTAGAAGATTTTAAAAACCTAAGTGATGTTCAAATTTATTGTTGTGGCGCACCCGGGCTTGTTGAAAATGCATTTATAGACCTAACAAAAAATGGCCTTCCTGAGAATCAATTTTTTGCAGATGCATTTACATTTGCACCTAAAAAGAAATAAGAAAATTATTTTTAATTTAGGCTTTCTGAAACAATAAGTTTGCGAATATTTTGAGTGTCAATATTGTTACAAACAAAAATATTCTTAAAAATTTTACTAAGTAGCCCCTCAATTTTTTTATGGTTAACGATAATTTTTATGTTTTGTAACCAACCCGTTTCGATGTTATGCAATTGATCAATGAAGTGCTTGGCACTATTAGTACTCGAAAAAAGAATGAACTGATGATGGTAGTTTACCAAATCATTTTTTAGTTGAATTAAGTCAATATCCACATATTTTCTTACATAACATTCACCATAATTTACAATACCTCCTTTTTTTTCTAAAGCATTTTTTAGGGTTTCACGACCACCTTCGCCCCGTATAATTAAAATTTTCTGACCCTCAACATTCTTATAAATTTTCTCTTTTAATAGATGTTCAGAGTCAAAAGTCTTAATTGGGAAATGAACATCCACCGATAATTTTTTTTGTAATAATAGTTTTGTCGTAGGACCAATACTTGAGAATATTAAATTTTTAGGAATTTGAAGCGATAATTTTTTTACTCTTTCAAGAAAGAAATGAACTGCATTTGTACTGATAAAAATAATATGTTGATAAGTTTTTACGTTTTTTATAACCCCATCAAAAATTTGGTAGTTATTAAGTGGATGAATTTCAGTGAGGGGGAAACTTAAAAGCTCAATTTCTGAATTTTTAAGATCGCTTGATAATTGCACATTAGTTTTCTGCGGTCGGGTAGATATAAGAGCAATTTTTTTTGATCTATTCATTCTTTATAAATTTGATAGGATTTTTTTTGCTCCTTTAGCAATTAAAGCTTCTCCTAATGCCTCACCAAGTTTATAAAATTCTGTTTTTGATCCGTTCTTCTCAGCATGAATAATTTCCGAACCGTCCGGCTTTGCCACAAATCCTCTAATAGAAAAAATATCATTGTTGATTGATGCAAAGGCACCTAATGGAACTGTACAACTTCCTGCAAGAGATCGACTTACGGTCCTTTCTGCCAATACACATCGGGCTGTATCTTCATCATTTAAAGGTCTCAATAAATCTGTCAATATTTTGTTATCAGATAAGATTTCAATACCTAAGGCCCCTTGTCCAACAGCAGGTATACTTTCTGAAGGGCTGATAAATTCTCTTATTCTTTTTTTTAAATCCAAGCGGATAAGTCCAGCAGCAGCTAAAATTATTCCTCCATATTGACCCTCATCTAATTTTTTTAATCTTGTTTGTAAATTTCCTCTCAGTGGCTCAATAATTAAGTGGGGATATTTTGATTTAATTTGACTTTGTCTTCTTAAGCTTGATGTACCAACAACCGAACCTTTTGGCATATCTTTTAAAGAATCATATTCGTTAGAGACGAAGGCATCTCTTGCATCTTCGCGTTTTGAGATAGCTGTTAATTTAAATTCTTCAGGGATATCCATAGGTAAATCTTTCATTGAATGAACGGCTAAATCTGCTTTTCTTTCAAGCAATGCATGTTCTAGCTCTTTAATGAATAGACCTTTTCCTCCGATCGTAGCTAGCGATTCATTCAACAAAATATCACCTTGTGTTTTAAAACCTTTAATGGTTATTTCAATACCAGGATGATCTTCAGATATCAATTTCTTAATAAATTCTGCTTGCCACATAGCAAGGGGGCTTTCTCGAGATGCAATGATTATTTTTTTTAACATATCCATTAGGATTTTATCACAGCGAGGATTGTTAGATTAATCATATGATTGATGATTTTCATATATAATTCATTGAAAATAATAGAAAAATTTGTAGAAATGAAAAAAAGTAAACAAAATTGGTCAGACAGATTTTCAGAGCCAACTAGTGAGATAGTTAAAAGATATACAGCGTCAGTAAATTTTGACCAAAGACTTGCAATATATGATATTGCAGGTTCACTAGCGCATGCAGAAATGTTAAAAAAACAAAAAATCATTTCATCCAAAGATTTTAGTGCTATCAAAAAAGGTTTAAACCAAATCAAAAAAGAAGTCATCGCAAATAATTTTGAATGGTCCATTGACCTTGAAGATGTTCATCTTAATATAGAGAAAAGATTAACTGATATTGCTGGTGAGGCAGGAAAAAAACTGCATACAGGTAGATCAAGAAATGATCAAGTGGCAACTGATATGAGGCTTTTCCTCAGAGATGCCACAGATCAATTAGTAAATTTAATCAAAAAATTACAACAAGCTACGTTAGCTAAGGCCGAAAAACATGTTACCACCATCATGCCTGGCTTAACCCATCTTCAAGTAGCTCAACCAATTAGCTTTGCCCACCATTTGCTTGCTTACTTTGAAATGTTAGAAAGAGATAAGGCAAGATTTATTGATTCTAGAATAAGAATTAATACTTTGCCCTTAGGCGCAGCGGCACTCGCTGGTACCTCTTATCCAATTGATAGAAGGTTTGTAGCTAAATTATTAAATTTTGAAGGAGTTATGGAAAACTCAATCGATGCAGTATCAGATAGAGATTTTTTGATCGAATTTAATGCAAATGCGTCACTTTTAATGACCCATCTTTCAAGATGGTCAGAAGAATTAGTGATGTGGTCGAGCCCATTTTTTAATTTTATTGAGATTTCAGATAGTTTTTGTACGGGATCAAGCATAATGCCCCAGAAAAAAAATCCTGATGTACCAGAATTAGTTAGAGGTAAAACTGGAAGAGTAAATGGGCACCTAGTCAGTTTACTCACATTAATGAAAGGGCAGTCGCTTGCTTATAATAAAGATAATCAAGAGGATAAGGAGCCTATTTTTGACGTTGTAGACACTGTTTTAGATACATTAAAAATTTATGGGGAGATGATTTCTAAAATTAAGGTATTTCCTGAAAATATGGAAAATTCAGCCTTGAAGGGGTATGCGACGGCAACGGATTTAGCGGATTATTTAGTAAAAAAAGGTTTACCTTTTAGGGAGTCTCATGGCGTGGTCGCTAAAGCTGTGAAATATGCAATTGATCAAGGTTATGATTTATCAGAAATGAATCTATCTGAGCTAAAAAAATTCCATCAATTGATAGATCAAGATGTCTTCAAATTTTTATCTTTGAAGGGATCAATTCAGTCAAGAAGGCATATTGGAAGTACGGGATTTACTGCCGTAAATTTAGCACTTAAAAAAGCAAAATCTAAACTATAGGAATAAATTATTTAAATTATATCCCGCCTTAGAAGTCAGGCTAAGTATGTCTTCAACCGGTCTTTTATCTGACTCAGATAATGCCCATAACATGCTTGATCTCGTCCCAGTTCGGCAATAAGCAAAAATAGGTTTTTCAGAAGCATCAAAATATTCACCAAATTGATCGACATCGTCCTGAGTTATTTGTCCACCAATAACGGGTTGATGAATAAATTTGAGGCCATTTTCAACAGCAGCATTTTTTATACTTTCGACAGTGACTTGATTTATTTCTTCATTATCTGGTCGATTACAAAAAATTGTTTTAAATCCGGCTTCTTTAATTGTTTGTATATCATCGACTGTGACTTGTTCAGATACAACATAATCATCAATAATTTTATTTAATTGCATGTTCTAATCCTTCAAAAATATTTGTAATAGCTCGTTTAAAAAATTTTGCCCCAAATCAGTTGGTTTTATCCTACCATTTTTTTGAACCATCAGTTTTTTATCTTTTGCTAAGCTCAATTCTTTATCAATAATGCTAATAGGCAAATTTGTTCGTTGTTCAAAAAGAGATTGATTAAAACCTTTGTTTAGCCTTAGGGCATTAATCATGAATTCAAAAATTAAATCACTTTCTGATAATAACTTCTCATCATCATAAAATTTATGATTATTTGCATTTTTAATATAATCGCGTGGATTTTTAAAACAACTCTTACGAGAAATTTTCCCTTTACAAGTTAATTTACTGTGAGCCCCTGCTCCAATGCCAAGATAATCTCCAAAATTCCAATAATTTAAATTATGCAAACATTGGTTATTTTTTTTTGCATAAGCGGAAGTTTCATAATGTTCAAATTTTGCAAAATTAAGTTCATTACTAATCAAATCAAATATTTCTGCACTTTTTTCTTCATCGGGTAACTGTGGCGGAAATTTATAAAAAAAAGTATTAGGCTCAATAGTCAGATGGTAGTAAGAAATATGTGAGGTGCCGATTTCAAGGGCCTTAGTAATATCCTCTTTGACGTCACTAAGACTTTGGTTAGGCAAAGCAAACATTAAGTCGATATTAACTTTATCAAAAATTTTGACAGCTAAATTTGCAGCACTCGCAGCTTCTTTTGGACTGTGAATACGTTCAAGTTTTTTTAGGTGGGTTTGATTAAAACTCTGAATGCCAAGTGACATTCTGTTGATTCCAACATCTCTATAGCCATAAAAATGTTCTTTATCAAATGTCCCTGGGTTAGCTTCAATAGTAATTTCACAATTTTTATCTAAGCCAAAAGTATTTTCTAATTTTTTTATGAGCGTATCAAAAGCCTTAGGACTGAATAGACTTGGTGTTCCACCACCAAAAAAAATTGAATGTATCGGCTTGTTAGGTTCAATATTATAATTTTCAATTTGTTTCAATAAGGCATGGGTGTAGGCTTCTTCATTATTCTTAATATTTTGATCTTTGAATTCGTGCGAATTAAAATCACAATAGGGGCATTTATGAATACACCAAGGAATGTGAATATAAATTGAGAGTGGTGGGTATTGCATGCCTAGAGTTAACGTAAAACCAAAGTTATTTTTTCTTTACAGGGCTTTCTAAACTTTCAATTAATGCAAAAAGAATTTTCTTCATTTGTTCTTCAGAAACTTCCATTAATACTCCATCATCAAAGGCATCTTGTGCGATCTGTTTTAATTCATCAAAGTTTTCATTCATAACTTTAACTTTTTCAGTGCAGGACACAACTGATTTATCATCTCTTAACCATGTAGGCCATTTTTGATTTTTATTTGTCATAAAGCATTCTAAGTTTATGTTTTAACTTTTGCAAAGCTTGGCTACGATGGCTGATTTTATTTTTTAAATTAAAGTCTAGTTCAGCTGCAGAAAGATCTGTTTTAAAATCCATAAATATAGGATCATAGCCAAAACCATTTTTACCTCTTGGAGAAGATAAAATTTCACCCTGCCATATTCCTTCTGCGATAATTGGTTGAGGGTCATCACATGAGGTAATAAAAACTATTGCGCAATAATAATGAGCCCTTCTGTTTTTTTCATTCTTTAAAAGTTCTAGCAACTTAATATTATTCTTTTTATCGTTTGCCCCCTCTCCTGAAAATCTGGCTGATAAAATACCAGGCTTTCCGTTTAATACGTCTACACATAATCCAGAATCATCAGCTATAGCAGGCAGATTCGATGCTTTTGAAGCAAACCTTGCTTTGGTTAGTGCATTTTCTATGAAGGTTCCAAATGGTTCTTCTGCTTGACCAATATTGAGTTTGGATTGCGCAACAGTTTGAATTGGTAAATCATGAAGTAATGTCTCAATTTCAGATAATTTTTTTTTATTATTTGTCGATAAAATAATTTTCTGCATCATGTGTTATTTGAGAACGTTTTTTTGAATTTGAATTAATTCGGCAATTCCTTGCTCTGCAAATTGAATGATATTATTCATTTCATCTTTTGTAAAAGGCTCTCCTTCAGCTGTCCCTTGAATTTCAACAAATTTACCTTGTTCAGTCATAACAATATTCATATCAGTATCACAGTTTGAATCTTCATCGTAATCAAGATCGATTAAAACTTCGCCATTTTTTATTCCTAATGAAATTGCTGCTACTGCATCTTTTATAGGTGAAGATTTTAAAATTTCTTTTCCGATAAGAGGGCTAATGGCATCACAAAGCGCTACATAAGCTCCTGTAATACTTGCAGTTCTTGTTCCCCCATCAGCTTGAATTACGTCACAATCTATATGAATGGTCCTTTCTCCTAATGCCTTTAAATCGATAATTGCTCTGAGACTACGACCGATTAATCTTTGTATTTCTTGAGTTCTACCTGATTGCTTTCCTCGCGCAGACTCCCTTGACATACGGGTGGATGTTGACCTTGGAAGCATTCCATATTCAGCTGTTACCCACCCTTGACCTTTTCCTTTTAAAAAAGAGGGTACTTTTTCTTCTACACTGGCGTTACAAATAACATGTGTATCTCCGCACTTTATCAAAACCGATCCTTCCGCATGTTTTGTATAGTGCCTTAGGATTTCAATTTCTCTAATTTCGTTATTTGCTCTTTCCTTTGATCTCATAGAATTCTCTTCGTTATTTTGAATGGTGATTATAATCCAAAGTAAGTTAAATAGCCTTTAGAGAATTTAAATGTTTCTTACCTTAGTTAAAAATAGATTGTTAAACTATCAAAAAGCTTTACAACTAACCTAGGAATTAAGATGATTTCGAGCATGACAAGCTATCACTCAGTTTCAAAAGAAACAAGCTATGGCTGTTTGGTTTTAGAAATTAAAACGTTAAATAGTAGATTTTTTGATTTACAAATTAAATTGAGTGATGAACTTCGGATTTATGAGCCCGTTATCAGAAAAAAAATAGCCAAAAGACTTTCAAGAGGAAAAATTGAATGTAAAATTTTTTTGAAAGCAAGAGAAGACTTAGTTGAAATTAAAAATAATGATCTCAAGACTTTAAAAAAACTAATAAAATCTGTTGAAAAAATATCAGAACTTATTAAAAGACCAAAACAAATAAGTCCTGTAGAAATTATTCGACTTCATGGTGAAACAAATAATAAAGAAAATTATAAGGGGCTTGATAAAGTATTGCTTCCCCTTTTTGATAATGCACTAAAAAAAATTATTGATGATCGTCAGCGCGAGGGCAAAAAAATTAAGCAATTGATTATGTCTAGGGGTTTAAAAATAGAAAAAGAAGTATCCAAAATTAGAAAAATAATACCAAAGTATATAAATATTCATCAAAGTAAAATTAATAAAAAATTTAAAGATGCTTTAATAAATGTTGACCAAGATAAAATTAAACAAGAGCTAGTAACTTTTATCCAAAAAAGTGATGTTGAAGAAGAGCTTGATAGATTAAATTCTCATTCACATGAGCTAAAAAGATTAGTAAGTTTATCCAAGCCAGTTGGAAAAAAAATCGATTTTCTAATGCAAGAATTTAATCGTGAGGCGAATACATTAGGCTCAAAAGCTATTGCAGTTGAGATTTCACAATCTGCAGTTGAATTAAAGGTCTTAATAGAGCAAATTAGAGAACAAATACAAAATATTGAATAACGGCACTTTAGATATGACAGAAGAAAATAAGAAAGGAAGGTTGTTTATTGTGACTGCACCATCAGGTGCAGGAAAAACCTCTCTTATAAAAGCATTAATTGAATTGTGTCCGCAATTTAAAGTATCTACCTCACATACAACTAGAAAGCCAAGACAAGATGAAAGGGAAGGAATCGATTACTATTTTGTAGATAGCGATGCTTTTAATACTTTAAAGGATAATGGAGAGTTTTTAGAAAATGCCGAATGCCATGGTGCCAAATATGGAACAGCAAAGAGTCCTGTCGAAGACAGCATAAAGACGGGCAAAGATATTATTTTAGAGATTGACTATCAAGGGGCTATAAATGTTAAGAAAGCTTTCCCCAATGCAATCAGTCTATTTATTATTCCACCTTCAATGGCTGTTCTAAAAGAAAGGCTAGAGGGAAGAGGTCAAAATTCACAGGCTGAGATAAAAGGACGATTGGCTGCTGCTGAAGAGGAAATCAGCCATCTTGAAAAGTTTGATTATGTTATAATCAATAACGAATTTGATCAGGCCTTGAGTGATTTAAAATCTGTGTTTAATGATTCTCCCGAATCAATAAATTTAGAAACTTCGAAACAAAAAAAATTTTTTCAGGGTTTAATTGACTCAATAAAATAAAAATATTTGGAGCAACAAAATAATGGCAAGAATTACCGTAGACGATTGTTTAGAAAAAATACCTAACAGATTTCAATTAACCCTTGTAGCAGCTCTTAGATCAAGACAACTTGTGAATGGCGCTGAGCCTTTAATTGATATGGAAGGTTCAAGAGATAAATCATCAGTAATAGCGCTTAAGGAAATTGCTGCAGGTTTAATTGGAGAAGAAATTCTAATTCAAAACCCAGGTTAATAAGAGAAATTTGTTTTAAAGGAGAGTAATCTTTGGCTAACACCGCTCACACCAGCCAAGCCGATTTAAATAAAAGTCATCGATCCTTTTTGCTTCCTGTTGACCAAGACAATTCTAGTCTCACCCAACTTGTAAAGACTTATCTTCCGAAGAGAGAGATTGATAAAGTTTGGGAAGCCTACCGATTCAGCGAAAAAGCCCATAGCGGCCAAAAAAGAAGGAGTGGAGAGGCTTACATCAGCCACCCAGTTTCTGTAGCTTGCATCGCTGCCCGATTCCATTTGGATAGTCAGTCAATTCAGGCTGCACTTTTACACGATGTAGTTGAAGATACTGAATCCACAGAATTAGAAATAGAGTTAAAATTTGGTAAGCAAGTGAGTACGCTTGTGACAGGTTTATCAAAACTAGACAAAGTAGAGTTTCAAGATGCAAATGAGGCTCAAGCTGAAAACTTCAGAAAAATGTTGTTAGCGATGACTCAAGATGTAAGGGTTATGTTAATAAAGCTGTCAGATCGCCTCCACAATATGCAAACTATTCAATCGTTAGATGAGCGTAAAAAGATTAGAATTGCTCAAGAGACTGTAGATATTTATGCGCCAATCGCAAACAGACTTGGTTTGAATAATCTATATCAAGAGCTTGAAGATTTATGCTTTGAAGTTTTACATCCGGTGAGATACAAAACAATACAAAAAGCGATTAAGGCCAGTCGCGGCAATAGAAAAGAAGTTATCGAGAAAATATCAAATGAGATAAGTCATAAATTAAAATCTGTTAAAACGAAAGCTGAAATAACGGGTAGGGAAAAAAATCCTGCAAGTATTCATAGAAAAATGCTTGAAGATCAGACAGGTTTTAATCAAATAAATGATATTTATGCGTTTAGGATAATCGTTAATGACATTAACGATTGCTATTTAACTTTGGGAACATTGCAATCGCTTTATAACCCTATCCCTGGAAAATTTAAGGATTATATTGCCATTCCAAAAGCAAATGGATACCAATCACTCCATTCTACTCTTCTAGGTCCTTTCGGCGTTCCGGTTGAGATTCAAATTAGAACAAAAAATATGCATCAACTAGCGGAGGCTGGTGTTGCCGCTCACTGGTTATATAAAACAAAAGATGCACACGTTACAGATTTACAGCAAAAAACTAACCAATGGTTGAAAAGGATGCTAGACATTCAAAATGATAGTTCTAATTCGCTGGAATTTTTAGAACATTTAAAGGTTGATCTGTTTCCTGACGAGGTTTATGTTTTTTCTCCAGACGGAAAAATATTTGCTTTACCTAAAAATTCTTCATCGATTGATTTTGCATATGCAGTTCATAGTGATGTGGGAAATAAGGCAGTATCAGCAAAAATAAATCAGATGTTAGTTCCGTTGAGAACAAGGCTCTCAACTGGCGATCACGTAGAGATAATTACTTCAACATTAGCAAAACCAAATCCTACTTGGCTAAATTTTGTTATTACAGGTAAGGCTAGATCGCAAATAAGAAATTATCTTCGATCAGCTGAATCAAAAGACCTAATATTTTTAGGTGAAAAAATGTTAAATAATGCACTTAATGCATTTCATATTCATCCAACCGCAATTAAAAAAAAGCATTGGAATAAATTAATCTTGGACTATCACATTGAATCAAAAGATGAGATTTTAATGGATATTGCACTAGGTAAAAAAGTAAATGTGATGGTAGCCCACCAACTAACAAATCTTATGGATGGGTTTGCAAGCAATAAAAAGCAAACAAAGATGCTTGATGTTATTACAATTAAGGGCTCTGATGATATGGCGATCCAACTTGCAAACTGTTGCCATCCAATTCCTGGAGATCCTATATTAGGTTATATTAATAAGGAAAAAGGCTTAGTAATCCATACACATGATTGTCAGATTGTTAATGAGTTATCACTCGATCATGACCGATGGGTAGATGTTGAGTGGGAGCCTGATTCAGAAAAATTATTCAATGTCCGACTAAGTGTTCTAGTGGTTAATGAAAGAGGGATGTTAGGTAAAATAGCATCGGTCATTGCTGATGCAGAATCAAATATTGATAATGTTTCACTTCAAGATATGGATGGGAGTCCATTTGCAACACTAAATTTTTTGGTTCAAGTACGACATAGACAGCACCTTGCTGAGCTGATAAGAAATCTCAGAAAAATAACTAAAGTTAACAAAATAACGAGAGTTAAAAATTACAAGAGTTAAAATTTAAAGAGGAATTAAATGATATGAAAAAAATTATTAAAACAGATGAAGCTCCGGCAGCAATCGGAACATACTCGCAAGCTGTAAAAAAGGGAAATATTATTTTTCTATCAGGTCAGATACCCTTAAATCCTGAGTCTATGGAATTGGTCGAGGGTATTGAAAATCAGATTCATCAAGTGTTTAAAAATATCTTAGCTGTCATAAAAGCCGCAAATGCATCTTTAGATGATCTAGTAAAGTTAAATATATATCTCACAGATTTAAGTAACTTTGCTTTGGTGAATTCTATTATGGAGGAATATTTTAGCGAGCCATATCCTGCAAGAGCTGCAATCGGAGTTGCATCACTTCCAAAAGGATCATTAGTCGAGGCAGATGGATTTTTAGTTGTTGATTGATTTAAATTTTGTCTAAAAAAAAATTATTGACGGAACTTCAAGCAAAGAAACTAAAAAAATTAGGCATTACCTCAACAATCGATTTACTTTTATATTTACCTTATAAGTACAATGATCAAACTGTAATTCAAACCATCAATGACTGTCTTGTTGGGGAAAAAAGTCAAATTGAAGTTAATGTAAATGATCTTGAAGTAAAGTATCGACCAAAAAAAAACTTAATCTTATATGTCTCTGATCAAACAGGACAGATGCAAATACGTTTTTTGCATTATTATCCAAGTCAAATTAAACAACTAGAATCAGCAAGTCTTGTCAGATTTTATGGAGAAGTTAGGCAGCAATCCAATTATAAAGAAATGATTCATCCTGAATATTTCTTGATCGATAATTCAACGGGCCTTTCAAAAAATTTAACTCCTATATATTCAACTACAAAAGGGTTGTCTCAAAACATGTTGAGAAAGTTAATAAAAAATCATATAGAAGGTGCAACTCAAACAGAATTATTCAAAGAACTATTTTTAAATTTGTATAAGAAGTATGAATTTCCTAGTTTCATGGATTCAATTAGTTTTCTGCATGAACCACCAAAAATAAAAGTTGATGATATAGAGAATATTCATAATTCTAAGTTTTTTAAAAGATTGATTTACGATGAACTGCTCGCTCAACAATTATTCCTAAGAAAACAATATAACTTATTAAAAAAAAATAAAGCTCCTAAATTTAAGCATGCACAACCAAAACAAGAGATTTTTTTAGAACAATTAAATTTTAAGTTAACGGATAGTCAAAAACAGGTATTAGAAGAAATACAAAATGATTTTACAAAAGGCTTTCCAATGAACAGACTTTTACAAGGGGATGTTGGATGCGGAAAAACGGTTGTAGCAACTATTGCCGCTATTGATTGTATAGAAGCAGGTTTTCAAGTTGCATTTATGGCACCGACAGAAATTCTAGCTGAGCAACACCATGAAAAATTAATAAATTGGTTTAAAGATACTTCCTATGAAATTCTATTGCTCACAGGAAGCATGCCTAAAAAGGCAAAATTAGAAACCTATTTAAAAATTGAAAAGGGCAATGCTGATATAGTCATTGGAACGCACGCCTTATTTCAAGAAGCGGTGACTTTTAACAATTTAGGATTTTATATAATTGATGAACAACATCGCTTTGGTGTTGAGCAAAGGATGTTGCTAAAAAATAATTCAAAAAATCTACAGGGCTTTGAACCCCATCAATTGATGATGAGTGCCACTCCTATTCCTCGTACATTATCTATGAGTTTTTTTGCACATATGGATGTCTCGACTATAAAAGAGTTACCAGGGGGAAGAAGTCCAATTACAACAAAGGTCTACTTGGATGATAAAAGAAAACAATTATTAAATTTAATAGATGAGCATTGTAAAAAAAATAATCAAATTTATTGGGTATGCCCATTAATAGAAGAAAGCGAATTCTTAGATTTAGAGACAGCCAAAGATATATATCAAGAGCTTGAAAAATATTTCATTAACCAAAAGGTAGGTTTAATTCATGGAAAAATGAAAGCTGAAGAAAAAAAAGGAATTATGAAAAAATTTCAAAAAAATTTAATACAAATATTAGTAGCCACCTCTGTAATTGAAGTCGGGGTTGATGTTCCAAACGCAACATTAATGATTATTGAAAATTCAGAGAGATTAGGGTTATCCCAATTACATCAACTTAGAGGACGTATTGGAAGGGGTGAAAAAAGTAGTTATTGTGTATTACTGTATAAAAATAAATTATCATCAACAGCCAAGCAGCGTTTGAGGATAATTTATGAA
Source organism: Methylophilales bacterium (assembly GCA_019823025.1). Lineage (NCBI taxonomy): Bacteria > Pseudomonadati > Pseudomonadota > Betaproteobacteria > Nitrosomonadales > Methylophilales bacterium. The sequence continues at coordinate 792,947 of CP081940.1, read as the reverse complement.
AATACTGATGGCTTTAAGATTGCAGAGGAAGATTTAAAATTAAGGGGGCCAGGCGAACTTCTGGGGTATAAGCAAAGTGGTGTTCCTACATTGCGATTTGCTAATTTAAATAGAGATTTAGATATCTTAGAAAATGCTCGAAATGATGCCAATAGCTTAATTGAAAAAAATGATGCAAGAATCAATGAACATATGAAACGTTGGCTAAGAAACTTTGAAGAGATAGTCACTGTATGAAAATAAATTGGAAAAATAAAATTTATAAGGGTAAAAACCAAGACTTTCTTTCTTACAAAAGCTCAATTACAAATAAAATTAGTCAAAAAGCTAGTTTAAGAATAGAGAGAAATAAAGATTTCCCAAATACAATTTTTAACGATGAAAAACTTTTTTTTAAGACAGGTAGGTCTGGTAGTTTGTTCTTAAGGGAAGTTTTAATTTACGCTAATAATGAACCTATTATTTATGCAAGAACTGTCTTTAAGAAAAATTTAAGGCAATTGACTGGGCTAGTTAAAAAATTGAATGAAAATCCGTTGGCAAATATAGTATTCAAAAAAAAGACTAAACGATCAGAATTTATTTTTAGCCATATGTCTCCTAACTATAAATTATCAAAAAGATTAAATGCAAAGCAAATAGCAATAAAAAAATTTGTTGGCGCAAGGCAATCAAACTTTTTATGTAAAGGTGAAAGAATTCTTTTAACAGAAATTTTTTTCAAGGATATTAATCGCTTTATATGATTAAAATTTTGCCATTCATAAACCTTCTAAGGCTAAATAGACCGATAGGTATTTTTTTACTTTTATGGCCAACCCTTTGGGCATTATGGCTTTCAAGTCATGGAATGCCCGATTTAAGAACATTAGGGATTTTTATTCTAGGTGTTATTGTGACAAGGTCGCTAGGATGCGCAGTTAATGACTTGGTAGATAGAAATATAGACAGTAAGGTCCTTAGAACAAAAAATCGACCATTAGCCTCTGGACAAATTTCTGTTAATGAGGCGCTTTACTTAATAATAGTCCTTGCAATACTTGCTCTTTATTTGGTATTTCAGCTAAATATATACGCAATTAAAATTTCATGCATCGCATTGCTTTTCATTTTTTTATATCCATTTACCAAAAGGTTTTTACCAGTTCCCCAGGCATTTTTAGGCATGACTTTTGGGTTTAGTATTTTAATGGTATTCGCCTTTACTCAAAGTCAGATTACCTTTGATGCATGGCTTTTATTTGCTGCTAATGCTTTTTGGGTTCTGGCATATGACTCACATTATGGGATTGTGGATAGCATTGACGATAAAAAAATTAAAGTAATGTCAGCACCATTAACATTTGGTAAGTCGACCATGAAAATTATAGGAGGCTGTTATCTAGCAACTTTTATTTTACTTGTCACTATAGGATCAATGAATAGCTATGGTGTCCTTTATTTTGTTGCACTATTTATTGCCTTTCTATTAGCCTTTATTATTTGGCAAAAGTCTTTACTTTTTGACCCAAAGGCTAATTTTAATGCTTTTATATCAAATAATTATGTGGGGTTTTTTATATTTGTTGGTTTTTTATCTCAATCATAGAAAAAACGACTAATAAATTGACAATTTATACCTAAATAGACTAAAATTCGCCTCTTGAATTAAATTTACTAAGGTATTAAGAATGAAAACAGTTTCTGCTAAATCACATGAAGTCAAAAGAGATTGGCTTTTAGTTGATGCAAAAGATGCGACACTTGGAAGATTGGCAAGTGGTATTGCCCACAGACTTAGAGGCAAGCATAAAACTATCTATACCCCTCACGTTGATACGGGTGATTATATTGTCGTGATAAATGCAGAACAAATCAAAGTAACGGGCAATAAAGCTGAGGATAAAATTTACCATAGACACACAGGTTTTCCTGGTGGACTTTATTCTACAAATTTTACTAAACTCCAAGCTAGGTTTCCTGGAAGAGCTTTAGAAAAAGCAGTTAAAGGCATGCTGCCAAAAGGACCTTTAGGCTATGCAATGATAAAAAAAATGAAAGTTTATGCCGGAAATGATCATCAACATTCAGCTCAACAACCTCAGCTGATAACAATTAAATAGGACAGTTTTTTATGATAGGTAAATATTATTATGGAACAGGAAGAAGAAAAAGCTCAGTAGCTAGAGTATTCATTCAGCCTGGTAAAGGAGCTATCGTTGTTAATAATAAGCCTGTAGAAGAATATTTTTCAAGGCACACATCTCAAATGGTTCTTAAACAACCTTTGGAGCTAACAGAAAATCAGACAGCCTTTGATATCAAAGTTAATGTAACTGGTGGCGGTGAATCAGGACAGGCCGGTGCAGTTAGACATGGAATTACTCGTGCCTTATTAGATTATGATGAAGCATTAAAACCTGAGCTGTCTAAAGCAGGTTTTGTGACTCGTGATGATCGCGAAGTTGAACGAAAAAAAGTTGGCCTTAGAAAAGCAAGAAGACGTAAACAATTCTCTAAGAGATAATGCTTACAAAATAAATAAGAGCCGCTTTAGCGGCTTTTTTTTTAGATGGTTTTTATGAAATAAAAGATTAAAATGGAAATTATGAAAAAAATATCAAGAATAAGTATATTCGGCGGAACGGGTTATACAGGAGTTGAATTGATAAGATTACTTCTAAGTCATCCTTTTGTAGAAATTTATCAAATTACTTCCAGAAAAGATAAAGGTAAGAGGGTAGATGAAGTTTATCCATCATTTAGAGGGATGTTGAATAATAAATTTGTGTCACCTGAAGATGCAGATCTTGAGAATGTAGATATCGTATTTTTCGCTACGCCAAATGGCATAGCGATGAATTATGCTGATAACTTAATATCAAACGGCAAAATAGTCATTGATTTAGCTGCTGACTTTAGAATTAAAGATAAAAGTGTTTGGGAAAAATGGTATGAAATGGAACATAAATCTCCAAACTTAATTGATAAAGCTGTCTATGGATTACCTGAAACTAATAGAGATAGTATAAAAAAAGCTAAATTGATTGCTAATCCTGGGTGCTATCCTACTGCCATTCAGTTAGCACTCATTCCCCTACTTAAAAAAAAGTTAATCAACCCAACAAGTATTATTGCCGATGCTAAATCTGGTATAAGTGGCGCGGGGAAAAATCCAGAGTTAAAGTTATTAATGTCAGAGGCTGAAGAGGATTTTAGGGCTTATGGCATAGGGGGACATAGACACTTACCAGAAATAGAGGAGAATTTAGCAAATATTTGTGGTGATGATATCAAATTAACTTTCATCCCCCATTTGGTCCCGATGATAAGAGGTATTCATGCAACACTATATGTTGATTGCATTGAAGATTTTAATCCAGAGGAAATTTTTGAATCTTTTTACAAAGATGAACCTTTTGTAGACATAATGCCAGCTGACATGCCCCCAAATACCAAGTCAGTGAGAGCATCAAATTTTTGTAGAATCTCATTTCATAAAGAGAAAGCAAGTAACAGACTAATTATTTTTTCGGTTATTGATAATCTTATGAAGGGTGCTGCTGGACAAGCAGTACAGAATATGAATATTATGATGGACTGGCAAGAGTCAACGGGTATAAACCTAGTGCCAATAACGCCCTAAGTCTCGTAAATTATGAAAAAAAAAATTAGAGCGCATTATCTAGTTAGAAAGAAACCTCGGATTCAAACAAAAGCTAATTGGCCCAATTACATCTTTTTTTCAGTCCTTTTTCTTATTATTGGCGTCAGTATTACCTATTATTCATTGGATGGCGGTAAATATGCAAAAATTTATTCTCAATTAATGGATTTGCAAAATTTAAATTATGAGCAAAACAATGAGAATCTAAAAATTAAATTAGAAATTGATAAAAATGACATTTCAATGAAGAAACTATCTGAACAAAATAAAGAATTAAATGAAGAAAATAATAAATTAAAGGAAGACGTTTTGTTTTATGAGAAAATGTTGGGTAAAAGAAGAAAATAAATGATAAAGAAAAAAAGAAAATTTGTCGCTATAACCACATTAATTGATAAAGACATCGTGATATCTGGGGATACTACTTATACGGGTGGAATTAGAATTGATGGAAAAATTAACGGAAATCTTAAGGTGCATGGCGAGGAAGATAGCTTATTAATTATGGGGCATGGAAGTAAAATAACTGGAGACGTCGAGGTAGAGAAAGCCATTATAAATGGAGAAATTAACGGAAATATAAAATGCCATGATTATTTAGAATTAAATACCAATGCAATTGTCAATGGCAGTATAGAATATGACATAATTGAAGTTCATGAAGGTTCAAAAATTACAGGAAACTTAAAATTTAGTAAAAATAGTAAAAAAATAGAACCAAAAAAAAATTTAAATCACAAGATTAAGAGTAACTTAAAAAAATTACTTAAAAAATAAACGTTAAAAATACATATAGGAGAAATATATGTCAGCAGCTGTAGAAATGCCAACACCAATTAACTTTTCTGATAATGCCGTAAAAAAAGTTAAAGAGTTAATAGAAGAGGAAGGCACACCAGACCTTAAACTTAGAGTATTTGTTAGTGGCGGCGGTTGCTCTGGAATGCAATATGGCTTTACGTTTGAAGAGAGTATAAATGAGGATGATACAAAAGTAGAAAAAGACAATGTAATGTTACTTATTGACCCAATGAGCCTCCAATATTTAACAGGTGCTGAGATAGATTATCAAGACAATGTTCAAGGGTCACAGTTTGTTATTAAGAACCCGAATGCAACTACTACCTGTGGGTGTGGTTCGTCATTCTCTGCGTAATTATTTAATATCTCTTTTTGTTTTGCCTTTGTAGACTTGCCTTGGTCTTCCGATCTTTGATTCATCACTCATCATCATTTCGTTCCAGTGAGCAACCCAACCTGCCGTTCTAGCGAGAGCAAATACAGCAGTAAACATTGAAAAAGGTATACCTATAGCTCTCATTACAATGCCTGAGTAAAAATCAACATTGGGATATAATTTTTTCTCAATAAAATACTCATCTTCAAGCGCGATTTTTTCTAATTTCATCGCTAATTTAAAAATTGGATCATCATTTAATCCAAGCTCATCAAGTACCTCGTGACATGTTTCTTTCATGATGATGGCCCTTGGATCTTGATTTCTATAAACCCGATGACCAAAGCCCATCAACCTAAATTCATCATCCTTATCTTTGGCACGGTTAATATATTGTTTGATTCTGCTTTCATCTTTAATTTCAGTTAACATTCTGAGAGTCGCCTCGTTGGCTCCTCCATGAGCGGGCCCCCACAATGACGCAATACCTGCCGATATGCAGGCATATGGATTGGCACCTGTTGAACCTACTAATCTTACAGTTGATGTAGAAGCATTTTGTTCATGATCTGCATGAAGAATAAGAATTTTTTCAAAGGCTTTGGAAATTATGGGATTGGGCTCATATTCTTTATAAGGTCTTGAAAAAAGCATATGTAAAAAATTTGTACCAAAATCGTATTCATTTTTTGGATAGACAAATGGTAAGCCTAAATTGTAAGTATAGCTCCATGCAGCAATCGTAGGAATTTTCGCGATCAATCTTTGTGCTGAAATTTGTCTATGGTTTGAATCATTAATATCCATATTATCGAAATAAAAAGCGGACATAGATCCTACAACACCCACCATCACTGCCATTGGGTGAGCATCGCGTCGAAACCCACCAAAGATATTATTTAGTTGATCATGAAGAAGGCTGTGACTGGCGATAGATTTTAAGTAAACAGTTTTTTGAACTTGATCGGGGAGTTCTCCATGCATCAGAAGATATGACACATCAAGGTAGTCACATTTTTCAGCTAATTGTTCAATAGGATAGCCTCGGTATAGCAATTCTCCTTTATTTCCATCAACGTAGGTAATTTTGGATGTGCAGGCAGAGGTAGAGGTAAATCCTGGGTCATAAGTAAAATAATTATATTTACCAAGTTTTCTAATATCTATAGATGGGTTGCCAATAGTGCTTTCAATAACAGGAAGCTCTCTTTCTTTACCATCGAGTACAACTTTAATTTTTTCTTTTGCCATTTACTTTAAGATCTCTATTCATTTGTTTTAATCAGCCTGACATTATAATACAAAAGAAAATAAAACTAGGATTGATGTATGGAGCCTAAAATTCTAAAACCCTTCGCTCCAGTAACATCTGGTGAATTATTAAATTTTTTATTAAGCGTTTGATTTGCAAGCCAAGAAAAAGCAACTGCCTCAACCTGTTGCACAGGCAGATTCAAATCTCCGGTATTTTTAATGCTTAAGTTTGTTTTATTTTTTAATATTTCAATGAGAAAGGTATTTTTTGCTCCACCCCCACATACATATATTTCATTTGCTTTTGAACAATGCTTTTTAATTGCTTTTGCGATTGAAATTGCGGTTAACTCGAGCAGTGTTCGTTGTATGTCCTCAGAAGAGTAACTTTTTTTAATACCTTTTTTGATCCAATTTAAATTAAATAAGTCTCTCCCGGTACTTTTTGGAGGCTTCTTTTTGAAAAAATTATCGTTGAGAAAATATTTTAGTAAGACGTCAATAATCTGTCCTTTTTTTGCCCATTTACCATTTTTATCAAAATTTAAATCATGATTAACCTTGATCCAATGATCCATTAAAATATTCCCCGGGCCACAATCAAAACCAAAAATAGAACCGTCTGTAGGAAGGTAGGTGATATTACTAATACCACCAATATTTAAAATAACTCGATTTTTGGTTTTTGAGAAAAATATATCTTTATGAAAAGCTGGGACTAGAGGTGCCCCTTGACCTTTTGCGGCTATATCTCTATTTCTAAAATTAGATACAACTGTCAAATTAGTTATCTCCGATAATAGATCAGCATTGCCAATTTGCGTAGAAAATCCTTTATCAGGCCTATGCCTTATAGTCTGACCATGATAACCAACCCCTTTTATTTGTTTGGCTGATAAATTATTGTTAATTAGTAAACGATTGATTCCTCTTCCAGTTAATACGGCAAGCTCATTTGAGAGCATTGAACTTTTTTCAAGCTCATTTTTTTCTGGAAAGTGAAGTTTAAGAATTTTTTCTCTTAATTCGGCTGAATAGTTAATATGTAAAAAATCTAGTACAGAAATTTTTTTCTTATCTATTTTTGTTAGGGCAATATCAATGCCATCGAGACTGGTCCCTGACATAATACCCATTAAAATTTTAGAATTTATCATATTAAGAAATTTTATACTTAACTCTGTCAACAAGATAACACTAATTGTTTCTAAATACCTTAATTGCTATAGAATATCTTGTATAAAAAAGTGGAATGAGAATAGTGAAAGCAGAAGAATCATTAAAAATAATAGCCAGAGGAACTGATGAGGTTTTAGTTGAATCAGAGCTTCTAAAAAAATTAGAGACTGGAAAACCTCTTAGAATTAAAGCAGGTTTTGACCCAACAGCACCTGATCTTCATTTGGGGCACACAGTCTTATTAAATAAATTAAGACAGTTTCAAGATTTAGGCCATCACATTCTATTTTTAATAGGAGACTTTACTGGTCTGATTGGAGATCCTACTGGTAAGAATGCAACGAGACCTCCTCTCACGAAAAAAGAGGTGGAAGACAATGCAATCACTTACACATCTCAAGTATTTAAAATTTTAGACAAATCAAAAACTGAGGTTGTATTTAATTCGTCATGGCTAAGTAAACTGGGAGCAGATGGAATGCTTAAATTAGCCGCTACACATACTGTGGCTCGCATGCTTGAAAGAGACGATTTTTCAAAAAGATATAAATCTCAGCAACCAATTGCAATTCATGAATTCATGTATCCACTGCTTCAAGGTTTTGATTCAGTGGAGTTAAATGCTGATATTGAGATTGGTGGAACGGATCAAAAATTTAATTTATTGATGGGCCGAGAACTCCAAAAATATTATGATAAACCACAACAATGTATTGTTACTCTGCCTTTGCTTGAGGGGCTTGATGGAGTTCAAAAAATGTCAAAATCATTGAACAATTATATTGGTATTAATGAATTACCAGAGACCATGTTTTCAAAAATACTTTCTATATCAGATGAATTAATGTGGAGATATATAGAATTACTTTCTTTAAGATCATTAGATGACATTAACAAATGGAAAACAAGGGTTGAACAAGGCGAAAATCCAAAAAATATTAAAGTAGAATTTGCAAAAGAAATAGTGAGTAGATTCCATTCAGAAGTCAAGGCTACAAACGCAGAGAAAGATTTTCAAAATAGAGCGGTTGGGGGTATTCCAGAAAATTTAGAAGAATATAAGATAGACATTGGTTCTGATGGGTTAGGCGTAGCTAATCTATTAAAGTCTATAAATTTTGTAACAAGCACTTCGGAAGCAATGAGACTTATAAAGGCAGGCGGAGTTAAAATTGATGGAGAAAAAGTTAGTGATACCAAACAAACTGTTGCTCAAAATGAACAATTTGTCATTCAAGTTGGTAAAAGAAAATTTGGAAAAATTGTTACTTGAAGGTAAATCTTTTTGGAAGAATGTGAAATCAATCTTTAAATTGTATTAATCCCACTAATTTTTTGATATAATACTTGTAAGATATGGGCCTTGAGCCCATTTTTTTTTCGCTAAAGTTGTTATTTGAGGGCCTAGTTTTTGGATGATCTTGAAACCTTAATAGAGAAATTAGTAACCCAATTAGGTTATGAGTTGGTTGATTTTGAGACAGTTAATGGTGGCCAGATTCTGAGAATATACATAGACAAAGGTGATTTAATTGACATTGAAGATTGCACTAAGGTGAGTAATCATGTCAATAATGTCTTGAGTGTTGAAACTGACTATGATTATGAAAGGTTAGAAGTTTCATCCCCTGGTCTGGACAGAGTCATAAAAAAATTAAGTGACTTTGATAGATTTGAGGGGCAAAAAATAAAGATAAAAACCAGATTTGCGATAGAAAATAGAAAAAATTTTAAAGGTACTTTATTTGGTACAAAAGGGGAATCAATAATGATAGAAGTTGATAATGAGTCATTATTAATTGATTTTGAGAATATTGATAAAGCACGTTTAGATCCGGATTATTAAATAGTTAATTTTGAAGTAGGGAGTGTATTTAAATGAGTCGTGAAATTTTATTGTTAGTAGATGCTTTGGCACACGAAAAAAGTGTTGAGCGTGAGATTATTTTTGAAGCTGTAGAGGAAGCACTTGCTTCAGCTACTAAGAAGAAGCATAAAGATGCGATTGACATAAAAGTAGAAATTGACCAAGAGACAGGTGAATATGAAACCTTTAGGAAATGGACTATCCTTCCAGAAGATTTAGTAGAAGATGAAGAAATACAAGTTTCATTAGAGGACGATAGAGCAAAAGGCCTTGTTGAGAATGACATCATAAAAGAACCAATAGAGTCAGTAGAGTTTGGCAGAATAGGGGCGCAGGCAGCTAAGCAAGTAATTCTTCAAAAAGTAAGAGAAGCTGAGCGTGAGCAAATTCTAAATGAATTTTTGGCCCGAGATGAAAAATTAGTTTCAGGTCAAATTAGAAGAATGGAACGAGGGAATGCAATCATTGAAATTGGAAGAATCGATGCGGTTCTCCCGAGAGAACAAATGATTCCAAAAGAAAATTTAAGAATCGGTGATAGGGTTAGAGCTATAGTGATGGAGGTCGATAGGGGAATTAAAGGTCCACAATTAATTCTTTCTAGAGTCTCCCCAGAATTTTTAATCAGATTATTTGAGCTTGAAGTACCAGAAATAGAAGAAGGCCTATTAGAAATTATGGCGGCATCAAGAGACCCAGGTTTGAGATCAAAAATTGCAGTTAAAGCTAATGATCAAAGGTTAGACCCCGTTGGCACGTGTGTAGGAATGAGAGGGTCTAGAGTTCAGGCAGTTACTGGTGAGTTAGCAGGAGAAAGAGTAGATATTGCTCTTTGGTCAATTGAGCCTGCTCAATTTGTCATAAATGCAATGGCACCGGCAGAAATATCAAGCATTATGGTCGATGAGGATAAAAAAAGTATGGACTTAGTTGTGTCTGAAGACCAACTAGCACAAGCAATTGGAAGAAATGGTCAAAATATTCGGCTTGCAACTGAGCTAACAGGGTGGGAATTAAATATCTTAAGTGAAGAAGAATCTGATCAGAAAACAAAAGATGAATATACCAGCGTTAGTCAATTATTTATTGAGAAGCTAGATGTGGATGCAGACATTGCTGATATTTTAGTTCATGAGGGATTTTCAACTCTTGAAGAAATAGCTTATGTACCAATAGATGAGCTAATACAAATTGAAGCATTTGATGAAGATACTGTAAATGAGCTTCGCTCAAGAGCAAGTGCTGTTATTTTGAAAGAAGCAATATCAAATGAAGAAAAAATTCAATCACCGGCAGATGACTTGCTAAATATGGAAGGTATGGATAGTGATACTGCCAAGCTATTGGCATCGAAATCAATTATTACAATGGAAGACTTAGCAGAGCTTGCAGCTGACGAACTACTTGACATAGTTAAAATGGATGAAGAGAGAGCAAAAGAATTAATAATGACAGCAAGAGCACCTTGGTTTGTTTAATAAAAATTTATTGGAGTTAACATGGAAAAATCAACAGTAGAAAAATTTGCCAATGAATTAAATTTACCAATAGATTTACTTCTTAAGCAACTTGAAAGTGCAGGAATTAAAAAGACATCCGGCGCTGAAGAGCTATTAGAAGCAGATAAATCAGCTCTTTTGAATTATCTACAAATTGAACATGGCGCATCGAATACAAACAAAAATAAAATTACATTAACAAGAAAACAAAATACTCAAATTAGAAAAACAGACAGTGATGGAAGAGCAAGAACTATTCAAGTTGAAGTAAGAAAAAAAAGAACAATTGTCAAACCAGAACAAAGAAAAGAAGTTAAAGATGAATTGGTAAAAGAAGATACCTCAGCAGTTGAAAAAAAAGCTGTAGCTGACAAGAATCAAAAAGAAATCCGTGAGGAAGAAGAAAAAAGAAATGCGGCTTTAATGGCTGCCCAGGCAGAGGAAGTAAAAAATAAAAAAGCTGCCAAAGTAAACCAAAAGGAATCTAAAGACGGAACTCTTCATAGACCTGCGTCAAAAGCAAATGTGAAGGTAGATAAGGATTCAAAGAAAACCGAACTTAAAGACAAATGGGTCGATAAAAATCTTAAAAAGAGACCAATTAAAACCCGTAATGACAATAACCAGGGGTGGCGTTCACCAAAAAATAAAAATAAAAATAAAGATGAAACTGATGATCAAAACTTTGTAGCCCCATCTGAACCAATTGTCAAAAATGTACTAATTCCGGAGACTATTTCAGTTGGTGATTTAGCGCACAAAATGTCAGTTAAAGCTACCGAAGTAATTAAAACATTGATGGGCATGGGAATGATGGTAACTATCAATCAAGTTCTTGATCAGGACACAGCTATTATTGTTGTGGAAGAGATGGGCCATAAACCAGAAGCAGCTAAAGAAAATGATTTAGAGTCATTTTTAGATGAAGAATCATCTTCATTGGATGAGGTGATTGAACCACGACCACCGGTCGTAACTGTAATGGGACATGTTGATCACGGAAAAACTTCGTTACTAGATTATATTCGAACTACCAAAGTCACAAAAGGTGAGGCAGGCGGTATTACACAACATATTGGTGCATACCATGTTGAAACACCAAAAGGAATGATTACATTTCTTGATACACCTGGACATGAGGCTTTTTCTGCGATGCGAGCAAGAGGCGCAAAAGCTACGGATATTGTTATTTTAGTCGTTGCTGTTGATGATGGTGTGATGCCACAAACTATTGAAGCAATTAATCACTCTAAAGCAGCAGGGGTTCCATTAATCGTTGCCATAAATAAAATTGATAAGCCTGATTCTAATTCTGAAAAAGTTAGAGGTGAGCTTTTAGGACATGAGGTAATACCTGAGGAGCTTGGAGGTGACTCTATGTTTATAGAAGTTTCAGCACAGACAGGCCAAGGAATAGATGATTTACTTGATGCCGTTTTATTGCAAGCTGAAGTGCTTGAATTAAAAGCACCAATTAATACTCCTGCCAAAGGTATTATTGTGGAAGGTAGGCTTGATAAAGGAAGAGGCCCTGTTACAACGCTTTTAGTTCAATCAGGAACTATAAATATGTCTGATACATTGCTTGCTGGAAATGCATCTGGAAAAATAAGAGCTATGCTTGACGAAAATGGTAAAAATATTAAGCAGGCTACTCCATCAATTCCTGCAGAAATTATTGGGTTATCAGATGTACCAAATGCAGGGGATGAGTTTATAGTCATTAACGATGAGAAAAAAGCAAGAGAGATTGCATTATTCAGACAAGGTAAATTTAGAGATGTTAAGTTAGCAAAGCAACAAGCATCAAAACTTGAAAATATAATGGAACAGATGACGGAAGCTGAGGTAAGATTTTTACCTCTAATTATAAAAGCTGATGTTCAAGGTTCATGTGAGGCATTAGCAGGCTCTCTTGAAAAGCTCTCAACGGATGAAGTCAAAGTAAAAGTAGTTCATTCAGCGGTTGGCGCAGTTAATGAATCTGATATTAATCTTGCCTCTGCATCAAATGCAGTAATTATCGCTTTTAATGTTAGGTCTTCTGGAGGAGCAAGAAAATTAGGAGAAAGTCTGGATATTGATGTTCGTTATTACAGTATTATTTATGAAGCTGTAGACGAAGTAAAAGCCGCGCTTGGCGGTCTTTTATCCCCTGAACAAAAAGAAGTTATTCTTGGTATGGTCGAGATAAGAGAAATCTTTAAAGCCTCAAAGGTAGGAACAATTGCAGGATGTTTTGTTCTTGATGGCGTAATTAAAAAAGGTGCAAATATAAGGCTTTTAAGGGATGATACTGTAATTTATGAAGGCCAATTAGATTCTCTAAAAAGATTTAAAGACGATGTAAAAGAAGTAAAATCAAATTTTGAATGTGGTTTATCAATCAAGAATTTTGATGATTTAAAAGTAAATGATAAATTAGAAGCTTATGAACACGTTCAGGTAGCAAGAAAATTATAAATGCCTAAAGACTATCCAAGAAGTGATCGTATCAGCCAACAGATAAAAAAAGAAATAGCTGATATTTTAAGTATAGAAATTAAAGACCCAGCACTAAAAAGTGTTTCAATTATCGATGTTGAAGTTGCACATGATTTAAAAAATGCAAAAGTTTTTTATGTCGCAGATCATTATGATGAGGAAATTGTTAAAGGTCTTCAGCGATCGTTACCATTCTTTAGGTCTCTTTTGGCAAAAAGGATGTCAACTAGAGGTATACCAAAACTCCATTTTGAATATGATAAAACAATTGATGAAAGTACAAAAATATCAAAGTTATTGGATTCAGTGATCTCGTAAAAAATTCTGATGAGTAAAAATAAAGAAAAGCTTAAGATTAATGGGCTTTTATTAATTGATAAGCCTTTAGGCTATTCGTCAAATCAAGTACTATCAAAAATTAAATGGATTTTTTCAGCACAAAAAGCTGGCCATACAGGAACTCTTGATCCGCTAGCCACTGGGTTACTTCCAATATGCTTAGGGGAAGCAACAAAGTTTTCAAGTCACTTACTCAATTCAGAAAAAACTTATGAGGCATCAATAAAGCTTGGATGGAAAAGCTCATCAGGTGATGCTGAAGGCAAGTTGACGGAATCAAAAATTATATCGATATCTTTAGATAAATTAGAAGAAGTACTAAGTTCGTTTGTTGGCTTATCAAATCAAACTCCTCCCATGTTTTCTGCACTGAAACATAAAGGACAACCATTATATAAATTGGCTAGAGAAGGAGTAAAAATTGAGAGACAACAAAGAGAAATAAAAATCTCAGAATTAAAATTATTAAGGTATCAAAAGAATATTATAAAATTTGCGGTGTCATGTAGTAAAGGGACTTATATTAGAACATTGGCAGAAGATATAGCTTATAAACTTGGAATGGATGGATATTTGATAGATTTAAGAAGAACAAAAATTGGTAATTTAAACGTTCAAGATGCTCTAAGTTTAGATAAAATCGAGGCCCTTTCAGCAGACAAGAGAAATGATTTTATAATGCCAACGGAAGTACTAGTTGACGAATATCCAAAAATTATCTTAACCGAATCAGAAGAAAATTTTATTAAAAATGGGCAGCAAATTCAGCTTCCAAAAAAAGTAAATCCTGAAATTTATAGACTTTTTTCCAAAAATAGCGCATTTATTGGTCTAGGAGAAATTGATAGTAAAAATTTATTAAAAGTAGTCAGATTAATATCAACAAATTAAATTAAAAAAATATTGTTAATTAACAAGAATGCCGTTAAAATATGCGGTCGCGAATAGGAGAAAAGAATGACAAGCACTGCAGTTGAAAAAGCAAAAATAGTTTCAGAGTTTCAGACGGCAAAAAATGATACTGGGTCACCAGAGGTTCAAGTCGCTTTAATAACTGACCGTATTAACTATCTAACTGAACACTTTAAGACTAACGCAAAAGACCACCATTCAAGAAGAGGTCTACTTGCTTTAGTTAGCCAGAGAAGAAAGCTTCTCGATTATTTGAAAGGTAGAAATTTAGGTCGATATCAAGAACTAATTAAACGCCTAGGCATAAGAAAATAATAGGTTAATGAAATTTAAAGCCGATTGCATACAATTTAGTTAATTGTAGAATCGGCTTTTTTGTTATGAAGATGTGTCCATTATTAGGAAGTGAATAATGAGACTTTATAAAAATATAAAAGGATAAAAAATAAATGTTTAATGTAATAAAGAAAAGTATTAAGTTTGGTGAGCATGATTTAATATTAGAAACAGGTGAGATAGCTAGGCAAGCAGATGGCGCGGTAAAGGTAAGTTATGGAGATACTGTGGTTTTAGTTACAGCAGTTGGAAGGAAAGAAGCCAAAGAAGGTCAAGATTTTTTCCCACTCACAGTGGATTATCAAGAAAAAAATTATGCAGCAGGAAAAATTCCAGGTGGATTTTTTAAAAGAGAAGGAAGGCCAAGCGAAAAAGAAACTTTAACATGTAGATTAATTGATAGGCCTCTAAGACCATTATTCCCAGATAATTTTTATAACGAAATACAAATAGTAGCAACAGTAATGTCGTCAGATAGTGAAATTGATTCGGACATTCCAGCTATTATTGGTGCGTCAGCGGCATTAGCGATATCAGGTATTCCTTTTCATGGACCAATAGGCGCAACTCGTGTTGGCTATCTTGATGATAAATTTGTTATTAATCCTTCAAAAACACAAATGGAAACTAGCCAGCTTGATTTAGTAGTAGCTGGAAGTGATTCAGCTGTATTAATGGTCGAGTCTGAAGCTAAAGAGCTTCCAGAAAAAGTTATGCTTGATGCCGTTTTAGAGGGGCATAAAGCTATGCAGCCAGTAATAAAATTAATTAATGATTTAGCAAAAGAAGCCGCTAAAGACCCATGGGACTGGTCAGCTCCAGAGGTTGATAAAGAATTAGTTAAAAATATTGAAAAGATTGCAACGAAAGATCTAGAAGATGCTTTTGCAATCAAATCAAAGGGTGAAAGATCAGAAAAAATTGGTGAAACACGAGAAAAAGTTTTAAGTGAGCTAGTTAAAGAAGATACAAGTACAAATCAACTTAACCAAATTAAAGATGAATTTCATAACCTTGAAGCCAAAATTGTTAGGTCAAAAATTCTTGATGGAAATCCTCGAATTGATGGAAGAGATACTCGAACAGTTAGACCTATCGAGATAAGAACAGGCGTACTTCCTAGAGCACATGGTTCAGCATTGTTCACAAGGGGTGAAACACAAGCAATCGTTGTAGCAACACTTGGAACAGGCAGGGATGAGCAGATAATTGACGCTCTTCAAGGAGAATATAAAGATAGATTTATGCTTCATTACAATTTCCCTCCTTATGCGACTGGTGAAACTGGAAGAGTTGGAACGCCAAAAAGAAGAGAAATTGGACATGGTAAGTTAGCTAAAAGAGCATTAAGTGCGGCGCTGCCTTCACAAGAAGATTTTGATTATACAATTAGGCTTGTATCTGAAATTACTGAGTCAAATGGTTCAAGTTCAATGGCTTCTGTTTGTGGTGGGACGATGGCTATGATGGATGCAGGTGTGCCTGTCAAAGATCATGTAGCTGGAATAGCAATGGGGCTAATTAAAGAAGATAATAGAGTTGCAGTTTTGACAGATATTTTAGGAGATGAAGATCACCTAGGAGATATGGATTTTAAAGTAGCTGGAACAGATAATGGAATAACAGCCCTTCAAATGGATATCAAGATTACAGGTATTACTACCGAAATAATGCAAGTAGCCTTAAGCCAAGCTAGAGAAGGTATTGATCATATTTTAAAAATAATGAAAAAATCCCTTAAAGGTAGTCGTGAAAAACTTTCAAAATTTGCGCCTCAAATACTTACTTTAAAAATACATACAGATAAAATTAGAGATGTAATTGGTAAGGGGGGAGCAGTTATTAAGGGGTTAGCTGCCGATACAGGTGCTACAATCGATATTGATGACAATGGCCTTATTAAAATTGCATGTACTTCAGCTGAGTCAGGTGAAGAAGCATTAAATCGGATTAAAGAGATTACTGCTGATGTTGAGGTAGATCAAATATACGATGGCAAAGTAATTAAAATTCTTGATTTTGGTGCAATAGTGTCATTGTTACCTGGTAAAGATGGATTGCTTCACATTTCTCAAATATCACATGAGAGAATTAAGGCAGTTAAGGATCATCTCTCTGAGGGTGACGAGGTTAAAGTGAAAGTCATTGAAGTTGATGATAAAGGTCGAGTAAGAGTTAGTGCAAAGGCTCTTACTGAGCCACCTGCGAAAGAAGAATAGTATTAATAAAAGCCCTCTTGAGGGCTTTTATTTTGCCATTTGTTTTTCTTTAATTTCCTGTAAAGTTTTGCAATCAATACATAAGGTAGCTGTAGGCCTTGCTTGCAATCTATTCAGTCCTATTTCTTCACCACAACCCATGCAATATCCATATTCATCTTCATCAATATTTTTTAAGGTTTCATTAATTTTTTTAATTAATTTTCTTTCTCTATCTCTATTTCTTAACTCTAAAGCCATTTCAGATTCTTGGCTTGCTCGATCATTTGGGTCTGCATAAGTCGTGACATCAGTCTGCATATGACTTACTGTCCTGCTTAGCTCAGTACTTAATTCTACTTTCCAGTCATTAAGAATTTTTTTAAAGTGAGTAATTTGTGATTTACTCATATACTTTTCATTTGCTTTAGGAGTATAGGACTTAAACTGTTTTAAGCCAGAAACAGACTTAGTAGCAGTTTTCTTAACTTGAGGTTTAGCAGTAACTTTTGACTTAGCAGCAGTTTTCTTAACTTGAGGTTTAGCAGTAACTTTTGACTTAGCAGCAGTTTTCTTAACTTGAGGTTTAGCAGTAACTTTTGACTTAGCAGCAGTTTTCTTAACTTGAGGTTTAGCAGTAACTTTTGACTTAGCAGCAGCTTTCTTATCTTGAGGTTTAGCAGCAGCTTTCTTAACTTGAGGTTTAGCAGTAACTTTTTTTACTGCAGCTCTAACCTTAGATAATAATGATTTCTTTTCTGCCATGACTAAATCCTAAAATATTTCTGAACGCCGAAGTTTACACTTTTTGATATTCATTGCAAGCCAATATCATTTAACTTCTGTGCCTGTAATGTGTTTTCCATCAAAGTTGCAACTGTCATAGGACCAACACCTCCAGGTACAGGCGTTATATGTGAGGCAAATTGGCTTGCTACTTCAAATTCAACATCACCAACTAATTTATTATTGATTCTATTGATTCCAATATCAACAACTATCGCTCCCTTTTTAATCCATTCGCCTCTTACTAAATTTTGTCTCCCAGCAGCAACAACAACTAAATCTGCCTGACGGACTTTATTCTCTAAATCCTTTGTTCTGCTGTGACAAGAAGTAATAGTACATTTCTCAAGTAATAATTCTAATGCCATTGGGCGACCAACATTATTTGAAACTCCTACTATGGTTGCATCAAGTCCTTCTAAGTTAATATTTGATGCTTTTAGCATTTTTATAACACCATAAGGTGTGCAAGATCTTAATCTTGGTTGTCTTATGGCAAGAGAACCTATATTGAATGGGTGAAAACCATCAACATCCTTATTTGGGCTGATGAGTTCAATTATTAAGTCTTCATCAAGATGTTTAGGCAGCGGAGATTGCACAAGAATGCCATCAACATCTTTATCTTGATTAAGTGTATTAATTAAATTATTTAAATCAGATTGAGTTGTATCAGAAGGCAGCTGGTGGGAGACTGATTTAATTCCGACGTTTGCGCACGCCGATTTTTTTTTGTTTACATAGATTGAAGATGCAGGATCATCACCTACTAGAATAACAGCAAGGCAAGGAGGCCTTATACCTTCATTTTCTCTTTCAATAATTTCGTTCTTAAGTTTATTTAGGTTTTGTTCGGCAATTGCTTTACCGTCTATAATTTTTGCAGTCATAATTAAGTTAAATCCATTTTGATAAACAATATATATTATCAGAAGATGATGATATTAATATATTGACAATTATTAAATATAGAATAGATATTAAATTTGACCGAATGCCTTATTTACGCTATATTTGCGCGTTCGGGGTGTAGCGTAGCCTGGTAGCGCGCCTGCTTTGGGAGCAGGATGTCGGGAGTTCGAATCTCTCCACCCCGACCATATAAAAAAAGTAAATGCAAGCCCGTAAAAATGCTTTACTATAATTTAGTTAGCTGCCCGTAGCTCAGCTGGATAGAGCATCTGCCTTCTAAGCAGAGGGTCACAGGTTCGAATCCTGTCGGGCAGGCCAATCTTATGGTGGCTGTAGCTCAGTTGGTAGAGCCCTGGATTGTGATTCCAGTTGTCGTGGGTTCGAGCCCCATCAGCCACCCCAATTTGTTTCTTATTTTAAGATGTGAAATACTCTTTATAAATTCAAAAAATATAAAAATCATGCAAGACAAAGAGCTTGAAAGATACAGTCGACATATTCTGTTGCCAGAAATAGAATTTGAAGGACAAAAAAAATTACTTCAAAGTCATTGTTTAATTATAGGTGCTGGAGGTCTGGGGTCTCCTGTAGCTATTTATTTAGCAGCATCTGGAGTTGGTAAAATTACAATCTGTGATTTTGACAGCGTTGACTTATCAAATCTTCAAAGGCAAATCATTCATGAAGAAAAATCAATAGGACTGAATAAGGCTGAATCTGCAAAAATAGCTCTTAATAGAATTAATTCAGACATAAATGTTGTAGCTATAAAAAAACAATTAAATATTGACGAAGTTAAGTCTATAGCGGATGGTGTTGATGTGATTGTAGATTGCTCTGATAATTTTGAAACTCGTTATGCCTTAAATAAAATTGCTTTTGACTTAAAGCGGCCACTAATTTCTGGTGCTGCAATAAAATTTGATGGCCAAGTATCTATATTTGACTTTAGAACTAATAACTCTCTTTGTTATAATTGCCTCTTTCCAAGGGGTGATGAAGAACAAAATTTAAAATGTTCTGATCATGGAGTCTTTTCACCATTAGTAGGTTTAGTGGGCTCAATTCAAGCAGGCGAAGTAATTAAAGTTTTGTTAAACATAGGAACCACACTTCATGGGAAATTATTATTAATCAACCATAGAGATATTGATTTTAAGAGCCTTAAAATTCAGAAAGATAAAAATTGTGAAATTTGTTCTTAAAAACTATCTAAAATAAAAAAGTTGATTCATCTCGCATGTTAATATTATCACTTAAAACTCCTAACTAAATTTAATGAAAAAAGAATTAGCGAAAACCTTTTCACCTGCTGATATTGAGGATAAATGGTATCAATATTGGGAATCTAATGGTTACTATAAGATAGGTGAGGATGAATCTAAATTGGATTCCTTTTCAATTTTGTTACCCCCCCCAAATGTTACCGGAACACTTCATATGGGGCATGGCTTCAATCAAACGCTTATGGATATGCTCACTAGATACCATAGAATGAAAGGTGAAAATACTTTATGGCAGCCAGGTACAGATCATGCAGGTATTGCGACCCAAATTGTTGTTGAAAGGCAGTTAGATCAAAAAGATATTTCGAGGCATGAACTAGGAAGAGAAAAATTTATTGAAAAAGTCTGGGAGTGGAAAGAAGAATCAGGAGGAAAGATTACGCAACAAATGCGCCGTCTAGGGACTTCACCAGATTGGTCGAGAGAGAGATTCACAATGGATGCCGGCCTATCAAAAAGCGTGACGGAGGTTTTTGTCAAACTATATCAAGATGGTTTAATTTATAGAGGTAAAAGATTAGTTAACTGGGATGTCACCTTGCAAACAGCTGTTTCTGATTTGGAAGTTTTACAAGAAGAAGAAGATGGTTTTTTATGGCATATTAATTATCCTCTCAAGGGTGGAAAAAATTACCTGACTATTGCGACAACTAGACCTGAGACAATGTTAGGCGACTCAGCTTTGATGGTGCATCCTGATGATGATCGATATAAAAAATTAATTGGTAAAAAGGTACTCATTCCACTTATTGATAGAGAAATTCCAGTTATTGCAGACGATTATGTTGATCCAACATTTGGCACAGGAATTGTAAAAGTTACCCCTGCTCATGACTTCAATGATTATGCTGTCGGTGCAAGACATGACCTGCCAATAATAAACATTTTAACTCTTGATGGGCACATCAATAAAAATGGAACAGATTTATATGAAGGCTTGGATAGGTTTGCTGCTAGAAAAAAAATTATAGAAGATTTAAAAGAGAAAAAATATCTAGATAAAATTAAGAAACACAAATTGAAAGTACCTAGGGGAGATAGGACCAATTCAATTATAGAGCCAATGTTAACAGACCAATGGTATGTTTCAATGACAAAATCAAATGGTCCAAATGGTAAAAGTATCGCGCAGGAAGCCCTTGATTTAGTGGAGCAAGGAGACATTAAGTTTTATCCGAATAATTGGGTGAATACTTATAACCAATGGCTAGAAAATATTCAGGACTGGTGTATCTCAAGGCAACTTTGGTGGGGACACCAAATACCAGCTTGGTATGGAGAAAATAAAGAGGTTTTTGTAGCACATTCATATGAAGAAGCCACTAAATTAGCAAAAAAAGAAGGCTATAAAGGTGCCCTGAAAAGAGACGATGATGTTTTAGATACATGGTTTTCATCTGCACTTTGGGCATTCTCAACACTTGATTGGACACCTGAATATCCACAAAAATCTAATGTAGCATTAGATAAGTATTTGCCCTCATCAGTGCTTGTTACCGGCTTTGATATTATATTTTTCTGGGTAGCCAGAATGGTAATGATGACAAAATATGTCACAAATAAGATTCCTTTTAAACACGTTTATGTTCATGGTTTGATTAGAGATCAAGATGGGCAAAAAATGAGTAAATCAAAAGGTAATGTTCTTGATCCTATTGATTTAATAGATGGTATTTCACTTGAAGATTTATTAAAAAAAAGAACCCAAGGCTTAATGAACCCAAAACAGGCTGAATCAATTGTTAAAAAAACAACAAAAGAATTTCCCAAGGGCATCTCATCTTTTGGAACAGACGCTCTAAGATTTACTTTTGCGAGCCTAGCAAGTCCAGGCAGAGATATTAAATTTGACTTACAAAGATGTGATGGCTATCGTAATTTTTGTAACAAGTTATGGAATGCGTCAAGATTTGTATTGATGAATTGTGACGAGGATGATAACGGTTTTGGAAAATGTGTAGATGGTTATTTAAGTTTTTCTCAAGCAGATAGATGGATAGTCAGTAAACTGCAACGTACGCTTAAAAATATAGAGCGGGCATATAGCGAATATAGGTTTGATTTAGTAGCTCAAGAGCTTTATCAATTTATTTGGGATGAATTTTGTGATTGGTATTTAGAATTTGCGAAAGTCCAAATTCATAAGGGCAATGAGTCTGAAAAAAGAGCAACTAGAAGAACATTACTATCTACATTAGAATCTATCTTGAGATTGGCCCATCCAGTCATACCGTTTATCACTGAAGAAATATGGCAGATAATTATTCCATTAATACGAAAAGATCATGAGTCTATTACACTTGAAAAATTTCCAAAATCAAGAGAAGAAAAAATTGATGAGCACTCAATTGAATGGGTAAGCACACTTAAAAAATTAATAGATAATGTTAGAAGTCTCAGGAGTGAGATGAATATTTCACCGGCGAATAAAATTCCATTAGCGTTATCAGGAAATAAAAAAGAGCTTGAGGAATACCTACCATATCTCATCAGTTTGGCAAAACTATCTGATGCAAAAATTACCGAAGACCTTCCGGAAAAGGAGGCGCCTGTGGCGATCGTTAGTAATTATAAGGTCATGCTGAATATAGAAGTTGATAAGGAAGCAGAAGCAATAAGATTAAAAAAAGAAATTGAGAAAGCAGAAATAGACTTAAATAAAGCGGGCATAAAACTTAACAATAAAAACTTTGTAAGCAAAGCCCCTAAAGAAATTATTAAGCAAGAAGAAGAAAGGCTCAAAAAATTTACTGAGCATAAAGACAAGTTAGTTCAGCAGCTAAAAAAATTACAAAGTTAATTTTTTGATATAAAAAATAGTTACTTCGTTTTGTTTAAAATGTTCAACAAGTTGATGCCCGGTTTTATCACAAAAAGATTTGAAATCCTTGAGGGCACTTTTATCTGTAGTTTTAATTTTTAATATTTGATTATCCGATATGCTATTTAGTCCCCTCTTACAATATAAAATTGGGAGAGGACATTTGAGACCAATAGCATCGACTTCTAAGTCAAATTTCATTTGTTAAAGGGTTCAACGTCACCAGGATTTCTTAACATTTTATCTACTTCACCTAAATGCATTTCCTCAGTATGTATCATCGTTCTTGCATATTCTTCTAGCATTACGGAGTCACCTTCAACTAACTTAAGAAGGTCTTTGTAGCAATTTAAAGAAGCGAGCTCATGATCAAGAGACTCTCTTAAAATATTTCCAATATCATGATTGTGAGATTCTAATAACGGACCAATACCAAGTGAGGGATGGCCACCAAGTGTTGTGATTAGCTCTCCAGCTTGATTTGCATGATCTAGAGATTCAGTCGCTTGCCCTCTAAGCCATCCAATAATTGGAATCCTGCTATATCCACATACCATTAATGCGTAGTGAGTATAACGAACAACCCCTGCTAGTTCCATTTCAAGAATCTGGTTTAATGATTTAATTATTTTTTCTTTATTCATAATATATTTCCTTAATTTAAATTTACATTTGAATTAAAACATAGTTTAAAAAATACGTTGTTAATACGAATTACTATTATTTGTATTTAAGCCTTAGCTTTTAAAGAATGACTCGAACAATAACTGTAATTATATTTAAGATAGCCATCAGAATAATACTCCAGTGAGTTATTTTCATTCCCAATACACGATTAGAAGCATTGATTTCATCTTTTAAAAAAGAAGTTGCATGAAGATATCTGCCTATGAGAAAAAATAGACCACACAAAAAAACAACGATCTTGGGAAGATGATTTACTTCTAAACAAGCTAACAAAATTAAACCGATGGGAAGAAACTCACTTAAATTTCCATGCGCACGGATTGCTTGCTCTAAATCTTTATGTTTTTTTGATGAACCTAATGAGACTTTATATTTCCTTCTTAACCGTATAACGTTAATTGAGAGCTTATAAAATATTAGCGCGAGTATTGAAGAAAAAAAAGCGGTTATTAATAACATAGTTTAATCCCTAAAATGAATTACATTAATCATTGAACATCTAATAAATTATATTGTCTATCACATATAAAATTAAGTAAAATATAAAGTCTGTATCATAATCATAAAATTACAATACAAGGATTGTTGCTTGAAAAAATTGATTGGTAAATTAGCCTTGGCTGTTTCGTTTATAACCATTGTGTGGCTGGTGGTAGGAATGATAATGCTGGGAATCTATGATATTGATCTATTAATTTTCAAAATCCCTGGCACTACAGAAATTAGGTCACATGCAACATTAGCTGTTATATTTTTATTAATTGCTTCATGGGCTTTTTGGAAAGAAGACTAATCTTAATTTATTTAAAGGACAGATAAATATGAAAACATCAGATCTATGTATTTTAGTATCAGTCGGCGTTGCTTTTATTACAACAGCTTATCTTTGGTTTAATGGTCAGAAAGAAGAAGGGTTGTTTACAGCAACTTGGATTCCATCAATTTTGACATTTGCCATCTATTTCAAACTTATCACTAGGAAATAAAAATGGAAGACCCATTAATATTTTTTGTTGGACTTTTTTGCTTTGTTTTAGCAATTGTAGGTGTCGTAATGACTTACCTAGAGTTTAAAAACATTGAATTAAAATCTAAAAATAAATAATATTTTTTAGATTTTAGTGAGAGCCCTCAGTGCATAATCAATACTATGTTCTGGCTTAAATAAATAACTATTATCATAAATAGAACCCTATCCTGACAAGCTATTCATTTGCAATTTTTTTCTAGCTAATTTCAATCTATCCGTTTTAGCATTCTAATCAGACATGTATAATTGGAAACTAATCTAAATACATTAACTTTATATTTGAGATCAATAAAATGGGTAATTTAATAGGTAACAGAGTCATAGTTTTGACTATAATTCTCGCATTGATGGTTATGACTAGGGGAAGTCATTTTTTAACTGAGTTGAACTTGCCTGATATGTCATTAATATTATTTTTAATACTTGGTTTTTTTATCCCGTCCTTAACATTATTTTTCACCTTGTTTTTTGTGGGTGCTTTAATAGATTTTGGTTCTGCGGTATTTGATGTCAGTAAAGGGTTCTGTTTAACAGATGGTTACTGGGGCCTGATCCCTACGTATGCAATTCTTTTTTATTCAGGTTATTTATTAAAGAGCAAAAATTTATATCAACATCTGAATTTTTACGTTCCTATTCTATTAATTTCCATCACTTTTGCCTTTATAATTTCAACAAATACCTACTATATTTTCTCAGGGCTATTTGGAAATCCTAGCTTTTTTGAATCAATTATTCATGGATGGAATTACTACCCAGAATATTTATTAACTAATATGGTTTATGGTCTAATCTTTTTCTTTTTACTTAAACTTAAAAGATTTAGTCAGTTTACTTCTGTTTTCAAAAGTAATTAGACCTCAGCTTATATAGGGCCTACTTTATAAATTTTCTTCGGCTGAGTATATTGGGGAATAGTTTTTAAAATGGTGGCCAGAGACAGAATCGAACTGTCGACACGAGGATTTTCAATCCACTGCTCTACCGACTGAGCTATCTGGCCTTACAAAAAAAACAGGGTGAATTATAACAAAAATATCAGATGCCCAAAGAATTAATTAATGAACAGGTTCGAAATTGAACCTATCCATTACCTAATTTAATTCTTAGAAATCATATCGTAAGTTAGCAGAAAGGCTTCTACCCGGTGTTTGATAAACTCGTCCAGTGTTGTCCGACTGAGGTCCTTCATATGCAAGTGCGTAATCTTTATCAAGAGCATTGTCTAATCTTATGTTGATTGTAAATTTTTCGTTGAATATATAATTGGTTACTAAATTTGTAATCATATATCCCTCAATTTTTTCATTATTTGGTTCATCATTATATCTTCTGCCTGATCCAATTTGTTCTAAACCAAATATCCAATCTTGAACATAGTAATTAAAATTCGCGCTACCATATAAATTAGCCCTTCTCGGCAAGTTTTTATCTGACTGTTTATTTTGTGGAGATTCAGTTGTGATGCTTGCTTTTGCTTCAAAATTTCCAAAAAATTTATCAGCAGCTACTGTTAAACCTTGTATCTTAGCTTCATTAATATTTCGAGTATTCTCTCTATTACCTGCGGAAATATAGCTATAGATAATAAAATCATCAATAGTATTTTGATACCCTGTTAATGAAATTGAAGAAGAGCTATCTTGATATCTTAAGCTTGCTTCAATGTTTTCAGATTTTTCTGGTTTGAGATTTGGGTTACCTAGAGCATGAGTTCCACTTGCCCAATATAGATAATTAAAACTCGGTGCTACAAATGCCGTGCCATATGATGAGCTTATTCTCCATTCTGGATTTATTTGATAAGCATAGCCAATCGACCCTGTTGTTTCATTATCATACTGACTATTAATATCTTCTCGAAGACTTGTTTGAATAGTATGGTTTTCTAGTTGAATATTATAGCCAACTACAAAGCCATTATTTGTTCTTTTGGTTTTATCATAAGGTTGAGTCGTATCAATTTCTTCTTTTAAGAAATCATACAAAAGGACTAGTGAACCATATTCTAGATCAACATTGTTTTGCCAAGAAAGTTGATACTGTGAAGTTTCATACATATCAATTTCGCCTGATACCCATTGGAAAGTAGCATTATTATATTTTTGTTGACCTGAGAAAAGATCAGTACTTTTTCCAATATTTATTGAAGATTCCCATTTATCGTTAATCTTTCCGGTGATTTTGGCTGAGTAAGTTTCCACCTTGCTTTTATTTTTGTAATCAACATAAGAGTTATCATAATTTGCATAACGACTATCATACATATTCCTGCCTGTAGATAAAAAATATTGTAAGTCAATTTTTACTTTTTCGTTAAATTGATGAGAGAGGTTTGATGAAATGCTCCGGTTTCTATAGTGATCTTTATCAATATTTTGTGTGTTATTAGCTTTCGAATCATCTGGGGCAAAAGCTGAAAAAGCATCTGTATTCATTCCAGCGATATTTAATGCGAACGAAGTAGAATTATTACCAGCAGCTACTCCAGCAGCCATTTCCTTTGTTTTATATCTTCCGTAACCTGCAGAGACATATGGATGAAATCCTTTCTTGCCTTTTTTTGTAAAAATTTGTATCACACCTCCAATACCATCTTGGCCATAGAGACTCGAAACTGGACCTCTCACAATTTCAATTCTTTCAATTTGTGAAAGTGGTAAATTTTCAATAGCAGTCATTCCAGATGTTGATGCACCTATTCGCATCCCATCTAATAGGATAATTGAATGAGTTGAGCTAGTTCCACGAATATTAACTGATGAAACTTTTCCAGGGCCACCTAAATTAGTGATTTCGACTCCAGGTTGTTGTTG
This sequence comes from Methylophilales bacterium, assembly GCA_019823025.1. Taxonomy (NCBI): domain Bacteria; kingdom Pseudomonadati; phylum Pseudomonadota; class Betaproteobacteria; order Nitrosomonadales; species Methylophilales bacterium. The sequence continues at coordinate 765,718 of CP081940.1, read as the reverse complement.
AAGAAGCTGAGGTAGTGATGATAGCCCTGCTCTTTCAATTTCATCCGATGTAATAACGGTTGTATCAGCAATTACATTTTTTGCTTCCTCTGGAATTCTTAAAGGTGTAGTGACTTCAATTTCTTCGAGTGCAAGATCTGCTATGGCTATTTGTGGTAAGGCTAATAATAATGGTAATGCTATTTTAAATTTAGACAACTTTTTTCTCCCTAATTTATCCTTCCCCGGATAAATATATTTATAAAAATGAATGTATTAAGAGAGTGTTTATAAAATTGTAAAAATTTTTTAAGAAAAAAAGTCTTATCAACAAATATTGCCTCCCCGCAATACTTTCAAGCTAGTTTGATAAGGCCGGTCTCCAGACTAATAAGACTAAATATAAAACCTTCCCAGGATTTAATCCCAGTGGTTGAATTGAATATCCATCCTTAATTACTGTTGCGGGGGCAGTGCAAGCATTTCACTTGTCTTCCCGTTTAAATAACAAATAAAGAAATAATTAGTTATCACCTCAATCAAATTTAATACTAACATGCGTTTATTAATTTATAATTAATTAGTTAGTTTTTTTAATATTCAGTAGGGGAATTACTCAATGGCAAGAAAAGTTCAGTGTGTGAAGCTTAATAAAGAGGCAGAGGGTATGGATTTTCCTCCCTATCCAGGTCCGTTAGGAATTAAAATTTTTGAAACTGTATCTAAGGAAGCTTGGGCAGGTTGGTTAAAACACCAAACCATGCTTGTTAACGAAAATAGACTAAGTTTAGTCGACCCGCAAGCAAGAAAGTATTTAACAGAACAAACGGAGGCATATTTTTTTGGTGACGGTGCTGAAGAAGCCTCTGGTTACGTCCCACCAAAGTAAAAACCTTTAGGAATTTAGTGTCTTAATAATTTTTTCAATGGGTTCGTGTCGAACGTCTTCGCCACTCACTGTATAAATAACGCCTTCCGAGATATTTTTTGCGTGATCTCCTATTCTTTCAAGCGATTTGGTTACAAATATCATTTCCAAGGACATTGAGATTGTTCTTGGATCTTCGAGCATGAAAGTAACCAGTTGTCGCATAAAAGATCGATAGTCATCATCGACTTCTTCATCTTTCTTTAGGACATTGATGGTATCTTCTGTGTCTAATCTAGCAAAGGCATTTAAAGATGATTTGAGCATGCTTTGAACATTAGCAGCGATACTTTTAATTTCTTTAAATCTAGGTTTACTCATTCGGTCACTCTCAAAAATCCTGATAGTCGCCTTAGCAATTTTTGCTGCCTCATCTCCGATTCTCTCTAAGTCAGTAATAATTCTGAACATCATTAATACATTTCTTAAATCACCGGCTGTGGGAGATCTTTTAGCAATAATCAATGAAATATCTTCATTAATGACAGATTCAAGTGAGTTGACTTCAGTATCACGAGCAATGACTTCCCCAGCTAATTTCGTATCAGACTCAACCATTGAAAGAACGCTATTACTTATTTGTTCCTCAACAATGGTGCCCATCTCAAGAACCTTGGTTCTGATGTCTCCGAGATCTGAGTCAAACTGTTTATATATGTGTTCTGAGGCCATAATATTTTTCCAAAAACTTAAATTTTAATATCATTTTATGACAATAATATGAATATTGCCTAGTTTTTTGCGTATGTTTTAACTCCATCGCTCGTCCCAAGCAATAAAATATTTGCAGGTCGCTTAGCAAATAAACCATTAGTGACGACACCTACAATTTGATTGATCTGTGCTTCCATATCAATAGGGTCTTTAATAGTTAATCCATGTACATCTAAAATGACATTTCCATTATCTGTTGTAAAATCCCTCAGTTGCGGCTGCCCCCCTAGTTTAGTCAGCTCTCGAGCGACATAACTTCTTGCCATAGGCAACACCTCAACAGGCAAAGGAAACTTACCTAAGGTCGGAACATATTTGCTTTCATCACATATACAAATAAATGTTTTTGAATTAGCGGCAACAATTTTTTCTCTTGTTAACGCACCACCACCACCTTTTAACATATGCATATGCTCGGTAATTTCATCTGCACCATCCACGTATATATCGATATTGTTCACACTGTTTAAGTCGAATACCTCGATACCATGAGCCTCAAGTCTATCAGCCGTTGATTTACTGCTAGCGACAGCCCCTTCGATTTTGTTTTTAATTTCGCCAAGTGCATCGATAAAAAAATTGGCCGTCGATCCTGTACCAACGCCAATAATTCCTGATTTGACATGCTCAATTGCTGCATCCGCAACTTGTTTCTTTAATTGATCCTGTGTTAAAGCCATTTTTCGTAAATCCTTTGTTTTAAACGTAAATTATGGTTATATGATACACGTTGAAGTGTTTATTGAGTATTACTATAAGTTATGAAAAATAAGTTTAAAGACAGTATTGATAATGCAAATGTTTATGATGCAGCCTTGAGGACACCTCTTGAAAAGCAAATAAATTTATCAAAAAGATTCAAAAATAATATTTTATTGAAGCGTGAAGACCTTCAGCCTGTTTTTTCTTTTAAAATTCGTGGCGCTTACAATAAAATGAAAAACTTAAGCGATGAGAATCTTAAAAATGGGGTGATTGCTTGTTCAGCAGGAAATCATGCTCAAGGTGTTGCGTTAGCAGCAAAAATATTAGAGTGTAAGGCAACTATAGTGATGCCAAAAACAACACCAACCATAAAAATTAATGCGGTTGAGTCGCATGGGGCGAAAGTAGTTCTTCATGGGGAAACACTTCATGAGTGCTTTGACCGCGCTTTAGTTATTCAAAAAAAAGAAGGCTCAATATTTGTTCATCCATTTGATGATGAAGAAGTTATTACCGGACAAGGAACGATAGCCAAAGAAATTTTAGAAGATTACTCTCGACCAATCGACGCTATTTTTTGTTGTGTAGGCGGCGGAGGTTTAATTTCAGGCATCGCTGCTTATATAAAAGCTGTCAAACCTGAAATAAAAATAATCGGAGTGGAAGCACAAGGTGCGGACGCGATGACACAATCTTTAAAGGCAAATAAGAGAGTTGTTTTAGATTCAGTAAGTTTATTCGCAGAAGGGGCAGCGCTAAAGCAAGTTGGAGAACTTTCCTTTAAGATTTGTCAGCAGTATGTTGATGAGATGATTGTTGTTGACAATGATGAAATATGTGCAGCAATTAAAGATGTATTTGAGGATACAAGGTCTATTTTAGAGCCTGCAGGTGCCCTAGCAGTCGCAGGGGTAAAGTCATATATTAAAAAAAATAATGTGGATTCAAAAACTTTTGTTGCGACCGCTTCTGGGGCAAATATGAATTTTGATCGTTTGGGTTTTGTTTCTGAAAGGGCAGAGATTGGTGAAGAAAGAGAATCAATTTTTGCAGTCACAATTCCTGAGAAACCAGGCGCTTTTAAAGATTTTTGTAGCTTAATAGGCAAACGAAATATTACCGAATTCAACTATCGATACTCAAGTGAATCAAGTGCTAATATTTTTGTTGGTATTGGAGTTCAAAATTTTGATGAGTCTGAGTTGCTGATGGAGAAGCTTAAAAAAGCTTCACTTGATCCAATTGATTTGACACATAATGAAGTAGCAAAACTTCATTTAAGACATTTAGTTGGGGGCCATGCTCCAGAAGCTAAAAATGAGGTCATTTATAGATTTGAATTTCCTGAAAAACCGGGTGCACTATTAAATTTTCTTGAACATATGGGCCATTGGAATATAAGTTTATTTCATTACAGAAACCATGGTTCCGATATTGGAAGAGTGTTAGTGGGTATGCAGGTTGATAAAGAAAGCAAAGAGGAATTTTTAGAATTTTTAGAAAAACTCGGTTATACCTATATTAATGAAACCAATAATGAAGCTTATAAAATATTTTTAGGAAAAAATCACTTTTAATGATTTTCAGGTTGTAAGATTATTCTGGGTATATATTATTTACAAAAATTACATCAATATGAGGAAGTTATGAAATACGTTAAATTATTTTTTTTAGTAATACTGTTAGCAGGTTGTGGCGAGGCTGACAGAGGAAAGGCATTCATCACATCACAAGAGGGGGGTATCACTGTCATTGATTTAAATTCAATGGAAGTAGCTGAGCAAATAGATGTAGGTGCAGGCTATCCAAGGGGTATAGGTGTTACGGATGACGGTAAACATTTAATTACAGCCAATAAAGCTGATGCTAACTTATCAAAGATTAATTATGATACGAAGGAAGTAATAAATATTGATGTAGGGATCAACCCTGAATTTGTACGAGTATATAAAAATCAAATATTTGTTTCTACAGAACCTTCTTCAACAGGCAAGCCACCTGCAAAAGGGGATATGAAACATGAAGAAGATGACGATGACGATGATGATAGAACACCAGCAAAAGTTGCCGTTGTTGATTTAGATAAAAATAAAAAAGTAAGAGAGATTACTGCCGGACCTGAAACTGAAGGTATCGAGTTTAGTGAAGACGGTTCAAAAGTAATAGTGACTAATGAAGCTGATAATACTGTCACTATTCATGATTTTGATTCAGGAGACATCGTAAAGACAGTTGATGCTTCAGATTATGGTCTAAGACCCAGAGGAATAAAAATTTCACCAAATGGTCAATTTTATATTGCTACTTTAGAACACAGTAACAATTTTATCGTCTTAGATAAGAATTTTGATTACATTAAAACGGTTGATACTAAACATGATGTTGATGAAGGTGATATGCACACGGGTAATTCACCCTACGGTGTAAGCTTTAATCATAGTGGCGATAAGTTATATGTTGCTGCAAGTGGCGGCTATAAAAAAAGAAGTACTTTAGAGGTTTATGACGGCAAGACATTTGAGAAGATTGATAGAGTGAGAACAGATGGTAGAAGATGTTGGCATTTTACATTTACACCAGATGCTAAAGATATATTGCTAGCTTGCGGAAGGTCCGATGAAGTTTTAGTTATTGATTCAGGAAGCCTTAAAATTAAAAAAAGAATACCAGTAGCTGGTATCCCATGGGGAATAGTGACTTACCCAAAATCAATTGGAAGTTTAGATCAACCTAATTAATTTGCTTATTTATAAATTCCCATTCATTTTCTGATACAGGGGTAATCGAAAGTCGGTTGCCCTTTCTTAGTATCAACATACTTTCAAGTTCAGAAAATTCTCTTAAATGCTTAAGCTCAATAAGAGGTACTTTTTTTACTAAAGTGACGTCTACATTTAACCATCTTGGTTTATCCATTGATGATTTAGGATCAAAATATTTATGCCCTTCAATAAATTGAAGAGGATCAGGGTAAGCAAGTTTAGAAATCTTCATTATTCCAACTATGCCTGGCGTATCACAGTTTGATTGGTAAAAAAAAGCAAGATCACCCAAAGACATATCATCTCTCATAAAATTTCTAGCCTGGTAGTTTCTTATTCCCTTCGTTGGAATCCACTTGACAGTTTGATGAGGACTTTTTTCTAAATCTTCTACAGTAAAAACTGAAGGTTCTGATTTCATTAACCAGTAGCGCATACTAAATTGTTCCTAAATTTTTAATTTCTTGTTATTGTTAATTAGATTTTAATACAAGAGATAAAATGATGGTAAAAAAAAATGTTTTGGGGAAAAAATTAGAAGTTTGCAGTTTAGAACCGCTTACAGGTTATTTTAGGGACGGGAGTTGCACCCACTGTGAGACTGATAGTGGACAACATACTTTATGCGCTGAGATGACTGACGAGTTTTTACAATTTTCAAAAGAAAAAGGAAATGACCTAATAACTCCTAGGCCAGAATTTAATTTCCCTGGCTTAAAAGCTGGAGATAGATGGTGTTTATGTGCAAGTAGATGGCTTGAATCTGCCGATGCTGGAAGTGCACCAGCGGTTATACTAGAAGCCACTAACGAAAAAGCTTTGGATGTGATGGAGTTAAGTGACCTAAAATATCATGCGAAATTATGATTTTTTGATGCTGCCTAGATTAGCATCCAGAACCAAGGGTTCAGGTGGTAATAGACTAAGAAGCTTTAGGTTCACACGCCAAGAGCCCTTAAAAGGTAACCCAATCGTGTGTGATCACACCACATTCTGATTGACTAAAACCGATGCTATAGACTAGTTCAAGGAATAAATAATCTAAGCAACATCAAAAAAAATATTTAACTTTCTAATGCTTGATCAACTAATGAAGTTAAGTTCGTTATCTTTTTTTTATAATCTACAATATGGACGCTTGAAGTTACATCATGGTTCAAAAATTCATGTGTAATATTTAAAGCTGCCATAATAATAGTTTTATCTACGCCAATGATATTGCCTGATTTTTGAACTTCATCAATTTTATTAGCTAAATAATTAATTGATTTCTGAAGGTTGGCTTCCTCTTCTTCAGGGCATGCAATCGTAAAATCTCGACCCAATAATTTGATTTCGACTTGTTTCATAATTAGCTTGGAAGTTGTCCAAGAAGATTTTCAATTTTCATAGTGGCTTCGTTAATTTTGGATTTTAAAATTCTATTTTCCTCCTGTAATTTTTCAACAGAGGGCTTGATTTCATTATTTTCATGCCTAAGTGAGCTGACTGCATTGACTAATTCAGTTAACTTAGCTTCAAGTGCTTTAATTTCTTCATCCATCTTTTAACTATAATTTAATTCATAAGAGCTATCAATGAAAACTTCGGTCACTTTTTATTTTTTTTTGCACGTGGGTGTGCTTGGTCATAGGTTTTTGCTAAATGCTGAAAATCTAAGTGAGTATAAATTTGCGTTGAACTAATATTTTCGTGACCTAATAACTCCTGAACAGCTCTTAAATCTTGGCTTGATTGTAATAAATGTGAGGCAAAACTATGTCGAAGTAAATGTGGATGAATATTTTCAGATATTCCCTGTTTTTTTGCCCAAAATTTTAAACGATATTGAACTGCCCTTTGAGTGAGCTGTTTTGTTTGGGTAGTTAAAAAAAGAACTGAATTATTAGCTACGTTTTTAAGTTGAGATCTACTTTTAATCCATTTTCTGAGAGCTTGTATGGCTTCTTTACCTATAGGGACAATACGCACCTTCTTACCTTTCCCTAAAACCGAAATAATCTCATCCGAAAAATTTATATCCTCTATCTTTAAGTTAACCAATTCAGATAGCCTTAATCCTGAAGAATAAAACAGCTCTAAAATGGCATGATCTCTCAAAGAAATAAAATCATCCCCAGCAATATTGACTAACTTTATAGTTTGGTCGACAGAAAGTGTCTGAGGTAATTTTTTAATTTTTTTAGGCGCTTTAATTTCCAAAACGGGATTATGCTTAAAATGATATTGATCAACCAGGAAAACAAATAGACCTTTCCAGGACGATAGAATTCTTGATAATGAATTACTACTGAGCCCTCTTGCATGAAGTGATGCAATGCTATTTCTAATATTATTTGATTTTAATTCCTCAAGTGATATGCCTTTATTATGTTGAATCAACATATCGATATCTCTAAAGTAGTTTTTAACTGTGTGATCACTTAATCTTCTTTCGAATGATATGAAATCTTTATAAGCTTGAAGGAGTTTTATATCATCCATAGTCTTATAAATTTAAGCATATGCATTTAGGTTGACTTCTCCTTCGAAGCTTATTTCAGCTGAACCACTTAAAGTCATTGTATTTTTCATATCCCAATCAATCTGAACCACTCCACCATCCATGTTTACAGTGATAGGCATCTCTAATTTATTTTTTGAAATAGCAACAGCGGAAGCAGCACAAGCACCAGATCCACAGGCCATAGTGAAGCCACTACCCCTTTCGAAAACCCTAAGCTTTATTGAGTTTTTATCTATGATAGACATAAAGCCTACATTAATTCCATCCTTCCAAGTGCTTTGGATATCATTAGCAACATCTTGATAATCTTTTTCTGAAATATTATTATCTGCCAAATTTATGACAGCATGGGGATTGCCAATTAAGACATGATCATAATTAACTCCATGCCTATTAATTGTTGTTCTGATATCAGGTAATCCCATATCAACTTTAACTAAACCTTCATTATCTTGTGAAAGTGATGTGATGCCTGACAGCGTCTCAACTTTTATTGTTGAATTAGCAGATAATCCATAATATTTTATATATTTATAAAAACAACGCGCACCATTACCACATTGCTCAACCTCACCTCCATCAGAATTAAAGATACGATATTTAAAATCAGCATCATGGAAATCACTTTTTTCAATTATAAGTAGTTGGTCAAATCCAATTCCAAAGTATCTGTCAGATAGCTTTCTAATTAATGATTTTGATAAGTTAAATTGCTCATCAATCTGGTCAACAACTATAAAGTCATTTCCTGTACCTTGCATTTTTGTAAATTTCATTGGTATCTTTTTGAAAGTCTTTTTGGTATTCTAGCTCTTTTTAAAGTTTACATACATAAAATCATTCTAATGAAAAAGTATCTTTTTACATCTGAATCTGTTTCGGAAGGTCATCCTGATAAAGTTGCTGATTTAATATCTGATGCTATTTTAGATGCAATTTTAGAACAAGACCCTGTTGCTAGAGTAGCAGCGGAAACGCTTACAAGTACAAATTTGGTTGTGCTTGGTGGAGAAATTACAACAACAGCAAAAGTCGATTATGAGCAAGTTGCCCGAGATACTCTTGAATTCATTGGCTATAATAATATCGATTATGGAATCGATTATAAAACTTGTGAAGTGCAAATAAAGTATGGTATTCAATCGCCTGATATTGCTCAAGGTGTAGATGGAGCATTTGATGATCCATTGGATCAAGGTGCTGGCGATCAAGGTCTGATGTTTGGTTTTGCAAGCAACGAGTCTGATCAGTTTATGCCACTGCCTATTCATCTCGCACATCGCTTAGTAGAGAGCCAGTCTTTTATAAGGAAAAAAGGTATTTTAAGTTGGTTAAGACCAGATGCTAAATCACAAGTAACGATGCAATATAAAGATGGAAAACCAGAGAGAATAGATACGATTGTGCTATCAACACAACATGCACCAGAAATTCCTTTAAAGGACTTAAGGGAAGCGGTAATTGAAGAAATTATAAAACCAGTACTCCCTAAAGATCTCATTAAAGGAGAAATTAATTATTTAATCAACCCTACAGGTAGATTTGTTATTGGTGGACCTCAGGGTGATTGCGGACTGACGGGTAGAAAAATTATAGTTGATACTTATGGAGGTGCTGCGCCGCATGGTGGAGGAGCATTTTCAGGAAAAGATCCAACAAAAGTCGATCGATCAGCAGCTTATGCTGCAAGATATGTTGCAAAAAATATCGTTGCTTCTGGCTTAGCTGATAAATGTTTAGTTCAGGTTTCATATGCTATTGGTGTTGCTAAACCAACATCAATCATGGTCGATAGTTTTGGTACAGCAAAACTATCTGATGAAGAGCTTTCAAAAATTGTTATGGAAAATTTCGACCTTCGACCAAAAGGTATTGTGAATATGCTTGATCTTCTAAGGCCCATTTATAGAAAAACGGCCGCTTATGGCCATTTTGGCAGAACAGAACCCGAATTTTCATGGGAAAAGATCGATAAAAAGATTTAACCTAAATGAAAAATAATTCATAAAGTCTTGATTTAGTGCTAATTATGAATTAATATCGCTTTTCCAAGGAACGTTGCGAGATTATTCAATCCCAGGCTTGGATTACAAATGATAAATTTGTAACGACGTTCACCATTTACCGTACCAGAACGGGATAATAGGTGAACAAAATCCCCAACTGGTCACAATTATTTATTTAGAGGAAAATAAAATGAATACAGTGACTGAAGCTAAAATCAAAGATTACGTAATATCAGATATCAAGCTAGCTAAGTTTGGAAGGCAAGAAATTGCAATTGCCGAAACAGAAATGCCAGGTTTAACAGCGATTAGGGATGAATATGCGGCAAGCCAGCCTTTAAAAGGTGCGCTAATTAGTGGTTCCTTACACATGACAATTCAAACAGCTGTTCTTATCGAAACGCTTATTGCATTAGGTGCAGAAGTTAGATGGGCATCATGCAACATATATTCAACTCAAGATCATGCTGCGGCTGCGATTGCAGAAGGTGGAACGCCTGTTTTTGCTTTTAAAGGCGAAAGTCTCGATGAATATTGGGAATTTACACATCGCATTTTTGAATGGGAAGATAGAAAATTTTCCAATATGATTTTAGATGATGGTGGTGATGCTACTCTTCTGCTTCATTTAGGCGTTAAGGCTGAAAAAGATATTTCAGTGCTAAATAATCCAACCTCTGAAGAAGAAATATGTTTGTTCTCGGCGATAAAAGGAAAATTAAAAACAAATCCCACATGGTATTCAGAAAGAATTGGTCACATTAAGGGAGTTACTGAGGAAACTACAACTGGAGTCATGAGGCTTTATCAAATGTTCCGGGATGACGAGTTAAGTTTTCCTGCAATTAATGTAAACGACTCAGTTACTAAATCGAAATTTGATAATCTTTATGGCTGTCGTGAATCATTAGTTGATGCAATTAAAAGAGCTACTGACGTTATGGTGGCAGGAAAAATTGCAGTCGTTGCTGGTTATGGAGATGTCGGTAAGGGTTCTGCTCAAGCGCTAAGGGCACTATCTGCACAAGTATGGGTAACAGAAATTGATCCTATTTGCGCCTTACAGGCGGCAATGGAAGGATATCGAGTTGTTACGATGGATTATGCTGCTGAACATGCAGATATTTTTGTGAGTGCAACAGGAAATTACCATGTGATCACACATGAGCACATGAAGAAAATGAAAGATCAAGCGATAGTTTGTAATATTGGACACTTTGATAACGAAATTGATGTTGAATCATTATCAAATTACGAGTGGGAGGAAATTAAACCGCAAGTTGATCATATTATCTTCCCAGATAAAAAAAGAATAATCCTCCTTGCTCAAGGTCGATTAGTTAATCTAGGTTGTGGGACAGGGCACCCAAGTTATGTTATGGGTTCATCATTTGCTAATCAAACCATTGCTCAGATTGAATTATTTACTCAGCCAGAAAAATATCCTCTGGGTGTTTACACATTACCTAAGCATTTGGATGAAAAAGTAGCGGTTCTTCAATTAAAAAACTTAAATGCTGAGTTAACAAAGCTTACACCTGAACAGGCAAAGTATATTGATGTTGACGTTACGGGCCCTTTTAAACCAGACACTTATCGATATTAAGATAATTTAATGGCTCGAAATACAACATTTAGCTTTGAATTTTATCCTCCTCAAACTCAAGAGGGGGCTAATAAATTGATGCAAACAGCTAAAGAACTTAATGTATGTAGCCCTGAATTTTTTTCAGTCACTTTTGGTGCAGGAGGTTCAACTAAAGAAAAAACTTTAGATACTGTTATAGATCTTAAAAAGTCAGGCTTTAATGCAACACCACACATTTCATGTATCTCATCATCAAAAGCTGAAATTAAAGAGTTATTAGATAAATATAAGTCGAATAAAATAAATCATTTAGTGGCTCTCCGAGGTGACAACCCTTCGGGTAGCATAAATTTTGGCGAACTTAATTATGCAAATGAATTAGTCAATTTTATTAAGTCAGAAATGGGAAATACTTTTAAAATTGATGTGGGCGCTTATCCAGAGGTTCATCCCGAATCAGAAACTGCAAAACAAGATTTTATAAACTTTAAAAATAAAGTTGAAGCAGGCGCAGATTCAGCAATAACTCAGTTTTTTTATAATGTTGATGCATATTTCAAATTCGTTGATGAATGTCAGAAGAATTCAATAAATATCCCGATTGTCCCAGGGATTATGCCAATTTATAACAGTAAACAACTTATTAGGTTCGCAAATAATTGTGGAGCTGAAATACCAAGATGGTTAAAATTTAAACTAGAAGATTATTCAGACGATTTAGATTCACTAAGAGAGTTTGGCGTAGATTTTATAAGTGAACTATCTGAAACATTGATTCAATATGGCGTCCCAAGCATACATTTTTATTCATTAAACTATTCAAAGACATTGTCAAAGATAGTAAAAAATATATCTTAAGTATTAATGAAGCTCGGTGCGTTTATTTTGAAATAGTGAGTCTTCGACAAATAGATAGCTATTTTCTTTCCCACTTTTCCATAATGTCATCATAACAATCCATCTCATTTCATCAATGTTGATAGATTTTTGATTTAAAATCATAATTTGATCTAAAATTACTTCAAATTCTGTTGAATTAAGAATTTTTGCGTTGAGTAAAAACGTTAGAAAGGTAAAAGCCTCATTAGAAATTTTCTCATATTCTTTTTTTGATAAAACTCTTAAGCTGTCTTTATTTGTTAGCTCAAAACCATTACTAATTTTTTCCAAATGATTAAACCAATCAAACGCAGATGAAATATCTTTGTCATTAAAGCCTGCTTCTTCAAGCTCAACTGTAATATCATTCATATTTAATTTAGGTTTTGTACTGATGTAATTTTCGAATAAATAAATGAGTAGATCTAACATTTTATATGCCCTAAAGTTTGGTTAAAGAATATAAATCCTTATTGATATAATATCAGATATGTAACTAAAGCAATTAATTCAAATTTTTTTTACAGAAATATAAAATGACAACATTAAATATTCTAAAATACCCTGATCCAAGGTTATACAAGGTTGCCAGTGAGGTAAAGATTGTTGATAGCAAAATTAAAACATTAATCTCAGCAATGGCTAAAACGATGTATGAAGCACCAGGAATAGGTTTGGCAGCAACGCAAGTAGATGTTCATCAGAGAATTATCGTCATTGATATATCTGAAGATAAGGATGATTTACTAGTGTTAATAAACCCAGTTCTGCTTGAAAAAAAGGGAGAGAAAATTAGTCAAGAAGGTTGCTTGTCTGTACCTGAAATTTTCGAAAAAGTTGAAAGGGCTGAATTGATCAAAGTATCTGCATTAGATGAAAATGCTAAAAGATTCGAATTAGATGCCGAAGGCTTGTTAGCTGTTTGTATTCAACATGAAATGGATCATCTGGAGGGAAAGGTATTTGTTGATTACTTGTCAAATTTAAAGAAAAGTAGAATAAAGAAAAAATTATATAAGATGAGTAAATGAGCATAAAAAAAATAAGTATTATTTTTGCTGGAACTCCAGAATTTGCTGTACCAGCATTAGAAAAAATCAATTTAGCTGGTTTTGAAATAAAATTGGTTTTGACGCAGCCTGATAGAAAGTCAGGTAGGGGTATGAATATTAAAAAAAGCCCTGTGAAGCAAAAATCAATTGAGCTTGACGTACCTCTTTATCAACCTGAAGTTTTAAGAAATAATAAGGAGGCCATAAATAAAATCATTTCAAAAAAAGCAGATATTTTAATTGTCGTAGCCTATGGCTTAATTATTCCAGACGAAATTTTAAATGCATTTAATGGGCATATATATAATATTCATGCTTCCCTGTTACCTAGGTGGCGAGGAGCTGCACCGATTCATAGAGCCATAGAGGCAGGAGATAAAGAAACGGGGATTACAATTATGAAGATTGTCAATAAACTTGATGCGGGGCCTATGGTTATGAAAGAAAAAGTATCTATTTCTGGAGAAGATACGACTGATTCTTTATCTAAAAAATTATCAGACATAGGATCATCATTGATCACTACTTTATTAAGTAATATTGAAAGAGGAAAAGTAATCAAGCTAGAAAAACAAAATGAAGAGAATGTTACTTATGCAAAAAAAATAAATAAATTAGAGGCTATCGCTGATTTTAATAATTCCCCTGAAGTTTTATGTCAAAAGATTAGGGCATTTAATCCATTCCCAATGGTTAATATTAATTTTGAAGGAAAGAGTTTGAAGATTGTTAAAGCGACAATTTATAATAAAGAAATTAAGAAAAATTTAGCTATAGGTAGATTATTCCTACATGGAGAAGACTTATTATTAAAGCTTACTTCAGGAATACTAAAATTAGACGAAGTTCGACTTGAAGGAAAGAAAACAATGATATCCTCAGATTTTGTAAAAGGGCATCAAGTCATGAAAATTAATTCATCTAATCAGTGAAAGAAGCTCAACTTACTGCCGCAGGAATAGTAATGGATGTAATAGAGGGCAAGAATTTAAATAAAGTTTTTCATAAACATTCAAAAGAAAATAAAATTAATCCGAAAGATATTTCTCAGATAAAAGATCTCGTTTTTGGTACCCTTCGCTCCTATGGGAAAACAAAATTTGTTATCAACAAATTAGTTAAAAGAACACCTTCTAATCCGTTAATTTTAACATTGCTCCATATCGCACTATTCCAACTCATTTTTAATCGATCAAATTCATATACAGTTGTAGACCAAGCTGTTTCAGCATCAAACAAGATAAATAAAAGTCATACTAGATTCATAAATGGTGTGCTTAGAACCTTTCTTAGAGAAAAGGAAAGTATCCTAGAAAAAGCTGAAAAGATTGATGAAGCAAAATATAGTTATCCTATATGGTGGATAAATCTGATAAAAAATGAATATCCAAATTACTGGAATAATATTCTTGATATAGGAAACTCACATCCACCTCTTATTATTAGAGTAAATATAAAAAAAGGAAGTATAAGCAACTACATTAAAAAATTAGAAAACCATAATATTGAGCACCTATATTTAGGCATGGAAGCAATATTAATAAAAAAACCAATGCCAATAGATTCTTTAACAGGTTTTAAAGAAGGGGAGGTTTCAATACAAGATTATGGAGCTCAACTCGCGACACATTTACTAGATTTAAAGAAAAATTATAATGTTTTAGATGCTTGCGCAGCTCCAGGGGGTAAAGCTTGTCACATGAATGAGATAGAAGAAATTAAATTGACAGCAGTAGAGGCCGACAAACAAAGAGTGAAAAAAATTAATGAAAACCAAAAAAGGCTTGGGCATACTTTTAAAGTAATTAATTCTGAAATTAAAGCTGGCAACGCATGGTGGGACAAAAAATTATTTGATAGAATTTTATTAGATGCACCATGTTCTGCATCTGGAATAGTAAGGAGACATATAGATATAAAATGGTTAAGAAGGCGTGATGATTTAGATTATTTCCACGAAAAGCAGCTTCAATTATTAAGAGCATCATGGGAGATGTTAAAGCCTTTAGGAAAACTCCTGTATGTTACCTGCTCAATATTTGAGATAGAGAATAGATCAGTAATAAATAGATTTTTAAAAGAAGAGAAAACTGCAGTAGAAATTAAAATTAAATTTCCAAAAAACGTGAATGTAGATGATAATCAGTTATTACCCTCACTAATTCATGACGGATTATTTTATGTACTATTTCAGAAAAAATAATTTAAATTTATTACTTTTTTTTATCCTTATCTTTAATCTGAGCATATCACTTGCAAACAGAGAAAATAAAATTAGTATAAGTCAAATTAAGCTAGAAAATAACCAAGAAAATATTGTTATTGATCTGCAGCAAAGCTCGCAATTATCGTCAAAAATTATAGAGCTTCTTGAGAGAGGTATTCCAATTGTCTTTAATCTAAAAATTGACTTAATCAAAGAAAAAAAGTATTGGTTTGATAAGGTAATAAATCAGAATAATTTTGTATACCAAATTAAATATTTTTCACTAAGAAAAGTTTTTGAGGTTATTGATATAAATGGAAACAAAAAAATTTTTGAAGATGAACAAGAAGCTATTAAAAATTTACTAAGTGACAAAGAAATTATAATAAAAAAAAATAGTCACCTTGATAATACAAAATTAAAAATATGGGTAGAGCTTGATAAAAAAAGATTACCTAAAGCAATTCAGGCAGACATATTTAATAAGTCATGGGATGCAGGGTCTAACACAATAATTTTTGATATGAATAAATTATGAAGTACCTAATTACATCAGTAGCTGTCATTGGATTAGGTTTTTTAATTCTTTTAGCACAGTCATTATCGAATACTGACTTAGTATCAAATGATACTTTTATAATTTTACTGGTAATTTCTTCATCCTTTGTTGTTTGTCTATTTCTTCTTATCATTTTCCAAGTCTTCAAATTACTCCAAAGTGTAAGAAAAGAAATTACTGGTAGCAAATTAACATTACGATTAGTCATTTCATTTGGATTGATGGTTCTTGTTCCTGTGTCAATTGTATATTTGGTATCCGTAAATTTTCTAACAAAATCTATTGAGTCATGGTTTGACGTTCGTGTTGAGTCAGCCCTCGAAGGTGGTTTAAATCTTGGGCAAAATACAATAGACATTTTAATAGATGACATTGAATTGAAGGGGAAAAGCATTGCATATGCAATTGCAAACAACCCATATGAAAAAAGAGAAGACATCTTAATTGATTTAAGAGAAAAATTTAGTATATCAAGCGCGGTTTTATATAAAAATGATGGAAGTATATCTGCAATATCAGAAACTAATCCAACTATAAGGTCGTCAACTATAAGTCTCGAGGATATAAGAAGAGTAATGAATGGATATTTTGGAAGAATAGAAGAAACAAAAAATAAGAACCTAATTCTTAAAGCATTTATCCCAATTTTTTATAACGATACAAATCAAAAAATAGATTTGATTGGTTTAGAGGAAATATTAATGTTGTCTCAACCGGTTCCTGAGTCCATATCAAATATGGCAATTTCAGTCGAGTCAGTATTTGAAGAGTATCAGCAACTTAGATATAGTCGAAACTCATTAAAAATTATTTACACGTTAACATTAACAATCGTTCTCATGTTAGCAATTTTAACTTCGGTTGCAATTTCATTTGTTTTAAGTAGAAGATTTACAAGGCCACTATCACTACTATCCGAAGCAACAAATCAAATAGCAAAGGGAAATTATAAAAAAATAATACCAGAGGTAGGTAAGGATGAGTTGGGAACATTGGTCAAATCGTTTAACTCGATGACATATCAATTAGACACTGCCACAAAGAATTCAAAAAAAAATAGAAAGCGCTTAGAGGAGGCAAGAGCATTTTTAGATGCCACTCTTACAAATTTAGCAACCTCAATTGTAGTTATTGATAAAAATATCAATATAAAATTGTATAACAAGTCGGCAGCTAAGTTACTGAATTTTAAATTATCAAATATGGTTGGTGAGAATTTAAAAAATGCAATTAGAGATATGCAGAAATTTCAAATGGTGAATTCTTTCATTGAAGAATCATTAGGAAAAAAAAATAAGTCTAAAGATACATCAAAAGAAATTGTTATAGGCACGCAGGAAGATAAAAAAACTTTAATCTTAAAACTTTCAGCATTACGTGAAGGCTCGGGTATTTCCTATATTCTTGTATTAGAAGATATTTCAACAGTGGCCAAAGCTCAGAGGCAAATTGCCTGGAGTGAGATTGCAAGAAGATTAGCACATGAAATTAAGAACCCTTTAACTCCGATTCAGCTATCAGCTGAAAGAGTTCAAAATAAAATTATAGATAAGTTAAATGAGGCTGATAAAGAATTATTAAATAAATCAACCAATACAATAATTAAACAGGTAGATGCTTTAAAGTTAATGGTTAATGAATTTACCGAATATTCTCGCACTCCGAGCATTGTAAGAAAGGCTGTTAATATTACAGAGCTTATAGATGAAATTTCTTATTTATACTCTGGTCAGAATATTGAAATAAAAAAAAATTATCCTAAAAAAATTAAAGAAATAAAAATTGACGAAAATAAATTTAGGCAGGTATTAATAAATATTTTTGATAATTCGAAAGCAGCAACTGAAAATATAAAGAATCCCGAAATAATTACTACAGTAAAATACAATAAAGATTTTATCAAACTTAAATTTAAAGATAATGGGATAGGCATACCAAAGGAAATAATTGATAAAATTTATGAGCCATATGTCACATCTAAAAAAACAGGAACAGGTCTTGGATTGGCAATTGTAAATAAAATAATCGAAGAACATTCTGGCAATATAGAAATAAATAATACTAAACCAAACGGAGTATGCATATTAATCACTCTTCCTCTGATGGAGATTAAAAATGGCTAAGATAAAAGTTAGACTTCTTATAGTTGACGATGAAAAAGATATAAGAGATTCACTAAATGATATTTTAACTGACGAGGGGTATGAAGTTTACTTGGCTGAAAATGCATTGGAGGCAAAAAAAATAAAATTAGCCCAAACTTTTGACTTAATCTTACTTGATATTTGGATGCCAGATATTGATGGCCTTTCCTTACTTAAAGAATGGGCATCGAATAATGAAATAAATTGTCCAGTTGTTATGATGTCTGGACATGGAACCATAGATACGGCGATTGAGGCTACAAAAATCGGAGCAACAGATTTCTTAGAAAAACCTATATCCTTGCAAAAACTTCTTAAGACTATTTCAAGTGCTCTTAAAAATTCAGTTGAGTTAAAAAAGATTGATAAGACTTTTTTTGATGAATGTAATCTAAAGTTTGTAAAAGATATTCAAGTTGAAATTAATCGACTTAAGAAGATTGATTTGGTTTCTTTTGTAGGTAATAAAACTAATTTTATTGAAATTTTTATATCTATGTTATTTACTACTGATTACTATTTAGTTAAGAGAGTTTCTAATATAAATAATAATTTATTAAATATGATTCAAACATCAGGATTAAAATTTATATTGTTCGAAAATTGCCTTGATGGGGCAATAAAGTATAAGGATAGTAAAAAAATATTTAATGAGTTAATTGCGAATAAAATAAAGATCATTTTTTTAGAAAAAGAAAGAGCTACACTTGACAGCTTTTTTGAAAATGAAAATGAAAATAAGTTTGCTATCTTTGAGCCACCAAAAATATCTAATGATAGAGATTTAATCCCTGATTTATCTAATGCATTGCTTACATTTCATTTAAATAAAAATCCTAATATTTCTTTTAAGATTCTTGATATTTCGGCTTTAAACACATTAAGAAATAAAGTTGGAATAGAAAGTTTAGATCAGCTTGATAAAACTATCGTATCACTAATTAAGACATCAGATACTGAACTCATTGATAAAGATGATGTTGATACTCACTTTGATAAACATAATTCACCTATTGATCAAAATAGTAATGATGAAATAAAAATAGATTTTTTATATGAAAAACCCCTTAAAGAATCAAGAGATTTGTTTGAAACTATGTATCTAAAACATCACCTTAGTCAAAATAAGTCTATTACTGAATTATCCAAAAAAACAGGAGTAGAAAGAACACACCTTTATAGAAAACTTAAACAATTAGGGATTAAGGCTTAATTCAATAACTACTGGAACATGATCTGATGGTCGTTCAAAAGTGCGCGTCGTTTTATCAATGTAGGCTTTTTTTAAAAAAGTTAATAGGTTTTTTGATAAAAGGATATGATCAATACGCATTCCCAAGTTTCGTTTAAAAGGTATTCTATAGTCCCACCAGGAGAATTCTTTTGCATTAGGATTCATCTCTCTAAATGTGTCAATGAATCCTAGATTAAGTAATTTATCAAAATATTTTCGCTCTTGAGGCGATACCAAAATTTTTCCATCCCATGATTTTGACTCATAACAATCTAGCTTTGTTGGCGCAATATTAAAATCTCCAGTAATAATATTTTCAACTCCATCAATTTTTTTTTGTAAAGAACTAATAAATGATTTGAGCCAATTAATTTTATACTCAAATTTATCTGAGTTAAGTGACTGTCCGTTAGGGACGTAAGCAGATATAACGCGAAACTTAGGATCTTCATCATTAGGATATATTCCAGATATTAATCTTTTTTGTTCATCATAGAAATTAGGAATATCAAATTGAACGTCAATTAATTCTTTATTGCTTATTATTGCAACACCATTATAGGTATTTTGTCCGTTATGATATGAGAAGAGACCTTCCTGTTCAAAAACATCATGCGGAAAATTATCATTATTTTGCTTTGTTTCTTGTAAACAAAGAACATCAGGTTGATTCAAATTTATCCAATCTAAAACTTGAGGAAGTCTAACTTTTAATGAATTTACATTCCACGATGCTATCTTCATTAATTTGTTAGTCCATTATGGGTTAGCAAAGCATTTATTTTTGGTTTTCTTCCCCTAAAAGCAATAAAAGATTCCATTGCAGTTCTAGACCCTCCTTTAGAGAGAATTTCTTTTTTAAATTTATTACCTGCTGTTTTTGATAAAATTCCGATTTCTTCAAATAAGCTATAGGCATCAGCAGAAAGCACTTCGGCCCATTTATAGCTATAGTAGGCTGAAGCATATCCTCCTGAAAAAATATGACTAAAGCTATGGGGGAATTTGTTCCACGTAGGTGTATTTATAACTGAAACTTGAGCTCTAACATTTTTCAGAATCTTCATAAAACTTCTATTCTTTGGTGAATATTCTGTGTGAAGTTTAATATCAAATAATGCAAATTCAACTTGCCTCAATGTTTGTAAACCTGATTGGAAATTCTTCGACTCTAACAAATTATTAAAGAGCTTTTTAGGCATATAGGTATTAGTTTTTTTGTTATACGACATATCTCTTATGACAGACCATTCCCAGCAATAATTTTCCATAAACTGACTGGGTAGTTCAACTGCATCCCACTCTACTCCCTTTATTCCTGAAATAGAATATTCTGTCACTTCAGTTAGAAGATGATGAAGTCCATGTCCAAATTCGTGAAATAAAGTGATTACCTCATCATGTGTTAAGTATGCTTTACCATTTAATGGAGGAGTAAAATTACAAGTCAGATAGGCAACGGGGCTTTCTTCTTCATTCATAAATTTATATTTAGAAATTGCTTCATCCATCCAGGCACCGCCACGTTTCTCTTTTCTCGCATATAGATCTAAATAGAATTTCCCTACTAACTGCTTCTCCTTATTAAATATTTCAAAAAATTTAACATCTTCATGCCATGTAGATGCTTTTGTTTCATTAATATTTAAACCATAAATCTTTTTGCAAATATTAAAAAGCCCCTGCAATACGTTATTAACAGAAAAATATTGTTTAATTTCTTCATCAGTAATACTGAATTTTTTCTTTTTTAGTTTTTCAGAAAGATAAGGTATATCCCACGGCATTACTTTAGCAATATTAAATTCTTTTGCGATATCATAAATATCATCAATATCAGCTAAGGCCGATTTCGTTGCTTTTTTTGTAAGTTTTGATAAGAAAGATATAACCTCTTCCGGAGATTTAGCCATCTTAGTTTTTAAGAGCATTGACGAGATATCTGAGTAGCCAAGTAACTTTGACATCTCGTATTTAAGTTTGAGTATATGATTTATATTTTTTGTATTATCAAACTTACTATCCATCAATGAAGAAGCTTTTGTATTATATGCGGTATAAATATCTTTTCTTAGTTTGCGGTTATCTGCATATTGCATGATTGGTAAATAGCTTGGGAAGTCAATGGTAAATAAAAAACCCTCCTTTTTTTTAGCTTTAGCTTTTAAATGTGCAGATTTAACAACATGATCTGGAATTCCTTTTAATAAATTTTTATCTGAAATAACTAATTTAAAATTATTCATAGAATCTAAGATATTTTCATCAAAAGAAGATGATAGCTTTGATAGTTTGCTTTGAATTGCTTTAAATCTTGCCTTTTGTTTTTTTTCTAAAGCAACACCAGAAAGCTCAAAAGATATAATTTCATTCTTAATAAGTTTTTTCTGTGAATTTGATAATTGATTATTATTTTGAAGTATATTTTTATACTTATTATAAAGAATGCGGCTTTGACCTAAATGAGTAGAATATTCAGTAACTTTGGCAAGCGCTTGGTTGTAGACTTTCCTATATGATGTTGAGCTTTTAACTGCGTTAATATGATTAATGTAAGACCAGACCCTGTTAAGTCTCTCACTGCATATCTCTAAGGGCGCAACAAAGTTCATCCAATTGGGTGATTCGCTCATAGATTCTATTTTTGAAACAACTTTGATATTTTCGTTAATTACTTTATTTATTGCAGGAATCACATGTTTAGGTTTTACGTTAAAAAAATCCGGCAATTTATCTCTTACTAAAAATGGGTTCATATTAAATAGAAAACTTGAAATTAAAACACTGTGGCTTTATTAAACAAAAAAAATTCAAATTAAATTAATTTTCAGCTGAAAAATCAGTTCTTTTGAAATTCTTGTGAAATTGATGGCTCTTAATTTTGTCTTTATGCTTAATTATTTGTTTGCCGAGTTTGCTAACTAATAAATCAATTGATTGATACATATCAGAACTAGAACATTTAGCATGTAGATCAGTCTTGTGAAGGTAAATATTACCCTCAGCATTATGAGTGATATTATCAACACTCAATATAATTTTAATTTCTGAAATTTCTTGAGAATGTCCCTCTATTTTTTTTAGTTTTTTCCCGATATGATCTTTTAAGCCATCGGTAATCTCAAGATGATGTCCTATTATGTTTATTTTCATACAAATATTTTATACTTTTCTTTGGTAAGAGGGTAAGATTTTTAATTTGATACGGTACTTTGCAACCGTTCTTCTGGCTATTTCTATTCCATCGTCGTTTAGAATCTTACATATCGCAGAATCTGAATAAGGCTTTTTGGGATTCTCTTTGCTAATTAGGGTATTTATCTTACTAAGAAGTGATCTTGATGAAACATCTGGTGTTTCATTTCCAACCAATGTGTTAAAGAAAAACTTTATTTCGAATATTCCATGTGGTGTGGCAATAAACTTATTTGAAGAGATTCTCGAAATAGTTGATTCATGCAATTCAAGATCAGATGCAATTTTCTTTAATGTTAAAGGTTTGATGCCAGACTCTCCATGTTCTAAAAAGTTAATCTGATTTTGCATAATTGCTCTGGAAACTCTTAAAATTGAAATCGACCTTTCATTTAAATTTTTTATCAACCATTTTGCTTCTTGAAATTTTTCTTTCAAATCATTTTCAAGAGAATTACTCAATAAATCTTGATAATTTTCTTCTAATTTCAGTTTAATATGATTATCTTCATTCAAAGTTGTTATCCACTGACTACCCTCTTTTTTAACAAAAACATCCGCTGCTATATATGATGTTCGATCAGTTTTTTGAAAGATTAGCCCAGGTTTTGGATTTAAATTTTTAATTAAGGAGACAACATCCGCAAGTTCTATTTCATTACATTTTAAATTCTTTTTTAATTCCTCATAATTTTTGTTTCCCAGGACGCTTAAGTGATTTTTTATTAATTTCTCAGCAAGATTACAAATCTTTTCTTGATTATTGATAAGTTTTAATTGAATAGTTAAACATTCTGTTAGATTTCTTGCACCAATACCAGGGTGTGTTGAATTTTGTATTATTTTTAATAACTCCTCGACTCGATGTATTGCTGGTTTTTGTTTAATAGGGATTGAGTTTCTAATATCTTCTGTAGAGTCAATTAAATATCCATTTTCATCAATTGAATCTATTAAGTAAGACAGAGTTAATTGGTCCTCCTCGCTAAAGTTAAAAATAGCAATATTCTCAACTAAATATTCTCTTAGAGTTTGGTTTATTTCTTCATTATTTAAAATATCATAATAATTTTCATCGGATGAATACTTAGATTTTGAACTTTGATTAGATAATAAAGTTGTATCTTTTACTTTAAGGAAAATATTATCTGATAGATATTCCTCAATCAGGTCATTTAGTTCTGATTGTGATGCATGAAGAAGCTTTATTGATTGCTGTAGCAAGGGAGTTAATTTTATAGATTGTGATAATCTTAAATTTAAACCTAACTTCATTTTAAAGTATAAAGTTCTCGCCTAAATATATATCTTTGACATTCTGGTTTTGAGCAATAACCTTAGGTGTGCCTTGTGCAAAAATTTCACCTTGGTTAACAATATATGCTTGATCACAGATACCTAAAGTTTCTCTAACACTATGGTCAGTAATTAAGATGCCAATTCCATTAGAGGCGAGTAGTTTGATAATTTTTTGAATATCAATGACGGCAATAGGATCAATTCCGGCAAAAGGTTCATCAAGAAGAATAAATTTTGGTTTATTAGCCAGACATCTTGCTATTTCAACCCTTCTCCTCTCTCCACCCGAAAGGCTAATAGCGGTATTATTTTTAATGTGTTGAATATTTAATTCTTTCAAAAGGTTTTCTAGCTCTAATTTAATTTGATGCTTACTTAAATTTCGAAGCTCTAAAATGCTAATGATATTTTCACTAACATCCATCTTTCGGAAAATTGATGGTTCTTGTGGTAAATATGAGATACCTTGTTTTGCTCTAATGTGAATGGGAGTTTTTGTTAAATTTTTCTGATCTAATAAAATATTGCCATGATCAGCTGCTATTAAACCGACAATCATATAAAAAGTTGTTGTTTTTCCTGCTCCGTTGGGACCTAGTAAGCCTACTATCTGTCCACTCGCTATTTTTAATGAAACATTTTTTACAACAATATTTTTTTTATAGCTTTTTCTTAAGTTTTGAATTGTTAAAGTAGACATTATTTTTTAGGCTTTATTATTGCTTTTGTGCGCCCTTTTTTTGTCTCTGAACCACCCTCATCTTTTCTTGAGAGTGCTTGTGCAAATTCACTAGTGGCATCATACATTATGTAATCTCCCCATACCTCGTCATCACCTCTCTTTACAAAGGCTTTTTCGTATAAGTGAATTTTATCCATATGACCATCGTACTCAATACGAAGCGCCTTGCCTTCAATATATTCATCAGAACCTTCCATTTTTTGTCTAAAAGTTGTTGGGTTACCAATGGAGGTGCTATGTTGAAAACCCTGTCTATCCTCTCTAATAATAAGTTTGTCTGCATTTATTAATAGTGATCCTTGAGTTAGAATTACGTCCCCTTCATAAGTACTTGTATTTTTAGTTTCTTCTACTGTCATTGTATCAGCTTCAATTTCAATAGGTTTATCACTATCCGCCTCTTCTGAAATAGCAAATTGACAGAATAAAATTGATATTACGAAAATATAATATATATATTTATTTTTTGTAATCAATCTTTGAATCTCTCATCACCTGTTGGTTTTTCATAGCGTACTTTAACATTGCTTAAAAGTTTCAAAATGCCTTCTTTATTATCATACTTCATTCCAACTCCATCTATTTCAATATTTGGTTCTTGAATCATTTTTACAGCTTTTTGGCTTGTGACAACATCTAATTCTGAATATATATTTAGTTCATGAGTATAGAGTTTCAAAGTCTTTTTTGTTTTTGTAGGAAGCCTTATAAGAATAGCATTTTCTTTAAGGGTTATTTCCTCACCCTTCTTGCTGATCTCACCTAAATCGCTATAAATAGTCGAATGTTTTTTCTTATTTTTATATTTTGTATAGAAAGGTTTAAATAAGGAAGTTTTATCTTCTTCTTTAAAATGTTTCATATAATCAGCTTGAAGGGAAGATTGTAAATTCCCATCTTCATCCGTTTTAGTTGAATCAAAATCTTTAAGGAAGAATGATGGTCCACTATTTTTACTTAGCGTAAAGTTTTTATATTCATTTATAACCTCTTCTTTAAGCCAAAAAGATGCTAATGCAACAATAGCTATAAAAATAAAAGCAAAAGCCGTTGAAAGTAAATTCATAAAATAACTATAGAATTTTAGCCTTAAAAAGGCTTTGCAGTGTTAGGGAGCCAACTAAAGAATTATTTGTATCAGTGATTAAAAAAGATGAAATTTTTTCTTTCTCCATTATTTTGAGTGCTTCTATCGCCATTTGTTTTCCATTCAATGTAATGGGAGAGTTTTTCATTACATCAGAAATAGGTGTATTAAGACTAACACCACTTAAAAGTGATCTTCTTAAATCACCATCAGTGAATATTCCTTTTGGTACATTTTTCTTATCAACAATAGCTGTAAAACCTAATTTTTTATTTGTAATTTCCTCTATTGCATCTTTAATGGTAGCTTCATGATTAATCTTTGGTGTTGATCCTAAATTAATCATAATATCTTTAATGTGAACAATCTTACCAAGTGAGCCACCAGGGTGCGATCTTGCAAAATCCTCCGAACCAAAATCCCTTTCATTAAGAACACAGACTGCCAGCGCATCACCTAATGCTAACATTAATGACGAACTAGCTGTTGGAGCAAGTCCCAGGGGGCATGCTTCTTTTTTAACTGAGGAATTAATATGAATATTACTTTCTGTAAATAGAGTAGAGTTAGTATCGCCGGTAATACTAATTATTTTTGCACCTATCCTCTTAATAAGTGGGACTAGAAGAATGAGTTCTTGGCTTTCTCCTGAATTAGAAAGAAAGATAACAACATCTTTCTCTGTAATCATACCTAGGTCACCATGGCTAGCTTCACCAGGATGCATAAAGAAGGATGGAGTTCCTGTACTTGAAAGAGTAGAAGCTATTTTTCCAGCAATATGACCTGATTTTCCAATACCACTTAAAATAACTCTTCCTTCACAGCGCAAAATGCATTCCACCGCATCAGAAAATTCTTTTGATATTTTGTCACTCGCTTTTAATATCTCATTTGCTTCAATATTTAAAACATCCTGAGCAAGCTTGATTCTTTTTGACGACATAACTCCAACTAAATTTTAATTACAATTACATAAGTATAGTGTGGTTTGATAGTAGAATAAAGAATATAAAAAAAGGCTTTATAGTTTATGTTTGAATCTCTTCAGTTAATAATTTTATTATTAGTAAGCTCTGTGTTCTTAGTGGCACTTTTTAAATATTTATCATTACCCCCAATGATCGCGTATTTTGCTGTAGGGCTTATTCTTGGCCCTAATGCCTTAGGAATTCTTCCAGATTCTGAATCAAGTCGCCATTTTGTTGAATTTGGCATTGTATTTTTAATGTTTACAATTGGTTTGGAATTTAGTTTACCTAAGTTAAATGCAATGAGAAATATATTATTCGGCTTAGGTGGGTCCCAAGTCTTAATAACACTTCTCGTTGTCATAATGTGTGGTGTATTTTTTGGATTGCAGCTACCTTCAGCATTTATTATTGGTGCAGCGCTTACGATGTCATCTACAGCCATAGTATCAAAGATTTTAATTGAGAGATCAGATTTAAATAGCCGACATGGAAGACTATCTATTGGAATTCTATTGTTCCAGGATATAGCAGTGATATTTGTTTTGATATTGATCCCTGTATTTAATAATTTAGAGGCAGATTTATTTAAATTAATTTTCTTTGCATTATTAAAAATTGTTTTTTTATTATTTATTGTATTTAAGGCTGGTAAACCAGTGATGAACTATTGGTTTGATATTGTTGCAAAAAATAAATCGAGAGAATTATTCGTTTTAAATGTTTTAATGATTACTCTTATTTTTTCTTATGTCACTAAATTGGCTGGTTTATCTTATGCGTTAGGGGCATTTCTTGCAGGTATGATTATCTCCGAAACTCGATATAGACACCAGGTAGAATCTGACATTACTTCATTTAGAAATATTTTATTAGGCTTATTTTTCATAAGTGTTGGCATGATGTTAAATATCGCGATATTCAAAGATAATTTCTCGCTAATTATTTTATTGTTTTTAACTTTTACAGTTTTTAAAATTATTCTAATCACCGCTTTAACAACGATGTTTAAGTATGAGCTTGGTGTAGGTATCAGAACAGGGATTATTTTATCTCAGGCGGGGGAATTTGGTTTTGTGATTTTAGCGCTAGGCCAAAAAAATGCAATTATTACTGGAGATATATTTCAAATTATATTATCTGTATGTTTATTGTCTATGCTGATAGCCCCAATATTAATTCCATTAAATGGTCGAATTGCTAGATGGATTGCAAAAGGATATTCAAAAAAATCAGAAACTCTTGTAAAGCAAATTGAAGGGGTAGGACATGATTATTCAGACCATGTGATTTTATGTGGTTATGGGAGAAGTGGACAATATCTTGGAAGATTTTTAAAAGAAGAAAATATTAGCTTTATCGCTATCGATATGGATTTAAATAGAGTAAGTGATGCCTCTATAGCTGGTGAAAATGTTATGTATGGAGATGCCAGCAGAAGGATCGTTCTCAGAGCTGCTGGAATTGAAAGAGCAAAGGCAGTAATCGTTGCATATACAGATGATAGGTCAACAGAAAAAGTGCTTAACGTTATTAGAGAGTCTTTTCCCATTTTACCGGTAATTGTTAGAGCTAAAGATGAATCGTCTGTAGATAAATTGCAAAATGCAGGAGCTACAGATGTAGTTCCTGAGGTACAAGAAGGTAGTTTAATGTTAGCGTCACATGCCCT
Source organism: Methylophilales bacterium (assembly GCA_019823025.1). NCBI lineage: Bacteria > Pseudomonadati > Pseudomonadota > Betaproteobacteria > Nitrosomonadales > Methylophilales bacterium. Next base: position 737,490 of record CP081940.1, on the reverse strand, counting down.
TGTTCTTCTTGGAATACCCCTAAGCAATGTAATTAAAAAAATCAGAATCTTTAGAAGTGAAAGATATAAAATGTTTAGGGGGTATTTTGCTGGGGCAACAGATGTTGACCAGGAGGCTTCTAGTCATGACTTACCTCAACTTCACTCAGTAGAAATAAAAGAATATTTTTCTATTTGTAATAATTCAATTTCAAACTTATCTTTGAAGAATTTTGATGTTGAAATCCAATATATAAGAAGACCTAATATGTTGGAAAATATAGAACCAAGGCCAGATATTGTGTTAACCGCCGGAGATATATTAGTAATTATAGGCACTCAAGAAAACTTAAATTTATTTGAAAAATATACCATTAATGGAGAATAGTTTGTGGCTTTAAAAGCCGTAATAATAGGGGGAGGAGTTGTAGGTTGTATAACTGCAATTAAACTTAAAGAAAATGGTTACGATGTCACTTTAGTAGACAAATCATTTGTTGGTGAAGAATCATCAGCAGCAGGAGCGGGCATCATATTCCCATTAATGCCATGGAATTATGAATCAAGGGTATTTGATTTATGTATAGGCGCATTATCTTTTTATAAGAATTTATCAATTAAGTTAATAAAGGCTGGATTTGAAGACCCAGAATTTATTGAGTCGGGAATGATATGTATTGATCCATCAGATAAAAAAAAAATTGTGCAATGGGGAGAAAAAAATAATTTTACTATAAAAGAATATTTATTTAATAATAGGCCATCATATGAACTTGCAAAAGTAGCCCAAATTAACCCAACAAAACTAATGAAATCTTTAAAGCAGTATATTTCGAGACTTGGCATTGAGCTTATAGAAAATGTGAATATGCGTAAAATAGAAAAAAAATCTAATTATTTAGATGGATGGCCAACTAAAAAAAATGAACTTATAAAGGGCGATTTTTTTGTGACCACGGTAGGAGCGTGGAGCTCAGAAATTAATGATGATTACAAAAATAAAATTTATCCAATAAGAGGTCAAATGATTAGATATCCAAAATCTGAAATTAAACTAGATAAAATTCTTTATTCGGAAAATTTTTATTTATTACAAAGAAAATGTGGTTCTATTTTGGCGGGAAGCACTATTGAGAATGTAGGTTTTGATAAAACAGTTACTGCAAAAGCGGCAAATGAACTTAATGAAAAGGCTATCAATCTTGTTCCTGAATTAAGAAATTTTAAGCCTTGTAAGCAATGGGCTGGTTTAAGACCGGGTGTAAAAGGGAACATTCCGTTTATTCGGCAAGATAACAATTATAAAAATGTGTATATAAATTCTGGGCACTATAGATATGGTATTACAATGGCTCCAAAATCTGCTAACGAGGTATTAAAATTAATTGAAGACAAATAAACATGAAAAAATTAAGGTTATATGGCGCTTTACAGATGGCAAAGCAGGTCACGATAAACAATCATTAGCCCTTGTTGATAGTCTAATGAACCAAACTAAGTGTAGATTATTTGATTTCAATGTCCAAGATCAACGCAATCCAATTTTAAATATAATCTTTAAAAATTATAAGTTACCTGAAGGTATAACAAAACCTGATATTGCTATAGGTGCAGGGCATAAAACTCATTTACATTTATTAGCTATAAAAAGATGTTTTAATTCAAAAATTGTTGTCATTATGAAGCCAAGCATACCCCTTATTTTTTTTGATTTGTGCATTATCCCAAAACATGATGATATAAAAGGTGGTGCTAATATTATTACCACCCAAAATAGTTTAGTTAACTTCAATTCAAATCTTAATAAAAAGGAAAATATAGGTTTAATCCTAATAGGAGGCCCCTCCAAACATTTTTTTTGGGATTCAAGGTTGGTCTTACAAGAAATATGTAAGATTTCAAGGAAATTTAAATTTAGAAGGTTATTATTAACTACTTCAAGAAGAACGCCATTCGATTTTGTAGGCGAATTAAATAAATTAAACATTTATAATATTAAAGTCTACGAATATTCACAAATTAAAGGGGACTGGCTTGATAAGCATATTAATAAAGTAAAGAATATTTGGGTTACTAATGATTCATATTCGATGATAACCGAAGCCCTAACAAGTGGTGCAGATGTGGATATTATTGATCTTAAAGCAAAAAAAGATTCAAAATTATCTAAAGAGATAAAAATAATTAAAAATAATATTAAAAGAAAAATACCTATTCAAAATGAAGTGAAAAGAGTTGCTAACTTTATTCTAAAAAAATGGTTTTAAATAAAAAAATTTCTATCTTACAAGTTCTACCAGATTTAAACTCAGGTGGAGTTGAACGAGGAACTCTGGAAATCAATAAGTATTTAGTGGATATGGGATACCGTTCTATAGTGATATCCAATGGTGGGAGAATGGTAGAAGAATTAAAAAGTGATAAGGGGGAGCATTATAAGCTCGCTATAGGTAAAAAAAGTATTTTTACAATTTTTACTGTTGTAAAAATGATCAATTTCATTAAAAAAAATAAGATCGATATTGTTCATGCGAGATCAAGATTGCCAGCATGGGTATGTTATTTGGCATTAAAATTAATTAAAAAATCTGTGAGACCAGTTTTTATAACTACTGTTCATGGACCTTATTCGGTAAATTATTATAGTAGCATTATGACAAAAGGAGATAGAGTAATTGTTGTTTCAAATATGATTAAGAAGTATGTAGAGAGAAATTATAATATTGATAAAAAGAAAATCTTCTTAAATTATCGTGGAGTATCAAGTAAATTCTTCTTTCAAAAATTCAAACCTTCACGAGCATGGTTAAAAAATTGGTATAAAGAATTCCCGCATACCAAAGGTAAAATTATATTTACTTTACCAGCAAGAATTACGCGTTGGAAGGGGCAGGATGACTTTATAAAATTAATAAAAGAAATTACTCTTATAAATCCTAATATTCACGGATTAATTGTAGGGGATGAGAAGAAAAAGCATAACTTTACCAAAGCCTTGAAAGATAAAATAAAAAGTCTTAAGATAAAAAAACAAATAACATTTGTTGGGCACCGTAAAGATCTAAGAGAGATAATGTCTATTTCAAAAATAGTATTTTCATTATCAAAAGAGCCTGAAGCTTTCGGTCGAATTTCTCTTGAAAGTCTAAGTTTAGGAATTCCAGTGATTGCATATTCACATGGTGGAGTTGAAGAGCAGCTAAAAAAATTATTACCAAATGGATTGGTAGGCATTGGAAAAATAGATGCCGTTAAAAATTTAGCTATAAGGTGGATTTCTAAACCTCCAAAAATCAGGAAGAATACCTTTTTTACAATTGAAAAAATGTTGGAGAATTCCTTAACTGTGTATAAACAGTCTATTAAAAAAAGGGTAACTTTTAGATAGCCTTTTTCCAATAAATTTTTAAAAAATTAATTTTTTTTTGCAAATAATCTATTTATTGCCAACATCACTCCAATTAATAACCAAATAATCGCACCATATTTATTTGCAAAAAAGCTTGTTCCTGATGCAATAGGTAAGAAACAAGTAAAAATAATATTAAAAACTAAAGCAAAAGAAAGCCATAACCTTTCTTTATAGTAATTTTTTAGAGATGAAAATGCCAGGACGGACACCATTATATAGAACAATATAAAGCCAATTAAACCTGTTTCAGAAAGTAATTGAAGGGAGATATTATGCGGGTGAAAGCAAACTCCTGACCCAATGGCTTGCAGGTATGAAGAACCATAAATTCCAAGATTTTCACAAGCCTCTCTATATTTATGAAGCCCAACTCCAAAAATTGGAGATTGCATCCAAACGTCATATGCACTTTGCCAAACTAGACCGTAATCCGAGGATCTCCAGTTTAATATTTTTTCAATTGCTGAAAAAAATGCACGCTGAGTAGTGTCAGGAAAAGAATATCCAAAAAATAATATTACAATACAAGATATTAATAAAAGAATAGATATTTTTCTAAATGAGAATAATTTTGCAAAAATAAACCCTATGAACACAATAAAAATACTTGCAAGTGTTAATAAAAGTGACATTCTTTCTCCAGTAATGAAAACTGTAAGAAATAATGTAGTACAGATTATGAAGAACGAGTAAATTAAATAATTATTCTGCTGTTTTAATTTATATTTATTGTAGAAAATTAAAAGCAATGGGGGAAGCATAGCTAATTTGGCTAGCCACATACCAACATGAGGAGATGAAAAGGGACCTGTTAATCTGACTGCATTGATTTTCTCTAACCCAAAAATATCTTTATCGAAGAAGAATTGCCACCAAGTATCAAAAATTATAAAAATTAAGACAATTATCATTGATACAAAAAATTTCTTAAGTAATTGAATATCATTCAAGATCCAGTAGGATAATGCCATTGCAAATATTGGCCATCTTATAAAAAATAATGAGTAGGCAAAAGTCTCAGTTGGGTCAATACTCATTGCCGAGTTAATTATCAGACAATAAATTGTAAAAATTAATGCAAAGCAAAACCATTTTTCTTTTACCCAATGCCAACCTATATTTTTGTATGAATGGTATAAAAATAAAAGACTAATTAAAACTATTGTGACATCAGCTAAACTTCTAGAGAATATTAAAAGTAATGGAAGAAGATATGGGAAGTAATTTTTTATACTAGCAGTCATGATTGAAGCTCGCAAATAAGCTCTTCTATAGGATTTTTCCAATCTCCCAAGGTCGATTGCCTAAAAATTTTAATAGATGGATACCACGGCGAATCTTTTCTCTCATTCATCCATAAAAAACTTGATTTTTCCGGAAGCAATAAAAAAGTTTTTTTCCCTAATGCACCGGCAAGATGAGCGATTACAGAATCAACAGATATTATAATGTCCATCATTTTAATAAGTGATGCAGTGTCAGAGAAGTCTATTAATGAATTTTCATGATCAATAATTTTAGAATTATTAAGTACCTCTAAATCCTCAAGAGGCATCTCTTTTTGAAGAGAGTAAAATTCAAAAGGAAGAGATAATAATTCAGAAAAATCGTCAAGTGACATACTTCTATTGTGATTATTTTTATGTAGTGGGTTCCCAGACCAACTTAAACCAATTCTCAAATGATTATTATTTTTAAATTTTTTTTCCCAAATTTTATTTTTGTTTAAGTTTGTTTGAAGGTAAGGGCATTTATTTGGAATATTTGAAATTTTAGTTTTGAATCCAAGTGGGAGGCTCATAATAGGGGAATAAAAATCAAATTCAGGGGGTTGAACGTTTGGGCCAATTACCTCTATTTCAAGATCCTGAGAGGTGATTATGTTATAAAAAGGTTCTGTGACTTCTAAGATTATTTTCTTCGGATGTAAATCTTTTAATAAAGCTATATATCTAAAACAATGAATAAAATCACCATGGCCTTGTTCGGGATATATGAAGATGACTTTATTTTCTATAGATTCATTTCCCAACCATAATTTTTTTGGATAATCCCTTACCCATTCTTTTGCAAAGCTTTGCCACCTATATTCATATAGCTCCCATCCGTCTTTAAAATTTCCTTGAAAAAGATGGAGTAATGATTTATTCCAATAAGATTCTGGGTACTTTGGATCAAGGGAGATACATTTATTAAAATCTTCCATAGCTAAATTAAAATTTTTTAATGCCTGAAAAGATAAGCCACGATTACTATAAAAGTATCCTGTAGTTGGTGCGTTTTTAATACATAGATTGAAGTATTCTATTGATTCATCAAATCTATTCATTTTATAGGAAGCTAAACCAGCATTGTTATAAAAGATTGCATTAGTTTTATTTATTTTTATGCATTTAGTAAAATATTCTAAAGCATTCTTTGCCTCACCAATTTCTAATAGATTAATACCCATAGAATTTAAAATTTGTAAATTCTCGGGATCAAGTTTTAGAGCACTCTTTAAACAATCAATAGCCTCATTATGGATTTTAAGATTAGTTAAAAGCTCCCCTTTTTTTATGTACGCTTCTAAATATTCAGGAGCTTTTGTTATTGTTGTTTTATAAAATTCAAGAGCTTTTGTGGGATTTTTTTGATTAAGATAAGAATTGCCAAGATTAAAGCTAATCATAGGTTGGTTTGGATTTATTTGTAGTGATTTTTCAAGCAATGAACATCCTTTTTTGTCATTACCTATTTGGAGATTTAAAGTACCAAGACTATTGCATAAGTCAGCACTTTCTGGATATTTAGAAATTAAATATTCAAATCCTTTTTGTGCTTTATTTAAATCTCCAGATTGATGAAACTGGATACTTTCTTGAAATATATCATCATCATTTTTATGTTTATTCAAAACCATTAAATTATTTAATTACCTAGACCAATTACCTGATTTACCGCCAGATTTTTTTAACAGCATTATTTTTGAAATAGATAAATTTTTACTAAAAGATTTACACATATCATAAATTGTTAGTAAGGCGACTGAAACAGAGGTGAGTGCTTCCATTTCAACCCCAGTTTTACCAAAACACCTTACTAAACTTTTGCAATTAATTATATTCCTTTCATCATCAATAGAAAATTCAATTTCAATTTTAGTAAGATTTAAATTATGTGCTAATGGAATTAAATCTGAGGTTCTTTTTGCTGCTTGGATACCTGCAAGTCTAGATGTTGATAGAACATCTCCTTTCTTATTTCTATTTTTAATAATAGCATTAATTATTTCTTTATTAAGTATTATAGATCCCTGAGCAATCGCGTCCCTCAAAGTATCGTCCTTTTTTGAGACATCGACCATGGTGGCATCACCATTTTCATCAATATGAGTAAACATCTATTTATCTTCCGATATAATTAATAATAATTACAATAATAATATCAATGTATGAAAAAAACTCTATTAATATTAATTTTCTTAAGCTTTATTGTAATGGCTAATAATTTGCCTGAACTCGGTGACTATAGCTCCTCCAAAATAAGTGAAACTGAAGAAATTTTCATCGGCAGACAAATTTTATATCAAGTTAATCAAAGCGACAGCATTATTAGGGATATTGAGATTTCAGACTATCTCGATTTATTAGGCAAAAGACTCATAAATGCAAGCACAGACCCCGCAAAAAAAATTGAATTTTTTATTGTAAATGATTCTTCAATAAATGCTTTTGCAATGCTTGGTGGCGTTATTGGTGTCCATTCAGGATTATTCCTCGCTTCAAATACTGAATCAGAATTGGCTAGTGTTATAAGTCATGAGATAGCTCACATAAATCAAAAGCATATTTCAAGGTTTTTAGCTCAACAGGAAAGAGCTTCTTACCAGTCAACTTTTTTAATGGCCGTTGCACTCTTATTTGCTAGATCTAATCCTCAACTTGCAAGTACTACTATAGCTGGAGCTTCTGCAGGTGCAGTTCAAGGTGCACTTGACTTTACAAGGGAGAATGAAAAAGAAGCAGATAGAGTTGGAATTCAAACGTTAAATAATGCCGGCTTTGATGTTAGAGGTGCCCGTGATTTTTTTGAAACGCTTAAAAAAGCTAACCAGTTTTCTGGGGGAGCGGCTCCAGCTTTCTTACAAACCCATCCTATAACAAGGAACCGTATAAGTGATATTGAAGATCGGTTAAAAGATTATCCATATAAGCAAAGGTTGGGTAATCAAACTTTTAACTACGTCAAGGGTAAGTTAAAGGCACTTCTTGGAGATAAAAGTAATACGAAAAATATTTTAGAGGAAAATATTAAAAATAAAATATATATTAATGAAGCTGGAGAAAGGTTTGCACTTGCATATATTTATTTAATGGACAACGAATTTACTAAATCACAAGAACAGATTCAATGGTTATTTGATAATGAACAATCAAATCCAATGTTAAATCAGCTTTATATAAATTATTTAATAAAAACAAATAAAGTTATAGAAGCAAAAAAATTGTATATACAAAATTTAAATTTTTTCCCATCAAATAGATCTTTTGTCTTTGGCCTTGCTGATTTATATCTAAGAACCCAAGAAACAGCAAAAGCACTAAAACTTTTGAAAAAAAACGAACAAAAATTTTCACAAGACCCTATTCTTTATAATTTGTATGCAAAAGTTTATGCAAAACAAGGAGAAAAACTACTTGAATATGAGAATCTAGCAGAAGCCGCTTATTATAATTTTAATCTTCAGGAGGCAATTATGAGGATGGACTTAGCAATTAAAGCAAATGATGGTGATTTTTATGAAAAGTCTAGAGTTGAATCAAGATTAAAACAATTCCAAAGAGAGCAACAATTTCACACAAGAGATAAATGATAAGTTTTACTTATCAGTATGATTTTAATATAAAATTATACTAAGTAACATAGATAAACTATTATGTTTTGTCATTAACCAATTATAGGAAAATTAACATGTCTTCAATTATTAATACAGAAGTTAAGCCTTTCAAGGCGACAGCATTTCACAGCGAAAAAGGCGGCATAGAAGTGACCGAGGCTGATCTTAAAGGAAAATGGTCCGCTGTTGTTTTTTACCCAGCTGATTTTACATTTGTTTGTCCAACTGAGCTGGGAGATCTTGCAGACCACTATGAAGAGTTACAAAAAATCGGTGTGGAAGTGTATGCGGTATCAACAGATACACATTTTACGCACAAAGCCTGGCATGACACATCAGAAACAATAAAAAAAATAAAATTTCCAATGATTGGAGATCCGACAGGGGCAATATCAAGAAACTTTGATGTAATGATTGAAGAAGAAGGGTTAGCTTTGAGAGGATCATTCATAATAAATCCAGATGGAATCATTAAAACTGCTGAAATAAATGATTTAGGTATAGGTCGTTCAGCAGCCGATTTAGTAAGAAAGGTTCAGGCAGCTCAACATATTGCAGCAAATCCAAATCAAGCATGCCCAGCTTCTTGGAAGCCAGGAGAAGAGGCATTAACTCCATCACTTGATTTAGTAGGGAAAATTTAAATTCTGAAATAGTTTAGTTTGGTTGGGCAAAAATTTGGCCCAACCAAGACTTTGCCCCAGAAGACAATTTATGGCACTTTCAACTGAAATTACAGTACAATTAAAACAATATTTAGCTAAGCTAAATTCTAATGTGGTGATTGAAGCATTTGTCGATGAAAGTGAAGTTTCAACTAATATGAGTGAACTATTGGTTGAATTAGCAGAGATGACAGAGAAAATTTCTCTCAATATTCATAAAGATACGGCTGAGAGAACGCCATCCTTCAAAATTAATAGACCTAATGAAACAACCGGTATTCAATTTGCAGGCATTCCTTTAGGACATGAGTTTTCATCACTAGTACTAGCTTTGTTACAGGTGGGTGAGCACCCACTTAAAATCTCAGAAGATTTAGTTGATCAAATTAAAAACATAGAAGGAGAATTCTTTTTCGAAACCTTCATTTCCTTATCATGCCATAACTGCCCAGATGTTGTGCAAGCTTTAAATGTCCTATCACTTTTAAATCCTAATATAAGTCACTGCATGGTGGATGGTGCTCTATTTCAAGATGATGTTAAAAGAAAAAAAATAATGTCAGTTCCAACAGTATTTCTAAATGATGTTGAGTTTGGACAAGGCAGGATGGAATTAGAGGAGATTATCAATAAAATTGATACAAAGGCTGGTGAAAAAAAAGCTGATCAATTATCCCAAAAAGAGCTTTTCGATATCCTTGTGGTTGGTGGAGGTCCAGCTGGTGCATCGGCTGCAATTTATTCTGCAAGGAAAGGAATAAAAACAGGAATTATTGCTGAGCGTTTTGGCGGACAAGTCATGGATACACTTGGGATAGAAAATTTTATTTCTGTACAAAAAACTGAAGGCCCAAAGTTAGTGAAAGCGCTTGAAGAACATGTAAAAGAATATGATGTTGACGTCATTAATCTTCAGTCAGCAAAAAAAATTGTAAAAGTAAATGATTTATTATTTGAAGTTCACCTAAATAGCGGAGGCATTCTTAAATCTAAGTCGGTCGTTATTGCCACTGGTGCAAGCTGGAAGGAATTAGGTGTTCCTGGAGAAAAAGAATTTAAGGGGAAAGGGGTAGCCTATTGTCCCCATTGTGATGGACCCCTATTTAAGGGAAAAGATGTAGCTGTAATCGGAGGGGGGAATTCAGGTATTGAAGCCGCAATTGACTTAGCAGGTATCGTTAAGCATGTCACTATCTTAGAGTTTGCTTCCGAGCTTAATGGGGATCAGGTATTAATTGATAGATTAAATAGCTTAGATAATATTGAGGTTGTACTAAATGCTAAAACAAATGAAATTTGTGGTTCAGATAAAGTAACGCACTTAGTTTATACAGATAGAAAACATAAAAAAGAAGAGAGAATAAATATTGAAGCAGTATTTATTCAAATTGGTTTAAATTCAAATAGTGATTGGGTAAAAGAAGATATAAAATTAAGCCAATATGGCGAAATCGAAATCAATGACCATGGAGAAACATCAATGCAAGGTGTCTTCGCAGCAGGCGATGTCACAACAATACCTTATAAACAAATCATTATAGCTATGGGAGAAGGCTCTAAAGCAGCATTAGGAGCTTTTGACTATCTAATAAGGCATTAAATAAAAAAATTTACTCTTTGTTTTCAAGAAGTTTTTTTAGGAGGGGAATAGTAATTGGCTTTTTCGTCTTTAAGGACCAATTATCTAATGCATCCAAGGTTGCGATTAAGTAGTGTAAGTCTCTTTGTAAATGTCTCATACAATATTCAATAACATTTTCGCTACATGACATCCCCTTTTGTTTTGAATGACTCAATAATGCTAATTTCTTCTCGCTATCTGTTAGTGGTTTAATTTGATAGACAAGACCCCAACTAAGTCTGCTTGCTAAATCACCCCGCAAACCCATGTTGTTGGGAGAGTTAGCCCCAGTTATGAAAAGTTTTTTACCATTCTCTTTGCAATCATTAAAAATATTAAAAGCTTCCACTTGCTCCATATTATTTTTAATATCAATATCCTCAATAACAAAAATGTTACCTCTTTTTACCACATCGGATAAATGCGACTTCCCTGAGCCTTCAACACCCCACAAATAAAAAAATTGAAGGTTTTTGTCAGTTATAAATTTTTTTATAATGCTAATTGCTTCAAAGTTATCACCAATAATAAAATTTTCAAATGATTTAACCTTAGGTGTTTGTATGTCAAGTAAAAGTTGATCCATCATTCCTGTGGCACCATGTGCCTATTAAGTAAAATTAAGTTAAAATCTTACTATACATAAACTCGCAAATCTAATAAGGATTAAACCAAATTGTCTCAAAAAAAATCTGAAGATAACTCAATTACATATATGGATTCTGGGGTAAATATTGAGGCTGGAAATAACCTAATTGAAAAAATTAAACCACACGCAAAGTCTACTTTTAGAAAAGAGGTTTTAGGTGGGTTAGGTGGTTTTGGTTCAATGTTTGAGATGCCAAATCATATCAATAATCCAGTACTTGTTTCTGGCACTGATGGCGTAGGAACAAAGCTAAAATTAGCATTTGAACTTAACAAACATGACACGATAGGACAAGACTTAGTTGCAATGTGCGTCAATGATATTATTGTTCAAGGAGCTGAGCCCTTATTTTTTCTGGATTATTTTGCATGTGGAAAATTAAATACTCAAATTGCTGAAAAAGTTATCAAGGGTATCAGTGATGGATGTAAGCTAGCAAAATGCTCTCTGGTTGGAGGTGAAACTGCAGAAATGCCGGGGATGTATCAAGGTGATGAGTACGACCTAGCTGGCTTTTGTGTTGGTGCAGTAGATAAAACTAAAATAATCGATGGTAAAAGTGTAGATGAAGGCGATATCATAATTGGTATTAGTTCATCTGGAGCACATTCAAATGGATATTCTCTGATTAGAAAAATAATATCTGAAAAAAAAATAAATTTAGATTTAAAAATTGATAATGAGACTATTGGTGATTTATTAATCAAGCCTACGAAAATTTATACGCAATCAATTTTAGAAGTTTTAAAAACTGAAAAAATAAATGCAATGGCACATATTACTGGAGGCGGCTTGACTGAGAATATTCCAAGAGTCATTCCTAATGAGTTCAAGGCTGTTATCTCGAAAAATTCTTGGAAAATCCCTAAATTATTTAACTGGATAAAATCTGAAGCACACCTAGATGATGACGAATTATTTAAAACATTTAATTGTGGAATTGGTATGGTTATCATAGTAAAAAAAGAATCAAAAGACAGAGTAATGACATCCCTCAGAAATTCAAAAGAAAATGCCTTTGAAATTGGAAAAATAACCAAAAAAGTTGTAGATGAACCACAAATACAAATTATCTAAGTATTTTTTAGTTTTAATACTTTTTTCTCAAAGTCTATTTGCCTTCAAGAAGCTACCAGAGAATTTTTACATTGACTATGAGCTATTCCAGTTTATAAAACTTAGAAATATTGAGGTAGAAAATACCCAAATATCCTCTGGTGAAATAAAATTACAATATAAGCAGAAAAGTAAAAAATATGATTTGAATGTTTTTTTAAAAACAAAAAGATTTCTAAAATTTTTTGGAGATAAAGATATTCAGAGTGAAGGTTTAGTAAGCAATAAGGGGCTTTTATTCAATTCATTTTTAGTTAATGACCTAAAAAAACCAAAAAAAAATATATCTGTAACTTACGATAGAAAGAATGACAAGCTAAAAGTTGACTACAAAAAAAAGTTAACTGAAAAAAAATATGTGGGTAATTTATTAGATATCCCAACGTTAATTTTACAATTTCATTTTGAAAAAACTAAGCCAACGTATACATTTAATTTTTTAGAAGGAAAAAAGGTTAGGAATATTGAATATAAAAAAATTAAGGATGAAAGTATAAGAATCAATGAAAGAAATTTTCAAACGGAATTATATGAGGGTGAAATTACCTCAGTTAAAAATTCAAAGCATTTTATTTGGCTCTCAAAAAGTGCTTATAGAATCCCTATTAAAATAAGATTAAAGATGAAAGGTGGATTAATGATTGACCAAAATTTAAAAAATACAGATCTTAATATTAAAGAAATAGATGAATAGATTTTCTATAAAGTCATGTGCCGAGGTTTTAGAAGAAAGCTTTTCTAATAATTTTCCAGCTGATTCTCAATTGAGTTTCTTTTTTAAAAAAAATAAAAATATAGGCAAATCTGAGAGATCACTCATTGCTGATACTTATTTTAATGTCATTAGAAATAAAAGATATCTTGAGGCTTTAGGTTCAACATCAAATCCATTTAAATTAATTCTTATATATTTAATTAAATTAAAAGGAAGGAGTATTCGTGATTTATTGCCCATGATCAGTGAGGATGATGGAAAGTGGCTATCCAAAGTAAAAGCAAATAAAATAACAAATATTGATCTCTCAGCAAAATTAAGCTTACCGGAGTGGTTTTGGCTAAAGTTATCTGCTCAATACAATGAAAAAAAGGCCATACAAATTGCTAACGCCCTTTTATTACCTGCGCAACTCTGCGTCAGAGTAAACACCCTTAAAGGGAAAAGTAGGCAAGAGATAATGACTGAACTAAAGGAATCGTTTCAGGAGGTAGAAAGCCAAATTCTAGAAGCCAAAATATCGCCAATTGGTATTAATTTACCTAGAGGAAGTTACATACAGAAACATCCACTATATCTTGAGGGCAACATAGAAGTTCAAGATGAGGGGAGTCAATTATTAGCATATTTAGCTGATGCAAAGAGAGGGCAGATGGTCGCAGATTTTTGTGCTGGGGCCGGAGGTAAAACCTTAGCTATGACAGCTATGATGAAAAATACTGGAAGAATATATAGTTTTGATATTTCAGATAAAAGATTAGATAGCTTAAAAACTAGATTAAAAAGATCAGGTGCATCAAATATTTCAATACAAAGAATTTCAAGTGAAAATGATCTTAAAATTAAGAGGTTAAAAGAAAAGTTCGACAGGGTTCTCGTTGACGCACCATGCACTGGCTTTGGGACATTACGTAGAAACCCAGACCTAAAATGGAAGCACTCAGAAAAGTCATTGATGGAGCTAATAGCTAAGCAAAAGAACATTCTTCATTCGGCAGCCAGATTATGCAAAAAAAAAGGATTATTAATATATGCCACATGTAGTTTGCTTAATGAAGAAAATGAGGAGCAAGTGAGAAATTTTCTATTTGAAAATTCAGATTTTAAATTAATATCAAAATCTGCAATACTTGATAAGTTTGGTGTTACTTTGGACGATAAAAAATACCTAAAGCTAAATCCATACGAAAATGACACAGATGGTTTTTTTGGAGCAGTTATGGAGAGAGTTAGATAATGAAAAATGCAAATAAATATATACTGCTTGCAGCGATAGCGGGAATTATAATTGGATTAGTCATAAAAAAATTTCCCGATTCATTAATACTTCAATATATTTCAGATATATCTATTTTGGCAGGTCAAATTTTTATTACCACGTTAAAAATGATTTTAGTTCCTCTGGTATTTTTTTCTATTGTAAATGGAATTTCAAACTTAGTCTCCTCTAATAAAGCTGGTACTATCTGGAGATCAACACTTTTATACTTTGCCGGAACCATGTTTTTCGCAGTTTTTATTGCAATGATAGCAATGAATTTGTTTAAGCCAGGCATAGGCGTTTCTATAGATGCTTGGCAGCTAAATGAGGTAGTAACGTCTGAGGCTTTATCTTTTAAAGATTTTATTTATCAATTCATTTTAGGTTTATTTGAAAATCCGTTTGCATCACTGGCAAATGGAAAAATTTTACCTCTCATTATATTTTCTATCTTGATTGGCATAGCGCTAAATGAAAAAAATAAAGCATTAAACCCAGCAAGAGATTTTTTTAAAAGCTTTTATGAAATAATTTTTAAAATTGTAAATTGGATAATGTATATTGCCCCTTTTGGCATATTCGGCTTACTGGTAAATATGGTGGTTAGTCAAAATATAGCAATCTTCTCTCAAGTTGGAATTTTTATACTGATTGTTATCGGAGTAATTTTATTTCACGGAATAATATTTTTACCAACTCTATTATTCATTTTTAATAGAGTAAATATTTTGTCTTTATGGAAAGGCGGGAGAGTGTCATTTATTTCGGCATTTGCAACAAGTTCGAGTAGTGCCACACTCCCTATTACACTGAAAGCATCACAGAATAACTTCGGTGCATCAAAAGATGTTTCTAATTTTGTTTTGCCAATCGGTGCCACGATGAATATGGATGGAACGGCAATGTATGAGGCAGCAGCGGCATTATTCATCGCAAATTTAGTAGGACTAGATTTAGGGTTATCTCAACAGTTTGTTTTATTTTTTATTGCTATGATCGCCTCAATTGGAGCCCCTGGAATTCCAAGTGCGGGAATGGTGACAATGGCTATGGTGCTTCAAGTGTTGGGACTTCCTTTGGAAGCTCTTGGCATATTAATACCAATGGATCGTTTGCTAGACACGTTTCGAACAACAGTAAATGTTGAAGGCGATTTAGTAGGGACCTTAATTATTGATAAATTAGTTAAGGATTAACTTTTTTTCTTCGCTCTAAAAAATCTAATGATAATGAGTAAGCTGATGGGATAACGACTAAGGTGAGTAGTGTAGAAGATAACATGCCACCAATAACAGCAACCGATAAGGGACCATTAGTTTCTGATCCTGCACCATACCCTAATGCGGCTGGAAGAAGAGCAAGTATAAGTGTCAGTGAGGTCATAAGAACAGGTCTTAACCTTATGGGGCATGCTTCTAAAAGTGCGTGATTAGTACTCTTACCCTTTGCTTTAATTTGGTTGGTCATATCGACCAGTAGAATGGAATTTTTGGCAACTAAGCCAATTAATAAAACCATTCCAATCATTGAATATATATTCAGGCTATTCCCAGTTACCCACAACAACATCACTCCACCAATAATTGCCAAAGGTTGGGCGAGCATTACGATTAAGGGTTGAAAGAAAGAATTAAATAGACTTGATAAAACCATGTATAAGAGAACTGTTGCTAAGGAAAAAGCAAATAAAATATTACTGGTGGTTTTGGCAAATTCTTTAGCCTGACCAACAAGCTTAATAGAGTACTCACTAGGAAGTATTTTTTGACTGGCATTGTTTACAACTTTGACGGCTTCACCAAGGGAAATTGTTGGGTTAGCATAAAAATTTGCAGAGTATTGTAAATCTTGTCTACCCATGACAGCTGGACCTAGCGTTTCTGTGAAGCTTGCAATAGAATCAAGTCGAACAAGTTCTCCCGTATCTCCTTTTAAATTAATTTTTTTAAGGTCCGATATCTCCTCAATAATACCTTCTTTTGCTTTCATTCGAATATCATACCTTTGTCCATCCCCAGGCTCATCGTTAAACCGAGCTACATCAAGCCCATTACTAAAAACGGAAATCGAATTTGCGATATTGGCTGCACTAATTCCAAAACTCGCGGCTCTCTCTCTATCAATTTGAAGATTCATTTGAGGTAAACTGAGTTGTAAATCTAAATCAATGCGCCCTAGACCTTCGATTTGTGACAGTTCGTATTGTAGCTGATCTGCTAAGGACGAAACGGTCTCAATATTTGGTCCGATGAGAGAAAATTGTAAAGGTTCAGATCGCCTTCCGCCAGCAATGGAGGGAGCAGATATAAAGGCCTTCACTCCAGTTAAAGAATCAAAATCACCTTTAATCTGTTTTATTATTTCTGATTGAGACAGCAGGCGATTTTGTTTATCTTTCAGCATGACACTTATAAACCCTGAATTGACTTGACCCCTGCTTCCCAGTCCAATGGAAGAAAATACACCCTTGATAACACCATCATATTTATCAAGAACATTTTCAATTTCAAGTAATTTTTTATAGGTATAGTCCATATTGGAACCGAGTGGGGTTTTAAACCTAACACTAAATCTACTTTCATCTTGTTCCGGCAAAAAAGTTTTTTCGACTTTTGAAAAAAAGAATCCACTCGATAGAACAATAAGAAAGCTCAACAAAAGAACTTTCCAGCGATGAATTAGTGACCAAGTTAAGATTTGCTTATAAAATTTTTCAACCTTCATAAAAGTACTATCAAATTTTGATAAGGCATTAATTGGTTTTTCTTTTTTTTCTAAGAATTTTGAACATAGCATTGGGGTTAATGTAAGTGAAACGACTAATGAAACAAGCACACCGCTTGTGACGACAATAGCAAATGATTCAAAGAAACGACCAACAATACCTTCCATAAAAATAACCGGACCAAAAATACACACTAGAGCAATAGATGAGGCTAACACGGCAAAAACCACTTCATTGCTCCCATTAATAGATGCATTAAAAATGTTTTTATCAATCTTTTTATGGTGTCTAAAGACATTCTCAAGAACAACGATGGAGTCATCAACAACAATTCCAATGAGTAGGATCAAAGCTAATAATGTCATGCTATTAAAAGTAAAGTTATAGAAATACATAATAGCTATGGCTCCTAATAGGGAGATTGGTATAGCTACAGCAATAATTAACGTCGATCTTATCGAACCCAGAAATAAAAGAACAATGAGCGATGCCAGGATAGTACCTTCCAAAATATGCTCCTGAAGCGACTTCACCATAGACTTGATATAAATTGAATCATCTGTTGAATACTGAATTTTTAATCCTGGAGGTAAGTTTGGTGTGATTTCATTTTCAATTTTTTCTTGCACTTTTTTTATGATATCGACGGTATTGGTGTTTGCTACTTTTACAATGCCTAAGCCAATACTTGTTTCACCATTAAACCTTGCAGTTTCTCTATAGTCATCAAGACCATCCTCAACCTCAGCAATGTCTTTAACCTTAATTGCTCCTCCATCCCTGTAAGCAATAATCATTTCTTGGATATCATTGACATTATGAAACTCTAGATCGAGTTTAAACATTTTTTCTGATTTTGATCTTACAAGAAATCCTCCCGGAAATTGGACGTGTTCATTATCAAATGCGGAGATAAGATCTTCAGCTGTAATTTTAAGTGCAGACATTTTTTCAGGTAAAAGATTTATTCTTACAGTTCTATCTCTTTTACCGCCCAATCTAATTTCACCGACACCATCTATTGTTTCGATTTTTTTCTTTAAGATGTTTGAGGCATATAAATTAAGTTGTTGAATTGTTCGATTACCTGTTAAAGATAGCCACATGATTGCACTTGCATTTGTTTCAACTTTTCTTACAACTGGAGGGACAATGTCCTTAGGGAGTCTACGAGCAACTTGACTCACTTTTGATTGAATTTCATTAAATGCTACTTCAATATTTTTATCTAAATTAAAGGTAATGCTTACCACTGATACACCTGGGGAAGACTCAGATCGAATAGACTCAATTCCAGGAGTTGTATTGACAGCATTTTCGATAATATTTGTAATACTAGAATCTATAATTTCTGGATTTGCCCCCTCAAGAGAGGTTGTGACAGATAGGATGGGAAATTCAACCATAGGGAATTTATCAATCCCTATTTTTTGAAAACCAATGATACCAAGCAGCACAAAGATGCCAGATATCATCCAGGCTAAAACATATCTTCGAATTGAAATTTCAGGCAGCGTCATTATTTAATTTTGCGTAATATTAACTTTAGCTTTATCAGTAAGATAAGCAGCACCCTCAACAGCTATTATTTCGCCAAGCTTTAAACCCGAAGTAATTTCTGTTTTTCCATTTTGGGTGATACCCGTTTGAACAGGCTTTTCATATGCAACATCATTTTTAATTACATAAACAACTTGTCCAGCTGGCCTGAGGATTATGCTTTGTTCAGGAACACATAAATTGCTTATTTCCTTAAAAATTACTGTCCCCCTAACGCTTCCCCCAGCTTGCCAATTAGGCTGATTTATAATATCAGCAATAACATCAATTGAAAGACTATCAGAAATTAATTGGGGCTTTAATTCTGCAATTTTGACTATAATTTTTTCTTCTACTATGGGGCTTTTTAATTCAATAGGTAATCCGGGCTTAAGTTTTGTCGCTAATTTTTCCGGAAAGGGAACATGGGCTCTTAAGCGATCATTATTCATTATCTGAATTATTGGATCCCCTATTTTTAAAAAATCTCCAATAGAGGCTATCTGTTTCTCAACTTTTCCGCTAATAGGTGAATATATTTTAGTTTTACTTAGTCTATACTTAGCTATCTTAGCTCTTGCCTCTGATATTTTTATTAACTCTTCTGTTTCATTTTTTTGATTTACTATTTCATCAAGCGCATTAGGAGAAATAAAATTCTCATCAACTAATTCAGAATTTCTCTGGTAAGTTTTATTTTGACCATTTAAGCGTATTTTAAGTTGACTTAATTCGGCTTCAGCTAATTCAAGTTGATAGCGATAATCCTGATTATCAAGCTGTGCAATAAGATCTCCTTTTTTTAGAATGGTGCCCGTTTTGGTATATATTTTTTTAACTGAAGATGCAATTTCTGATCTGATTGTAGGGTCAATTAGGCCTTCAATAGTCCCTATAGCTGATTCTTGATCTTTAAAGTTATAGATTTGAACTGGCGAAGTACTAATATTAATTATTCGTTGTTTCTTTTTCTCTATTTCTTCCTCTTGTCCACATCCAACAAGAATCAGGGATAAAAAAAACAAAATAAAAACTTTTTTAAACATTAAAAATTTTCCGAGTTTATTAAATTCCAATCAAAAAAATGACCTGGATCAGTTTTTCTACCAGGGGCTATATCACTATGACCGACTATATCTGTGACAGGATATTTCATGCGCAAAGATTTTAAAAGTTTTAATAGAACTTTGTATTGGATATCTTCGTATTTTATAACATCTGAACCCTCAAGCTCTATTCCAATTGAAAAATCGTTACAATTTTTTTTATTTCTCCAAACCGACTCGCCCGCATGCCAAGCCTTTTTAAGGCAAGATACAAACTGTATTAGTTCACCTTTTCTTTTAATTAAAAAATGTGAGGAAACCTTAAGATCTTTTATCTTTTTAAAATAGGTATGCTGACTTAAATCAAGGTCATTTTTAAAAAAATCTTCAATATAAGAATTGCCAAATTGATTTGGTGGAAGGCTGATGCAATGAATAACAATTAATGAAATGGTTTGTTTGGATGGCCTTAAATCAAAATTAGGGGACTCAATTTGTGTCACCTGGGGAAGATACCCATTTTCATCAATCCTAAATAATTTATCTTGAGAAGTCATTGATTCAATTATAATCAAGTATTTAAATAATTAAGTAATTGATTTAAATTTTTAGAGACATGAGGTGATGTTATGTTGACAGACGAATTCTTTAAACTTTTTTTTGACGCAGTTTTGTTTGGGATTGTAGATAACGGGGTAATGCTTGTAGGAGCATTTTTTGGGCTTGGACTAGAAAAATATTTGCCTGGACGTTTTCAAGTGGGTTTAGGTGCAATTATTGGCGCTGGTCTTGGTAACACAGTAAGTGATTTTATGGGTGGGGCAGTCAGTTTAAATTGGGCATTAGCATTTGGAACCGCGTTAGGGTGTTTAATTGCCTTAATTCTAATACCAGTCATTCATGCCATAAAAAAATAAAGAGTACTTTCTTGTCACTGAAATGAAAAAAAATTATATATTAAGGCTCTACTCTTGTTTTTTTTATGAATTACTTATCCAAATTGCATTATGGTTTCTAATTGCATTTATCACGATATATATCTGTGCAATTAATTCGATAGATCATCCTCATCTTTTCCAGTTTATTTTATGGGTTACTTCAGGTGTGTATTTTGTTTCATCTTGGTATTATGGAGGCCAAACTTTAGCGATGAAAGCTTGGAAAATAAAGCTTGAGATCCCTAAAAAAAATAAATTTATTTTTTGTGTACTAAGGTACTTTTTAGTTTGTATTGGTTTAACTTTATTTTTTATTTTTTATATGAATATCTTATTTGGAGCGAAGCAATATTTGCATGATTTGATTTTAGGATTAAAAATTAAAGACGTTCGAACCTCATAATCATATATATACCTAGAGAAAGAAATAAAAAAGAAGGAAGCAGGGAACTTAAAAAGGGAGGCCAGTCATTCAATAAGCCTAAATGTCTAAACAATGTATTTATAATCTGATAGCCAATTCCGATAGAAATACCAATGAACATTTTTAGGAATTTACCTCCAGATCGTTGTTGTAAAAAACCAAAGGGAAGGGCAAATAGAATCATGACAATGGGCATCAGTGGGTTAATCAATTTCTCCCATAAGGCAGTTTCATATTTTGAAGACCTTTGATTGTTAATTTTAAGATAATTAATAAATTTGACTAAATTAAAAATTGACATTTTGTCGGGTGAAATTATCAAAACATTCATCATTTCAGGGCGTATCAATGACTTCCAATTTCCCTTTTCTATTTTTTCTGTAATGATCTGATTATCTATAAAATTTTTAACTGTTATTTGAGTTAAATCCCAATTTCCATCATCAAATTTTCCATTCTTTGCATCAATGATGGTTCTCAAATTAAATTGATCATCAAACTCATATATATGTATATTTGACAATGATGCATCAGGCAGAACATTTTCAATATTTACAAAATTATTCCCATCTTTCATCCAGAAGCCAGATTTAAATTCCATACTAATTGAGGTATTAGTTGCATTTGTTTTGAGTTGTTGGGCATTTTTTTCACTATTTGGCGTTATTAAATCTCCAACAGCAAACGTAAGAATGCTAAAAAAAATCGCAATAGGCATAACAGCTCTTGCAATCTGTTTTATTGAAAGGCCACTAGATCTTAAAACAATTAATTCTGACTGATGGGACAATTGACCAACGGTATACATTGCACCAATTAATACGGCAGTTGGAATGAGTTTGTAGATGTGTCCTGGTATTGTAAGAAGGACGTAAACGATTGCTTGTGTTACTCCATACTTCTTATCATCTAAATCGGAAATCTCTTGAATAAATTCAAAGAAAGAAAAAAGGCAAATGCCTCCAAAGAGAAACAAAGTAATCCCTAAAAAAAGTTCTTTATTTAGATATTTGGTGACTTGATTCATTTATTATTTTTTTTAAAAAAAGTTGGCATTAAATTTAGATTAAGTGATCTTCTATAAATTAAATAAATAGCAATGCTGAGAAAAATAAAATGTGAAAACCAAGAGCCTATCCAAATGCTAAGTTGTCCAGTTGCAATTAAGCTATTTGAAATGCTTACAGCATTATTATAAATAACGAAAAGTAATATTGCAGCGATAATATTCATGGATCTCCCTGATCTAGGATTATTAAAACTCAATGGAATTGCAATTATTATAAGAATGAATGTAGATATTGGAAGAGAAAGCCTCCAAAGAAACTCCGCTTGAAACTTCTTATTTGATAAGTTACCTATTAGTTCGGTTGTTTTTTTTGCCTCCATTTTTGAAACTCTTGCACCAACCGCAGAAAGTGTGGGGATATCTTTTTCAATTAAAATACCATATTCCTTATATTTAACTGTAGTGAATTCTTCAGTTTCTCTGCCACCTTCATATCTTTTTCCATCAAGTAAAACAATATAATTTTCACCTTTTTCATTGGCATACCTCTTTCCTTTACTTGAAACCATAACCCCGAGCTTTCCATTCTGGTAAGACTGAATAAAAATATTATTGACGGTATTCCCTAGCTCACTGAATCCCTCTACATATAAAATTTGATTATCAGACTTTGATTCTTTAAAAATGCCTGGACTAATTGCTGAAAACTCATCACGAGTTTTCAGTCCGTTTTTATATTCTTCGACCTTTTGCACTGCCCAAGGGCTTACAAGGAAAGAAAGAAAACCAATTAACAAAATAGTTGGAATTGAAAAATAAATAATAGGCTTGATTAGCTTTGACAAACTTAATCCAGAGCTTAGCCATACAATCATTTCACTGTCCTTGTACCATCGGCTGAGCGCCATTAAGATGGTTAAAAATAAAGTAATTGAAAGTAAAAGGGGGAGGTGTTTTAATAAATTAAAAACTAAAATCGTATCAATCGTGTCATTAGGTATAATACCTTTTGCTGCAAGTCGAAAAACATAGACAATTCTCTGAGCGACGACGACTCCTGTAAGAATAAGAATTGTTGATATAGCTGTATAAAATAATTCTTTATTTAGTTTTGTTTTATATAGCATTTAATTAAAGTTTAGTTCTTATAGACAACATTAAGGAATGTTAAATGAAATTTCAACTAAAGTCAGATTCAATTTCAAAATTATCTGCTGATATTATCATATTGGCGGTTAATAAAAGTAATCAGCTATGCTCGTCACTGAGTTTAAGCAAAACTTTGCAAGATGCCCTTAACTTAATAATAAAGCTAGATGACCTCCCTAAAAATACTGGCTCGATAAATATAGAGCATATGCACGGAGAATTTAAAAGGACATGTTTTGTTCGCATACAAAATCAGGATAGCCTTGATGAAGAAGATCTATTGAAATCAGCAAAAAATATTTTTAAAAAGTTGAAATCAATTAAATGCGGTACAGTAGTTTTACCGGTCAACCAATTTGTTAATAAAAAAATTAATCAGGGCACTGTAGCCAACCTTTTTTCAAAGGCAGCCATAGATGAATCGTATGAAGTTAATTCTCTAAAATCTGATAAAAAAGCCCCAAAAAATAACTACCAAATAAATTTCCAGGCTAACAAGTTGGACAGTAATGCTATTAAATTGGGTATAAAAGAAGGTCAGGCTATTGCAGAAGGTATGAATTTAACTAAAGATTTAGGTAATTTACCCCCTAATATTTGTACTCCTACATATCTAGCAAACCAAGCAAAAAAAATTGCTAAAGATTTTAAGATGAAATCAACAGCATTAAGCCAAAAACAGATTGAAAAATTAAAAATGGGTTCCTTTTTATCGGTTGCAAAAGGTAGCAGATTAGAACCAAAGTTCATTATCATAGAACACAAGAAAGGTAAAAAATCTTCAAAACCTGTTGTGTTAGTCGGTAAGGGTATTACATTTGACTCAGGTGGCATCTCTCTTAAACCAGGTGCGGCAATGGATGAAATGAAATATGATATGTGTGGTGCTGCAACAGTTCTGGGAGTTATGAAAACTATTGGGCTCTTAAATTTACCACTTAATGTAGTGGGTTTAATTCCTGCATGTGAAAATATGCCAGATGGGCTTGCTGTTAAACCAGGTGATATTGTAACAAGTATGTCAGGGCAAACAATTGAAATCCTTAATACTGATGCAGAAGGACGATTAGTCCTTTGTGATGCATTAACTTATGCAGAGAGATATAAACCAGAAACCGTAATTGACATAGCCACACTAACAGGTGCATGTGTAATTGCACTCGGCCATCATGCATCAGCAGTTTTCAGCAAGAGCGATGACCTTGCAAATGATTTGCTTGCGGCAGGTAAAAAATCAATTGATAAGGCATGGCGAATGCCACTATGGGATGAGTATCAACCACTTCTTAATAGTAATTTTGCGGACATTGCTAATATCGGAGGAAGAGCAGCAGGCAGTATCACAGCAGCATGCTTCTTATCAAGATTTACCAAAAAATATTCATGGGCACATATAGATATTGCGGGGACTGCATGGAATTCTGGAGCAAATAAAGGTGCTACAGGACGACCAGTTAGCTTACTAAGTCAATTTTTAATGCATAAGTCTAAAAAATAAAATTTACGCTTTTGACAAATATTAAATTTTTTTTTAACGTTGAAAGTAAAACGGATTTAGTTTTTTCGTTACTCCCGGAGAGGCTAAATAAAAAAAGAAATTCTCTGATTTATTGTTCAAATGATATTCAATTAAATCATTTATCTGATAAATTGTGGGGAGGGAGTTCTGATAGCTTTTTCCCACATGAAGAAAATAATCATCATCATCTTAATAAGATTACTTTAAGCAATAAAAGTATTGAGTGGATGGACGACACCATTATAAATATTTCATCTCAGATGATTGATGGTTTCAACAGGTACTTAAATTTGTTTGAAATAGTATCAATTGATGAAGAAGATAAAAAACTAGCGAGAATTAGATTTCAATTCTTTAAAGATCGTGGTTACAACATACAGAGTATTGATGCAAAAAAAGTTTAGGTTTTGATTAGATCTAAGTATTTATCTTTTGATAAAAAATCAGTTTCCTCAACCTCGCTCATAAACTCCACGTGGCAAATCCATATTTCGAAAGGGTCTTCGTTAATTTTTTCTGGCGCGGACTCAATTTCAGGGTTAATCAAGATTATTTTTCCATTTTCAGGCGCAATGATATCTGATGCTGTTTTGACTGACTCAATTGAGCCGAGCGCTTGATTTTTTTTGAACTCACTATTTTTATTTATTTCAACGTAAACAATATCTCCAAGTAAATCCTGTGCAAAGTCTGTAATTCCTAAAATATAAGAATCACCATTTGGTTTAAGCCAAATGTGGTCTTTTGAATATATGATGTTATCTGGATATGTCATTAAAAACTCTTTTGCGATTTACAATATACTTTTATATTATTTTAAAGAAAAAATGTATAATTTGTAGAATTATAAACTAGGATTAAAACTATCTATGAATAAATTTTTATGTTTTATATCATCCTTTTTCCTCCTTCTAAGTATTTCGTTTAATTCTCTCTCCGATAATCAACTTGATAACTTTAATAGCAAGTTTGCAAAATATAAGTCTGACCCAAAAGTAAGGTCAGCCAAAGCAATGGTTGTAAATCAAAATAATGGCAAAGTAATATACCAAAAGAATGCCTATTCAGAGGCATCGATTGCATCCCTTACAAAACTAATGACGGCAATGGTCATACTAGATTCTAAAATTGATTTAAAAAAGAAAATTAAAATTACAAAGCATGATATTGATAGACTTAAAGGAACGGGCTCAAGAATACCGATAGGTACATTGGTAACTGGATATGACTTACTTAAAATTTCTTTAATGTCCTCAGATAATAGGGCGGCCTCCGCTTTAAGCAGAGCTTACCCTTCAGGCAAGAAAGGCTTTATAAAAGCAATGAATATAAAAGCACTTAAATTAGGAATGCATAACAGTAAGTTTGCGGATTCTACTGGCTTAAATAAAAGAAATAAATCTACAGCTAGGGATCTTGTAAGGATGGTAGAAGCTGCTTATCAATATCCAGAAATTAGAAAAATAACTACGACATCACAAGAGACTTTTAGAATAGGCAAAAGGAAAAATGAAATTGGATTTGTAAATACCAATAGGTTGGTTAGGAAAGGTACTTGGGATATTGGTTTATCAAAAACAGGGTTTACTAGAGACGCAGGTCGATGTTTGGTGATGCAGGCAACGATAAGTAATGAACCAGTTATTATGATCTTTTTGAATTCTTACGGCACATTAACTAGGTTTGCAGACGCGCAGAGAGTTAAGAAGTGGATAAAGAAAGAATCGATAATGAATAAAATTAGTCAAATATCTGTTAATTAACAATTATTTTTTAGCGGTCTTTTTCTTAGCGGTCTTTTTCTTAGCGGTCTTTTTCTTACCTTTCTCTTCTAGTTCTTTCTTTGTGATCAATTGAATGGCTTTTTCAAGCTCAATATTTTCGTAATTAAGATTCTTTGCAATGTTTACTTTAATGGCATCTCTTTGAAGATAGAATCCAAATCTACCCTTATAAATATCAATTGTTGAATTTGTAGCTGGATCAATACCTATTCTTCTTAAAGGTTTTAAAAGTTCTACCGCCTCTTCGTGTGTAATTTTAAAAATATCGTCAGATTTCGGAATAGCTTTAAATTTACTATTATGATTTACGTAAGGTCCAAACTGACCAATACTCGCAATAATTTTTTTCCCTGTATCTGGGTGAATACCCAGGTCACGAGGAAGTGATATTAGCTTCTGTGCAATTTCCTCATTCAGATCAGCTAAGGGAATTGTTGGGGGAATAGTCACGCGTTTAGGTTTAATTTTTGTACCTTCTTCTTGGGTACCGAGTTGAAGGTAAGGACCATAAGGACCAATAAGAAGAAGAATATCAATATTTGTTCCCGCATCCTTCCCAACTACTTTTGGTTCTTGAGGTAAGTCACCATTAGCACTTCTGGTAAATTTACATTCAGGATAATCAGAACAGGCAATAAAGTTACCTCTTCTTCCAAGTTTTGAAAGTAAGGGCTTGCCACACTTAGGGCAATCTTCATCAATAGACTTTTGGGTTATTTTGGTTCTATCCAATTCACTTTTTTCTTTAATTTTTTTGTCAAAATCTACCCAAAATGTTCGTAGCACTTTTATCCAGTCCTTTTTATCAGCTGCGATATCATCAAGTTCTGCCTCTAGATGAGCAGTAAAATCATAATCAACATAGTTGCTAAAATGTTCTGTCAAGAAATCAATAACAACATTCCCTACATCTGTTGGAGTAAAACGCTTTTTATCTAATACAACGTAATCTCGCTCTTGCAGCGTTGAAATAATACTGGCATAAGTCGATGGTCTTCCAATTCCAAACTCTTCAAGTGTTTTTACTAAGCTTGCCTCACTATATCGGGGCGGTGGGTCAGTAAAATGCTGAACTCCGTGGATACTGTTAACCTCAAGTTGATCCCCTACTTCAAGAGGAGGCAATTTCTTAGATTCACTATTTGTATCATCGTTTTCTTGATCTTCAATATAGACTGACATAAATCCTGGAAATTTTATGGTTTGGCCATTAGCTCTAAAAATATTTTCATTCGATCCAATTTCAAGATCCACACTAACAACATCGTAAACTGCAGATGTCATTTGGCAAGCTAAGGTTCTTCTCCAGATCATTTCGTAAAGTTTAAATTGCTCTTCAGTTAGAAAGCTTTTAAGTTCTTTTGGAGATCTTGAAATATCTGTTGGCCTAATGGCTTCGTGTGCCTCTTGTGCATTTTTTGATTTTGTTTTGTATTCAATTGCCTTATTTGGAAGAAAATCAGGAGAATAGTTTTTTTTCAAATAATTTCTTGCTTGCTCAATTGCCTCTTTTGAAAGTGTCATTGAGTCAGTACGCATATAACTAATCAAACCAACCGCACCCTCACCAATTTTAATACCTTCATAAAGCTGCTGGGCAATTATCATAGTCCTTTTGGTTGTAAATCCTAATTTCCTTACCCCTTCTTGTTGCATGGTAGATGTAGTAAAAGGTGAAGGTGGCTTTCTAGTCCTTTGTTTTTTATCAACACGACTCACTTTTGTTTTACCAGCGCTTTTTAAAATTAACTCACCCACAATTTCTTTTTGCTGAGCTTCGTTAGTAACTGTAAATTGCTCTAATTTATTATTTTCAAGAGTCACCAATTTTGTCGAAAATTTTGAATCTTCTTTTTGAGTATCAAGATGAATGGACCAATATTCTTTTTTAATAAATTTCTTAATCTCCTTTTCACGCTCAGTAATTAAACGAAGTGCAGGACTTTGAACACGACCGGCTGATAGCCCATAACGAATTTTTGACCATAACAAAGGAGATAGATTAAACCCGATTAAATAATCAAGTGCTTGTCTCGCCTGTTGAGCATGAACAAGGGCGCTAGCAATATCTCGAGGTTCTTGGAGCGCATCAATAATTGCATTTTTAGTAATTTCTCCAAAAATAATTCTAGCAATTTTTTTATTTTTAATGAGTTTTTTAGAATTTAGAATTTCAGCTATATGCCATGCAATTGCCTCACCTTCACGATCGGGATCAGTTGCGAGAAGGACTTCATCTGAATCTTTAACTGCTTTTGAGATAGCATCCATATGCTTCTTATTTCTATCAATTAACTGAAAATTCATCTCAAAATTTTCAGTATTTATTCCCTCTGACTTTGGAAGGAGATTTCTTATATGACCATAAGAGGCAAGCACCTTATATTCGCTACCCAGATAGTTGCTAATAGTTTTAGCTTTAGAAGGGGACTCTACTATTAGTAATTTTGACATATAAGCAAAAAGAGTTAAGTTGAAAATTAAGCATGATAGTTATAAAAAACCAACTACACAAGCTTCAAATTGAAAATAGATTTTTTGCAGAATAAATTTTTTAATTAAAATTTACTTATAAATAATCCTTTTTTATCCATTATTTATAAGCACCACCTCCATCAACATGAATTATTTCACCTGTAGTATATGTGGCAGTGGATAAAAGAAAAACAACAGCTTTTGCAATATTTTTTGGCGCACCCTGTTTTTTTAAAAATGTTTGAGATATAAGGTTTTCTCGATAACCTGCTTCAGATTCTTGACCATCTTCAGGCCATAATATTGCACCTGGTGCTACAGCATTCACTCTCACATGGGGGGCTAAATCAATAGCTAACGATCTTGTGAGGGAGACCAAGCCACTCTTGGCTAGGTTATAAATAATATAATGTTTCTTTGGATTATTTTCATTAGCATCAGTAATATTGACAATTGATCCTTTTTTTTCTTTTAAAAATTTTGCCGCTGCCTGACATAAAAATAATGGTGCCTTAAGGTTGGTTGAAATTAAATCGTTCCAGTCATCTTCATTGAGATTATCGATTTGCGTAGGGAAATAGCTTGAAGCATTGTTGACTAAGTAATCAAGCTGTCCAAATCTTTTAATTACATTTGAAATAATTTTTTCATATGATTCTGTTTTACATAAATCACCTTGGACAATATCTGTTGAATTACTTCTAATTTTATTGAGCTTGTCTTTTAGATGTAAGGCATCTTCTTTTGAATTTTTATAGTGAATCATTACATTAATATTTGTTTTGTGTAATTCCTCGCAAATTGATGCTCCAATTCTTTTTGACCCACCGGTGACAAGCGCTATTTTTTTATTATTTGTTTTCAAATGGTTTGTTTTAAATTTTTTAGATATTTATACAAAAATTATTATAATCTAGAAGATATGACGAATTTACCTTCCCTTAGCCAACTTGAAGAATCAGTCCATGATGCCTTAAATCATCGGTTAAAAAAAGAAATTATTCAATCAGGTGGCTCAATTTCATTTTCATTATTAATGGATATTGTACTTTACGATGAAGAACATGGTTACTACACTGGGTATAAAGAACAGTTTGGAGAGTCTGGTGATTTTATAACCGCTCCCATGATTTCAAATATATTTGCAAGATGTTTTCTGAATTCATTTAAGGAGAATTTTGTTCATCTTCCATCATCAATACTTGAATTAGGAGCGGGCAATGGTCAATTTGCAGTTGATTTACTTATTGCTGCAGAAAAAAATAATATCCAAATCGATCAATATTTAATTTATGAAATAAGTAATAATTTAGTAAAAAGACAACAAAAGATCATGCAAAAAGAGTTATCGAATGAATTTTTTTCGAAGGTTGAATGGGTTTCCGAAGTTCCTGAAAAGTTTGAAGGTATTATTTTTGCAAATGAATTTTTGGATGCGTTCCCAACAAATATTTATGAAATAAAAAATAAACAAATATTCGAAAGAAAGGTAGGCATTGAAAATAATCAATTGGATTGGAAAGAAGATGATAAGCCTAATCTTGAACTTGCAGGCATTATTGATACAGAAAATTTACCTACGGGATATATTTTTGAATATTCTAAGAATTTAGATGAATGGCTTAATAAATTTTTTAAAATAATCAAAAAAGCCATGATTTTTTTTGTAGATTATGGATTTTGCCAAAATGAATTGTTTCATCAAGATAGAACGGAAGGGACATTGATGTGCCATTACAAGCATCACGCACATGCTAATCCATTTGCATTTTTGGGAGCACAGGATATAACTTGGCATATTAATTTTTCACATATCTCAAGATTGGCTAAAATTGCCGGTTGTACGGTCAGTGGTTTTGTTTCTCAGGCTAATTTTTTGATAAATGCTGGAGCTTTAGATTTTTTGAGTGAACATGACCCTAATAATATTTCGGATTTTAAGATACAAACGAATGCATTCCAGAGACTGACATCACCAGCTGAGATGGGAGATTTAATCAAAGTTATAGGTATTGCAAAGAATACGGATGTAAGCTCTCTTGGATTTAATAAAAATGATAGGAAATTACAACTTTGACAGAGTTAAATAAAAGACCAGTTAGAAGTTATATTCTTCGACAAGGGAGACTCACCAAATATCAGGAAAGTGGAATAAAGAAATTTGCATCTAAATATACAATTCCTTTTCAAAAAATACCAATAAATTTTGATCAAGTTTTCTCTAAAAAAAATAAAATAATCTTAGAGATTGGTTTTGGAATGGGTGATACGACATTTAAAATGGCTCAAGAAATGCCTGGTTCAAATTTTTTAGCTGTTGAAGTTCATTCGCCTGGCGTTGGAAGTCTTTTGAATAAAATTAATCTTAGCCAACTTGAAAATTTAAAGATTATTCAGCATGATGCCATTGAGGTTATGAATGAAATGATTCCAGATAAATCATTAGATGGAATCCATATTTTTTTCCCTGATCCTTGGCCAAAGAAAAAGCATCATAAACGAAGATTATTAAAGAATTCTTTTTTAAAGCTTATGGAGCTTAAGCTCAACCAATCTGGTTATATTCATATAGCTACTGACTGGGAAGCATATGCTCTAGAAATTATTACTTTAGTTGGGGAGAATAAATTTTTTAAAATATCCAAAAGAGATTTCAATGAGAAGCCTCAATCAAGGCCTTTGACTAAATATGAAAATAGGGGTTTAAGGCTAGGACATCAAGTCTGGGATATTTTTATTACTTTACGATAACCACTCTTCTATTTTTTTTGTGGCTTCGTCAATTCCCTGTTTTTTTAAGCTTGAAAATAACTGGGCTGAACATTGTGTTTTGTGCAACTCACCCCATCTAGCATTTAACTCCTGTTGAATTTTTTTAAGTGTTCTTAATGACTTATCTTTTGAAATTTTGTCACTCTTTGTGAGTAAAATATGGATAGGTTTTTTTTGCGGTGCAAACCAATCTAGCATCTGCGTATCAAGCTCTGTTAGCTCCCTTCTTATATCAACCACAATAATAAGACCAATCAAGCTTTTACGTTCCTTAAGGTATTTTGGTAATAGTTTTCTCCAATGATCTTTCATGGGTTTAGGGACTTTTGCAAAGCCATAACCTGGCAGATCAACTAAAGATTGCATGTCCTGAATTTTAAAAAAATTAATGAGTTGAGTCCTTCCTGGCTGTTTACTGACATAAGCTAGTCGGGTTTTATTGGTCAGTGAGTTAATTGCACTTGATTTGCCTGCATTTGATCGACCTGCGAAAGCAATCTCTTTCCCAATATCTACCGGCAGTTCTTCAAAGTGATTTGTAGAAATGATAAAAGAAACATTTTGTAGAAAAGACATTTCGCAATTTTAACTTGATTTAGATCAATTCGTCTGGAACATTTGTATATAATATGTTGTCTTTAATAAAATAAAACTCAATTAAGGTAAATATGCTCTTGAATAAATACATTTTCTTACTATTTTTTATATTTTTTAACTCTGTTTCATTTGCTGAAAGTGCTCTTGATAACCAACAACTTTCAAAAACCAAAGAATTAGTAAAAAATGTTTGTATGGCATGCCATGGTATGGATGGGAATAGCCTTAACGGGAAAATTGCCCCAAAAATTGCTGCCCAAAATGCTCAATATTTAACGACACAACTTAATAAGTTTAAAGATGGCATAAGAAAAAATGCTCTTATGCAGGGTATAGCGGCAAGTCTGTCTGCTGAAGACATGGATAATTTAGGTATTTATTTCTCAGAACAAAAACTTCAATTATCAGCTGCAACCTCTAACGGTATCGGCTCCAAGGGCGAAAAGATTTTTCGAGCAGGAATTAAGGATTCAGGGGTTCCCGCTTGTGCGAGCTGTCATGGCCCTGCAGGGCACGGAGTACCGAACCTTTATCCCAGGCTCAATGCTCAGCATTCAGACTATATATTGAGCCAACTAAATCGTTTTAGAGTTTTAGAAGATCAGCCTGGAACAGCATCAGCACCGATGAGAGCAATTTCAGTGAGGCTTACTGAAGAAGAAATGAAGGCTGTTGCCGACTATATCCAAGGATTACAATAATCTAAATAGTGAACTATCGCCTGCTAATCAATCTCTTATACATATGTATCTTCTACTAAAAAATTAAGATTTTAAACTTGGCTCAATCAACAAAAAATTTACCCTCTTTCATTCACCTGCTAAGCACGATGCGCTTTGCAATCACTATGCTTTGTTTTATAGGTATTGCATCAGTCATAGGGACTATCCTCAAACAAAACGAACCCTACGAGAATTACATTATCAAATTTGGACAGTTCTGGTTCGAATTTTTTGAAGCCATGGGCTTATATAATGTCTACCAAGCATTCTGGTTTTTATTAATACTCATTTTTTTAATTATCTCTACCTCATTCTGTGTATCGAGAAACTCACCAAAAATATTAAAGGAGTATAAAAAATTCCAACTTAACGCTCGTGAAAGATCTTTAAAATCCTTTAAACACAGTTATGAAATTCCTGTTAAGAAATTTAGCACCAGTAAATTAGAAAAATTACTTACTGAAAATAAATTTAGGGTTAAGAAACAAACAAATAAAAACGGAGACTTAATTATTTCTGCAAAGAAGGGAGACCTACAAAAGTTAGGATACATATTTACCCACTTGGCAATTATTATCATTAGTATTGGTGGGCTGATGGATGGCAATCTTGTTTTAAAGATGCAGGAGTTGACAGGTTCAAAACAAATTATATATGAAGATTTAGCTTTGAATGATGTGCCTGAGTCTGGCAAATTAACGAATTCAAATTTTTCATATCGAGCTCAAATGTTACTCAGAGAAGGAGAAAAACAGAGCGTAGCAGTTTTAAAGGCTAAAGAAGGTTACTTCATTCAAGACCTACCTTTTATTGTTGGGTTGAATGATTTTAGAATTGAACATTACAGCACAGGACAGCCGAAATCTTTTGAGAGCGACTTAATTGTGGAAGATAAAGAGACTGGCGAGTTAATAAAAAAAACGATTAACGTTAATACCCCATTAACTTTTAATGGGGTAACAATCTATCAATCATCATTCGAAGATGGTGGATCGGAATTAGCGCTTGATGTCTGGAATCTTCATTCAGCTGAAAAGACGTCAAAAATGGAAAGTATTATTTTTAAAAAAAATGAGTTGGTAATTAACAACCAAACTTATTTTTTTGAATTTAACGACTTTCGAAAATTTAATATTTTAGATATTGAAATTGGTAATGAGAAAAAACCCACAAATGTAGGGCCTAGTTTTATATATAAAGTTAGGAATCAGTCTGGTCAGGCAAAAGAATATCAAACTTATCAATATCCTATGATGATTGATAATTCTTCTTACTTTGTCAGTGGAATGAGAAAGACGCCTCAAGAAGACTACCAATACTTAAAGTTACCCGCAGATGCAAATGGTGAGATCAATGGTTTTATGATTTTCAGAGAGCTTCTTCACTCGCCTCAAATTTTAAATAACGCAATTAAGAGAGTTGTAGCTCAATCTTTCCCTGAGGGTGGAGAGAAAAGCCAAATTTATTTTGAGGGGGTTGATAGGGTTTTGTCTGGATTTATCGAAGGGGGGTATAGTCAGATTGCAGAATCTATTGACACAACATTACCGATTGAAGATCAAGAGAGAATTGCCAATAGTTATATAAAAATTATATTTTTAGTAGGAAAAGAGCTTATCACTATCTATGAATTAAATAACATTGAGGCTGATAATTTTTTATTCGAGAGTAACCATAAATTTGTTCAAGAATCATTAACTGGATTTAATGACAGTTTTTTTTATGGGCTACCCATATTTCTTGAATTAAAAAATTATGTTCATGTCCAATCCAGTGGTTTGCAATTAACTAAATCACCTGGACAGTTTTGGGTTTATTTGGGGTCAATTCTTTTGGTGCTTGGGATATTTTGTATGATTTACATCCAAGAAGTAAGGTTGTGGATTTTGAAGAAAAAAGATAATAAAGATATTTTATTGGCGCTAACTACTAATCGACATAGGCTTGAGTTTGATCAATTTGCCCATAAAATTAGCCAACTTATGAAAAAAACTTTTAACTAATGGAAACAAAATATGATCTTTAAAAAAATATTTAATTACTTATTCATTGTTTCTATGTTGATGCTTCCTGCCTTAGGCCTGTTTAAATTTCATCAATATATGGATTATTACGAAATGTTTATCCTTGTTGGAACAGGCTTAACATTTATTTGGATGAGTAACTATTGGCAAAGCTTTAAATATCTAGTTACATCCGTTCTGGCTCTTAGCTTTATCTCAATATTTTTGTACGAGGGGAACCTATTATCAGGCGAGGAACGATTTATACTTAAATACTTCTTATCGAGTCAATCTGCAATAATGTGGATGTGCTCCTTATACCCTCTAAGCCTTTTAATGTATTGGCTTTACTTATTTAAAAAACAAGCTTTTTTTGGAAATTTTGCTTCCCAATTGACATGGATTGCTACGGCAATGGGTTTTATAGGATTGCTGGTAAGGTGGTTTGAGTCCTATTTAATTAGTATTGATGTTGGCCATATACCCATCAGTAATTTGTATGAAGTTTTTGTTTTATTCTGTTTGATTACGGCGTTATTGCACCTTTATTATGAAGAAAAAATGAATCGAAAGGAACTAGGTGCTTTCGTGCTTATAATTATTACCGTCGCAGTAGGATTTATATTGTGGTACACCTTTTCAAAAGGGGCCGATGCAATTCAACCTTTAGTGCCTGCACTTCAATCATATTGGATGAAAATACATGTGCCAGCAAATTTTATCGGCTACGGAGCTTTTGCTATTGCGGCTATGATTTCTATCGCTTATTTATTAGCTGACAAAGGCATACTGAGGTCTAGACTACCCAGCTTAATTATCCTAGATGACTTGTCTTACAAAGCAATTGCTATTGGTTTTATATTTTTTACAATTGCTACTATTTTAGGAGCTGTCTGGGCAGCAGAAGCATGGGGTGGTTATTGGTCTTGGGATCCTAAAGAAACATGGGCGCTTATTGTTTGGCTTAATTATGCAGGTTGGCTACACTTGAGATTAGTCAAAGGTCTGAGAGGTCCGATGTTGGCATGGTGGTCAGTTATTGGCCTAGTAATTACAACCTTTGCATTTTTAGGAGTTAATCTTTTTCTTTCAGGCCTTCATTCTTACGGCGAACTTTAAAGTTGCAAAGAGCTTTATTCTAAAGTACGATTGCTTTAATCTATGATTAAAGCACCCACGCACAAATGGACGAAAACTTAATATCTATAAATAAATTATCATTTGGTTATGGTAAAGAGCTTCTCCACAAAGATATTAATATGCAATTTAATAGAGGAAAGGTTTCTGCAATCATGGGGGGAAGTGGTTGTGGTAAAACAACTATCCTTAAGCTTATAGGCGGTCAATTAAAGCCAAACTCAGGCAATGTCAATGTTGATGGCAAAGTAGTCCACGAACAAGGTCGAGAAGGACTTCGAAATATTAGAAGGAAAATGGGCATGTTATTCCAGCACGGTGCCTTATTTACCGATTTATCTGTTTATGAAAATGTGGCCTTTCCAATGCGTGAACACACTGACTTACCTGAAAATGTAATCAAAGATCTTGTGTTGTTGAAATTGAATGCAGTTGGTTTAAGAGGAGCACATAAAAAAATGCCTGCTGAGTTGTCTGGAGGAATGGCAAGAAGAGTAGCATTGGCGAGGGCTATTTCCCTTGACCCAGATATTATAATGTACGATGAACCATTTGCAGGTTTAGATCCAATATCAATGGCCGTAATTTGTGATTTAATAAGATCATTGAATGATGCATTAGGAGCAACATCAATTATAGTTACTCATGATGTTGCCGAAACTTTTTCATTCGCAGACTATATATATTTCTTGGCTGACGGTGGGGTGGCGGCAGAAGGATCGCCAAAACAATTATTGGCATCTAAATTGCCATTTGTTAAACAATTTATTCACTCAGAAAAAGATGGACCTGTTCCTTTTCATGCCGAAGCCCCAAGCTATCAATCTGATCTCGCACTTTAAAAATGAATAACATATTAAATTTTTTTGAAAAGTTAGGCGCATCAGCTAGAAGTTCTTTATCAGGCTTAGGATCATGTGCAAGACTTTTCTTTTTAACGATCATTTATTCATCTGATAGCTTTAAAAGATTCAATTTAACGATTAAAGAGATATATTTCACTGGTGTTCTTTCACTAGTTATTATTATTGTATCTGCATTTTTTGTAGGAATGGTATTAGGCCTTCAAGGCTATTACACACTTGAAAAATATGGCTCATCTGAAGCTATTGGTGTTTTAGTTGCGTTAGCTCTGGTCAGAGAATTAGGTCCTGTAGTAACAGCATTGCTTTTTGCAGGCAGAGCTGGGACTGCTATCACAGCTGAAATAGGATTGATGAAAACAACAGAGCAATTATCAGCGATGGAAATGATGGCAGTTAGTCCCGTTGCTAGGATTGTAGCGCCAAGATTTTGGGCGGGGATGATAAGTATGCCAATTTTAGCCACTATATTTTCAATGGTTGGTATCTTAGGAGGCTACTTTATTGCTGTTTTAATTATTGGAGTCGATGATGGAGCATTTTGGTCACAAATGCAGGCAAATGTTGATTTTCATAATGATATTGTTGATGGGGCGATAAAAAGTATTGTTTTTGGCTTTACTTGCACATTAATTGCTTTATATCAAGGACTTGTTGCACCTCCTACAGCTGAAGGTGTCAGTAGAGCAACGACAAAAACTGTAGTAATTTCATCACTCAGTGTATTAGGGCTCGATTTTGTATTAACGTCATTTATGTTTGTTTAAAATTATGGGAAAATATAGATATGGAAAGAGTTAAATTAGATATTTGGGTTGGAATTTTTGTTGCATTAGGAATAATTGCAATGTTTTATATGGCAACACGTGTTGGAAATTTAACATCCAACGACGTAAAAGAAACATATGAAGTAAAAGCCTATTTTGAAAATATTGGTGGCTTAAAGCCAAGAGCAGCTGTAAAAGCATCAGGGGTTGTTGTTGGTCGGATTGGTTCAATTGTTTTCGACCCAGAAGCTTTCCATGCAGTGGTTAAAATTAATATTGATGAACGATATTCATTTCCAACAGATACCTTTGCCAACATTTATACTGCAGGTTTACTAGGTGAACAATACCTATCTTTGGAAGCAGGAGGGGATGACGTTAATTTGAAGGCAGGAGATTTAATTGTTCATACACAAGATGCAGTAGTATTAGAAAAATTAATCAGCCAATTTTTATATAATAGTGCTGGTGATGATGACGATAAGGATAAAGATTAAATATGTTTAATTTAAAAAAGTGGTTTCTTGCATTAATGGTGACATTTTTTTCGGGAGCAGCAATTGCTGAATTAAGCCCTGATGAGGTAGTAAAAAAAACTGCGGATGATGTCATTAATGCTATTAAGTCTGATAAAGATATTCAAGCTGGAAACAAAAAAGCAATATATGCACTTGTTGAGTCTAAAATCTTACCAAGTTTTGATTTCAATAAAATTTGTCGTCTTGTGATGGGAAAGAATTGGAGAAAAATGTCAGCGGAGCAAAAAGAGGAATTTAGCTCAGGTTTCAAAATGCTTTTATTGAGAACTTATGCCGTCGCTCTTTCAAAGTACACCGATCAGAAGATAACGGTGCTTCCCATGAAAAAACAAAAAGGCAGTATAGTGACTGTCAAAACAGAAATTACTCAAGCAAGCTCGCAGCCAATTAATGTTGACTACGCCTTGTCGAACAGTACTGGAAAATGGTTAGTGATAGATTTAATTATTGAAGGTGTCAGTATGATAACTAACTACCGTGGTCAGTTTGGAACCTCAGTAAGAACAAATGGTATTGATGGACTTTTAAAAGAGTTAGAAAATAAAAATAATGCCGCTTAATATAGAATTTGAATCTAATTTCTGGAAATTGTCAGGATCTATAACATATGACGAAATCCCGAGTTTAATTGAAAAAACAAAAAACTTTGATTGGTCCGATTCAGTTCAGATTGATTTATCTCAAGTTAAACATGTAGATACTTCAGCGTTAAGTTTAATCTTTGAGTTTAAAAGAAATGCTAAAAGAAATAATCAAATTGTAACGATTAACACTCCACCAAAAAATTTGCTGAAGCTCGCAAAACTTTATGGGGTAGAAGATTTAATCTAAAGATAATAAATCTCTTTACCCTCTTGAATTTTTTCTTAAGTAATAAGTCTTTAAAATAATGAAAAAAGCAATTGTTTTTAAAAATGTAAGTAAAAATTACAAACAGTTAAAAGCTGTTGATGGCATTTCATTGACAATTGAAAAGGGAGAATTCTTTGGATTGTTGGGACCAAATGGTGCAGGGAAATCAACGCTAATCAATATGATGGCAGGATTGGTAAAGCCCTCTAATGGCAGTATTGATGTGATGGGTTTTAACGTGAATAAAGAATATCAAGAGGCACGTCATTCAGTAGGTATTGTTCCCCAAGAATTAGTATTCGATCCCTTTTTTAATGTCAGGGAAATGTTGAGATTCCAAGCTGGGTACTTTGGCAAAGATAAATCAAATGATAAATGGGTTGATGAAGTTATTGAAAGATTGGATTTAACTGATAAAGCATCTACGAATATGAGAAAGCTTTCTGGCGGAATGAAACGTAGGGCTTTGATCGCTCAGGCCTTAGTTCATCGACCGCCGGTGATTGTTTTAGACGAGCCAACTGCAGGTGTTGATGTTGAGCTTAGGCAAAAATTGTGGAGCTTTATTAAAGAATTAAATAATGAGGGGCATACAATTGTCTTAACAACGCATTACCTTGAGGAAGCTGAAGCACTTTGTAATCGTGTAGCGATGATGAAGAGTGGAAAAATTGTTGCATTAGATTCAACAAAAAATTTGCTAAAGGAGTTTTCTCTAAAAAATTTAAAAGTAAGATTGCAAAAAAATAGTATTAAAAAAATTACGACACTTTTGAAAGAGACTCCTTTCATACAAGAGGATGACTGGTGTACATTTAAATTAAAAAAAGTTTCTGACGCATCAAGCATTATTGAAAAATTAAATTCATTAAAAATACAAATATTAGATTTGAAGTTGATTGAATCTGATTTAGAAAATATTTTTCTTAAACTAACAAGTAAAAATTAAATTTAAAATGAATACCTTTCGAGATCAATTTATAGGCACATGGACATTACTTAAAAAAGAGCTATTAAGGTTCTGGCGAGTTGCTTTTCAAACAGTAGCAGCTCCAGTAATTACAGGAATTTTATACTTACTCATCTTTTCTCAAGTTCTAGGAGATCGTTTAGAGGTTTATGAGGGTGTTAACTATCTGGTATTTTTGATACCCGGATTAATCATGATGTCACTTTTACAAAATTCTTTTTCCAATAGTTCCTCAAGTTTGATCCAGGCAAAAATTATGGGGAATATTGTTTTTTTATTGCTTACCCCCTTAAGCTACCTGCAACTCTTTTTTGCATTTTTGATAGCCGCTATAGTTCGTGGCATGTTTGTAGGTATTTGTATTTATGTCATTGCAATGTTTTATGTCGATTTGCCTGTAGAGCATCCTTGGTTTGTATTTATATTTGCCTTTTGTGGGGGAGGTCTTATGGGTGCCTTTGGAATGATTGCGGGTATATGGGCAACTAGATTTGATCAAATGGCAGCTTTTGGAAATTTTGTGATTATGCCACTTTCTATGTTATCCGGAGTCTTTTATTCTATTCATTCGTTACCCCCGGTGTGGCAAAAAATTTCTCACTTTAATCCATTCTTTTACATGATAGACGGTTTCAGATATGGTTTTTTTGGACAGTCTGATACCTCCCCCTATTTAAGTTTAATGATCGTTTTATCATTTTTTATTATTTTGTCGTTTATTACTATCAGAATGTTAAAATCCGGATATAAACTGAGGAATTAGGATGTTACAAGCTATTGAGATTCAAAAAATTATAGAAGCAAATTTAAATTGTAAGTTTATAAAAGTAAATGGTGATGATGGAACGCACTTCGACGCAGTTATTGTTAGCGATGTATTTAACGGCCAATCTATGATAAAACAACATCAGCAAGTTTATTCAGCGCTCGGTAATATGATGCAAGGTGAAATTCATGCACTTTCGATCAAAACATATACTCCGGATGAATGGAGTCAAAAGAATAATATTTAAAGGTTAAAATTTATGACTACAAATGCAAAAATAAAAAAATTAATTGATGATAATGAAGTTCTTCTATTCATGAAGGGTAATCCAACCTTTCCTCAGTGTGGT
The DNA here is from genome assembly GCA_019823025.1 of Methylophilales bacterium. NCBI lineage: Bacteria > Pseudomonadati > Pseudomonadota > Betaproteobacteria > Nitrosomonadales > Methylophilales bacterium. The sequence goes on along the minus strand of CP081940.1, from coordinate 696,248 downwards.
TTTTCTAGCGTTGCTTGCCAAGCTTTGGGTGCATTAGATGCTCCATTTGAAACGTTTGATGTATTGCAAGACCCAGAGATTAGAGAGGGCATAAAAGTATATTCAAATTGGCCTACAATACCTCAACTTTATATTCGTGGTGAATTCATTGGTGGCGCAGACATTATTCGTGAACTGTATGAATCTGGCGAGTTAGCAAAAACAATTTCTAAAGAGTAGCTTTGGATAAACTCGTTATTGAAGGTGGTTTCCCCCTTAAAGGTGAAGTCATTATATCTGGTGCTAAGAATGCAGCCCTTCCTATACTAATTTCATCTTTGTTGTCCGATGAAACACTCAACTTACAAAATGTTCCTAACCTTCAAGATATTAAGACATGTATAGATCTTTTAAGTGCGCTCGGTGTAAGTGTAAAACGTCTGGGTAACGATTGTTTTTTAGATACAAATGATGTGAATAATTTTGATGCACCCTATGAATTAGTTAAAACGATGCGTGCATCAATTTTAGTTTTAGGCCCCTTACTTGCAAAATATGGTGAAGCAAAAGTATCACTACCTGGTGGATGTGCTATTGGATCTCGGCCTGTAGATATTCATATTAAAGGGCTTGAATTGATGGGTGCTAAAATAATTATCGATAAGGGTTACATTAGCGCATCAACAGCGCAACTGCCAAACAAAAAACTCCAAGGTTGTAGAATTTTTATGGATCAAGTTACGGTTGGAGGTACTGAAAACTTGATGATGGCGGCGGTTTTAGCTGAGGGTATAACAATTTTAGAAAATGCCGCAAAAGAACCTGAAATTGTAGACTTAGGAAATTGTCTTATCAAAATGGGAGCTATTATTGATGGCCTAGGCACTGATAAAATTAAAATACATGGTGTTTCATCTCTTAAAAAGGCTTCTTATAAAATTATGTTCGATAGGATTGAAGCAGGTACCTTTATGACCGCAGCTGCCATGACAGGAGGATATGTTGTTTGTAATAATGTGAACCCTGAAGAAATGGAATCAATAACACAAAAAATTAAAGAAAGCGGAGCTAAAGTAGAGATAAGTGAGAATAGCATCTCAGTCACTGGGAATAAAAAATTAGAAAGTGTTAAAATTATTACAGCACCATATCCAGCTTTTCCTACAGATATGCAAGCACAGTTTATGGCATTAAATGTGGTTGCTAATGGAGTAGGTGAAATTACAGAAACTATTTTTGAGAATAGGTTTATGCATGCACAAGAACTTATAAGGATGGGAGCAGAAATTGATATCAAACAAAATACAGCAATCACAAAAGGCAATAATACTTTAACTGGTACAAATGTGATGGCGACTGATTTAAGAGCTTCAGCGTCACTTGTTCTTGCAGCCCTTGTTGCAAATGGCAAAACAACGATTGAAAGAATTTATCATCTTGATCGTGGTTATGAGAAATTAGAAGCTAAGTTTAATGCGTTAGGCGCAAACATAAAGAGATTAAATTAAATGATTACTATAGCATTATCAAAAGGAAGAATTTTTACAGAAACAATGCCAATACTTAATAAGTTGGGAATTTCATGTGAAGAGGATCCAGAAGTATCTAGAAAATTAGTTTTCAGAACAAACAAAAAAGACCTTCAGCTTATCATTGTGAGAGCTTCTGATGTACCTACTTATGTAGAATGGGGAGGTGCGGATATGGGGATCGCTGGCAAGGATGTATTAGATGAATTTAAAGGGAAAGGCTTATTTCAACCCCTAGATTTAGGGATAGGAAAATGTCAGTTAATGGTGGCAGCTCGTGAAGAGTTTGATTATGAGGGGAGCATTAAACAAAAAAAAAGGTTGCGTGTTGCCACCAAGTATCCACAAGCAGCAAGAGAATTTTTTTCTAATAAAGGGGTGCATATTGATGTCATCAAGCTATACGGATCAATGGAATTGGCACCTATTGTTGGTATGTCAGATGTGATTGTAGATTTGGTTAGCTCAGGTAAAACGCTTGAAGCTAACAATCTTGAAGCATTTGAAAAAATCAGTGATATAAGTTCAAGGCTTATTATTAATCAAGCTGCATTAAAAATTAAAAGAGAACAGCTAAAGCCATTAATTGAAAACTTTTCGAAAGTAGCTTTATAAATATTTTGAATATAAAAATTCAATCAGCAAAAGATAAAAATTTTTTTAGTGATCTAAAAAATAATCTTGAATTTGATTTGAGTGATAATAATGAGGTTCAGAAAATCACTAAATCTATTGTTAGTGATATTAAGAGGCAAGGAGACAAAGCCCTAATAAAATTAACTGGTCAATTAGATCATCTTGAAGTGAATTCCGTTTCACAGCTAGAGGTAAGTAGGGCTAGGTTAGAGAAAGCTTTTGAGAGCATTCCAGAGAAAACTAAAAAAGATCTTACGTTAGCAGCAGAAAGAATTAATAATTATCACCTCAAGCAAAAAGGGGAATCATGGAGTTATCAAGACGATGATGGATCAAGTTACGGACAAAAAATAACACCAATAGATTCAGTAGGACTTTATGTGCCCGGGGGAAAAGCAGCTTACCCTTCCTCAGTATTGATGAATGCCATTCCTGCAAAAATTGCAGGAGTTAAAAATTTAATTATGGTTGTACCTACTCCAGCTGGAGAACAAAATGAACTTGTCTTTGCTGCAGCAATGATAGCTGGCGTTGATAGAGTTTTTACAATTGGCGGGGCTCAGGCGATAGCATCACTTGCTTATGGTACAGAGACAATTCCAAAAGTTGATAAAATTGTAGGACCAGGAAATGCATATGTTGCTGAGGCAAAAAGGTTGGTATTTGGGACTGTTGGTATAGATATGATTGCTGGCCCTTCTGAGATTACAATTATATGTGATGGAAAAACAAATCCAGATTGGGTAGCAATGGATCTTTTTTCTCAAGCTGAACATGACGAGCTTTCCCAGTCAATTCTTATTTCGATAGATAATCAATTTCTAAAAAACGTTCAAGAAAGTATCAATCGCCTTATCAAGGATATGCCTAGAAAAAAGATAATTACAACCTCACTTGAAAATAGAGGATTGTTTATCTTGGCAAAAGACCTAATGGAAGCAGCAAAAATATCAAACTTTATAGCTCCTGAGCACCTTGAGTTATCTGTTGAGAATCCAAATTTATTACTTGAAGAAATTTCTCATGCTGGTGCAATCTTTATGGGAAAAAATACATGCGAAGCTGTCGGAGATTATTGCGCAGGACCAAACCACGTGCTACCAACATCAGGTACAGCTAGATTTTCTTCACCCTTAGGTGTCTATGATTTTCAGAAAAGGTCAAGTCTAATTAACTTATCGGCGAAAACAGCTCACAGTCTTGGGGGTGTTGCATCAAATCTCGCCATGGGCGAGGGCTTATTTGCTCATGCTGAATCAGCAAAGTATCGAATCAATAAAAAAAATGAGTAAGCTCTGGGGGGAAATAGTTGAAAAGTTAAAGCCTTATAAGCCAGGAGAACAACCCAATGATTTAAATTTACTGAAACTCAATACAAACGAAAATCCATATGGCCCGAGTCCTTTTGTTTTAAAAAATATTAAGAACAATTGTAATGATTCCTTAAGATTATATCCAGATCCTGAAAGCATAGAATTAAAAAAAACTTTAGCTGAATATCATAATCTTTCACCTGAATCAGTTTTTGTAAGTAATGGCTCTGATGAATCTCTAGCATTCATTTTTCAGGGACTTTTAAAAAAAGACAAACCAGTTTTATTTCCGAATATAACTTACAGCTTCTACCCAGTTTATTGTCAGTTATACGGGATCGAATATAAGCAAATACCCCTAGATCAAAAATTTAATATAAATCTTGATGATTACCGTATAGAAAATGGAGGCGTTATATTCCCAAACCCGAATGCACCCACAGGTATACCGAAATCATTAAAAGAAATTGAATTTCTTCTTTCAAATAATAATAGTGTAGTCGTGATTGACGAAGCCTACGTTGATTTTGGGACAAGCTCAGCGATAAAATTAATTAATAAATATGAGAATTTAATCGTAACTCAATCCTTTTCAAAAGGACGCTCACTAGCGGGGATGAGAATCGGCTGTGCATTTAGCAGTCCATGCCTTATCGAAGCATTAAATCGAATTAAAAATAGTTTTAACTCATACCCAATTGATAGGCTAGCTCAAATCTCCGCTTTGTCATCAATAACAGACAAAATTTATTTTGAAGACAATTGTAATAAAGTCATTGCGGCCAGAGCATATTTGGAGGAGCAATTAAAAAGTATAGGTTTCGAGGTGTTACCTTCGGGTGCTAATTTTATTTTTACACAGCATAAGCAAAAGAGCGGAGAAAATATATACGACGAATTAAGAAAGAATAAAATTTTAGTTAGACACTTTAAGTCGCCAGAAAAAATTTCAAACTTTATTAGGATCACTATAGGAACAATGAACCAAATGCATAAATTAGTCTCAGTTATGAAAGAAATAGTAAAATAAAAAATTAATTAAAGGTTAGCTAATATGTCTAAAGTTTTTGATTTTCTAAAAAATGATTTCACCAATCTATACATGAGAAATGTGCTAGAACACAAAGCAGTTAATAAGGCGATCGCCTTTTGTGATAATGACAATCTTAACTTAATATATACAGGTATGTTTTCTGAGGTAAATAATGGAAAGGGAATCACAGACGACCTTGAATTATATTTAGTAAGTTATTTAATACAAAAAAACAAAAATATAAAAGGATTTGGCAGGGCCTCTGCATATGTACTCGAAGATCAAACTACCTTTATCGGTTTTGATATCAAGACAGTGGATAATGAAATTTGGTCACAACAAAATATTTTCTCTGTTGATGAGGAGAGCAAAGTTATCGGTGTTGAAGGAGATTACAAAGAGAGTAGTGACAAGAATGTTATTTGTCCATTAGTCACAAGTTATTTTGAAAAAATTGATTTTCCAGAAGATACACAGAAGTATCTTGATAATCTTTATGAGCAGATAAAGCCAAACCTTCAAATTACTCAAATGAAGTAGATTTTTAGTCTCTATCCTTGTAAAAGTTTTTAGATGAAAAAAAATTTATTAGAATCAAAAATATGTAAGGTTTGCAATAAACCTTTCTCCTGGAGAAAGAAATGGAAAAAAGTTTGGAATGAGGTTAAGTACTGTTCCGAGCGATGTCGAAGAGAAAAATAGTCAAACTCATGCTAAAATCGCACTTATGAAAAGATCTGCGAAAGTATCAAGAAAAACCAAAGAAACTGATATTGAAGTGACCATCAATATAGATGGTTCTGGAAAATCTAACTTAGATTCAGGTATCGGTTTTCTTGATCATATGCTTGAACAAATATCCCGTCATGGTTTATTTGATATTGATATTAAAGCAAAAGGCGATTTACATATTGATGCGCATCATACTGTCGAAGATATTGGAATTACATTGGGTCAGGCATTTGATAAAGCGATAGGAGATAAATTAGGGATTAGAAGATATGGACATGCATACGTCCCTCTTGATGAAGCACTTTCGAGGGTTGTTTTAGATATATCAGGTAGGCCTGGTCTAAAATTAAATGCTGAGTTTACCCGAGCAAGAATTGGAGATTTCGATGTAGATCTGATTCATGAATTTTTCCAAGGGTTTATAAATCACGCTAATATAACGCTTCACATTGATAATCTTCGAGGAGATAATGCTCATCATCAGTCAGAAACTATTTTCAAGGCTTTTGGCAGAGCATTAAGGTTTGCTGTTGAAATTGATGAAAAAATTAAAGGTGAAATGCCTTCAACCAAAGGGTCTCTCTAAACCTATTAAATAATTCTTATTTATGATTGCAATTATCGATTATGGAATCGGCAACTTAAAATCAGTTCATAACGCTGTACGTTATATTGCACCAAAAACTCCATCCAAGGTAAGTAGTGACCCCGATTTTATTAATAAAGCTGATAAAGTAATTTTCCCTGGCCAGGGAGCAATGCCAGATTGTATTAAAGAGTTAGACAAAAGAGGTATAAGGGATGTGGTAATTGAATCAGCTAAAAAGAAACCTTTTTTGGGCATCTGTTTGGGACTTCAATTACTTTTCGAAAAAAGTGAAGAGGGTGATGTTGATGGTTTTGGTATTTTTGAAGGTAGGATAAAGAAATTTCAACCAAACAAGCAAGTGAGAATCAAAATTCCGCATATGGGCTGGAATAAGGTGCATCAGTCTAAAAATCATCCTATGTGGAATAATATAAATCCAGGCAGTTCTTTTTATTTTGTTCATAGTTTTTATGCGTCAGGTGTAAAAAAAGAATATGTCACAGGTACAACAAGTCATGGCGAGGAATTTACTTGTGCAATCGCTAAAGAAAATATTTTTGCGGCTCAGTTTCATCCTGAAAAGAGCGCTGAATTGGGTTTACAGTTATTAGATAATTTTATTTCATGGAAAATTTAATGCTATGTTAATAATCCCAGCTATTGATCTTAAGGATGGAAAATGTGTTCAACTTCAACAAGGTTTAATGGACAAATCTACTATCTTTTCTGAAAACCCTGCAGAAATGGCGAGAAAATGGGTTGATGAAGGAGCCAAAAGACTTCATCTTGTAGATTTAGATGGAGCATTTTCCGGTAGACCAGTTAATGAAACGGCTATAAAGTCAATCGTTTCTGAGGTTGGAGGTGAAATTCCAATTCAACTAGGTGGCGGTATAAGAAATATTGATACAGTCGAAAGCTTTTTAAATAGTGGTGTTGATTCAGTAATAATTGGAACAGCAGCAGTTACGAATCCTGGATTTTTACATGAGGCATGTTTTGCTTTTCCCGGCCAGATAATTGTTGGGCTCGATGCAAAAGATGGTGACGTTGCCATTAATGGTTGGGAGAAGATGACAGGACATAATGTGATTGAATTAGCACAAAAGTTTGAAGATTATGGTGTCGAATCAGTAATATATACTGATATTGGAAGAGATGGTATGTTAGCTGGTGTCAATGTGGATGCGACCGTTAAGCTTTCAGAGGCACTCAAAATACCCGTCATTGCAAGCGGTGGAGTTTCGAATTTAAATGATATTAAATTACTTTGTGATGTGGCTAATGTTGGGATTCGTGGGGTTATAACAGGGACAGCTATATACAAGGGTACGTTAAATTTTAAAGAAGCTAATGATTTAGCAGAGAAATTAACTGGGTAGTTATGACCGTTGCTAAAAGAATTATTCCTTGTTTAGACGTCAATGATGGCCGAGTGGTCAAAGGAATTAATTTTGTTGAGTTAAAAGACGCAGGGGACCCGGTTGAGATTGCAAGATCTTACAATGAGCAAGGTGCAGACGAATTAACTTTTCTAGACATCACTGCAAGTTCAGATAATAGAGGCTTATTGTTCGACATTATCGAAAAGGTTGCTAATCAAATTTTCATTCCTTTAACTGTAGGAGGAGGAGTAAGGAATTGTGACGATATTAGAAATTTATTAAATGTAGGAGCAGATAAAGTAGGTATTAATACATCTGCGATTTTAAATCCAAATTTTGTATCTGAATCATCAAGTAGATTTGGTTCACAAGCCATAGTAGTTGCAATTGATGCAAAAAAAATTGATGATCATTATGAAGTTTTTACACATGGTGGTAGAAATGCTACTGGGATAAATGCAATTGAATGGGCCAAAAAAATGGCTGATTTTGGAGCAGGTGAATTATTGATTACAAGTATGGACAGGGATGGAACAAAAAAAGGGTTTGATAATAATTTAATGAAGTCTATTTCGGATGCAGTCGATATTCCAATTATTGCCTCTGGAGGAGCAGGCTCACTTAGACATTTAGTTGATGGTATCAAAGAAGGTGAAGCGGATGCGGTGCTTGCTGCAAGTATTTTTCATTACGGTGAGTATTCAATCAAAGAGGCAAAAAAATATATGCACGAGCATGGAATTGAGATGAGATTATGAAAAATTGGATAGAAAATATTAAATGGACAGAGGATGGGCTCGTTCCTGTGATAGTACAGGATCATATTTCAAATAAAGTCATTATGTTTGCCTGGATGAATCGCTTGTCATTGGAAGCCTCCATTAAACAAAAGAAAGCAATATATTGGTCACGCTCCAGAAAGAAAATTTGGACCAAAGGTGAATCATCAGGGTACTATCAACATATCAAAGATATGATTATTGATTGTGACAAAGATGTTTTACTTATTAAAGTAAAACAAGAAGGTGGAATAAGTTGTCATACAGGTAGGGAGAGTTGTTTTTATTATCGAGTAGATATGGAGAGTAATATTATTGAAGAATGTGAGAAGGTGATTAAGAATCCAGATGAAATATATAAGGATAAAAAATGAAAGATGAATTCTTAGAACATCTCTTAGGCATCATTAAATCTAAAAAAGGCGAAAATCCTGAAAAATCTTATACGGCAATGCTTCAACAAAGCGACATTAATGAAACCCTTAAAAAAATTGAAGAAGAAGCATTTGAAGTAATAGATGCCGTAAAATTAAATAATAAAAGCAATATTGTGCATGAGGTTGCTGATTTGTGGTTTCATTGTCTAGTCGTTTTGGCAAAAAAAAACCTCACAGTTGAAGATATTACAAACGAGTTAAAAACAAGACAGGGTATATCTGGGATAGAAGAAAAATTAAATAGAACTAAAAAAGTAAAGTGAATAAAAATGACTGCATTTTTTGTAAAATTGTAAAAAAAGAAATCCCTGCAAGCATAGTTTATGAGGATGAAGAATTACTTGTTTTCAAAGATATTAATCCAATTGATAAAGTTCATCTGTTGATCATCCCCAAGGAGCATATTGAAAATTTATTTTCATGCGAAAAAAAGCACAAAGAACTTCTTTCTAAAATGTTGCTACTGGCTCCTAAATTAGCAAAAGAAAATGGACTTGAGGGATTTAGGGTTATGATCAATAGTGGAGAAAAGGGTGGGCAAGAAGTTTTTCACATTCATTTTCATGTTTATGGTGGAAGCGAAAAAATAGCTAAAATTTAAAGGAGCTTAAATTATGATTGGAACAACGGAATTAATAATTATTTTGTTAATTGTTTTGGTAATTTTTGGAGCAGGAAAGTTAAAAAATATAGGGGGTGATTTAGGGTCAGCTATAAAAAGTTTCAAAGAAGGCATGAACGACAAAGATGAGCCTAAAAAAAAACAAAAGACAAAAATAAAAAAAACTAAATAAAAATCATGCTTGATATTTCTTTCGCAGAACTATGTGTAGTATTGCTTGTAGCGATTATCTTTATTTCTCCTAAAAATTTCCCAACTCTTTTCAAGGCTATGTCAAAGCTTTATAAAAAAGCAAAAAATTCTTTGTTAGATATAAAGGATGAAATAGAGAGAGAGGACAAGTTTCAAGAATTAAAGAAAATTGAAAATGAGTTTAAAATTTTGAAAAATCGTGCAAAGAAAAATATAAAAAAAATTTGAAAAAGCAGACATTATTTTTATCTCATTTTAAAGATCTACGGTCAGTTTTAGTAAGATCATCTATAATTTTTTTTGTAATATTTACCATTCTCTTCCCTTTTTCAAACGAGATATACGAATTTTTTGCTACGCCATTAATTAATCAACTCTCATTTGTAAATGGCAGTTTAATTTCTACAAAATTAACAGCAACCTTCGTGGCACCTTTTAAAATTACCTTATTTGTTGCGTTAATTATTTCGTTACCATTAATTTTCTCTCAAATATGGAAATTTGTAGGACCTGGATTGTATAAAAAAGAGAAAGTTTTTATTCTTTCAGCCTCAATATTTAGTTTTGGGTTATTTGTGATTGGTTTAGTTTTTGTTTACTTAGTTCTTTTTCCTAATATCTTTAGATTTTTTATAGTAACGGCTCCAGGTAATGTAGATTTAATGATTGATATTTCACAGTATCTTGAAATGATTTTAGCTTTGTTTTTTGCATTTGGAATTGCTTTTCAAATACCAATCATACTTATTGTGATTGTAAAGTTTAAATTACTTAAGTTAAATAAAATAAAATCAAACCGAGCTTATATTTATGTAGCTGCGTTTGTATTTGCAGCAATTTTTACACCACCAGATGTCATATCGCAAATCCTTTTAGCAATACCAGTCATTTTTTTATTTGAAATGGGGGTATTAATTTCAGATAGATTATTTAAAAGCTAGTTTTTTGTTTAAAGAAAAGCTTTTTTTTGAATTTTAATATTATTTATTGGTCGTTATAACCTATAATGGCGACTGCATTTACAAGCTAATACCATTAAGATTTTTAAGGATTAATTCATGGCAAAAAGTAGCAAAAAAATCGATCTTAAGCGAAGAAAATTTTTGTTAGCCGCAACATCCGCAACAGGCGCGGTCGGCGTTTGCGCACTGGGTGTCCCTTTTGTTTCAAGCATGAGTCCCAGTGAAAAAGCCAAAGCTGCTGGTGCTCCGGTAGAGTTTGATGTAACACAAGTCAGTAATGGCGAGCTCAAAACAGCTGAATGGCGTGGACAGCCAGTTTGGATTTTAAACAGAACAAAAAAGATGTTATCAAGTTTAGACGATAAAGAGATTTTGACAGATCCTGATTCAAAATCACCACAACAACCCAAAAATTGTCAAAATGCAACGAGATCCATTAAACCTAATTTATTAGTTATGGTGGGCATTTGTACTCATTTAGGCTGTTCACCATCACCAAAATTAAAAGATGGCGGTGATATGGGCAATAATTGGGAAGGTGGTTTTTTCTGTCCATGTCATGGCTCAAAATTTGATCTTGCGGGAAGGGTTTATAAGGGATCACCTGCACCGACTAATCTTGTGATACCTCCCTATAGATATCGTGATGATAAAACAATTATCATTGGAGAAAGTGATTCTGAGAAAGGATAAATGAAAAAAAATTCAAAAACACAAAACAAATCTGTTGGTTTAGTGGGTTGGGTAGATGAAAGGTTTCCTCTTTCCTCATTCATTAAAAATCATCTTACAGAATATTATGCTCCGAAAAATTTCAACTTTTGGTACTTTTTTGGCGCTTTAGCATTATTTGTATTTGTCATGCAAATATTAACAGGTATTTTTCTAACGATGTATTACAAGCCTGATGCAGCCCAAGCTTTTGCATCTGTAGAGTTTATTATGCGGGATGTATCTTTTGGCTGGTTAATTAGATACATGCACTCAACGGGAGCCTCTCTCTTCTTTGTTGTAATTTATTTGCATATGTTTCGAGGGTTAATGTACGGATCCTATAAGAAACCCAGAGAGCTTTTGTGGCTTTTTGGGGTAGCTATATTTTTACTTTTAATGGCTGAGTCTTTTTTTGGATACCTACTTCCTTGGGGGCAAATGTCATACTGGGGGGCTCAGGTTATTGTTAACTTATTTGCAACTATCCCTTTTATTGGTCCAGATCTTGCTGAGTGGGTGAGGGGCGACTATCTGGTATCAGACGCCACACTCAATCGGTTTTTTGCTTTTCATGTGATTGCACTTCCACTCGCACTAGCTGGATTAATCATGTGTCATCTCGTTGCGTTGCATGAAGTAGGTTCTAACAACCCAGATGGAGTTGAAATAAAAGATACAAAGGATAAAAAAACGGGTATTCCTTTAGACGGGATTCCATTCCATCCTTATTACACTGTTAAAGATTTAACCGGTCTCACTGTATTTTTAATTGTATTTGCTTCAATCATATTTTTTGCACCTGAAATGGGGGGCTATTTCTTAGAGGCTAATAATTTTGTTCCTGCGGACCCATTAGTAACCCCTTCACATATTGCACCTACTTGGTATTTCACTCCCTTCTATTCTATTTTGAGAGCAGTACCACCTATATTAGGAAGTCAATTTCCAGGGGTGGCAGCTATGGGTTTATCAGTATTAATCTTCTTCTTTGTGCCTTGGCTCGATAAAAGCAAGGTAAGGTCTATTAGATACAAGGGCATTCTTTATAAAAAATGGTTAGCAGCCTTCGTACTAAGTTTTATTGTTCTGGGTTATTTGGGGACAGTTCCTTCAAATATCTGGGGGCAGTTTAGTTCTACAATCCCTCTTCTTGGTGGCGTAGATGTTGCAACATTTGTAGCCCGTATATTTACTCTGGTATATTTTGCATTTTTTATCATGATGCCTATCTATAGTAAAAAAGATGTGACAAAAAAAGTCCCAAAAAGAGTGACGATGTAATGAGATTTTTTATCATAATTTTTTTATTCATTTCGCCACTTAGTTTCTCAGCTGAAAATATTGAGCTATCAAAGGCACCTGTTGATTTAACAGATAATCTTTCTCTGCAAAGAGGAGCGAAGATTTTTACCAACTACTGTTTGAACTGCCATAGTGCAAAATATATGAGGTACAGCAATCTTCAAGACATTGGTTTATCTGCAGAAACGATCAAGAATGATTTGCTTTTTACGGGCAATAAAATTGGGGACACGATGTCAGTCAATATGTCTATGAAGGATTCGAAAAAGTGGTTTGGTGCTGCACCTCCTGATTTATCGGTCGTTGCAAGGTCAAGGGGTGCTGATTGGATTTATAGTTACATGCGAGGATTTTATCGTGATCCAACCAGACCATTGGGATGGAACAATACGGTGTATGTTAATTCAGCAATGCCACACATCCTTTGGGAGCTAGAGGGTGAGAAGATTTTAAACCCCAAAACAAAGAAGTTAGAAAAATTTACCTCTGGAAAATTAAATGCAAAAGAGTATGATGCGACGATAGCAGATTTGACAAACTATTTAGTTTATATGTCTGAACCTGATCAACTTAAAAGAAAAAAAATGGGATATTATGTGATCGGTTTCTTACTCTTACTGCTTTTCCTGACAATCAAACTTAAGAAAGAATATTGGAGAGATATTAAATAATACAATGATGAAATTATATTCAAATTCAACAGACCCCTTCAGCCACCGATGCCGTATAGTCCTTTTTGAAAAAGGAATGGATTTTGAGGTGGTTGACGTAGACCTTACTAATCAGTCAGAAGATTTATCAATACTAAGCCCTTATTCAAATGCTCCTGTTCTAGTCGAGAGAGACTTGGTACTGACAGATGCAAATATCATTAATGAGTATATTGATGAGAGATTTCCTCACCCACAACTTATGCCGCCTGATCCAGTTATGCGTGCGAGGGCAAGACTATTTTTAAAGGATTTCGAAAGTGAATTGTTTATTCATATGCATGATATGGATTCATCAGATCAGTCAAAAAAAACAGCTGCAAGGAAAATTATTACTGAAACGTTAATTAAGTTGACGCCTATACTTAGCAAGCAACCATATTTACTTCATGATGAATATTCAATGTTAGATGTTGCGATTGCCCCGTTATTATGGCGTTTAGACCACTACGAAATTAAGTTGCCCAATCAAAGCTCTTCAATCCTAAAATATGCAGATAAACTGTTTAAAAGACCATTGTTTGAAGAAGCAATGTCCCCAACAGAAAAAGCAATGAGGTAGTTTTTTTGGATAAGAAGCCATATCTCATAAGAGCTATTTATGATTGGTGTATTGATAATGAGAACACACCCTATGTAATGAGTTTGGTTGGAAAAGAAACATTGATTCCAGAGGCCATATCGAAGTCAAAAGAAATTGTTCTTAATTTATCGCCTCAGTCAATTCAAAATTTATATATTGATGACGATGGAATTTCATTTAAGAGCAGGTTTAGTGGTAATTCTTTTAATGTATTCTTACCAATTACATCCATCTTAGGCGTTTATGCAAAGGAAAGTGGCGATGGAATTTTTTTTAGTGAAGGTAAAAAGGTGCCACCTGGTAGCAAGAATATAAATCAAAGCATATCAAAACCAAAATCTCATTTAACTATTGTTAAATGACAAAATTAAGTAGTTTGATTTTAAAAATCTTGATATAGTTACATTTTTTTCGCCCGGTTAGCTCAGTTGGTAGAGCACTTGACTTGTAATCATGTTGTCGCCAGTTCGATTCCGGCACCGGGCACCATTAAACTTGAAGGCTTTAATTATTATTTTTTTTAGAAATTGATGTGATTGTTTTAATTGACAAATTTCTAAAAAGAACGGATAATTTCGGGTTCGGTTTTGGAGGGATGGCCGAGTGGTTAAAGGCGACGGACTGTAAATCCGTTCTCTCAGAGTACGTAGGTTCGAATCCTACTCCCTCCACCACAGTTTATGCTGTGTTTGGAGTATTTAGAGAGGTGTGCGGGTGTAGCTCAGTTGGTAGAGCATTAGTTTTCCAAACTAAATGTCGCGAGTTCGAACCTCGTCGCCCGCTCCAGTATTAAAAGGGAATGTTTTGCCCATGTGGCTCAGTGGTAGAGCACTCCCTTGGTAAGGGAGAGGTCGCGGGTCCGATTCCCGCCATGGGCACCAGATTTTTTGGGCTAATGTTTATTAAAAAACTGTTTTATAAGGATAAGAGATTATGGCTAAGGATAAATTTGAGCGTAACAAACCCCATGTCAACGTTGGCACAATTGGCCACGTGGATCATGGTAAAACTACATTAACAGCAGCAATATCGACTGTACTGACCAAAAAATTTGGTGGAGACAAAAAAGATTTTGCAGAGATTGATTCAGCGCCAGAAGAAAAAGCGCGTGGCATAACAATTAATACATCTCACGTTGAATATGAAACAGAAAAACGTCACTATGCTCACGTAGACTGTCCAGGCCATGCGGATTATGTGAAAAATATGATTACAGGTGCTGCTCAAATGGACGGCGCAATTCTTGTATGTTCAGCAGCTGATGGCCCAATGCCTCAGACGCGTGAACATATCCTCTTATCAAGACAAGTGGGTGTTCCACATATTGTTGTGTTCTTAAATAAAGCAGACATGGTAGATGACAAAGAACTTCTTGAGCTTGTTGAAATGGAAGTACGTGAACTACTAAGTAAATATGATTTCCCAGGTGATGACATTCCTATCGTAATGGGATCAGCACTTAAAGCACTTGAAGGTGATCAATCAGATATTGGTGAGCCAGCGATTTTAAAATTAGCTGAAGCACTTGATAGTTATATTCCAGAACCAAAACGTGCAATCGATGGTGATTTCTTAATGCCAGTTGAGGACGTGTTCTCAATCTCTGGACGTGGAACTGTGGTAACAGGTCGAGTGGAGCGAGGCGTTGTTAAGGTAAACGAAGAAATTGAAATTGTGGGCCTTAAAGATACAGTAAAAACAACATGTACAGGCGTTGAGATGTTCCGTAAGTTATTAGACCAAGGTCAAGCAGGAGATAACGTCGGTGTCCTATTAAGAGGTACAGCACGAGAAGATGTAGAACGTGGCCAAGTACTTTGTAAGCCAGGTTCAATTAAGCCACATACTAAATTTACTGCTGAGATATACAGCTTAAGCAAAGAAGAAGGCGGTCGTCATACACCATTCTTTAATGGGTATCGTCCACAATTCTACTTTAGAACAACAGATGTAACGGGTGCAGTGGAGTTACCAGAAGGTACTGAAATGGTAATGCCAGGAGATAATGTATCAATTACAGCAACATTGATTGCACCAATCGCGATGGAAGAAGGTTTAAGATTTGCGATTCGTGAAGGTGGCCGAACAGTTGGCTCCGGTGTTGTAGTAAAAGTTATTGAATAAGATAAATTAAAAATAGGCCAGTAGCTCAATTGGTAGAGTATCGGTCTCCAAAACCGAGGGTTGGGGGTTCGAAGCCCTCCTGGCCTGCCATATTAGGGAAAATGTGAAAATGAATGTAATGAATATAAAGTTAGTTTTATCATTTTTACTATTAATTGCAGGCTTAGGTGGATTTTATATTTTATTTGACCACCCTCTTGTTTTTAGAATTCTTTCTGTTTTGGTTGGGTTTGTTGCAGCAACATATGTGTTTTCTACTACAAGCCAAGGTGATCGATTATTAAAGTTTATAAAAGAAGCAATCACAGAAGCAAAGAAAGTTGTTTGGCCAACTCGAAAAGAAACAATACAAATGACCTTAGTCGTTTTTGTATTGGTAGTAATAATGGCAATTTTTTTAGCTTTTATTGATATTTTCTTTTCTTACGTTATAAATATTTTATTAGGGCGAGGTAGTTAATGTCAAAAAGATGGTACGCAGTTCAAGCTTTCTCAGGATATGAAAAAATCGTCCAAAAAGGCTTATTAGATAGAGTCGCTCAGTCAGGTCATGAAGATTTGTTTGGAGATATTTTGGTTCCTGTTGAGGAAGTTGTTGAAATGAAATCAGGAAAAAAAACAATTACTGAAAGAAGATTATATCCAGGATATGTCTTAGTACAAATGGATATGAATGATGATAGTTGGCACTTAGTTAAAAGCACTCCAAAAGTCTCAACCTTTATTGGGGGGAATGGACAGAAACCGACAGCAATAAAAGATACTGAAGTAGATATTATTCTTCGTAGGATGGATGACAGTAAAGTTAATCCAACACAAAAATTAACCTTTGAAGTAGGCGAATCAGTGAGAGTTATTGATGGGCCCTTTAAAGATTTCTCTGGTTCTGTCGAAGAAATAAATTATGAGAAAAGTAAATTAAGGGTTTCAGTAGTAATCTTTGGTCGAGCAACGCCGGTTGAATTAGAGTTTGGCCAAATAGAAAAAGAAGTTTAGTTTTTAATTGGGAGCTGAAAAGCGTTTGTACCAAATTTAGGAGAGATAAATAAAATGGCAAAGAAAATAGAAGGATATATTAAATTGCAGATCCCGGCGGGAAAAGCAAACCCAAGTCCACCAGTTGGTCCAGCACTCGGACAAAGAGGGCTTAATATTATGGATTTTTGTAAAGCATTTAATGCAGCAACACAAAGTGTAGAGCCAGGACTTCCAATTCCAGTGGTGATTACAGCGTTTTCTGATAAAAGTTTCACGTTTATTATGAAAACTCCGCCTGCTTCAATTTTGCTCAAAAAAGCAGCAAAATTAAGTAAGGGTTCTCCTGTACCTCATACAGATAAGGTTGGGAAGATTACTCGAGCACAAGCAGAAGAAATTGCGAAAACTAAAATGCCTGATTTAACTGCCTCAGATATGGATGCAGCAGTTAAAACAATTGCAGGAAGTGCAAGAAGTATGGGTATTGAAGTGGAGGGTCAATAAAATGAATTTAAGTAAAAGAATGAAATCTTTGTCTGAGATTGTTGATAGAGACAAGTTTTATGAGGTGAATGCCGGTTTAGAGCTAGTTAAAAAAACAGCTAAAGCTAAATTTGACGAGTCAATAGATGTAGCAATTAAATTAGGAATTGATCCAAAAAAATCTGATCAACTCGTAAGAGGAGCCCTTGTTCTGCCAAGTGGAACAGGTAAGTCAACGAGAGTCGCAGTTTTTGCTCAAGGTGATGCTGCTGAGGATGCAAAGAAAGCAGGTGCAGACCTTGTGGGTTTTGAAGACCTGGCAGACCAAATTAAAAAAGGTGTTATGGAGTTTGATGTTCTAATTGCTACGCCTGATGCAATGAAAATTGTGGGAACATTAGGCCAAGTTTTAGGCCCAAGAGGATTGATGCCAAACCCTAAAGTAGGAACAGTTACTCCCCAACCAAGCAAAGCTGTAGAAAATGCGAAAGCGGGACAGGTTCAATATAGAACTGACAAGGGCGGTGTAATTCATTGCACAATTGGTAGAGCTTCGTTCACAACTGCACAGCTTGAAAAAAATCTTTCTGCATTAATGGATGCGGTGAATAAATCAAAACCTGAGGGTACAAAAGGTGTCTTCATTAAAAAACTTTCTATATCAAGCACAATGGGTGTAGGGGTAAGAATAGAGCAATAAAGAATTTGTGAAAATATAATTTTCACATAAGAAACTTTGGGTTCATTGAAAGAAACTTTTCGATGAAGTTATCAAAGACCGTAGGTACGGAAGTTTAATTTAGTTAAAGCCTACGCAGATGGCGTTTCCCCTAATTGGATAAATATCCTCATAGTGGATGCTGTTGTTGTACTTAGAAATGAGTACTTTATTTAACGGAAGGAGAAGACTTTGAGTCTGAATCTTGAAGAAAAAAAAGAAGTTGTTGCTGAAGTAAGCAAAACAATCGAAAGTGCCCAAGCGATGATACTTGCTGAGTATCGTGGTGTGGGGGTTGGAGAGATGACAACATTAAGAGCTGAAGCTAGAAAATCGGGCGTTTATCTTAAGGTATTGAAAAATAACTTGGTAAAAAGAGCTGTAACCGATACTCCATTTTCCTCATTATCTGAGGATATGACAGGGCCCTTAATGTACGGCATATCAGAAGATCCTGTTGCTGCAGCGAAAGTATTAAATGATTTCGCGAAGAAAAACGATTTATTTGTGATTAAATCAGGAGCAATCTCTAATGAAAAACTAGATGTGGGTGCTATTAAAGCACTTGCTTCATTACCAAGCCGAGAAGAATTACTTGCAAAACTGATGGGCACAATGCAAGCACCGATAACAAAATTTGTTAGTACATTAAATGAGGTACCTTCAAAATTTGTGAGAGGTCTTGCAGCAGTTCGTGACCAAAAGCCAGCATAACTTTGGCTTAGATTATATTAATATTTATTTAGGAGTATTTAAAAAATGGCTATTTCAAAAGAAGATATTCTAGAAGCGGTTAGTAGTATGTCGGTTTTAGATTTATCAGAACTTATTAAGGAAATGGAAGAAAAATTTGGTGTTTCAGCAGCAGCAGCTGCAGTCGCTGCACCTGCCGCAGCTGGTGGTGGTGGCGAAGCAGCAGCTGAAGAAAAAAGTGAATTTGATCTTCACCTAACAGGTATTGGCGATAACAAGGTTAACGTTATTAAAGCAGTTCGAGAAATAACGGGACTTGGCCTTAAGGAAGCAAAAGATATTGTTGATGCTGCTCCAAAAGTTGTTAAGGAGGCACTAGCTAAAGCTGATGCTGACGAAGCAATGAAAAAATTAACTGATGCTGGAGCAACAGCTGAGCTGAAGTAATTAACTTTTTATAATGGAAGGCTTAATTTTTTTAGCCTTCCATTATTTAAATTCTATTAGTGATAAAGATATATTGATTCAAATTAGATTTGTACTTTGTATATAAAAAAATTTCGGAGACTAAATGAGCTATTCCTTTACTGAAAAAAAACGCCTTAGAAAAAGTTTTGCTAAAAGAGAAGAAGTCCTAGATGTTCCTTATTTACTTGAGATGCAACTTGAGTCTTACAAAAATTTTCTTCAATTAGATGTGCCACTAGAAGATAGGAAAGACGAAGGTCTTCAATCGACATTCAACTCTCTTTTCCCAATTTCTAGTCATTCAGGTTATGCAAAATTAGATTATGTAAGTTATAAATTAGGAAAGGTAGAATTTGACGTAAAAGAATGTCAACAACGTGGTTTAACATATGGTGTTCCTCTGAGGGCTGCAGTGAGGCTCACAATAATGGATAAAGAGGCATCTCAGCCTACCATCAAAGAAGTTAAAGAGTCTGATGTATACATGGGTGAAATTCCATTAATGACACAGAATGGATCGTTTGTCATTAACGGAACAGAGAGAGTTATTGTTTCTCAGTTACATAGAAGTCCGGGTGTATTTTTTGAGCACGATAAAGGTAAAACTCATAGCTCTGGAAAATTTCTATTTTCAGCAAGGGTAATTCCTTACAGAGGTTCTTGGTTAGATTTTGAATTTGATCCTAAAGACTATTTATATTTTAGAATTGATCGAAGAAGGAAAATGCCTGTCACAACATTACTCAAGGCATTAGGTTTAACATCGGATCAAATATTAGAAACATTTTATGATTTCGATACTTTTTTTGTCAAAGGTAAGAAAGTTGAATTTGAATTAGTTCCATCAAGACTAAGAGGTGAAATTGCAAAGTTTGATATTAAAGACAAAAAAGGTAATTTAATAATTGCTAAAGACAAAAGAATTACAGTAAAGCATATTAGAGAGATAGAAAAATCAGGAATTAAAACAATTGTTGTTGATAGCTCATTCCTTGAAGGTAAGAAGCTTGCAAAATCAATTATAGATAAAGAAACTGGTGAAGTTCTTCTTGGTGCGAATGAAGAAATTGCATTAGCTGAAAGTAAAAAAGATGAAGAAGGAAATTCATACCCTATCCTAGAAAAAATTATTGAGAATGGCATTGATACATTTCAAACGCTGTATTCCAATGATCTAGATCATGGCGACTTTATCTCACAAACTCTTACAACTGATGAAATACCAGATCAATACGAAGCAAAAGTAGCGATTTACAGGATGATGAGACCAGGTGAGCCGCCAACAGCAGACTCAGTAGAAAATCTATTTGAAGGTATGTTTTTTAAACATGAAAGATATGATTTATCTAGTGTTGGAAGAATGAAATTTAACAAAAGAGCTTATCCGAAAAATGCTGAGCAATTCGCTCCATGGATGCAAAAATTGCAGGGACACATAGATCACAACTCAGATGAAGGCGAATCTATTTTAAGCAAAGAAGATATTTTGGCAGTGGTTGGAATCTTGGTTGAACTAAGAAATGGTCGTGGAGAAATTGACGATATTGATCATCTTGGAAATAGAAGAATTCGATCTGTTGGTGAGTTAGTAGAGAATCAGTTTAGGACTGGGTTGGTCAGAGTTGAGAGAGCAGTAAAAGAGAGGTTAGGCCAAGCTGAAGCAGATAATTTAATGCCGCATGACTTAATAAATTCAAAACCAATTTCTAGTGCAATTAGGGAATTTTTTGGATCATCTCAGTTATCACAATTTATGGACCAAACAAATCCACTATCTGAAATTACTCACAAAAGAAGAATTTCTGCTCTCGGTCCTGGTGGACTTACTAGAGAGCGAGCAGGGTTTGAGGTTAGGGATGTACACTCGACTCATTACGGAAGAGTTTGTCCTATTGAAACCCCAGAGGGTCCAAATATTGGACTTATTAATTCTTTAGCATTATTTGCAAAAACAAATAAATATGGATTTTTAGAAACTCCATACAGAGTTGTTGAAAGCGGTAAGGTTAAAAAAGGTATAGATTATTTATCTGCAATTGAAGAAAGCGACTATACAATTGCCCAAGCCAATTCAGAATTAAATGATAAAGGTGAATTTAAAGAAACGCTTGTTTCATCAAGATTCAAAAATGAATTTACTTTGGCTAGTAATGAAAACGTTAATTATATGGATGTTGCGCCAGGCCAAATTGTGTCCGTAGCGGCGTCATTAATTCCCTTCTTAGAGCATAACGATGCTAATAGGGCATTAATGGGTGCAAACATGCAAAGACAAGCAGTACCATGTCTGCGCGCAGAAAAAGCGCTAGTTGGGACGGGTATTGAGAGAACAGTTGCAACTGACTCAGGAACAACAGTACAAGCTAAGAGAGGCGGAGTAGTTGATTATGTTGATTCTCAAAGAATTGTAATTAAAGTTAATGATAAAGAGGCCACTCAAGGTGAAGTGGGAGTTGATATTTATAACTTAACAAAATATACAAGATCAAATCAAAATACAAATATTAACCAAAAACCTCTTGTTAAGATTGGAAATAAAATAGAAAGAGGCGATATTATTGCTGATGGGGCTTCAACAGATGTTGGCGAACTCGCTCTCGGTCAGAATATGTTGGTTGGTTTTATGCCATGGAACGGTTACAACTTTGAAGATTCAATCTTAATTTCAGAAAGAGTAGTTTCTGATGATAGATACACATCAATTCATATTGAAGAGTTACAGGTTGTGGCAAGAGACACAAAGCTTGGGCCTGAAGAAATTACAAGAGACATTTCTAATTTATCAGAGAGTATGCTTGGAAGACTTGATGAAGCAGGCATTATCCATATTGGCGCTGAAGTTGAAGCTGGAGATGTTCTAGTAGGAAAGGTTACACCAAAAGGAGAAACACAACTTACACCAGAAGAAAAATTATTAAGGGCAATATTTGGTGAGAAAGCTTCAGATGTTAAGGATACCAGTTTAAGAGTTCCTTCAGGACAAGCAGGGACGATAATTGATGTGCAGGTGTTTACTAGAGAAGGTATTGATCGTGATGCCCGTGCTGAGCAAATCATAAATGCCCAATTAGATGCATATCAGAAGGATTTGGCAGATCAATTAAGGATTGTAGAGGAAGATACATTTAGCCGACTCGAGAAGTTAATTGTTGGAAAATCTATTGCTGGTGGTCCTAAGGGTCTAAAAAAAGGAGCCAAAGTAACTAAAGAAATATTATCTGACATTGATAGATATGACAGATTTGATATTAGATTGTCCGATGATAAAGATTCTAAAAACTTAGAAGCACTTAAAGAAAATTTAAATAAAGCTAAGAAAGAATTTGATTCAAGATTCGATGAGAAAAAAAGAAAGTTAACTCAAGGTGATGAGTTACCTCCAGGTGTTCAAAAAATGGTCAAAGTCTATATGGCAGTCAAACGTAGAATTCAGCCAGGAGATAAAATGGCTGGAAGACACGGAAACAAGGGTGTGATATCTAAAATTGTACCAGTTGAGGATATGCCATATATGTCAGACGGAACGACCTTGGATGTAGTTTTAAATCCTCTTGGTGTCCCATCAAGAATGAATATTGGTCAGGTATTAGAAATGCACCTTGGTTGGGCAGCTAAAGGACTTGGAAAGAGAATTGATGAGGCACTTAATGAGAATAAGAACATCAATGAAGTAAGAGGATTGCTTGATAAAATCTATAATTCTTCAACAGGTAAGAAAGAAGATATTAAGGGGCTAAAAAACAACGAAGTTACAGAGCTTGCTGAAAATCTAATTCAAGGTGTGCCATTCGCAACTTCAGTATTTGATGGGGCAGCAGAATCAGATATTCAGGATATGTTAGATATTGCTTATCCCGATGACCACGAACATACAAAGCTACTTAAGTTTGCAGCGAAAAAAACACAAGTTCGATTATTTGACGGAAGATCAGGAGATGCTTTTGATAGACCAGTAACTGTGGGTTATATGCATATTCTGAAACTTCATCACCTTGTTGACGATAAGATGCATGCTCGTTCAACTGGACCTTATTCTTTAGTAACACAACAACCATTGGGCGGTAAGGCACAATTTGGTGGACAAAGATTTGGTGAGATGGAGGTATGGGCATTGGAAGCTTATGGAGCCTCTTATACACTCCAAGAAATGTTAACTGTTAAATCAGATGATGTTTCTGGAAGAACAAAGGTTTATGAAAACATTGTTAAAGGTGAACATAAAATTGATGCTGGTATGCCAGAGTCATTTAATGTTCTTACCAAAGAAATTCGTTCTTTGGCGATTGATATTGATCTTGATAGAAACTAAGGAGAAGATTGTAAATGAAAGCTTTATTAGACTTGTTCAGAAACAACACCCAACAAGAAGAATTTGATGCTATCAGGATTGCACTTGCTTCTCCTGAAAAAATTAGATCATGGTCATATGGTGAAGTAAAAAAGCCAGAAACTATCAACTATAGAACTTTTAAGCCTGAGAGAGATGGGCTTTTCTGTGCAAAAATATTTGGTCCAGTAAAAGACTATGAATGTCTTTGTGGAAAATATAAACGCCTTAAACATCGAGGTGTTATATGTGAGAAATGTGGTGTAGAAGTAACATTATCAAAAGTTCGAAGAGAACGTATGGGGATAATTGAACTTGCAAGCCCAGTTGCTCATATATGGTTTTTAAAGAGCTTACCAAGTAGGTTGGGTATGGTACTCGATATTCCATTAAGAGATATTGAGCGCGTGCTTTATTTTGAAGCATATATAGTGACTGAAAATCATATGATTGCTGATCCTGAGCTTCAAGTCGGTAGGATTTTATCAGAAGATGATTATTTAAAATTTTCAGAGCAACATGGCGATGAGTTTAAAGCAATAATGGGAGCTGAAGGTATTGAAGAGCTCCTTAAGTCAATAAGGTTAACAGAAGAAATTGAAAAACTTAAAGAGGAACTTGAAAAAACTACTTCCGATGCAAAAGTAAAGAAAATAGCAAAACGATTAAAGGTTTTAGAAGCCTTCCAAACATCTGGCATTAAACCTGAATGGATGATTCTTAAAGTTTTACCTGTACTTCCCCCTGAGTTGAGACCACTTGTTCCTCTTGACGGAGGAAGATTTGCAACTTCAGATTTAAATGATTTATACAGAAGAGTTATAAATAGAAATAATCGATTAAGGCGACTAATTGATTTAAGAGCCCCTGAGATTATTGTTAAAAATGAAAAAAGAATGTTGCAAGAAGCTGTTGATTCCCTTCTAGATAATGGTAGACGTGGAAAAATTATGACAGGAGCTAATAAACGACCACTAAAATCCTTAGCAGATATGATTAAGGGTAAAGGCGGAAGGTTTAGACAAAATTTACTTGGTAAAAGGGTTGATTATTCTGGTCGATCAGTAATTGTAGTTGGACCACAGTTAAAGCTTCATCAATGTGGTCTGCCAAAAAAGATGGCTCTAGAATTATTTAAACCTTTTATTTTTAATAAGTTGGAATTACAGGGGTTAGCAACAACAATTAAAAATGCAAAGAAAATTGTTGAAGCAGAAGGCCCTGAAGTATGGGATATTCTTGAAAATGTAATTCGTGAACACCCAGTTCTTCTTAATAGGGCGCCTACGCTTCATAGACTTGGAATTCAAGCTTTTGAGCCAGTATTAATTGAAGGTAAAGCGATTCAGCTTCACCCTTTAGTTTGTGCAGCTTTTAATGCTGACTTTGATGGTGATCAAATGGCTGTTCATGTTCCATTGTCACTCGAAGCCCAGATGGAAGCGAGAACACTTATGTTGGCCTCAAATAATGTACTTTCACCCGCTAATGGCGAACCTATTATTGTGCCATCGCAAGATATTGTTCTAGGTCTTTATTATATGACTAGAGAAAGAATTGCTGCAAAAGGTGAAGGCATGAAATTTGCAGATATAGATGAATTAAGAAAGGCTTATGATCAAGGGTTTGTTGATCTTCATGCAAAAGTAACAGTACGTATTAATGAGAGTGAAATAAACTTTGATAATAGTAAAACTTCAAAAGTAAAAAGATACGAAACAACATGTGGTAGAGCATTATTATCTGAAATACTTCCACAGGGACTCTCTTTTGATCTACTAAACAAAACTTTAAACAAGAAAGAAATTTCAAGATTAATTAATGTTGGATTTAGAAAGATTGGTATCAGAGATACTGTAATTCTATCTGACAACCTTAAAAATAAAGGTTTTGAATTTGCAACAAAAGCTGGAATGTCAATTAGTGTTCACGATATGTTAGTTCCAGAAGAAAAGGTAAAACTCATCGAGCAGGCTGATTCGGAAGTACAAGAGATTCAAGGCCAATACTCTTCAGGTTTGTTAACCCAAGGCGAAAGGTATAACAAGGTTGTTGATATTTGGTCACGAACGGGGGATACAATTGCCGATGCAATGATGAGGAAGATTAAAGAGGAGCCCGTCAAGGACTTATCAGGAAAAATATTAAAGGATGATAAAGGAAATCAAATTAATCAAGAATCTTTTAATGCTATTTATATGATGGCTGATTCAGGAGCAAGAGGCTCAGCTGCACAAGTTAGACAACTTGCTGGAATGAGAGGGCTAATGGCAAGACCAGATGGCTCAATTATTGAAACACCTATTAAAACTAACTTTAGGGATGGATTAAATGTACTTCAATATTTTATTTCAACTCACGGAGCAAGAAAGGGGCTTGCTGACACTGCTTTAAAAACAGCTAACTCAGGTTACCTTACAAGAAGATTAGTTGATGTTACACAAGACCTGGTTGTTACTGAGCATGATTGTGGTACTGATGATGGACTTCTTACTAAAGCACTTGTTAAAGGGGGCGAAGTTGTTGAGCCACTTAAAGATAGAATTTTAGGAAGAGCAGCAGCATTAGATATTTTAAATCCAGAGACACAAGAAGTACTATTTGCATCAGGTACTCTTCTATCAGAGGGTGAAGTTGATCAGATTGAAAAATTAGGTATTGATGAAGTAAAAGTAAGAACAGCGCTAACTTGTAATACTCGTTATGGAATTTGTGCTACTTGTTACGGACGCGATTTGGGAAGAGGCTCATTAATAAATCAGGGCGAGGCAGTTGGTGTTATAGCGGCTCAATCAATTGGTGAGCCTGGAACACAATTAACGATGAGAACTTTTCATATAGGTGGCGCTGCATCTAGAGCTGCTTCAGCAAACCAGATTGAAATTAAATCTTCGGGAAGATTAAGGTTTACTGCAACGATGCGTTACGTTACCAATGCAAAATCTGAGAAAGTAATAATCTCAAGAAATAGTGAATTTTTTATTGAGGATGAAAACGGAAGAGAAAAAGAGAGCCACAAGGTTCCTTACGGCGCAACACTCTTAGGTTCTGATGGCGATAAAGTTGAAGCAGGAGGTATTTTGGCACAGTGGGACCCACATACAAGACCAATAATATCTGAATATGCAGGGAAGATTAAATTCGAAAATGTGGAAGAAGGGGTTACTGTAGAGAAGAAAATTGATGACATTACAGGATTATCAACACTAGAAGTGATTGATGCTAAACAAAAAGTTGGTTCATCTAAGGGTACTAGACCTCAAATAAAATTATTGAATGAAAAAAATGAAGAGGTTAAATTAATCAACTCTGATAGCCCAGTTAATGTTACCTTCCAAAAAGGTTACATTATTACTGTAAATGACAATCAAAATGTAGCTGTAGGAGATGTATTAGCTAGAATCCCACAAGAAGCATCAAAAACAAGAGATATTACTGGCGGACTTCCAAGAGTAGCTGAATTATTTGAGGCCCGTTCACCTAAAGATGCTGGCGTATTAGCAGAAATGACTGGAACGGTATCCTTTGGTAAGGACACTAAAGGTAAGCAAAGACTTGTGATAACTTCTGAAGATGGGGAAGCTAAGGAATTTCTTATTCCAAAAGATAAGCATGTCACGGCTCACGATGGTCAGATAGTAAATAAAGGTGAAGTAATTGTTGATGGGCCAGAGGATCCAGCAGATATCCTAGAGTTAAGGGGCCCAGAAGCATTAGCTAGATATATTATTGATGAAGTTCAAGAAGTTTATAAACTTCAAGGTGTGTTAATCAACGATAAACATATTGAAGTAATAGTTAGGCAAATGTTAAGAAGGGTAAGGATTACTAAAAAAGGTGACACTCACTTTATACCG
Organism: Methylophilales bacterium; assembly: GCA_019823025.1. NCBI lineage: Bacteria > Pseudomonadati > Pseudomonadota > Betaproteobacteria > Nitrosomonadales > Methylophilales bacterium. Next base: position 669,103 of record CP081940.1, on the reverse strand, counting down.
GGAGAAGAAGTCGAGAGAGCTGAGCTACTGAATGTTAATGAAGAGATAATTGCTGAAAAGAAAAAACCTGCAGAATTTGAGTACGTCCTGAAGGGAATTACTAAAGCTTCACTGGCAACTGATTCATTTATTTCTGCAGCTTCTTTCCAAGAAACTACAAGGGTTATAACTGAGGCGGCTATTCTTGGTAAACGAGACGAGCTCAGAGGATTAAAAGAGAACGTGATAGTTGGAAGATTAATCCCAGCTGGTTCTGGTATGGCACATCATTTAAATAGGAAAGCGAAACTTGAAGCAAGTAAGAATGCTTCTAATGAGCCAGACGAGAGGTCAGCAGCGTTGGTGGAAGCTGAGGCTGCATTTGAAACTAATAATGATGAAAAATCTGATGATACTACTTTAAAAGTAAGTGAAGAAGATAAAACTGAAGAAAAAGTTGATGATGCTAAGTAATTATCAATTTAAATTGACATTATGTTAGAAGCAAAATACAATTCTCGTCTTTTTATAAATTTTAAAATTAAAAGAACTTAAATATTAAGGAAATTAGATGCCTACAATTAACCAATTAATACGTAAACCTCGTAAGAGAGTTATTGAAAAGAGTAAAGTACCAGCATTAAATGCTTCTCCCCAGAAAAGAGGCGTATGTACCAGGGTTTATACAACAACACCAAAGAAGCCTAACTCAGCTTTAAGGAAGGTTGCAAAGGTAAAACTTACAACGGGTTATGAAGTAATTAGTTATATTGGTGGAGAAGGCCATAATTTACAGGAGCACTCTGTTGTATTACTCAGGGGTGGAAGAGTTAAAGATTTACCTGGTGTTCGTTACCATATGGTTAGAGGTAGTTTGGATACTGCAGGGGTAAATGATAGAAAACAAGCAAGATCAAAAT